>NZ_CADCVZ010000025.1 GCF_902806265.1 uncultured Sphingomonas sp. | reverse complement strand
GCAAGATCCTGCCGAAGGCTAGCTGCGTCGGCCCGCCGAACGACCGAACGCAGGTGGGTGAGTCCTGCCTTTTCTGCCGGGTTCGCGGCTATGTATGCGTCGATCTCAGCCTTTGTCAGATCCCAAGGGTAGACGTTCTTGCCTGGCGGCGGCGCGTCTACCGCCACGAATGGCACGCGCTTGTTGTCCAGCGTCACAGCGACAGGACCTTGGTTTAGCCGGTAGAGTTTATATAGCTGAGGCGCGAGCGCATCTCGGCGACCGAGAAGGGATTGCCGCGCCTCGATTGCACCACGATGTCTCTGCGTCTCGTAGATGTCCTGAAAGATTGCACCGACCTGCAAAAGCCTATCGACAGCGGCCCGCTCGTCGGCACTAAGATGCGACAAGTCGGGAGCGAGGCGGATCGATTGGGTCTTCTCGAGGATCTGCTGAACTTGAGCCGGGGACCACTCTTGGGTTTGCTGCGCTGACGCGGTCGAACTGAATGCAATAACTAGCGCGGAGACTGCGCCGAGCAGAGCGTCTGTAGCTTTCATGAGGCGAGATCCCAGGCGGTGAGATCTAGACCATGGCAGCGCTCACTGTACGCGCAAGCTTTGTGTAGCGGCTGGCACCACTAACAGTCCGGACATCAGGATGGTGTCCTGAGCATCGGGACCAGAAGCCGCCCTTACGCATCCGACCATCCGCAACTCATGCGAGTTGCAGCCAAGGGTGTCTGCAACCAAGTGCTAAAGGGGCAGTTGCACTTCCGATGCGTATCCTGGTCATGGCCTTGGTGCTGTCCGCGTGTGCTCCGATCAGCCAGAGCCTCTCTCCCGTTCCGCCTGGTCCGACCGACTATGTCGAGAACCTGCCACCCGGCTTCAGCGCGCAGAAGGTCAAAGCTGATCTGGAGGAAGCCATTATTGCGCGCTTCGGCGCGGCGGCGCTCAAGCGAGCTCAATCAGCCGAAGGTCACGTGCTGAGCCGCTTCTACCAAGGGATGCCTACCCCGCCTCCACCGGACGGCAAACCGCAGCTGCCCATCGCTGCTTTGCTGATCCTGGAACAAAGCGTCTGGTACCGAGCTGAGACCGGCGCAGCCTTCAGGCCTCTAACTCCACGTGAGCAAAGCGAATGGTTATCCGCACTCTCAGACACCGGACCGTGGGCCGAGCCAACGTATGCCAACCCGACCTGCACGGACGCGGGCGCCACCTACCTGATTGTGTCGGTTCCCAATCGGCCGTTCCTCCTTCGCGCAGCAAATTGCGCGACGCCAAAATCGGAGCGGCTTGGACTGGCAGCAATCAACCTATGATCTTCTCAGAGACTGAACCACCGGTAACGAAGAAAGCTATCTGACGATCGCCCGTCGATAGCCGGCCGCACGGGCTTCCGCTTCGCTGCAGAACATCTGCTCGGCTCGAGTCTGCGCGTGATAAGGCATGCCAGGAACGTGGTAGATCCAATCACCGCGGCGTGAACGATTGCCCTTGATGACGCATCCACCGGCCGAGCGGAGCGTCGCTCTTGGCCTCTGTGCTGAGCGGGTCTCAGGCCTAGAACTAGGCTCCGGGCTGGTCCGCGGCTGATTGGCCCAAATGTGGAACATGCGAGTTGAAAGGAGTTGCTCATGCTTGTTCTTGACCCAGGTGCCATGCTTGGGATCGCGGCCGTTGTGACGAGCGTATCAGCGCTCATCTGGTCGGTTAGGCGCGAAGCCTGAGGTCACAGCCATCCCTCCGGAGTGCAGGTTTGGCATTTGATCGAGGCCCGAACTCGCCACTGATGGCGGAATTCAGCCGCATTCAAGAGGCGCCACGGTGGGCTCCTTCCAGAAGTCTCTGCTTACCTGAAGGGAATGGTGCCCAGGGGCGGAGTCGAACCACCGACACGACGATTTTCAGTCGTCTGCTCTACCACTGAGCTACCCGGGCCCACGGCTCGCGACCCCGAGATCGCGGCGGGAAGCGCTCCCCTACCGGTCGTCTTCCGGCCTGTCCAGTCCAGGATCGGCCGGTGAGCCGGGGATGCGGTAACCCTCGCCGAGCCACTGCAGGAGGTCCCGGTCCTTGCAGCCGCGGCTGCAGAATGGCGCGTGGTCGGGTGCGCTTGGCTTGCCACACAGTGGGCAGCCTTTGGATGGCTTAGACAGGTTCGGCATGTCCACCGGACATGGCAAGGCTAGGATCGCTCCGCAAGGTGACGGCGCCGCCGCGCTGTCGGCCTAGGGCGAGCAGCCAGTCGCTCCTGCTTTCCAGCAAGGCGCCGACCTGAGAATGAACGGCTAGTCGGCACGGACCGCAGCCCTCGCCCGCCGCCCGCCGGAGCAGCGCGCGCGCCTCAAAGCCCGGTCGGTCAGCGGCGAGCTCCAGCAGCGAAGCGTGCCGCCGAGGCCGAACCACCTGCAGGAAGCCGAAGCCGTTTACCGCCGTGCGCTCGAAGCTGGTGCCCTCCAGCGCCTCGTCCAACGCGGCCGCCGCCCGCTGCCGCGGCTCCTTGCCGGGCGTGGTGGGGAGGTCGACGCCGATCGAACCGCCGATGCCCAGGCGGCGGATCGCCGCGCCCGCCGCCGCTGCGCCCGCAACCGCCAACTCGGTTGGTGAGGGAAGACCGTCCACGTCGATCAGCGTCATCGCTGCCGTCAGGTAGAGCTTGAGCTCGCCGCCGGGAAACCGGACGGTCCCGCTGCGCGCTTGCTCCAGCAGGTCGGACCAGCCCGCCCGCTCCAGGAGGTCCTCGCCATTCGGCGGAAAGGAAACCGTCTCCCCCGGCAAGGCAGCCATGGCTGCGGGTGCGTCCGTGATCCGGCCCAGGCTCCGCTTCCAGGCTTCGGGCCCGGGGATAGCCTCGCGCGTGATCTCCACGCGGATCGCCGCCCCTTGGCTTACGCCGCTGGGGCGCTGCGGCAGCAGCAGTTCGACTCCGCTCGCCGTGACCGCCAGCGCGTTGCGGCCGCCCGTTCCGACACTCCGTAGCCGGCACTCCACGACCGAGCCGGCAGGAACAGTGCCGTCGAGCCGCACCCGCGCTTCCACAATGCGGTCCCCGTCCACCAGCGCGGCGCGGGTTTCCCCGATGCCGCGCTCGACCAGCCAGTCAGGCAAGTGAGTAGCCCGCCGCTTTCAACATGTGCCGCGTTTCCCCAAGCGGCAGGCCGACCACGTTGGAGTGGCTGCCCGCGATGTGGCGGACGTAGACCTCGCCATAGCCCTGCAGCGCGTAGCCACCGGCCTTGCCGCGCCACTCGCCATGGCGTGCGTAGAAGTCGATCTCCTCGTGCGACAGGCGCTTCATGGCAATGGTGGTCTCCACCACGCGGCTGCGCAGGGTGCCGCCGGGCTTGGCCAGGGCAACCCCCGTCATGACCCGGTGGCGGCGGCCGGACAGCAGCGCCATGCACCGGCGCAGCGTCGGCTCGTCCTCGACCTTGGGCAAGATGCGGCGCCCGACCGCGACCACCGTGTCCGCGGCGAGCACCAGCGCGGCGGGTTCGGCCGTGGCGACCGCCTGCGCCTTCTCCTCGGCAAGGCGCAGCGCATGAACGCGCGGCAGTTCGCCAGCAGGCACGCTCTCGTCGATGTCCGCGGGCAGCACCGCGTCGGGGACGACGCCGATGCGGGCGAGCAGGTCGAGGCGGCGCGGGCTCGCCGAGGCGAGGATCAGCCGCACCAGGCGGCTTAACCGGTGTAGCCGGGAGGTCCGGCGCGCCCAGGCATGAAGCGGTAGGTAATTCGGCCCTTGGTAAGGTCGTAAGGCGTCAGCTCGACTAGCACCTCGTCGCCGGTCAGCACGCGAATGCGGTTCTTGCGCATCTTGCCGGCAGTATGCCCCAGGATCTCATGGCCGTTCTCGAGTTCGACGCGGAACATCGCATTGGGCAACAGCTCCACCACCCGGCCGCGCATCTCGAGAAGTTCTTCCTTGGCCATCAACCCTCGCTAAGTCATCCGAAAAGTCGGGGAGCCTTACGCGGACCCCATGAAAAAGGGAAGGAGCCTGCGGAGGGCCGATTGGGTAGGGTCGCTCAGGCCGGATTGTGCTTAGCCAGGAACGCCTCGAGCCGGCGGAGCCAGTCTGCGAAGTCCTCGCTGCTGGAAAAGCTATGACCACCCTTTTTGCAGAACACGGAAGTCACATTGCCGCCGGCTTTGGTCAGCGCTTCCATCATCATCCGGCTTTGCTTGGCCGGGACGCGCTCATCCTCCTCGCCGTGCGCGATCAGTAGCGGCACCCGCACCTTGCTGACGAAACTGATCGGGGACACCGCGCGCAGGTCCACCTTGCGCTCACCGCCGACCTTGTCGCGCTATTCACGGTAGTAGCGGGTGGCGGAGAAGAGCTTGCGATCGTAGCGCAGCATCGACTGCAAGTCGGATACTCCGGCGATGCTGGCCGCGCAGCGATAGCGTTCGGGATTGCGCGTAGCGGCCCACATGGCGGCGTAACCTCCGTACGATCCGCCGACGACGCACACCCGCTTGGAAATCGATCTGGCCCGATTTCGCCAGCCAATGTATGCCTCGTCGAGATCGTCCTGCATCCTGTGGCCAACCTCGCCGTAGCCGCGGTCGACGAAGTTCTTGCCGTGACCGGTGGAACCGCGGAACTGCGGCTGCAGCACCGCATAGCCACGATTGGCGAAGAACTGCACGGTGGGATCATACTCCCAATTGTCCCGCGCGAACGGTCCGCCGTGTGGCATGATGATCAGGGGCAGGCCTTTGGGCTCCCGGCCTCGCGGAAGCGTCAGATAGGCAGGGATGACGAGCCCGTCGCGCGCCTGGTAACGGACGTATTTGACGGGTGCCAGGCTGTCCGGATTGATCTCCGGATAGGGATTGATCACCGGATGCATCCGGGCGGTCGCCCGGTCTAGCAGGTAGTAGCCGCCCGGGTCCGCCCCGCTGTACGACCAGACCAGCGCGCGCTTGTCGTCCTGCGACCAGCCCGTCGTGAAGTTCACGGTGCCCGGCAAGGCCCGGTAGAGCTGCGCCTGCAGCTTCTTGAGCTCGGGATCGAACCAGAGAACGCGGCGGCGATCGTCCACATAGTCAACTGCATCTATACTCGCGGGACGGCCTGGAGCTGCGTTCCCGCTTGCGACAGCGGGGTGCGCCCCACCCACGAGAAGCATGGCCGCGGACCATGCAAGCAACTTCGTCATGCCATCCCTCCCCCTGTCGGCAGGGTCAGCCTAAAACGGAGATGGTAAGAGCCCCGCCGACGGACGCCGGCGAGGCTGTTTCGATCAGTTGCTCCGGCGCCTCAGCCGCCGGTCCCAGCCAGCGCCGCTAGCAGCAGCAGCGCGACGATGTTGGTGATCTTGATCATCGGATTGACCGCCGGCCCCGCGGTGTCCTTGTACGGGTCGCCGACCGTGTCGCCGGTGACCGCGGCCTTATGGGCTTCCGAGCCTTTGCCGCCGTAGTTGCCGTCTTCGATGTACTTCTTGGCATTGTCCCAGGCGCCGCCACCGCTGGTCATGGAGATGGCGACGAACAGGCCGGAGACGATCACGCCCAGCAGCAGCGCGCCGAGGGCGGCGAAGCCCTGCTCGCGTCCGGCGACCGCGGCGATGATGAAGTAGACGGCAATCGGCGCCAGCACCGGCAGCAGCGAAGGCACGATCATCTCCTTGATGGCGGCCTTGGTTACGAGGTCGACGGTGCGGGCGTAGTCGGGGCGGCTGGTACCGTCCATGATTCCCGGATTGCTGCGGAATTGGTCGCGGACGTCGATCACTACGTCGCCCGCGGCGCGGCCGACGGCGGTCATGCCCATCGCTCCGAACAGATAGGGCAGCAGGGCACCCAGCAGCAGCCCTACGACCACGTACGGGTTGGACAGGGAGAAATCGACAGAGTTGGGCGCGATGCCGAGCTCGCCCGAGAACTCCTGCAGGTCCGTGGTATAAGCGCCGAACAGCACCAGCGCGGCCAGCGCGGCGGAGCCGATGGCGTAACCCTTGGTCACCGCCTTGGTGGTGTTGCCGACCGCGTCCAGCGCGTCAGTGCGTGCGCGCACCTCATCCTCAAGGCCGGCCATCTCGGCGATGCCGCCGGCATTATCGGTTACCGGACCATAGGCGTCGAGCGCGACCACCATGCCCGCCAGCGCTAGCATCGCTGTCGCTGCGAAGGCGATGCCGATGAGGCCCGCAAGCAAGTAGGAAGCGATGATCGCCACGCAGATCACCAGCGTCGGCAGGGCAGTCGATTCTAGGCTGATCGCCAGGCCTTGGATCACGTTCGTGCCGTGGCCCGTCTCCGACGCCTTGGCGATGGACTTGACCGGCCGGAAATTAGTCCCGGTATAATACTCGGTGATCCAGACCAGCAGGCCGGTGACGGCCAGGCCGATCATCATGCACCAGAACAGGTCCCAGCCGGTGAAGCCGCCGGTCTGTTGCGCAACGGCTGAGCCGAGCTCCAGGTCGGTGCCGGCCGCTTCCTGCCCGCCGATCACGGCGTTGAGATCGCCCAGGGTCAGCCAGGTGACGAGCAGCAGGGCCGGGACCGACAGCAGCGCCGTGGTCCAGAAGCCCTTGTAGAGCGCGCCCATGATCGACTGGCCGCGGCCGAGGCGGACCATGTAGGTGCCGATGATCGAAGTGATGATGCACACGCCGCCGACGATCAGCGGCAGGGACATCAGCGCGGTGATGTCCGCCGCCCGGGTGCCGATCAGCAGGGCGGTCAGCACCATGGTTGCGCCAACGGTCACGACATAGGTCTCGAACAGGTCGGCGGCCATGCCGGCGCAATCGCCGACGTTGTCGCCGACATTGTCCGCGATCACCGCCGGGTTGCGTGGGTCGTCCTCGGGAATGCCGGCCTCGACCTTGCCGACCAGGTCGGCGCCGACGTCCGCGGCCTTGGTGAAGATGCCGCCGCCGAGGCGCGCGAAGATGGAGATGAGCGAGGCGCCGAACGCCAGGGCGACCAACGCGTCCACTACCGTGCGGCTGTTGGGCGCGTTGCCGCGGATTTCGACCAGGACGTAGAACAGGACGGAGATGGCCAGCAGCGCCAGGCCAGCGACCAGCATGCCGGTAATCGCGCCCGACCGGAAGGCAGTGGTGAGCCCGCCCTGCAGGCTGGTGCGCGCCGCTTCGGCCGTGCGGACGTTGGCCCGGACCGAGATATTCATGCCGATATAACCAGCGACACCCGACAGAATGGCGCCGGTCACGAAGCCGACGGCGGGGGTGAGCCCGAGGAACAAGCCCACCAGCACCGCCACGACCACGCCGACGATGGCGATGGTGGTGTACTGGCGCCCGAGATAGGCTTGGGCGCCCTCCTGGATGGCGCCGGCGATGTCCACCATCCGCTGGTTGCCGGCGGGCGCCCGAAGCACCTGCGCGCTGGTCAGCACTCCGTAAAGGACGGCGATCACCCCGCAGGCGATCGCGATCAGAACGATAATCATGAGGTGAACATTCCCCTGTTCAGTTCGGCTACGGCAGAACGCCGCATGAAAACTGACGGGGTGTTAAGGGGCCGGAAAGGGGCTGTCTAGGCTAGCCACAGCGCCGTCAGCGCGCCCGATGCCAGACCGGCACAGGCGAGCGCCCACTGGCGCCAGCTAAAAAGAGCGATGTTCATAACCTGCGCGCTCCGGCCACGGCACGGCCCCGTCCGCATCGGCCAGGGCGAGCCTGGCACCGGCGGTGACCGTCCCAATGCAGGCCATTGTCGGCGCCTTGGGTGAAGAAAGTGTTGCGGTGGGGTCGACCCCGGCGGGAAGCGCGGCCAGCAAGGCATAGTCGTCCCCCGCCGTGGCCGCGAACAGCCGGGCGGAGCGGGTTTGTCCGCGTTCAGCGATGAAGGCGCGGGACAGCGGAAGTGCGTGGAGGTCGATCTCCGCCCCGCAGCCGCTCGCCCGGCACATTCGCGAGACGTCCAGGAGCAGGCCGTCCGAGACGTCCATCATGGCGTTGGCGAGCGGCGCGAGCGCCCGCCCGGCGGCCAGCAAGGGTACGGGCCGGCGATACACGTCGACCAGGGCGCCGACGGCCGCAGCATCCATCTGCAGCAGGGCAAGCCCCGCCGCACTGTCGCCGAGGGTTCCGACGAGCCACAGCCGGTCGCCGGCGCGGGCGCCCGCGCGGGACGGGACGGGTGCGACTGCCCGGCCGATGGCGGTGAGGCCGAGCACGCGCGGCGTTGCGGGGGGCAGGCTGATCGTGTCGCCGCCGACCAGCGGCAGGCCATAGCTCTCGCAGGCCGCCGCCACCCCGGTCAAGAAGCTCTCTTCCCAGTCGTCCGCGCCGGTCATGGTGAGAGCCAGCAGCGCCGCCACCGGCTCCGCTCCCTTGGCGGCGAGGTCAGACAGGTTCACCGCGACCAGCTTCCAGCCGACGGATGCGGGCGGGTCGTCGGGCAGGAAGTGAACGCCCTCAGCGATGCTGTCGTGGGTGAGGACTAGGTCGCCGAGCACCGCCGCATCGTCGAGCAGCCCGCGCGCCGCGGGGTCCGTCGCAATGCCGCGAAGCCGCTCGATGATCTCGCTTTCCCTCAGCGGGCGACCCCCTTGGCGATGCTGTCGAGCAGCCCATTGGCGAACGCCACTTCCTTGCGGTCGTAAAAGGCGTGGGCGACGTCCAGATATTCGCTGATGACCGTGCCCACCGGAACGTCGCGACGGGCGAGCAGCTCGTAGGTGCCGGCGCGCAGAATGGCGCGCATCGGCCGGTCGAGCCGCTCAAGCTTCCAGCCTTCGGCCAGCCGCTCAACGATCAGCCCATCGATCTCCTCGCGGCGGGCATGGGCACCGCTCACCACATCGTCGAAGAAATCGACCTCGGCGTCGGCCAGCTCGGCGCCGTCGATGGTCTCGCCGATGCGATGGTGGTGAAATTCGTGCAGCAGCTGCGGCAGGGCGGTGCCTTCCATCTCCTGCTGGTAGAGGGCCTGAACGGCGGCCAGGCGGGCGGCGGAACGCGAACGAGAGCGGGTGTGGGTCATGGGGTGCGCGCCTATGCCCCGGCTTCCCCCGCGAGGAAAGGCCCAAGCGCGGCCGCCACGGCCTCCGGCTTCTCCCACGGGACGAAGTGACCGGCATCGGGGATGCGGACGATCTGGAGATCCTCGACTAAGCGGTCGAGACCGTCAAGCTGCACGGGCAGCAATGCCTTGTCGCGCATGCCCCAGACCACCAGCGTCGGCACCCGGACCTTTGGAAAGGCGCCGAGCACCCAGTCGGGCACCGGCACGGTGAGCAGCGGCGGCGGGACGTGAATGTGGCTGGCGCGGTACCAGTTCAGCATCGCGGTCAGCGCGCCTGGCTGGCTCCATTCGGCGACGTACTGGGCGCGTTCCTGCGGAGGGATGAGCGAGAGGTCGACGTGCGGCGAGAAGCTTTTCTCGAAGAAGGTCTCGAGGCCCATGGCCTCCACCGCCTGTTCGAAGCCGGGGGTGCGGAAGGCGGTCATGTACTGGCTGGCCGCGCGCTGCTCGGTGCTCTCGACCAGGCTCTTCTGGAAAATGAGCGGGTGCGGCGCGTTGACGATTCCCAGCCGCTCGAGGCGGGGGTCGCCCTTGATCGCCGCGGCCCAGGCGACCGCGCCGCCCCAGTCGTGACCAACCAGGCTGAAGCGCTCGATCCCGAGGCCGTCGGCGAGGGCGAAGAGGTCGGCGGCGATCTTGTCGGTGCGGTACTCGTCGACTGCCTGTGGCCGGTCGGAGCCGCCGAACCCCCGCTGGTCGGGCATGACCAGGCGGAAGCGGTCCTGCAGCAATGGCGCGATGCCGCGCCAGGTGCGGTGCGATTCAGGAAAGCCGTGGAGCAGGATGACTGGCGGCGCGTCCTCCGGCCCGGCGACCGCAACGTTAAGGGTAACGCCGGTCGACAAGGGCAGGCGGCGGAACTCGGTCACGGGTAGCTGACCGTCTTCGGCACCTCGGGGATCGGGATCCACTCGTCACGGTCGTCGGGCGGGAGGATGAACTCGCCGGCCTTCCACGCACGCTTGGCTTCGTTGATGCGTTCGCGGCTGGACGAAACGAAGTTCCACCAGACGTGGCGCTCGCCGTCCATCGGCGCCCCGCCGCACAGCATCAGCCGCGCGCCGTATGCGGAGCGCAGGACGGGCCGGTGACCGGGGGCGAGCAGCACCAGATGCTGACGCTCGAGCGGGGTCCCGTCGATCGTCGCCGCACCCTCCAGCAGGTACACGGCGCGCTCGTCCGCCTCGCGCTCCAGCTCCAGC
Organism: uncultured Sphingomonas sp.; assembly: GCF_902806265.1. Taxonomy (GTDB): domain Bacteria; phylum Pseudomonadota; class Alphaproteobacteria; order Sphingomonadales; family Sphingomonadaceae; genus Sphingomicrobium. The sequence goes on along the minus strand of NZ_CADCVZ010000025.1, from coordinate 1,016 downwards.
GACGCGCCGGGCTGGAGATCGATCGCGGCGTACAAGGTGGGCGAATGCTGGGTGACCGGCGAGCGCGCGCCGTAGGCCTCGCCCATGATGAGGTTGAGGCGCACGCCATCGCCTTCGATCCGCGGCAGGCGGTCGGCCGGGACATGCTCGAAGGCCGGATCCTGCTCCTCGCTCGCTTGAGGAAGCGCAATCCAGGTCTGGATGCCGTCCAGCGCAGGCCCGCGCGCCCGCTCATCGCCGGGCGAGCGCTCCGAGTGGCTGATCCCGCGCCCGGCGGTCATCAGGTTGACCGCGCCCGGCTCGATCCGCTGCACGGTGCCCAGGCTGTCGCGATGATCGATCGCGCCGGCGAACAGGTAGGTGACGGTCGCCAGGTTGATGTGCGGGTGCGGGCGGACGTCGATGCCCTCGTCCACGCCAAGCCGCGCCGGGCCCATCTGGTCGAAGAAGATGAACGGGCCGACCATGGTCCGCAGCTTGTGCGGCAGGGTGCGGTGGACTTTGAAGCCGCCAAGGTCGTGGCTGACCGGGGCCAGGCTCATCAGGATGGGCGAGTCGTTGTTCATTCGCCGGGCGCCTTTGCTGCGGTGACGGCGAGTGCGTGGACCCGCTCCTGCATCAACTCGCCCAGCGCCCGATAGATCATCCGCTGCCGTTCAACCCGGTTCTTGCCGGTAAAGGCAGGGCTTTCGACCGCCAGGCTGAAGTGGCTTTCGCCCGCCGGATTGTAGCCGCCGTGGCCGCGGTGCTGCTCGCTGTCGTCGTTCAGCTGGAGCTGCGTCGGGGCGAGCGCCTCCTGGAGACGAGCGGTGATCTCGCGAGCGATGGGGCCGGTGGAAGCTTGGTTCATGGGCGCTATATTAGGCGGCTTGGCTCAAGAGGACGAGAGTGGCGTCAAGAAGTCAGAAATTTCACGGGCGGGTGGAAGGGGCGGCGGACCGCTGTGCCGTGCCGGGCTGCGCCCACGCCGGCGAGTTCAAGGCGCCGCTGAGCGCGAGCAGCTTCGATGGGCCGGG
>NZ_CADCVZ010000024.1 GCF_902806265.1 uncultured Sphingomonas sp. | reverse complement strand
TTCGGCACGCCGAAGATGGTGGTGATCAGCGGACTGAGCCCATTGGTCAGATCGCCGCGCAGTTGCTGCTTCTGCGTGCCGTAGCTGGTCGAGCTGGTCAGGTCGGCAAACCCGAGGTCGAAGGTGGCGGTGCCGTTGTAGACACGATATTTGACGTCGGTGAATTGGGGGATGAACTGCGACTGGCTCAGGCGTCCGTAGAGCCGTTCCAGAGTATCCGGATCACTCTCGATGACGCTGGACGCGTCAGCCTTGATGTTCTGCACGATCGCCGACAGTCGCAACGAGATAGCGTCCGTAGGCCGGTACAGCAGTGATCCGCGGCCGCCGTAACTCTTGGAGTCGTTGATGTTCTTCGCGCGGTCCGATCCGCCGGTGCCGATCGAGTCGATGAAGCCGCCGTTCTTGCGGTATGTGCCGGACGCGCGGAAGGCGAGGTCGTCGGTCAGCGGCAGATTGGCGGCGAGATTGCCGTAGTAACCCATGTCGCCACCATCGACCGCCTCGACGCCGACCCGGCCGCGGACTGTAACGCCCGTTGTGGACGGAAGCCGGGTGATGAACTTGAGCACGCCGCTGAGGGAACTCGCGCCGTAGAAGGTGCCCTGCGGCCCGCGCAGCACCTCGATCCGGTCCAGGTCGAAGGTGTCGAAGTCGCCAGCCAGCACGGCGCCGTTGGCCAGGCCGCTGCTTGAGCCGAAGGGCGTCTCGTCCACGTACACGCCCACGGTCGAGGCCACGCCCCCCGTGTTGACGCCGCGCACGATCAGCCGGCTCGCGCCGGGCGTGCTTTCGTCGATCTGCAGGCCAGGCACGAGCTTAAGATAGTCGCTGAAGGTGTCGGCATGCTGCTGTTCAAGCGCTGCGCCACCGATAACGGACACTGCCTGAGGCACGTCGATCAGCGTTTGCGCGCGCTTCTGCGCTGTCACCACGATCTCCGTTGGCTGGTTGTCATCAGCAGGCGTGCGGGTGTTGACCTCTTGGTTGGCGGCTTGCGCTTCCTGCTCTTCGGGGACGGGCTGAGCGGCGTAGGCAGGTGCGGCAACACCGATCATCAGCGTCGCGGTCGACATCAGCTTGGCCATGTGGCGGTAAGTCATCGGTTAGTTCTCCCCTCAGAGCAGTTGTGGGTGCGATCGGCCGCCCGATGGCGATGTCCACGCTGGGTCCGGCGAATGCACCGGCAACTTTCATACGCTGGATGTCATTACCCGATCGGGATCGTAATGTCCTAATCGGAAAAGTGTCAATCCTGTTCGGGGTTTGCGCGTCGATCACGCTGAAGCTTCGCTGCGGGCCTTGTCAGCAGCAGCAGCAGCACGGCAGACGCGGCTGCAATGCCGGCCAGCAGGAGAAAGTACGGCGCAGGTGTCATGCTGCTCCACAGCGTGCCGACCAGGCCGGCGCTGAGGCTGCCGCTGAAGATCACCAGGAACCAGGCGGCGACGGTGGTGGCACCCAGATGCTCGGGCGCGAGCCGCGCGAACAGGCCGAGGCCGGTGGGCAGGATGAACAGCTCGCCGAAGGTGAAGATGACGAAGAACAGCGCAAGCCAGGTCCAGTTGGCGCTGTTCCCGCCGTTGGCGGCGGCCACGCCGGCGATCAGCAGGTAGGCGGCGGAAACGATGGCCGCGCCGATCGCCATGCGACGGACCAGCAGGTTGTGTGCATCGACCGTCGCGCGGCGTCCCCAGTAGGCCAGCAGGGGCGGGGTCATCAGCATCACGAATAGCGGGTTGAGCGACTGGAACCAGGTCATCGGGATGGTGAAGGCACCGACCGCGCGATCGATGCCGCTGTCGGCCCACAAGGCAACGGTGTTGCCGACCTGCTCATAGGCCCCGCGAAACACCGTCACTGCCAGCGCGATGCCGACCAGCAACAGGATCGTGTCGCGATTGAAGCCGACCCGGCTGCGCTTGACCTCCTCCGTGACGAGGCGCGGCTGCTCGGCGGGAAGGTAGCGCTGCCCCGCCAGGTAGATCAGCAGGCCGGCGACCATTCCGATCCCCGCGGCGCCGAATCCATAGTGCCACCCATAGATCTCGCCCAGCGTGCCGCAGACCAGTGGCGCCAGGAAACCGCCGATGTTGATGCCGACGTAGTAAACATTGAACGCCCAGCCGCGTCGGGGATCGTCGCGCCGGTACAGGTCGCCGACCTGGCTCGGCAGGCTCGGCAGGAACAGCCCGTTTCCGATCGCGATGGTCGCCAATGCGGCGTAGAACAACGGTTCGAAGGCCATCATGAAATGGCCAACGGCCATGATGCTCGCGCCCGCGATCACTGCTCGTTTCTTGCCGAGGTAGCGGTCCGCGATCACCCCGCCGACGATCGGCGTGAAGTAAGCGCAGGCGGTATAAAGGCCATAGATGAAGGACGATTGCTGCTGCGAGAAGAGCAGCTCCTTGGTCATGTAATAGACCAGCAACGCCCGCATGCCGTAGTAGGAAAACTGTTCCCACATGTTGGTGAGGAACAGGACCGTCAGGCCACGCGGCTGCCCGAACCAGTCGCCGCGCGGTGCCGCCGCTGCCGCCGTGGCGTTCACCCGGCAGTACCCCGGCCGCCGCCCCAAACTTCCGGACCGCTGGAGATCATGCCATCGTGGTAGCGGACGCTTGGCCGACGGTCCTCCGCCAGGAAAGTCGGCCCATCCAGATCGACGATGTCGCAGCCTTGTCCCAGGACATAAGCGGGCGCCATCGCCAGGCTGGTCCCAATCATGTTTCCGACCATCACGCCCAGGCCGAGACGACGCGCTTCCGCGGCCATCAGCAGGCCTTCGGTCAGCCCGCCGCACTTGTCGAGCTTGATGTTGATCACGTCGAAGCGGCCCAGTGCACCCGCGACATCGTCGAGGGTCAGGATGCTCTCGTCGCCGGCGACCGGGATCGGCGAGTCGAAGCCTTCAAGGTCAGCTTCGCTTCCGCGCGCCAGCGGTTGTTCGAGCAAGGACACGTCCGCCGCAGCGAGCGCCTTGGTCAGCGTCTCCAGTTCGGAACGCTTGAACCCCTGGTTGCCATCGACACCCAGCCAGGCATCGGGCCGCGCCGCCCGGATCGCCTGCACCCGCTCAATGTCGAGCGCGAGGTCGCCCGTCAGCTTGCACTTGATCGACTTGGCATCGGCATAGTCGCGCGCGCCCTGCGCCATCACCTCGGGCGTGTCGGCGCCGAGGGTGAAGGTCGTGCGCAGCGGCTTCGGCTCGGCCTGGCCGGCCAACTGCCAGGCAGCCGCCCCGGCCTGCATGGCCTCCAGTTCCCACAAGGCGCAATCGACCGCATTGCGGCCGCCGCCTGCGGGCATCAGCGCGCGCAATTCGTCGCGGCCGATGCCCGCTTCGATGGCCGGGCGGGCTGCCTCGATGGCGGCCTGCATATGGGCCGCGTTGTCTCCGAGATAGTAGACGCCGCCGCCTTCGCCGCGGGCCTCGTTCCCGCCGTTGCTCAAGGTCACGACGACCACATCCGAATGATCGAACACGTGGCCCGAGATGCGGAACGGCTTAGCCAGCCGCACCTGCTCGGTTACGGCGTGGAGGGACAGCCTCGGCATCAGTAGTTCACCGTCATGGCGAACAGGCCAAAGCGCCAGGCGACGTAGAGGATGACCGATGCGCTCAGGAACAGCAGCACGGCCCACAGCTTGCGCGTCCAGCGGCTGCTGTGGGTGAACGCCGTCCACAGGTTCCAAGCGGTCGTCGCCACAAAAGCGATAAAGGCGATCAATCCGGCAACCTGCAGGATCCACAGCAGCGGATCGAGGCCGCCGGTGAGGTTGCGTGCTGCGCTCAGTGCCAGGGTGAAGGCGGTGACCCATCCGGCCAGGACGAGCAAGGTTGCGAGCCCCGTATACTGAACGGTGCGGTGCACCTTCAAGGGTCGCCCGCTCAGCGGGTGCTCGGCCTTGTAGCGGCGGCGGTTCCACCAGCCGACCGGCCAGGCGATGAGGGTGAGCACCAGCACCAGAACGGCGAGGCCCAGCAAAGGCAAGATCCAGGAGGCGGCTCGGCTGGCAGGAACGCGCTCGAGCACCATGAAGGGCGAGAAGAAGTCGGTCGACCAACGCACGACTTTGCCGTCCACGACCCTGGCCCTGAGCCGGTCATCGCCGAACTTGTCGCGCCACAGAAAGGGCGCGACCTCGACCCACTGTTGAGGGCGGCCGTTGGCCGCCAGCAGCGCTGGGATGACCAGCTCGCCATTCTCGCCAACGCTAACGACGGTCGGGCCGAGTAAGCGGAGGATCGAGAAGTAGTGGGTATCCCACCGGCGGCTGGCTTGCCACTCGCCGGCCATCATCTCGGCGTGCTTGCGCGCGGTAGCGGCGTCGACGCGCCCCTGCGGCGGCGTGTTGCCGGGGAAGTAGCGGTCCGCGAAATCCATGAAGACGGCCTTGCGGAGCGGACCCACGGCGCCGTCCTTTCCGCCGCTGTTGAACGAGGCGAACAGCCCGGTGTTCTCGTTCATGAACAGGTGCAGCGAGGAGTGAAAGGCCTCCGTATCGCCAAGATGGCCGATGACCGACCGCCCGTTCACGTTGGTCTCGAAGAAGCCCAGCTCCATCCGGTTAAGCGGAGACAGGACGGAAAGCGGATTTACCTTGTCGAGCGGGCTGTTGTGCATGGTGGCCGCCGTTTGCGGCTTCAGCAGCCCGCGCCCGTTTGCCAGGTGCGAGATCATGAACCGCGCCATGTCGGTGCCGGAGGAAGACTGGGATCCGGCCGGCCAAGGGCCGATATGCTCGAACCCGAGCGGCTTGCCGCCAGCTTCCTGGTAGCCGGTCGCCATATGTGGAGCGAGGTGCCGCGGAAGCGGCTGACGGAGGGTTGAATGTGCCATCCCGAGCGGTGCGAAGACGTGCCGATCGAGATAGTTCTGCAGCTCCTCGCCCGAGGTCCGCTGGACGATGTAACCGGCGAGAGCGGTGCCCCAGTTGGAATAGGCCGGGGTCGTGCCGGGCGCGAAGATCCGGTTCGGCAACGAGCCCTTGAGGTAGTCGCCGAGCGGCACCTGCAACTTCGGATCGTAGAAGATGATGCTCTTGGCGGTTTCCTCGAAGCCGCCGGTATGCGTGAGCAGCTGGCGCATCGTGACCGGCTGACCATCACGCGGCGGAATCCGGAAGTCCAGGTAGGCGTTGACGTCCCGGTCAAGGTCGATCTTGCCCTGCTCCACCTGCTGCATGACGGCAGTCCAGATCGTCAGCTTGGACACCGAGCCCGGCCTGAACAGCGTCCGTTCCGGGTCGACCGGTGTGCGCTTGTCGACGTCCGCATAGCCGAACCCTCGCGCGGTGAGGATCTGCCCGTCCCTCACAATCACTACCACCGCACCCGGGATGTCGCCCGCGTTCAGCGCATAAGGCATGTAACCGTCGAGCCAGGCATCAACGTCCGACTTCGTCAGCTGCGGCCGTTCGCCCCCGGCTGCGGCCACCGGCTGTTGTGGCGAAGCCGGCGTCGGCGCACGAGTTGTTGGCGACAGAGACGGGGACAGCGGCGCCATGCTTTGCGCCACCGCTCCGGCACCGACTAGTACCGCCACCAAGCCCGCGCTTACCCGCTGCCAAAGCCGCATCTTCGTGCCTCCCCTGATCACTCCGCGCGGCTTGCCGTATGGGTGCGTACCTCATACACTAGCGCGTGTTCCGATTAGGACACTGTTATCCTGATTGGATAATTGGTCAACTCCGGATGTTTCGCCCTATGTCTGCTTCATTGCCCACCCTTGGCGAACTGCTTCGGAACCTGCGCAACCGCGAGGGCTGGACGCTCAAGCAGATGAGCGACAAGAGCGGCATCCCGGTATCGACGCTGTCCAAGGTCGAGCATGACAGGCTCACCTTGACCTACGACAAGCTGGTGCAGGTCAGCCAGCGCCTGGGACTGCGCATGTCAGAGCTGTTCGCCGAGAAGGGGGAGGAGGCACCTTCGACGGTGACTGCCAGGCGGAGCATCGGCAAGTTCGACGAGGCCGTGCGGGTGGAGACCCCGAACTACGACTATTACTATCTGTGCACCGAACTCCGCCGCAAGCGGATGATCCCGGTCATCACCAAGATCCGCGCGAAGAGCAGCCAGGAATTCGGCGACTTGGTTCGCCACGTCGGCGAGGAGTTCGTCTTCGTGCTGGACGGCACCATTGTAGTGAACACCGAATTCTACGATCCCGTCGTGCTCACCAAAGGTCAGTCGATCTACATCGATTCCACCATGGGTCATGCCTATCTGGCGGCCGAAGGCTGCGACGAGGCCGAGGTGCTTGGGGTCATGTCGAGTGCCGAGGACGAGCTGCTGCACTCGCTCATGAGCATCCATGAAGAACAAAGAAACGCGGCATGAGCATCCCTCGCGGGTGAGGCTAGCTTAGGAGGTACGGCGTGCTTGGAGTTCTTCTCTGGTCGGCAGCGCTCGCAGCTCCCCCAAACAGGCCGGTGCACCCGCCCGAGATCGACGCTCGATTGAGCGCATTGATCGGCGACTGGACCCGCGTGGGGAAGGAGGCGAGCTACCGCGACTCCTGCGTGTGGTACGACCGCCGCGCTTTCGTCGTGTGCAGCCTTACCGACAGCGCAGACGGTACCAGGGTGGAGGCCATCGTCGGCTATTCGGAAAAGGACCGCCGCTTCACCTACCAGAGCTACGGAAACAATGGCGCCAGCCGCGTGCAATACGGCTACCCGGCTGGCGACCGCGGCCTTGTGTTCACGGACGAACAGCAGATGGACGGCAAACAAGCCCGGCTTACTACCCGGTTGCTGCCGCAACCCGACGGGCGTCTGCGCATCACCCTTGATCGGTCGGTGGAGGGCGGCCCCTGGCAGCAGGCTGGCGAAGTCCATTACGTAAGGCGCGGCCCAACGAAGTCTGGCAGTTAAGGCCGCGTCCCGGATCGCTCCCAACCCCCGGAGCTAGGAAGTATGATCGATGCGGCCGTGGAGGAGTTTCGGCCGGGAGAGCGGAAACTGACCTCAGTCGCGCAGGCGGAGTCCAATCCAGAGAGTTCGTGGCGTTGCTCGCTCGATCACCCCGGCGCCGTTGATGGCCGCCACTACCCGCTTGTTCGTGAAGTTTTCGGCGCGAGCTTCGAGGGCGAGTGCACGGGTGAGGGGCAGTGAAGCCGTTGCATCAAAGGTGAGCGCGTCGGGGAGCCGCTGCGCGTTGAGGTCGTCCTCAAACTGGGACGACACGAAGCGCGCGCTGAGCGAAGCCCGGACATCTCCCGAGCCCCGCCAGCCCAAGGTGGAAGACAAGCTGTGCTTCGGGGTTTGGGCCGGACGCAGGCCATGGAGCGGCAGCGCGGGCCCGCTTGCATCCACCCGGGCGTCGGCGAAGCTGTAGCCGCCCGCCAACGACCAACTGCCAAAGTCTAGCCGCCCATCCACTTCGATGCCCTTGCTTCGGATGGCATCCAGATTGCGGCGTTGGCGGTACTCGCCGCCATCAGCGACAAAGCCAGCCCCGGGAAAAACGCCCGGCCCGCGCCCCAAGGTGACGTTCGCGATCGCGTCCTCCAAACGGTTGGCAAAGACGGTAACGCCGACCCGGCCGTCGCCGGTCGGGCGATACTCAACGCCTGCTTCGATGCCGCGCAGCCGCTCGGGCGCAAGCCGTGCGTTAGCTGCCGTGGCGTCGGCGCCAACGCGGAAGGGACGATAAAGCTCGTTAAGGGTCGGCAGCCGCCAGCCAAGATAGGCTGCGGTCCGCAACGTGATCGCGTCGGCCGCGCGCCAGGCGACTCCGGTGCGGGCGGTACCCGCCCATCCGGAACGATCGGCAAAGTTCACGTCGTTCAGCATCGCGCCGGTCGCGAGCACGCGCTCGTCGAGGAAACCGCTGCTGATCCGCCAGCGGTCCAAGCGCGCGCCACCGGACAACGTCAGCGCGCCGGACTGCCAGGCAGCCTCGGTGAAGGCGCCGAGCGTCCGGGTGCGCCCACCAGTCTCGCGGCTGCGGGTTGCAGCGCCGTTCTGGAAGTTGAAGCGCTCGCGCGTCTCCCCCTCCGTCTCGCGCCACTCGCCGCCGAACCGGAGCTCGAGTTTACCGAGCGGCGGCCGCACTTCGGCCCGCACGCCATAGCCGGCGGAGGGTACATCATGCTGTTCCGACACGCGCGAAACCGACGTTCGACCAGCATTCACCCCAGCGAAGCTGTTCCGAAACTGCCGCGTCTGCACATAGCCAAGCGCCGACCAGCGCCAGCGCCCGTTCCTGACCAGCCGCACCGCTCCATCCAAGCCCTGGGTGGAGATACCGCTGAACGCCGTTCCGCGCTCGCGATTGTCCGAGAACCACCGCCCGCTCGACTGGAACTCGATGGTGCTTGAGACCGGCGCCACCGCGCGCACCGACACGCTCGTCTGCTCATAGGGGGAGGAGCGATCGACGGCACCGCGCTGCTCCTCGACGACAGGGACGAACCCGTCACCGCGGGCGTAGCTGGCCGAGGCGGAGACGAAGCCTGCCCCCAGCGATACGCCCAGGCCCGCCTCAGCGTCGAGGCTGTCGCGGCTGCCGTAGGCGATGGCTCCACGAATGCCGCGGAGCTGCGCAGGCGTCGCGCTGAACAGCTCAATGGTTCCCGCAAGCGCCCCCGCGCCGTTGGCTCCGGTCCCGCCGCCGCGGGTCACGCGGACGAGGCCGAGCCGCTGCGGAGAGTAGGCCGGCCAGCTCACCCAGCCCCCGAACGGGTCGGTCTGCGGCACCCCATCAAGGATCAGCAGCGCGCGGCTCGAAGCATTGCCGCCCAGCGCGCGCAAGGTCGCGCCCTGGCTGGTTGGATTGGCCGAACGCGAGTCCGAGCGCCGGAACAGCTGAAAGCCCGGCACGTCGCGCAGGATGTCCTCAAGCCGGTTGCTGGCCGACTCCGTCAGCCGCTCGCGATCGATCCGGGTCGTGTCATAGACGCTTTCCCCGAGCGCCTCGGGAAGGCCGCGCCCGGTAACGATTATGACTTCGCCTGTCGCGGGCGGTTGAGTCTGGCCGAGAGCGGGACCGGCGATCAACGCCGTGAGGAGAACGAGCAGGCCTATCGAACCGGTACGGCAGGACGCCGGCGGGGACGATCTTTCTGTCTTCGGATACCGCCGGCTACTCGGTTCATCGGTCAGCATCGGTCTAATTATGCAACTCCGCGAAGCTTCTGCTCGGGCGGCTAGGGCATGGCATAGACTGCCACCTTCGCATTGCCGCCCTTGGTCTTCCACTTGCCGGACGTGTGGCCGACTGCGCCGGCGATATACTGCTTGCCACCCGCGAGATAGGTGATCACCCCGCCGCCGATCGGCGCACCCGCGTTTTGCTTCCACAGCTGCTTGCCGTTGCGCGTATCAAGAGCCGTCTTGCTGCCATTCAGGTCGCCGCTCAGCACCAGTCCCCGGCGGTTGTGGTCACGCCGGCGAGCAGCGGTGTGGGCTGGGTGGACAGAACCGCCATCGTGTCCGTGTCCGTCGTCGCGGGAGCCGACCCGACCATCACCGCCTCCTTGGCTGACGATAGCTTATTTATGCTGCAGTGCAGCAAATCCGCTCGTGAGCTGTTGGTGCAGGTGCCATTATCGGCGCAGGAGAACGAACATTCCCGGCCTTCATGACACGATCACCCGCCTGAGCGCCCTGCGAAACCGACGGCCCAATTCCTTAACCGAAGAGCCGGACAGAAGACTGAAGGCGTTCGAGGAGTTTGGCTCGAACCCTGGCGATCTGCTTGCCCGGTCCTACGTTCCGGAGGATCTCGGTGCCGGCGCGCCGTTGGTTGTCGTCCTTCATGGCTGTACTCAATCCGCCAGCAGCTACAATCGCGGTGCCGGCTGGATCGATGCCGCCGATGAGCATGGCTTTGCTCTGGTGTTCCCGGAGCAGCAGCGGGCCAACAATCCGAATCTCTGCTTCAACTGGTTCTCTCCAGCCGATGCGAGCCGCGGCGGCGGCGAGGCTCTGTCGATCGCGCAAATGGTGCAGGCCATGTGCGCCCGCCACGGACTCGACGGCCAACGCGTGTACATCACGGGCCTTTCGGCCGGCGGTGCAATGGCGGCCGTCATGCTGGCCACTTACCCCGAGCTGTTCGCCGGCGGGGCGGTGATCGCCGGCCTTCCGTTTGGCACCGCCACAACCGTCCCGGAGGCATTCGAGCGGATGCGTGGGAACGCAGGGTCCGGACCTGGGCAGTTGACCCAGCTCGTAAGGTCGGCGTCCAACCATAACGGCAAATGGCCTGTCCTGTCGGTTTGGCACGGCAGCAGCGATCGGACGGTGGATGCAAGCAACGCAGCAGCGCTGATCGAGCAGTGGCGCGGGTTGCACGGTGTTGCCGCATCCCCAAGCGCAACCGAGACGGTCGCCGGCCAGCAACGCCGGGTCTGGCGCGACCACCATGGCGCGGCGGTGATCGAGGAGTATAGCATCAGGAACATGGGGCATGGCACTCCGCTCGACGCGGTTCCGGCGAACGCAGGCGAGGCCGCCGGTCCTTACATGCTGGATGTCGGGATCTCGTCGACGCGGCAGATCATCGGCTTCTGGGCGCTGGATCGGGCAGGGGACCGCCCGCGGGTCGTTGCGCGCCCGCCGACCGCCAAGCCAGCCGAGATCAAGTCCCTTATCATTCTCCCCTGTGGTCCCGCGACCCCCTCGGCACCGAGCCGCACCAGCAAGGTGCAAGACGTGATCGAGAAAGCCCTCAGGAGCGCTGGCCTGATGAACTGATGGCGAAAGCCTGCAGTACGCATGTTGCGTTGGAGCCGTTCAGAAGCGGCTTGCAGACGTCTCGCTGTCAGGCAAGTCTCGGCGTTCGGCGTAGCGGAGGTGAGCAGTCTGCTGGCTGGTACCGGCTCGTCTCAGCTTCTCCCTTGAGTTCCGGTCAATGGGCTTGCTGCTGCGACGCTTCCCCGGGACATGCCGCTGTTTGATCCGCCACGATTTAGGCAGATGCAGCCACGTTTATGAGGTAGTATTTGGGTGAGCGTAGCTCGACTTCTCGCCTGGCGACGCTAAGCTATTGCGATTGCTGGTGACCCCTACGGGAGGGGTCATTGGTTTGTAGAACCGGCTGAAATCAGCCATTCCAATATCCGCGCTGTGAAGCCTCTGTATTCATCTTCTGTACGCATCGAAGCGAAAGTCGCCTGATTTCAGAGATGGGATGATGGCCAAGCGATAACTTCTCGTCAACGTCAGACCTGCGCCATCAGCAATGGTGCAAGTGTTATTTGCTGGTGGAAAGCTGTCAGCCCGCTCTTGGGAGTCGGAATAAGCATTCCAGCCGATCGTTCATGATCCTCGAGCGGCTGCTTTGCGCCCATGACGGACGTACCGGTGCGGCTCACCGGCACCCGCAAGCGGACGCTCGTTCAGC
>NZ_CADCVZ010000023.1 GCF_902806265.1 uncultured Sphingomonas sp. | reverse complement strand
TGATGAAGCAGACCGCGGACGAGGTGCTGGCCGAGCTCAACATCTCGGACCCGGTGCTCGACACCGCCAAGGAACTGGAGCGGATCGCGCTCAGCGACGACTATTTCATCGAGAAGAAGCTCTACCCCAACGTCGACTTCTATTCAGGAGTGATCCTCAACGCGATTGGCTTCCCGACCGAGATGTTCACCGCCCTGTTCGCCCTGGCCCGAACCGTCGGCTGGGTGGCGCAGTGGAACGAGATGATCTCCGATCCCGAGCAGAAGATCGGGCGGCCGCGGCAGCTCTACGTCGGCGCCACTCAGCGCGACTATGTGCCGGTGGAGCGCCGCTAGGACGTCAGGCTAGCGGCAGTCGGAGGGTGAACCGCGCTCCGGGGACTGGCCCCGGGTCGAGCAGGATGTCCCCACCCATCGACCGCGCCAGCCGGCGTGAGATCGCCAGTCCCAGGCCGGCGCCCCCGACCTTGGACGCAGCCTGCTCGAAGGGCTCGAAGATGCGCTCGCGATCCCGAGGCGCCACGCCCGGGCCCTGGTCGGCGATGCTGATCTCGGCCCCGCCGCCCGTGCCGGCGATGATCCGTACCGTTCCGCCAGGGGGCGAGTGGCGCACCGCATTGCCGATCAGGTTGACCAGGATCTGCGTGACCGCGCGGGCGTCGCCGTGCGCGGCCAGCGCCGTTTCTCCCTCGACCTCCAGCTTCATCCGGGCTTCCGTCGCCTGGGCCTGGACCAGCCCGGCCGCTTCCAAGGCGAGCGCGACCAGGTCGATCCGCTCGGCCCCTTCATCCCCTCCCGGCCGAGCCGCTGCGGTTGTGGAACGCAGCACGTCCAGCAGGTGCCGCGAAGCGGTCATGATGTCGCCGGCATATGTTGCGTAATCGCTGCGGAGCGGACCTTGAGCGCGCTCGGCGATGTGCCGCGCTTCGGCGACGATCCGGTCGAGCGGCAGCTGCAGCAACTCGTTGAGTTCGGGAGCCACGACGGGGGCCGCAACTTGAGTCCGCTCGGCGGCCACGCGCCCGGCGAAGCCGGCGAACTCGCCGGCTGGTCCGAGCCGAACCTCGCCCGACAGGATCAGCGGGGCCCCACCCGCTTTCGGGACCGCGCGCTGACCATCGAAGTCGCTGCGCCCTGCCAAGGCGCCGAGCAGCGGCATGTCGCCGGCCTCGTCCGCTTCGAGCTGGACCAGACGGGTGAGGGGCAGCCCGACCGCCGCTTTCGGCTCGGTGCCGAGCTGCTCCGCAAGATCGGGCGAAAGGCTAAGCAGGCGTAGGTCGGAATCGAGCGAGAAGCGGTAATCGGCGGCGGTCTCTAGGGCCGGCGCGTGTTTGTCCTCGGGCCAGCGCGAACGCTGCGGCGGACGCTCGACCCAGCTTTCGACCGTCAGCCGCACCCCGCCGCCCTCGGGTTCCGCCCGCACCCACAGGTCCAGGTCGGCCTCGGCCGACGCCGCCAGCGCGGGACGGGAGATGGTCACGCCCAGCTTGCGGGCCAGCCGCACGATGAACGCCAGCTGCGGTACGGCGAGCGGCTGCCCGAGCTCCGCGCCGGCCTCCCGCTGCAACTGCAGCAGGCGGGGGTCCGCCGCGGTCAGCCGTCCCTCAGGATCGACGGTTCCGCCGATCGGTTCAGGCACGGCCACGGGCATGTCCCTCCAGTGCCGCGGCGGCTTGCTGATAAGCGGGGGGCAGCCGCAGGCGGTTGCGCGCGGCGCGGGCCTCGGCTTCCCCGATGCGATCGAACCAGTCGAGCTCGGCCACAGGGTCGCCGAGGCCAAGCGGAGCGGCCAGGCGGGCGAGCAGGGCCGCGGCCATGGCGCGGGGCTGTTCGGCCATCCGCAGCAACAGCGCCAGCCGCCCGTCCCGCCCGTCGACGAACAACGTCCAACCACTCTCGCCCGGAATGCCGGCCAGCCTGGCCAGCGCTTCGCACAGCAAGCCAACCTCGCCGGCGCCAGCCATCGCCAACAGCGTCGTCGGGTCGAGCCGCTTGGCTTCCTGCAGGGCGCGCACCAACCGTGCTTCCAAAGCGTCAAGCCGCTGGCCTTCATCGTGGCGGGCGAGCAGGTCCACGGCTGCCGCCACCAGCTCCTCGTCCCGGCCGCCGCAGCGCCGGGCCAAGGCGGCCGCAACGTCGTAGGCCAGCTCAACCGCAATCTCCGCCGGACAGTCGGCAAGCTCAAGCCCGGGGCGCCCGAAGCGGTCGCGCGCGGCGCCGCGGGACAGGGCCACGGCCATTGCCGCCGCCGCCACGTCCGGCGCTTCGTCCCCGACCCAGCCTTGGAGCAGCGAGCTTCCATCGCGGGCGCGGGTGCCGAGCGCCGCCTGCCCGAGCCGCAGCAGATCGGCGCGGCGGAGCAGCAATGCAATCAGCGCCGGCTTAGCGAGCAGCCCGCCCCTGCCAAGCTCCAGGACGAGCTCGGCCGGGTCACACTCGCTTTGCGGGCTGAGCTGCGCCGGCAGGCGGACGCGGATCTCGTCGGCGAGCCGCTCCACCAGCCCGTGGAGCATGGCGTTCATCAGCGCCCGCTCCTGCTCCGTCAGCCGCTGAGCGGGGTCGAGGAGGAAGTCCTGCACGGCGGCGGCCAGGCGCTGTGACTCGCCGCGCACGCGCAGACCATCCGCTGACGCATCCTGCGCATTCTCCGCATCTGGCCTGTTCCGGGGCGCCATAACCATTCCCAATTATCCGATCGAGGTTAATGCCACCTCAATCGCGAGCGCCGCGGTGAGCCCGATTCTGGACCAGGAAGAAACTGCCCGTGGCATAGACGGCAAGCACGGCCAGCGCGGCGGTCCACCATCCACCGAGCGCGAATGGCACCGTCAAGAAAATAGCAGGCCGCAGGCCGAACAGCCAGGTCTCGCCCGGCAGGTCGCGCCCGCCCGCTTCCACCCTGGCCGCTTCGGCAAAGGCAGCGGCCGCCAGCGCCAGCACCGCCGCGCCCCAACCGCTGCCGTGCCGCGCCTCGAACCAGCCGAGCGCCAGCAGCGCCAGGCCGCCTGCCGGCCAGAGCAGGCGCCGGGTGAGCAGCCCGGCCGGCAGGGGCCGCAGCCGCAGGATCGCCAAACGCTCGGCGATCAGGTCCAGCGGACTGGCGAGCAGCAACAGCGCCATCGCCGCCAAGGGCCAGCCGAGCACGAAAGCCACGGCTGCGCCCAGCATCAGGATGAGCGCCGCAGCGATCAGCCATCTGGGACGCGCGGGCGTGCTCATCAGCCGCTCGGTCGCGAACTCCTCCGGGATCGGCAGCAGGTAGCGGCTCGGCCAGTCGCGGCGAATGCGGCGCGATGCCTGGATCAGGTGGCGGTCGAACGCCTGCGGCTCGGCTCCCGAGTGCACCAGGAAGGGCGTCACACCCTCTCCTGCCGGAATGAATAGGGCGCCGGCCTGGATGGTGCGGCGGAGCAGCGTCGATTGCAGGTCCCAATCGCCCAGCATCGCCGCGGTCGAGGACAAGGTATTCGCGTCCACCAGCGCCAGCCCCGCCCAGCGCCGCTCATTGTCGATGCGCTCGAACAGCTCGTGCGCCTGGCCGTCGGCGACCGTCGCGACCGCGCGCTCGTTCGCCCCCACTATTCGTTGCACCAGCGCCATCGCCGGGGCGATCCCGTCAGCCATCTGGAGGATCGGCATGCCCGGCTCGAACCGGGCCGCCGCTTCGATGCCGTCGCTCACCGGGATGGCGGCCACTCCCTCCGCCCTCAGCCGCTCGAAAGCGGCGGCCAGCGCCGGCGGCACCCGCTCTACCAGCACGACGATCGGCGCCGCTCCCGCAGCGGCCGCGCACCGCGCTTGGTACTCCACCAGCGTTCGCCCGGCGAGCGGCGACAAGGCCTTGAGCCCGCCGGCATCATCCTCCTGATAGGCTCCGATCAGCGCTCCGAGCGCCATGGGTTCGTCCCTCCCGGCCGTTTCTCTTGCACGCTTCCGCTCGAGCGCAAAGGTGGTAAACTGCCGCTCATGAACGCCAGACCAGAGCGCGCCGGCCAGGCGCTTCCGCCCCTCGATCTCACCGAGGCCGAGCCGTTTGCGGCGTTCCAGAACCCTCCAGCCGACGACTACGGCAGCTACGAGGAAGCGCTACCCGAGCCCGAGAGCGGGGCCGGCGGGCGCCAGGTGCTGGGATGGGCGCTCATCGCCGCGGCAGCCATCTGGATCGCGTTCGCCGCCTGGTCCACGGGCCAGAGCCTGGGCGGATCGCCGCTGACCGGACCGGTTCTGGCGCAGTGGCTCGCGATCGCCACCGGGCCGCTCGCCCTTCTCGGCCTCCTGTGGATCCTGTTCGGCCGGACCCGGCGGCAGGAGACGGAGCGCTTCACCCGATCGGTGGCGGCGATGCACACGGAAGCGCGCAGCCTGGAAGGTCTGCTGGCCGTGCTGCGCCGCCGTCTCGACGACGAGCAGGCGGCGATGGCCGGCATGTCCGACCGGCTGATGCGGCTGGGCGACGAGGCTGCCCATCGCCTTGGCGGCGTCACCCGCGACCTCGATGCCGGAGCCGAGAAGCTGGCGCGGCATAGCTCGGCCCTGGATCGCGCCGCCGAGAACGCGCGCACCGACCTCGGGGTGCTGCTCGAAGACCTGCCGCGCGCCGAAGCTACCGCCCGGGCGATGAGCGAGGAGCTGCGCGGTTCGGGTCGCGAAGCCAGCGCCCAGGCGTCTTCGCTCGAAGCGCAGCTTGCCGCCGTTACCGCCCGGGCCCGCGAGGCCGACGAAAGCGTCGGCGGCGCCTCCCAGCGGCTGGTCGCGCACCTGACCCAGATCGAGAGCGCCGGCGCGGCTGCTGCCACGCGCGTGTCCGACGTCGCCGGCACCGCCGCGCAGCAGGTGGACGAACTGCTCGACCGCACCGCAGCGGCACTGGGCGAGATCCGCGGCGGAATCGACACCCAGTCGGCGGCGGTTACAGCCCTTGTTGCGCAGAGCGCCGCCGGCCTCGGCCGTACGGGCATCGAGGCGG
This sequence comes from uncultured Sphingomonas sp., assembly GCF_902806265.1. Lineage (GTDB taxonomy): Bacteria > Pseudomonadota > Alphaproteobacteria > Sphingomonadales > Sphingomonadaceae > Sphingomicrobium. The sequence continues at coordinate 36,459 of NZ_CADCVZ010000023.1, read as the reverse complement.
CGGACGCGCTGCACCAGCGGCTGAGCGCCGCGGGCGGAGCGCTTGACGGCCTTTCGGCCCGGGTGGCTGAACAGGACCGCGCCAGCCTGGCCATGGTGGCCGGGGTGGAACGCAGCCTGGCCGACCTCGACCAGCGCTTTGTCGATCTCGCGGCCGAAGGCGACCTGCGCGCGGGTGCGATCGCCTCCGCCATCGCGCGGGTGCGCGGTGAGCTCGACGAACTGGCGCTGCAGTCGGCCTCCAGCGACGGCTCGCTGGACACGCTGGAGCGGCGGACGGAGGCGCTGCGCGGCGCCGTCACCGGCCTCCACCAGGAGATCGGCGAGCGGCTGAACGGCGCGCTGGACCAGGCGGAAGGCGGGGCCGAACGCCTGCTCGCTGCAGTAAACGCCTCGCGCCCGGAGATTGAATGGATGCGCGATGCCGCGGGCGAGGCGAGCGAGCGGCTGGCCCTCGGCGCCGACGGACTGCAGGCACAGCAGGACCGGCTAGCCTCCTTTCTCGCGATGCTGGACGACGGGGTCGGCGCCGCCGAGCAGCGGCTCGCCGGGCTCAGCCAGGCCCTGGCAGCGGCCGAGAGCGAGGCCGCGCGGTTGCAGGCGGAGACCGGTCCCGCCCTGGTGCGAGCCATGGTCCAGGTCCGCGACGCTTCCGCCCACGCGGCCGAGCGCGCTCGCGAGGCGATCGCCGCGGTTATCCCCGAAAGCGCGGCCCGGCTGTCGCAGCAGACCCGCGACGCGCTGGAGCGGGCCATTCGAGAATCGATCACCGCGCAGCTTCAGGATGTCGAGGTGGTGGCGACGCGCGCGGTCGAGGCCGCCCGCAGCGCTTCCGATCGGCTAACCCGACAAATGCTGACCATCGGCCAAACCGCGGCCGCGCTTGAAACGCACATCCACCAGACGCAGGAAGCCGACCGGGCGGCAGACAGCGAAGCCTTTGCGCGGCGCACGGCCATGCTGATCGACTCGATGCATTCGGCGGCGATCGACGTCGGCAAGATCCTGTCGGACGAAGTCGATGAGCGGGCCTGGGGCGCCTACCTCAAGGGCGACCGCGGGGTGTTCACCCGCCGTGCCGTGCGGCTGATGAACAATGGCGAGAACCGCAGTCTCGTCGCCCATTACGAGCAGGATCGCGAATTCCAGACCGCCGCCAACCGCTTCGTCCACGATTTCGAAGCCATGCTGCGCCGGGTGGTGGCGGAACGGGACGGGGGGGTCATGGCCGTCACCCTGATGTCCAGCGACGTGGGCAAGCTCTACGCGGCGCTGATCCCGGTCGTGGAGAAGCGCCGCTAGCCCCGGTGATAAAAGTCCAGCATCTCCACGGTCAGCCAGCCGTTGACATAGTTGAGATAGTATAGGCCGAACGCCGCCACTGCGAGCACCGTCGAGCGCAGCAGGTGGCGACGGATCTCGAAGCGGTGGGGCGCACTGTCGGCCTGCCCGGCGACCTTCGCTGCGCCGACCTCCTCGTCGGTCTTCACGCCGAATGGCAGCAGGATAAACGCGGCGGCGACCCAGAACAGGAAAAAGACCGCGAGCGCCGACTGCCACCTCATGAGCGCAGGACCATCACCTCGACCAGCGGCTTCTTGCCCGTCCATGCCGTCGCGCAGCGCCGCACCGCCAGGCGCACCGCCTCCCGCAGCTTTTCCTCGTCCATCCGGGGACCGACCGCACGGGCCGCCATGTCGGCCGCATCGCGGATGAAGTCGGCGCGGTCCTCCTCGACGGGCACGCCCAGCGGCCGCACCAGCGGTTCGCCGATCAGCGCGCCGCGCCGATCCAGCGCGATGCTGACGGCGATCACACCGCCGAAAGCCATGCGGCGCCGCTCATTGATGGTGGTGCCGTCCGCCGGCAGGATCACGTCGCCGTCGAGCACCAGCTTGCCCACCCGCTCCTCGCCCAGCTTCCTCGGCTCGCCGGGGCCAAGGCGGATCACCTCGCCATTCTCCTGCACGATGGCGCGTGGAATGCCGTTCGCTTCGCCGAACCGAGCCTGCTCGCGCAGGTGCCGCGGCTCGCCGTGGACCGGGATCAGCACCTCCGGCCTGATCCAATCGTACATCTTCTTGAGCTCCGGCCGCCCCGGGTGGCCCGACACGTGCACATGCGCCTGCCGGTCGGTCACGGTGACCACGCCCAGCTTGCTCAGCTGGTTCATGATCGCACCGACCGCATTCTCGTTGCCTGGAATCTGGCGCGAGGAGAAGATCACGGTGTCGCCGTTGCCGAGCTTCAGCTCATGGTTGCCGGCCGCGATCCGCCCGAGCGCCGCCCGCGGTTCGCCCTGCCCGCCGGTCGCCAGGATCAGCAGCTCGGACCGCGGCAGCCGCATCGCCTCGTCGTAGCGGACGGGCTCCGGGAAGTCGCGCAGGTAGCCGGTCGCCTTGGCCACCTTGATGTTCCGTTCGACCGAGCGGCCCGCCAGCGCGATCCGCCGTCCAGTCGCCTCCGCTACCCGCCCGATGGTATCGAGCCGGCCCGCGTTGGAGGCGAAAGTGGTGACCAACACCCGCCCGGGCGCGTCCGCCACGGTCTTCAGCAGCCCGTCGTATACGTCCGCCTCCGACCCGGAGACCTGTTCGTTGAACGCGTTGGTGGAATCGCACACCAGCGCGAGCACACCTTCGTCGCCGATCGCCGTCAGCCGCTCGGGCGAGGTCGTGTTGCCGAGCACGGGCGTGTCGTCGATCTTCCAGTCGCCGGTGTGGAACACGCGGCCATGCGGCGTCTCGATCAGCAGGGCGTTCGCTTCGGCAATGGAGTGGGCCACGGGCACATAGGTGACGCGAAAAGGCGCGAGGTCGAGTTCGGCGGTCTGTTCGACGATCCGAACCTGCACCTGCCCGGTCAGCCCCTCCTCCTCCAGCTTGCCCGCGACCAGCCCGGCGGTGAAGGCGGTGGCGTAGATCGGCACCTTGAGGTCCGCCGCAAGGTAGGGGATGGCACCGATATGGTCCTCGTGTCCGTGGGTCAGCACCAGGCCGACGAGGTCGCGCCTTCGCCGCTCGATGAAGTCGAGGTCGGGCAGCACCAGGTCGATCCCGGGATAGTCGTGGTCGCCGAAGGTCAGCCCGCAGTCCACCATCAGCCACTTGCCGCGGCAGCCGTAGAGGTTGACGTTCGTTCCGATCTCGCCCGATCCGCCGAGCGCAAGGAAAAGCAGTTCGTCGCCTGGTGTCATCGTTGTCCTTCGTCGTCCCGGCGAAGGCCGGGACCTTTGGCCGCAAGCGCTCCGCCGATTGGTGGAGATCCCGGCCTTCGGGCCCCATCAAAGTACTACTTTGATGGGAGCCCTTCGCCGGGATGACGTTTAAGTGGCCGAAACGCTCCGCCGGTACAGCAGCGCCAGCCCCTGAATGGTGAGGTCGGGCTCCAGCATGTCGAACACGGCCGTATGCCGCTGGAACAGCTCCGCCAAGCCGCCGGTGGCGATCACGGTGGCCGGCCGGCCGATCTCCGCCTTGACCCGCGCCAGCAGCCCTTCCAACATCGCCACATAGCCCCAGTAGATACCCGACAGCATCTGGCCGTGCGTCGTGCGGCCGATCACTGCATTGCCCTTGGGCGCTTCGATCGCGATCCGGGGTAGCTGCGCTGCCGCCCCGACCAGCGCATCAAGGCTGAGGTTGATGCCCGGTGCGATGATCCCGCCCTTGTACGCTCCGTCCGCATCCACCACGTCGAAGGTGGTGGCAGTGCCGAAGTCCACCACGATCAGATCGCCCGGACACTTCCCGTGCGCCGCGATGGCATTGAGCGCGCGGTCGGCGCCCACGTTATGCGGCTCGTCGACGTCCAGGCGGATCGGCCAGGCCGCAGCACCCTGCCCCGCCACCAGCGCTTCCCGCCCGAAATATTTGGTCGAGAGGACCTGCAGGTTGTGAAGCGCGCGCGGCACCACTGTCCCGATGATCACTCCGGTCACGTCCGCCCGGGTGAGGCCTTCCAGCTCCAGTAGCTGGTGCAGCCACACCGCATATTGGTCCGCGGTCCGCCGCGGGTCCGTCGCGATCCGCCAGCGCGCCCGAACGGTATTGTGCTCGTCAAGCAGGGCAAGCACCAAGTTGGTATTGCCCGCATCGATCGCCAGCAGCATCAGGCCGCTCCCAAGGTCACGTCGGCGGCCCGGATGACCCGCACTTCGCCGGATGGCAGTCGCAACCGCAGCGCCCCGTCGGCTTCCAGGCCGTCGAAGGCGCCTTCGACCCGCCCGTCAGCTCCGGCAGCTACGGTAAGTGGCGTGCCGATCTTGTGGGCGCTTTCCAGCCACAAGGCCATCAGCGCCGGGAAGTCGCCGCGCCAGCGTTCCAGCTCGCGGGCGAAGGCGGCGGCAAGGAGCGGTGCGAAGGCTGCCGGGCTGACCAGAGCCACCGACGAAAGCGCTGCCGTTGCCCGATCGGGCAACTCGGGCGCGCTTGCCAGATTGACGCCGAAACCCGCGACCACCCGGTCCCCGGCCCGCTCGAGCAGGACCCCGCCCAGCTTGCCGAGTCCGAGCAGCAGGTCGTTGGGCCACTTCAGGATCAGCCCGGTGGCTGGCGCCGCGGCCTCAACCGCGCGGATCAGCGCCACCCCGCAGGTGAGCGCAAGCGTCGGCGCCGGCGGGTCCGTCGGCCGGAGCTGAACCACCGTGCTGCCGTGGAAGTTGCCGGTGCAGCTCTGCCAAGCTCGACCTTGCCGGCCGCGCCCCTCATCCTGCTGCAGGGCGATCAGCCAATTGCCTTCGCCGGCGGACGGGTCGGCGGCAAGGTCGCTGTTGGTCGAGCCGGTCCGCTCGACGAAGCGCAGCCTGCTCAGAACACGCTCGCCGCGTTGGCGCTGAGCCTTCCCAGCGGACCGATCAGGAGGTAGCCAAGCGGCGACACGATCAGCGCGGCCAGCGCGATCAGCCCCGTCTCGAGCGGCGAGCGCGGCCGCAGGAACGGCGCGGCAGGCTCGTCGAAGTACATGATCTTGACGACCTTGAGGTAGTAGTAGGCACCGATAACCGTCGCTGCCGCCGCGGCCAGCGCCAGCAGCTGCAGGCCCGCGTCGACTGCGGCGTTGAACACCATCAGCTTGGGCCAGAAGCCGAACAGCGGCGGGATGCCGGCCAGGCTGAACATGAAGATGGCGATCGCCGCCGCCAGCGCCGGCCGGGTCTGCGACAGGCCGGACAGGCTGGCCAGGCTCTCGACCGGGCGACCGTCGGCGTCGCGCATCCTGAGCACGCACAGAAAGGCGCCGAGCGTCATCACCACGTAGATGGCGCTATAGAACAGCACCGCCTGCGCCCCCGCTTCGCCGCCTGCCGCCAGGCCAACCAGGGCGAAACCGACGTTGTTGATCGAGGAATAGGCGAGCAGCCGCTTGACGTTGGTCTGCCCGTAGGCCGCGACCGCGCCGAGGATAATGGAGGCCAGCGCCGCGAAGATCACGATCTGCCGCCAGGCGTCCAGCGCGGGCGCCATCGCGTCGAGGCAGATGCGGGTCGCCAGCAGGATCGCCGCCACCTTCTGCCCGGCAGCGAAAAAGGCGGTGACCGGCGTCGGTGCCCCCTCGTAGACGTCCGGCGTCCACATGTGGAACGGCACCGCCGCGATCTTGAAGGCGATGCCGGCCAGCGTGAACACCAGGCCGAAGGTCAGGCCGATGGATGTCGCCTCCTCGCCCGCGAAGGCCACGGCGATGCCGGTGAAGCCGGTGGTGCCGCTGAAGCCGTACAGCAGGCTGATGCCGTAGAGCAGAATGCCCGATGCGAGCCCACCCAGCACGAAGTACTTCAGCCCAGCCTCGGCCGAACGCTCGTCGTGGCGGCGGTAGGAGGCGAGGACGTAGGCGGACAAGCTTTGCAGCTCCAGCCCGACGTAGAGCATCATCAGGTCGGTGGCGCTGACCATGACCGCAGCACCGAGCGCGCTCAAGAGGATCAGGACCGGGTACTCGGCGCCATGCTCATAATCCCGCTCGAACCAGTTGTGCGCCATGACGATGGCGACGGCTGCCGACAGGAAGATGATGACCTTGCCGAAGGCGGCGAAGCCGTCGGCCGCGTACATACCGCCGAACACGCGGCCCGCTTCCTGCGGGGCGCCGACCAGCGCGACGCAGGCCGCTAGCAGCAAGGCGATCGCTACCCAGTGCGTCCATATCGACCCGCGACGGACGAAGGCGGCGACCATCATCAGCGCGATCGCGCCCAGCCCGACGATGGCCTCGGGCAGGATCGGAGCGAGATATAGCATCAGTGTGCGGCCTCCGCCCCGCCGTGCGCGGCCGCGGCATGAGCGGGCGCAGCTGCCGCGGGATTGCCCGGCGTCGGCCGGCTATCACCCGCGGGCGCGGCCCGCTCGATCCGCGCGAGCAGCAGCCCGACGTCCTTGCGCATGGGGGCCATGAAGCTTTCAGGGTAGATGCCCATCCACAGCACCACCGCGGCGATCGGCGCGAGCAGCGCCCACTCGCGCCGGTTCAGGTCCGGCATCGTCCGGGCCTCCTCGGTACGCGCTGCGCCGTAGCTGATCCGCCAGTAGAGATAGAGCATGTAGGCCGCACCCAGGATGATGCCGGTGGTCGCAAAGATCGCGCCCCAGGTGGACACGGCGTAGGTCCCCATCATCGCCAGGAACTCGCCCACGAACCCGCTGGTCCCCGGCAGGCCGACCGCGGCCATGGTGAACAGCAGGAACAGCAGCGCGTAGCCCGGCATGTTGTTGGCCAGCCCGCCGTAGCGCTCGATCTCGCGGGTGTGCATCCGGTCGTAGATCACGCCCACGCACAGGAACAGCGCGCCCGACACCAGCCCGTGGCTGAGCATCACGATCAGCGCGCCCTCGATCCCCTGCCGGTTGAAGGCGAACAGGCCGAAGGTAACGAACGCCATGTGGGCGACGGACGAATAGGCAATCAGCTTCTTCATGTCGCGCTGCACCAGCGCCACCAGGCTGGTATAAACGATCGCGACCGAGCTCAAGATGAAGACCAGCGGCAGGAACTGGTTGGAAGCCTCGGGAAACATCGGCAGCGAGAAGCGGATGAAACCGTAACCGCCCATCTTCAGCAGCACGCCCGCCAGGATCACCGAACCCGCGGTCGGCGCCTGGACGTGCGCGTCGGGCAGCCAGGTGTGAACGGGCCACATCGGCATCTTGACCGCGAAGCTCGCGAAGAAAGCCAGCCACAACCAAGTCTGCAGGCCCGGCGCGAAGTCGTAGGCCATCAGCGCCGGAATGTAGCCCGTGCCAGCCTCGCCGATCATCACCAGCATGGCGATCAGCATCAGCACTGAGCCGAACAGCGTGTAGAGGAAGAATTTGTAGCTCGCCTTGATCCGCTCGGCGCCGCCCCAGATTCCGATGATCAGGTACATCGGGATGAGGCCGCCCTCGAAGAAGATGTAGAACAACAGCAGATCCTGGGCTGCGAAGACGCCGATCATCAGCGCCTCCATCAGCAGAAAGGCCGCCATATATTCGGGCACCCGCCGCTCGATTGCGCGCCAGCTGGCGCCGATGCAGATCGGCATCAGGAACACCGACAGCAGGATCAGCATTAGCGCGATGCCGTCGATGCCGAGCTGCCAATTGAGATAGTCTCCGCCGAGGCGAACCTCTTCCTGAAACTGCCATTGGGGCCCACCCGGCTGGTAATTGGCCCACAGCAGCACGCCCAGCGCCAGGTTCAGCAGCGTCGCCCCGAGCGCCGTCCAGCGCGCACCCTCCGCCCGCACGAACAGACAGGCGAGCGCCGCCAGCAGCGGCACAGCGATCAGGACGGTGAGGATCGGGAAGCCTTCCATCACCGCGTCATCGCCCAGGTAGCCGCGGCGACCAGGCCGAGCAGCATGATGAGCGCATAGGAATTGAGGTAGCCCGACTGCAGCCGCGCGGTCATGCGGTTGCCGACGCCCACCGCAGCCGCCGCGCCGTGCGGGCCGAAGCGGTCGATGATCCGCTCGTCGCCGCCGTGCCAGAACAGCCGCCCAAACCAGATCGCCGGCCGCACTAAAAGCGCGTCATAGATCTCGTCGAAGTACCACTTCCTCATTAGGAAGTTGTGGATGGGGCCGGTCGCCGCAACGACCTGCGCCGGCGCGCCAGGCGAGCGGATGTAGTTGTTCCAGGCGAGGGCGAGGCCGATCAGCATGACGAACGCCGGGGTGAGCTTAACCCACAGCGGCGTCTCGTGCGCGGCATGAACCAGATGCTCGTCGTGCACCAGGCTGCCAGCCCAGAAGCGGGCGCCTTCCTCCGTCCCGAAGAAGGGATAGTAGAAGGCCCAGCCGGCGAACACCGCGCCCAGTCCCAGCAGCGCAAGCGGCACCAGCATGGTCCACGGGCTCTCGTGCGGGTGGTAGCCCGCAGTGCCCGTGGGTGGGGTCGCGGTCGAATGTGCGCTGTCGCCGTGCTCGCCCGCCGGGTCGGCGTGATGGCCGTCGTCATGGGCGTGCACAGCATGCTGGATGTGCTCGGAGGCACCCCAGCGGGCATCGCCGAAGAAGGTCAGGAAGATCAGCCGCCAGCTATAGAAGCTGGTCAGCAGCGCGGTAAAGGCGCCGACCCAAAAGGCGATGTTGCCCGGCACGGTCCCGGCCGCATAGGCGCTCTCCAGGATGGCGTCCTTGGAATAGAAGCCGGCAAAGCCGAACACGCCGTAGATGCCGACTCCGGTGATCGCCAGGGTGCCGATCAGCATCGCCCAGAAGGTCAGCGGGATGTCGCGGCGGAGCGCGCCGTAGTACCGCATATCCTGCTCGTGATGCATCGCGTGAATGACCGAGCCAGCGCCCAGGAACAGCAGCGCCTTGAAGAAGGCGTGGGTGAACAGGTGGAACATCGCCGCGCCGTAGGCGCCGACTCCGGCCGCGAAGAACATGAAGCCCAGCTGCGAGCAGGTCGAGTAAGCGATCACCCGCTTGATGTCGTTCTGGACCAGCGCGACGGTGGCCGCGAACAACGCAGTCGCCAGGCCGACATAGGTGATCACGTTGAGCGCGGTCTCCGACTGCTCGAACATCGGCGACAGGCGGCAGACCATGAACACGCCCGCGGTCACCATGGTCGCGGCGTGGATCAGCGCGGACACGGGCGTCGGTCCCTCCATCGCGTCCGGCAGCCAGGTGTGCAGCCCGAGCTGCGCCGACTTGCCCATCGCGCCGACGAACAGCAGCAGGCAGAGCAGCGTTATGGTATCGACCCGCATGCCGGCGAAGCCGATGGTCGAGCCGGCCATGCCGGGCGCCGCGGCCAGGATCGCCGGGATCGATACGGTGCCGAACACCAGAAAGGTGCCGAAGATGCCCAGGCTGAAGCCGAAGTCGCCGACGCGGTTGACCACAAACGCCTTGATCGCGGCCGCGTTTGCCGACGGCTTGTGGTACCAGAAGCCGATCAGCAGGTAGGACGCGAGGCCCACGCCTTCCCAGCCGAAGAACATCTGGATGAGGCTGTCCGCGGTCACCAGCATTAGCATGGCGAAGGTGAACAGCGACAGGTAAGCGAAGAAGCGCGGCTGGCCCGGGTCCTCCGCCATGTAGCCCCAGCTGTACAGGTGCACCAGGCTGGAGACGGTGGTCACCACCACCAGCATGACCGCGGTCAATGCATCGACCCTGAGCGCCCAGTCGACCTGCAGGTCGCCCGAGCGGATCCAGTCGAGTACCGGCACCACCGTCTCGTGCCCGCTGCCGTTCAGGAACGAGAGGAAGATCGGCCAGCTCAACGCCGCCGAGACGAACAGCGCGCCTGTGGTGACCGCCTTGGCAGCAGTGTTGCCGATCGCGCGTCCGCCCAGCCCCGCGACGATGGCGGCGATCAGCGGCAGGAAGACGATGAGAATTATGCTCTGCATGGATCAGCCGCGCATCTGGTCCGCGGCGTCGATGGCGATGCTGCCGCGCCGGCGGAAGAAGATGACCATGATGGCGAGCCCGATGGCTGCTTCCGCCGCGGCCACCGTCAGCACGAACATGGCGAACACCTGCCCCGCCATGTCGCCGAGGAAGGCGCTGAACGCGACCAGGTTGATGTTCACGCTCAATAGCAGCAACTCGATGCACATCAGCATCAAAATGACGTTGCGCCGGTTGAGAAAGATGCCGAGCACCCCGATCACGAACAGGATGGCGGCGACCGTCAGGAAGTGGGCGAGGCCGATCACAGCGTCACGCCCTCGCCCGACACCGGCCGGGTGTTGCGGGTCGCGTCCTGGGGCCGACGGCTGATCTGGCGATTGGCGTTCTGCCCGCGCACGTCGCCGCGGCTGCGATGGGTCAGCACGATGGCGCCGATCATCGCCACCAGCAGGATCAGGCCGGCAAGCTCGAACGGGATCAGGTAGCGGGTGTAGAGCGCGGTGCCGAGCGCCTCGATATTGGACACCGCATCAACCGCAGGCGCCGCGGCACCCCGCGCCAGCACCGGCCCGGCCTGCTGCGCCCCGACCGCGATGACGATCTCAGCCAGCAGCACCAGCGCGATCATCAGACCGAACGGGAGGTTGCGGGTGAAACCGCTGCGCAAGGACGAAAAGTCGACGTCCAGCATCATGACGACGAACAGGAACAGCACCGCGACCGCGCCCACGTAGACGATCACCAGCAGCATCGCGATGAACTCGGCGCCGGTCAGCAGGATTAGCCCGGCGGCGTTGAAGAAGGCCAGGATCAGCCACAGCACGCTGTGCACCGGATTGCGCGCGAAGATCACCAGCACGGCTGAAGCGATGGTGACGGTCGCGAACAGGTAGAAGGCGAGCAACGCGATCATGAGGGCTCGCTCAAGCCGTCACTCCGGCACAGGCCGGGGTCCAGGCAAGATCCGTCACCTGCGTTCACGACGCAGTTCGGATGCCGGCCTGCGCCGGCATGACGGAGAAGGAAAACGGACAAACTTGGCCCCTGTATCGCGAAGCTGTGCGGCGCTTAACGGTAGGGCGCGTCGGCGGCAAGGTTGGCGGCGATCGCCTGCTCCCACCGATCGCCGTTGGCGAGCAGCTTCGCCTTGTCGTAGAACAGTTCCTCGCGCGTCTCCGTCGAAAACTCGAGGTTGGGCGTTTCCACGATTGCATCCACCGGGCAGGCCTCCTGGCACAGCCCGCAGTAGATGCACTTGGTCATATCGATGTCGTAGCGCGTGGTCCGCCGCGACCCGTCTTCCCGCGGCTCCGCTTCGATGGTGATGCACACTGCCGGGCACACCGCCTCGCACAGCTTGCAGGCGATGCAGCGTTCTTCCCCATTCGGGTAGCGCCGTAAGGCATGCTCCCCGCGGAAGCGAGGCGACATGGGCGTCTTCTCGTAGGGGTAGTTGATCGTCGCCTTGGGCTTGAAGAAATACTTCAGGGTGAGGGCGTGACCCTTCACCAGCTCCCATAAGGTGAACGACTTGATCCAGTGAGCGGCATTCATGGCCGTTTTAGGCTCCATAGCGGGTCAGCATCAGCCACCCGGAAATCAGGACGACGAACGCCAGGGACAAGGGCAGGAAAATCTTCCAGCCCAGCCGCATCAGCTGGTCGTAGCGGTACCGCGGCACCGTCGCGCGGACCCAGCCGAAGATGAAGAAGAAGCCCAGCATCTTGATGAACAACCAGACGATGCCGGGAATGGCGTAGAGCGGCGCCCAATCGAAGGGTGGCAGGTACCCGCCCCAGAAGAAGATGGCGTTGAGCGCGCACATCAGGATGACGTTGCCGTACTCGCCCAGCCAGAACAGCGCAAAGCTCATGGAGCTGTACTCGGTCTGAAAGCCGGCCACGAGTTCGCTTTCCGCTTCCGTCAGGTCGAACGGCGTGCGGAAGGTCTCGGCCATGGACGAAATCAGGAACACCACCGAGATCGGGAACAGCAGCGGGTTGAGGCCGAAGGCGTTCACGAAGCCCAGGATGTGCCCCTTCTGCATCTCGACGATGCCGGTCATGTTGAAGGTGCCGGCGTAGAGCACCATGCAGACCAGCACGAAGCCGATCGACACTTCGTAGCTCACCATCTGCGCCGCGGCGCGGAGCGCGGAGTAGAAGGGGTATTTGGAGTTGGACGACCAACCCGCAATGATCACCCCGTATACGCCGAGCGAGCTCGCCGCGAGGATGTAGAGCAGCCCGACGTTGATGTCGGCCAGGACTACGCCCGGCTGGAACGGCACCACCGCCCAGACGATCAGCGCCACGGTGAAGGTGATGATCGGCGCCAGCAGGAACAGGCCCTTGTTGGCGCTAGTCGGGACGATCGTCTCCTTGAGCGCCACCTTGAGGCCGTCGGCGAAGCTCTGCAGCAGGCCGAACGGCCCGACCACGTTGGGCCCGCGGCGCAGCGCGATCGCCGCCCAGATCTTGCGCTCGGCATAGATGATCATCGCCACCGCCAGCATCAGCGGCAGCGCAATCACCAGGATGCCGATCAGGGTCGCTGTGAACCACGACCATTCGTAGGTGATCCCGAAGGATTGGAACCAGGCGGTCACTCCGCAGCCTCCGCGAACGTTTCGCCGCGCAGCAGCTCGGCCGAGCACCGGTGCATGGTCGGGCTCGCCCGGGTGATGGCATTGGTGAGGTAAAAGTCGCTGATCGGCAGCGTCACCGGTCCGCTAGCGTCGGCGGCAAGCGACGGCGCCGCCCAGGGCAGGTCGATCAGCCCGTCGATGCCTAGCGCCGGCACCTCAGCGATCATCGCGGCGCGCAGCTGGTCGAAGCGGTCGAACGGCAGCGGCTTGCCCAGCAGGTCGCTGACTGCCCGGAAGATCGTCCAGTCCTCGCGCGCGTCGCCCGGCGGGAAGCTCGCCTTCTCGCCGCGCTGCGCCCGGCCCTCCAGGTTGACATAGGTGCCGTGCTTCTCCGGGTATGCGGCGGCGGGCAGCACCAGGTCGGCCTGTCGCGCGCCCTTGTCGCCATGGTGACCGATGTAGACCTTGAACGCGCCTGCGAACCGCTCCGGCGCGACCTCGTCCGCGCCGAGCAGCAGCACGACGTCCGGCCGCGCGGCCTCCACGTCGGCGATGCCGCCCGGCTGCGCGTAGCCGAGCAGCAGGCCCGCCATGCGCGATGCCGCCGTGTGGATCACGTTGAACCCGTTCCAGCCCTCGCGGACGAGGTTCAGGCTCGCCGCCGCCGCCAGCCCAGCGCCGAGCGCTCCCGCCGCCAGCGCGCCCGGTCCCAGGATCAGCGCCGGCCGCTCAGCCGCCGCGAACGCCTCCGCGACGTTGGACGGCAGCTTGCCGAGCAGCGCCAAGTCGTCGCCAATGTTGGTGACCGGGTAGGCGAGGTCGACCAGCGGCCCAATGCTGAACACGGTGGCCCCGCCCCGACGCACCGCCTTGCGGATGCGGGTGTTGACCAGCGGCGCCTCCCAGCGCGGGTTGGTCCCGACTAGCAGGATGACGTCCGCGTCCTCGATGCCAGCGATGGTCGAGTTGAACGCTACCGCGGAAAGCGACGACACATCATAATCGAGCCCCGTCTGCCGGCCTTCCAGCAGCGCCGAACCCTGCCCTTGCAGCAGCTTCTTGGCTGCGAACATCGTCTCCGCGTCGAGCAGGTCGCCCGCGATCGCGGCAACCTTCGGCCCGGCCGCCCGCAGCCGCTCGGCCAGCCCGGCCAGCGCCTCGCCCCAGCTCGCCTCGCGCAGCTTGCCTGCGACCCGCACCCATGGCCGGTCGAGCCGGCCCCGGACCAGCGCGTCGGCATGGTGCCGGGTCTTGTCCGAGCACCATTCCTCATTCACGTCCTCGTTGATCCGCGGCAGGATCCGCATCACCTGCGGCCCGCGCGTGTCGAGGCGAATGTTGGTGCCGACCGCGTCCATCACGTCGATGGCCGGCATCCGGCGCAGCTCCCATGGCCGCGCCTCGAAGCTTTGCGGCGCCTGCAGCAGCGCGCCGACGGGACACAGGTCGGCCAGGTTGCCGCTGAGCTCGCTGGTGACCGCGCGCTCGAGGTAAGCGGTGATCTGCAAGTCCTCGCCGCGGTACAGCAGCCCGAGTTCGGGCGTCCCCGCCACTTCCTCCGCGAACCGCACGCAGCGGGTGCACTGGATGCAGCGCGTCATGGCCGTCTTGATGATCGGCCCCATGTACTTGTCGTCGACCGAGCGCTTGTTCTCGTGGAAGCGGCTCTTCGACCGGCCATAAGCCATCGCCTGGTCCTGCAGGTCGCACTCGCCGCCCTGGTCGCAGATCGGGCAGTCGAGCGGGTGGTTGATGAGCAGGAACTCCATCACCCCCTCGCGCGCCTTCTTGACCAGCGCGCTGTCGGTGCGGATGGTCTGCCCGTCCGCCGCCGGCAGCGCACAGCTCGCCTGCGGCTTGGGCGGCCCCGGCGCCACCTCGACCAGGCACATGCGGCAATTGCCGGCGATGCTCAGCCGCTCATGGTAGCAGAAGCGCGGGATCTCCTTGCCCGCAAGCTCGCAAGCCTGCAGCACGGTCGCGCCCTGCGGGACTTCGATTTCCTGATCGTCAACAGTTACTTTAGGCATTATCAAGAGCCACTCATCGACTTGCGCTGGCCTTCCTGCCGCGCGGCTGTATCTGCTGGCCCAACCGGTAAGCAGCCACCCCCGCCGCGTTGCGGAGGAACATTCCGTTGATCTTTATCGTGCTTCCAGGGGCCAGGCACTGGCCGAGATCGTCACGCAGCCGATCGATGGCCACCCGTTCGTTCTGACTTGCCGGCTGAGACGAGAACAACGCCAATGCCGCGGCGGAGTCGCGGTGAACAACGCACCGCCCAAAGATCTCGGCGGCGTTAAGCTGCGCCGAGCGGGCGGCCTCCGCCTTCGCGTCCCACTGGTACGAGCCGATCATCGCGGGAAGGTCTGGGTAGTCCTTGAGCACCAGCACCTGAGCGACCCCACCCGCAAGGATCTCCGGTGCGAACCCCAAACGCGCTTCCCCGAAACTCGAGTCGGTCATACAGTCATCGTTACCCCGCTGGATGACCTGCCTTGCCGCGGCAGCTTGCTGCGAAGACGCATATGGAGACAGAACCAGCGATCGCGCTTTATCGTACCGGAGATTCGCCACGCAGCGCGAGTAAGCGGCCAATTCCATAGCCGCATCGCGGGAGGCTGCCCCACGATAACGCTCCTTAGCCGGTTTGGTCCGCCACTCCGTGGAGTGCTGCTGCTGAGCGCCAGCCGAGCTTGCCACTCCTAGAGCAAAGACAACCCCCATCGTCGCAATCAATCCAACGCCCCTCATTCAGCTGCCTCCAGCATCTTGCCCCTGTTCCGCTCCACTATGCGGCGTTCAAGTTCCGGACGGAAGTGCTTGATCAAGCCCTGGATCGGCCACGCCGCCGCGTCGCCCAGCGCGCAGATGGTGTGGCCTTCGATCTGCTTGGTGACGTCGTGCAGCCGGTCGATCATCTCGACGGGCGCGTCGCCGTCGCGGAGCCGCTCCATGATGCGCCACATCCAGCCGGTGCCCTCGCGGCACGGGGTGCACTGGCCGCAGCTCTCGTGCTTGTAGAAATAGCTGATGCGGCTGATCGCGCGGACGATGTCGGTGGACTTGTCCATCACGATCACCGCCGCGGTGCCGAGGCCGGAGCCGAGCGCCTTCAGCCCATCGAAGTCCATCGGCGCGTCGGTGATCTCGGCGGCCGGAACCAGCGGGACCGAGGAGCCGCCGGGGATCACCGCCAGCAGGTTGTCCCATCCACCACGGATGCCGCCGCAATGGCGGTCGATCAGCTCGCGGAACGGGATCGACATGCTTTCCTCGACCACGCACGGTCGGTTCACATGGCCGCTGATCTGGAACAGCTTGGTGCCTTCGTTCTTGGGATTGCCGAAGCCAGCGAACCAGGCCGCGCCGCGCCGCAGGATCGTCGGCACGACCGCGATCGATTCCACATTGTTGACGGTGGTCGGACAGCCGTACAGCCCCGCGCCGGCCGGGAACGGCGGCTTCAGCCGCGGGCGGCCCTGCTTGCCTTCCAGGCTTTCCAGCATCGCGGTCTCTTCGCCGCAGATGTAGGCGCCCGCGCCGCGGTGCACGAACAGGTCGAAGTCGTAGCCGGAGCCCGCGGCGTTCTTGCCGAGCAGGCCGGCAGCATAGGCCTCCTTGACCGCCCGCTCCAGCGCCGCCGCTTCCTCGATGAACTCGCCGCGGACGTAGATGTAGCTCGCCCGCGCGCGCATCGCGAAGCCGGCGATCAGAGCGCCTTCGACCAGCTTGTGCGGGTCGTGGCGCAGGATCTCGCGGTCCTTGCAGCTGCCGGGCTCGGACTCATCGGCGTTGATCACCAGGAAATTGGGTTTGCCGGGCTTCGGCTCCTTGGGCATGAAGCCCCACTTCATCCCGGTCGGGAAGCCCGCCCCGCCGCGCCCGCGCAAGCCCGACGCCTTGACCACGTCGATGATCGCGTCCTGGCCGATCGCCATGAGCGCCTTGGTACCATCCCAATCGCCACGCGCCTGCGCAGTCTTCAGGTCGGGGGACTGGAAGCCGTAAAGGTTGGTGAAGATGCGGTCCTTGTCCGCGAGTGGCCCGGTAAAACCCATCAGCGATCACTTCCCGCTCGAATGGAAGCCGTGCCAAGCACCAGCATCAGACCGCCAAGGATGGCGAAAGCGACCCACGCGCCGCCAGTCAGCAGCTGAAACACTGCAAATGCAATCAGGCCGAGACCTAAGATCAGCGCGAAGTTGCGTGTCCGCGAGCTCATCACATCGCACCTTGCGAAAGGAAGTAGATGACAGCGATCACGATGGCCGCCAGCACCGCGAACTTAACCAGGCCGGCGATGAAGCGAAAGGCGAGGAACGCGGCGACCAGGGCAAGGATGATAACGAGAAGATCGCTCATGCGTCGGTCCCCGCATGCGCGGCGTTCCATTGCGGGCGGTAGTCATAGTTGCGCTCGGCCATCTTCTTGAGGCTGGTCGGACCGTCCTCCGGACAGCTGGTCTGCCGGTCGATCTGTGGACCCTTCTTGACCGGCTCACCCTTGGCCAGCGCGTCGATGACCGCGCCCATGCTGTCGGCAGTGAGGTCCTCGTAATTGTCGTCGTTAATCTGGACCATCGGCGCGTTGGCGCAGGCGCCGAGGCACTCGACCTCGGTCAGCGTGAACAAGCCATCGGGCGTCGTATAACCCTTCTTGATGCCCCGGCTTTCGCACGCCGCGAGTACGTCGTCGGAACCGCGCAGCATGCACGGCGTCGTCCCGCACAGCTGGATGTGGTAGCGACCGACCGGGACCAGATTGTACATGGTGTAGAAGCTGGCGACCTCCAGCGCGCGCATCGGCGGCATCGCGCACTCCGCCGCGACGAACTCGATCACCGGGATCGGCAGCCAGCCCTGCGTGCCGGTCTCCTCGCCTACCTGCCGCTGGGCGAGGTCGAGCAGCGGCATCACGGCCGAAGCCTTCCGCCCCTCCGGATAACGCGCAAGGATCTCGGCTGCGCGTGGGGCATGCTTGGCGTCCCAGGCGAAGGCGCCCCAACGCTCGCGCAATTCGGGTACGTCAGGGGCGAAGTGACGTTCAGCCACGGGTCACCCTTCGGTTGCTGTTCCAAACGACCCAGCCGGTCGAAGCGGCAATCACGAAGAGCACGCCAGCTCCGGGCTGGAGCTGGCCGATCCCGAACGCCGTGGCTGCAATGGTGAACGCGACAAGCGCGAAGACGCGGGTGGAATAAGCAGCCTTCACCGGTCACACTCCCCGAACACGATGTCCATCGCGCCCAGCACCGCGGTCGCGTCGGCCAGCATGTGGCCCTTCATCATAAAGTCCATCGCCTGCAGGTGGCTGAACGCGGTCGGGCGAATCTTGCAGCGGTACGGCTTGTTGGTGCCGTCCGCGACCAGGTAGACGCCGAACTCGCCCTTGGGGCTCTCCGTCGCGACATAGACTTCGCCCGCGGGCACGTGGAAGCCTTCGGTGAACAGTTTGAAATGGTGGATCAGCGCTTCCATCGAGGTCTTCATCTCCGCGCGGGTCGGCGGAAACACCTTCTGGTCGGCGGTGGCGGTGGGGCCGGCCGGCATCTCCAGCAGGCACTGGCGGGCGATCTTCCAGCTTTGCCGGACCTCCTCCACGCGGATCATGAAACGGTCGTAGCAATCGCTGTTGGTGCCCACCGGCACCTCGAAGTCCATCTGGTCGTAAACCTCGTAAGGCTGCGACTTGCGGATGTCCCAAGGGATACCCGCCGCGCGGATCATCGGGCCGGAGAAGCCCCAGGCGATCGCGTCCTCGCGCGCGACCTTGGCGATGTCGACGTTGCGCTGCTTGAAGATGCGGTTGTCCGCGACCAAGCTGATCGCGTCCTCGAACAGCTTCAGCCGGTTGTCGAGGAACTCACCGATGTCGCTCAGCACCTTGGGCGGGATGTCCTGCCGGACGCCGCCCGGACGGAAATAGTTGGCGTGCATCCGCGCGCCCGATACCCGCTCGTAGAGCTGCATCAGGTCCTCGCGGATCTCGAACATCCACAAGTTGGGCGTCATCGCGCCCACGTCCATCACATGGCTGCCGAGGTTCAGCATGTGATTCATGATGCGGGTCAGTTCCGCCATCAGCACGCGGATGTACTGGGCGCGCGGCGGGATCTCGAGGCCCATCAGCTTCTCGATCGCCAGCACGAAGCTGTGCTCCATGCACATGGGCGAGCAATAATCGAGCCGGTCGAAGTAGGGGATCGACTGGATGTAGGTCTTGTACTCGATGAACTTCTCTGTGCCGCGGTGGAGCAGGCCGACGTGCGGGTCGACCCGCTCGACGATCTCGCCGTCCAGCTCCATGATCAGCCGCAGCACGCCGTGCGCCGCCGGATGCTGGGGTCCGAAGTTGATGGTGTAGTTACGGATGGTCTCGTCGCCGGCGTTCCGGTCGCCGGCTTCGGGAAGCACGCTGACTTCGACGCGGCGAGTCTGGCGGAAGTCATCCGCAACCTCGCCCGAGGGGAGGGTCACCAGGTTGTCGCTGCTCATTATTGCGCCTCCCCGCTGTCGCGGGTCACGTTGGGGCTATCGGGCGTGGGCTCGGGCAGGTCGGTCTTCACGCCGCCGACCTGCGCCTGCTTGGCCTCGTTGGGCTTGCGCGCCTCGGCCTGCGCCTCTTGCACGCCCGCGGTTTTCCGGTCCTCATGGTCGGAAGTGTAGGGCTTGTTGTTCTCGCGCTTGCCCGCGCCTGCTGCGCTCTCGACCTTGGGCGAGGCGCCCGTCGCCGGTGCTGGCGAATAGCCGCCGGGAGCTTCGGGCTCGGCCTTCTCGTCGCCCGGCAGCCGGTACTCGGGCCCGTTCCACGTCGATAAGAAGTCGAACGCGCGGAAGTCCTGGGGCAGGTCGACCGGCTCGTACACCACCCGCTTCTCGGCTTCCGAATAGCGCATCTCGACATAGCCCGTCAGCGGGAAGTCCTTACGCAACGGGTGCCCCTCGAAGCCATAATCGGTGAGGATGCGCCGCAGGTCGCGGTTGCCGGCGAAGGTCACGCCATAGAGATCGAACACTTCCCGCTCCAACCAGCCCGCCACCGGCCACAAGGTGGTCACCGTCGGCACCGGGGTCCGCTCGTCGGTCGTCACCTTGATCCGAATGCGGCG
Organism: uncultured Sphingomonas sp.; assembly: GCF_902806265.1. Classification (GTDB taxonomy): domain Bacteria; phylum Pseudomonadota; class Alphaproteobacteria; order Sphingomonadales; family Sphingomonadaceae; genus Sphingomicrobium. The sequence goes on along the minus strand of NZ_CADCVZ010000023.1, from coordinate 16,915 downwards.
ATTCCGGGTCAGCGACAGCAGATGGTAGTTGACCTCGAACCGCTCAGGCCGGTTTGGATAATCGACCCCCGCGATTTCCATCAGCTGCTGATACTCCAGCCCCGGCGTGTCGCGCAGCAAGCGGCAGACCTCCGCCACGCCTTCGCGGCGGACGGTAAGGGTGATCTCGCCGACATGGTCCTTGGTTGCGACCAGTAAGTCGCCGAGCGCCGCCTGCGCGGCCTCAACCACGCCGTCGTTCGACAAGGTGCGGGGGGCGGAACTCGCCATGCTAGCGTTCAATCGTTCCTTCGCGGCGGATCTTCCGCTGCAGCTGCAGGATGCCATACAGCAGCGCCTCCGCGGTCGGCGGGCAGCCCGGCACGTAGATGTCCACGGGCACGATCCGGTCGCAGCCGCGGACAACCGAATAGCTGTAGTGATAGTAGCCGCCGCCATTGGCGCACGAGCCCATGGAGATGACGTAGCGCGGCTCGGCCATCTGGTCGTACACGCGGCGCAGCGCCGGAGCCATCTTGTTGCACAGCGTGCCCGCGACGATCATCACGTCCGACTGGCGCGGGGACGCACGCGGAGCGACGCCGAACCGCTCAAGATCGTAGCGCGGCATGTTGACGTGGATCATCTCCACCGCGCAGCAGGCCAGGCCGAAGGTCATCCACCACAAGGAGCCGGTTCTCGCCCAGGTGAACAGGTCCTCGGTAGCGGCAACCACGAAGCCCTTGCTGTCGAGGTCGGCGCGCATCTGTTCGAGCGCTTGGTGCTGCGGCGATCCCGGGACCAGCCCGGCGGCGCGCGCAATCTCCTCCTCGCTCGGGTGCGGGTTGGCGGCCGGGTCGAGCATCACTCCCATTCCAGCGCTCCCTTCTTCCAGGCGTAGGCAAGGCCGAGCGCCAGCTCCGCCAGGAACACCATCATCGCGCCCCAGCCGACCCAGCCCGTCTCGTCCAGCGTCACCGCCCAGGGGAACAGGAAGGCCGCTTCCAGGTCGAACACGATGAACAGGATAGCGACCAGGTAGAAGCGCACATCGAACTGGCTGCGGCTGTCTTCGAACGCCGGAAAGCCGCACTCATATTCGGTCAGCTTCTCGGGATAGGGCTTGGCCGCACCGGTGAAGCGTGCCGCCACCATCGGCAGGAACACGAACGCCGCCGACAGGCCCAGGGCCACGGCCAGGAACAGCAGGATAGGCAGGTAACTCGCGGCGGCGGCCACAGGGGAGACTCCCGGGGGTAAAGCTTGGCCGCGCTCTAGAACAGGCGCGGAACGGACACAACCGGGAGGTAGGTGTTTGCGCCTCGTCTTACGAGGGTCAGCGCAGGGCTCCGGCCAACAATTTGTGCAGGCGGCTATGCAGCTCGCTGTTGGCTGCCAGGAACTCGCGCCGCTCGATCATCCGGTCTTGCCCGCGGTAGTCCGATACGAAGCCGCCGGCCTCCTTGACCAGCAACAGCCCCGCCGCGCCGTCCCAAGGATCAAGGTCGTCCTCCCAATAGCCGTCGAGCCGGCCCGCCGCGACCCAGGCGAGGTCCAGCGCGGCCGAGCCGAACCGCCGGATGCCCGCGACCTCGGGACCGATCGCGCCGTAGATCTTGGTCCAGCGCGGGCCGTCCGACAGGCCAAGGTGAGGAACACCGGTGCCGATCACCGCCTCGTCGAGGTAGCGCCGCGCCGACACCCGCAGCCGCCGGTCCTGGAGCCAGGCGCCCCGCCCCTTCTCGGCCCAGAAGGTTTCGTCGGTCAGCGGCTGGTAGATGAGGCCGTGGCTGATCTCCGGCCGCCCGCCCGCCCCGCGTGGATCCTCCACCGCGATGGCGATGGCGAAGTGCGGGATGCCATGGAGGAAATTGGTGGTGCCGTCGAGCGGATCGACGATCCAGCGCGGCTTGTCCGGATCGCCCTCGATGGTGCCGCCTTCCTCCAGCAGCATGCCCCAGTCCGGCCGGGCGTTGCGCAGCTCCTCGACAATGGTCTGCTCGGCGCGCTTGTCGGCCATGGACACGAAGTCGCCAGGTCCCTTCTTGGACACCTGCAACTGCTCTACCTCGCCGAAGTCGCGCCGGAGCCGCGGTGCCGCCTTGCGCACGGCGCGGGTCATGACGGTGATCAATCCTGAATGGCTTACCACGGCTTATTCCTGCGCTCACACTGAGCCTGTCGAAGCGCGAGCACCCACCCTTCGACAGGCTCAGGGTGAGCGCGGACGTCGGTCAATCCGCCCGGCGGACGTATTCCTGGTTGTAAACGTCGACCACGATCCGCGTTCCGCTCGAGATGTGCGGCGGCACCATCACGCGGACGCCGTTGTCGAGCACCGCGGGCTTGTAGCTCGACGAAGCCGTCTGACCCTTCACCACCGCATCCGCCTCGACAATTGTGGCTTCGATCTGGTCGGGCAGCTGAACGGAGATCGGCCGTTCGTCGTAGAGCTCCATGACCACGTCCATCCCGTCCTGCAGAAAGGCCGCGGGCTCCCCGATCAGGTCCTTGGGCAGGGTCACCTGCTCGTAGCTGTCTTTGTCCATGAAGACGAGGTCGGCGCCGTCGGCATACAGGTACTGGAAATCCTTGGTGTCGAGCCGGACGCGCTCGACGGTCTCGGCCGAGCGGAAGCGGACGTTGGTCTTGCGCCCGTCGATCAGGTTCTTCATCTCGACCTGCATGTAGGCACCGCCCTTGCCCGGCTGGGTGTGCTGGATCTTCACCGCGCGCCATATGCCGCCTTCATATTCGATGATGTTGCCGGGACGAATGTCCACGCCGCTGATCTTCATATATGTGCCCGCCTAGAAAACCCGCTCAGGCTGAGCCTGTCGAAGCCCTGTCCTTCTTGGTGCATGGCGAAGGAAAGGCAGCCCTTCAACAAGCTCAGGGCATACGGGAGGGTTGGAAACGCGCGCCGCCCCTAGCGCGAAGCCGTGCGACCGGCAAGCAGCGGGTAGGGATTGACCGGGTCGCCCTGGTACCACTTCTCGCCCGAATTCATCTGGTTGACGGCGAAGTGGAGGTGCGGGCCCGACGGATTGGCGTTGCCGCTGATGCCGACAGTGCCGATCGGCGTGCCCCGCGCGAGCCGCTGCCCTTCGCGCAGGCCCGGCGCGTAGGCGTCGAGGTGGGCGTAATAATAGTTCCACTTGCCGTCGAGCGAACGCACGTAGGCGGTGATCCCGCCGCCGCCGCGGCTATAGAACAGCTTCTCGACCACCCCGGGAGCGACCGACACGACCGGGCGGCCGCGCGGCGCCATGATGTCGATGGCATTGTGCACCCGGGCCCCGCCGGCGCGGGACTGGGTGTAGGTGTCGAGCAGGTCCGCCACCCGTACGCCGTCGACCGGCACTGCCAGCCCGGTCGGGCCGATCGCCACCGAGCGCAACTGCAGCGCCGACGGCGAGCGCGGCGCCCGGCTCGCCGGGTCATAGCCGAGCCGCTGCGCCGCATCGGACAGCCTGCCCACCGTCGCGGAGGCTGGAACCTCGCGGGTGGCGTTGTTCCACACCAGCCAGCCGCCGCCGCCGAGGATGCCCAGGACGACCAGGTTGCCGAAGATGCTAAGCTTGCTCGCCAACCCCGCCCTCGTTCGCCCCTACGCCTGAAAGATCGCGGTGAACCCGGGCTTCAGCATCCGCGACAAGCGCACAACATCCCAGTTTGCCAGCCGAATGCAACCGCTCGACTCCGCCCGGCCGATGGTCGACGGCTCGTTCGTGCCGTGAATGCCGTAATGCTCCTTGGTGAGGTCGAGCCAGGCGACCCCGACGGGCCCGTTGGGCCCTGGGGGCAAATCATGTTCCTGATCGCTCTTGGCGTTGATCAGGATGTCCGGCTGATATTTGAACGGCGGCAGGAAGGAATAGTTGGTGGCCCTCCAGCGCCCGAGCGGCAGCGGGTACTGCTTGGATCCCATGGTTACCGGAAACTGCGCCACCAATCGGCCCTCGTCCACGTCGACCGAATTGCCCTCCGGCACCTCGCCCGCGTAGACCCGCATCACGCCTTCGGATTTGTCCACCACCACGAAGCTCGCCTGCGGCTGCTGCGCGTTGACGTTGTAAAGGTTGAGCAGCTGGCCCTGCTTGGCGTCCGCCGTATCGCCGTAGTCGCGCGACCCCGGCAGGACGTTGGGCAGCCGCAGCACCTGGCCCGCGCCGATCAGCTTGTCCGGCCCGTTCAGCGCGACGATCGTCCGCGGCGTCGTATGGAAGCGCTCGGCCAGCTTCTCCAGCATGTTGCGGTAGTGCAACCCGTTCAGCCGCTCCTGCGCCGCCGGATCTTCCGGGAACGGGTAGACGAACGGACCGGACACGTCCTCGGCGGTTAGCTGAAGCATCCGCGTCGATGGCCGCCGGTCCTGCAGCAGCGCAGCCTTGGTGCGGCCGTCGAGCTCACCCGTGACCGGCAGGCCGCGCGCCTGCTGAAAACCGCGCAGCGCCTGCTGGTAGACCATGCCCTTCTTGCCGTCGATCACGCCGGTCGGAAAACCGGCCAGGTCGAGCAGCACCTGCGCGTGGAACACGGTTCCGTCGACCTCCGAACCCGGGGTTCCCGGCGGCACCCATGGCTTCTCGGCCCGCTGGGGGGCCTCGTTCGCGGGTGCGGCCTGGTTCTGGGCCAACGCCTGGGAAGTGACCGCGGCGGCGGTGGCGAACAGGGTCAGGCCGATCGCAAGCGGGGGAACACGCAACTGGGACACGCAACTCTCCGTCACAAATAGAAGTTGGGTGCGTAACGATGGACGCACGACTTCTTTCCATTGCCCGGTCCGGGAACGACATCCGCGTCGGCTGCTCGGGTTGGGTTTACAAGCACTGGCGCGGCCTCTTCTATCCGGACGGGCTGCCGCAGAAGCGATGGTTCGCGCACTACGCCGCCCACTTCGACACCGTGGAGATCAATGCCAGCTTTTATCGCCTGCCGCTGCCTAGCACCTTTGAGGGCTGGCGCGAAAAGGCGCCGCCTGGCTTCCGCTATGCGGTCAAGGTCAACCGCTTCATCACCCACAACAAGAAGCTGCTGGATTGCGCGAGACCGGTCGACGAGTTCATTGCGCTCGCCCGGCCGCTTGGGCGACACCTTGGGCCCCTGCTCTACCAGCTTCCGCCCAGCCTGCACCGCAACGACGAGCGGCTCGCTCGCTTCATCGAGCGCCTGCCCTCCGACCTCGAGCATGTCGTCGAGTTCCGCCACGCGAGCTGGTACGCCGACGAGGTGCTCGCCCTGCTGGACCGGCACGGCATCGGCTTCGTCACCCACGACCTCACCGGCTTCCCCAGCCCGCGCTGGGCGAGCGGCCGCACCGCCTACGTCCGCTTTCACGGCACCGGCGGCAAATATTGGGGCCGCTATTCGGAAGAGCAAATGGCCGAGTGGGCGCGCTGGCTGCACGACCAGGCCAGCGCCGGGCGCAGCGCCTACGCCTACTTCAACAACGACATCCACGGCCACGCGCTGGAGGACGCCCGCACCCTGAAGCGCGCCGTGGCAACCCTGACCGACCCCGCTCGTTAGCCCGCCCATGCTCAAAGCCATCTTGTTCGACATCGACGGCACGCTCGTCGACAGCAACGACCTGCACATCGCCGCTTGGGACGAGGTGTTCCGTTCGGCCGGCCACCAATTCCATCGTCGGGCCCTCCACGACCAGGTCGGCAAGGGCGGCGACAACTACGTTCCCTCGCTGCTGCCCGACATCTCCGACCAGGAAGCGGAGCGGCTCGCCGACGAGCACGGCCGCATCTACAAGCAACGCTATATCGCGCAGGCACGGCCCTTCCCCGATGCCCGCGACCTGCTGCTGCGCTGCCGGGAAGCCGGGTACAAAATCGTCCTTGCCTCTTCAGCCTCAGGCGAGGAACTGGACCATTATCTCAAGCTCCTCGACGCGGCCCAGCTGGTCGACGCGCACACCAGCGCGGACGACGTCGGTCCCTCCAAACCGTGCCCCGACATCTTTGTGTCCGCACTGCAGAAGGCCGGTGCCGAGCCGGACGAAGCGCTGGTGGTGGGCGACACGCCCTACGACATCGAAGCCGCGAATGGAGCCGGCACCAAGACGATCGCCGTGCGCTCCGGCAAGTTCCCGGACGAAGCGTTAGCGGGCGCCATCGCCATCTTCGACGACGTCGCCCAGTTGCTCGCCCGCTTCAACGCCAGCCCGCTTAGCCGAGTCGAAGAGGCAGTTTAATTCTCTTGCGTGGCCGAATTAGGGTTGGGCGCCGGCTGCTCTTCGCCGAGCTGTTCGCCGCCATGATAATCGATGCGGGTCTGCCCGCCATGGCCGCCGAACTTGTCCGGACCGTCGGGGTTGTCGCCCTTGCCCGTGTGCGGGTTCTGGTAAGCGCCGCCGCCGGACTCGCCCGTGTTGGGCGAGCCGCCGGCCGTGTCGTCGTCCCGCCGCGAGGCCAGCTCGCCCTTGTCGTCAGGCATCGCTGGACGCGTGCCGCCGCCGTCCGCCTGCATCGGCACCTTGCCATCCGCCATTGTCTCTCTCCTGCTTGATTCTACAGGGCAAACCCCCGTGCTGGCGGCGGCGTTCCCCCTAGCGCTTCATCACTTCGGCAAAGCGGGCGACGGGCACGGCGGGATCGTCGGCGCCCCACATCGCCTGGCAGACCGCCAGGAAATCGGCGCCCGCCTCCACCAGCGGGCGGGCGTTGTCCGGCGTGATCCCGCCGATCGCAACGCTGGGGATGGTGAACAGGGTCGACCACCAGCCGAGGATGGACGAGTCCGGACGGTAGTCGCTCGGCTTGGTCGTCGTCGGGTGGAAGGCGCCGAACGCCACATAGTCAGCGCCTGCTTCCCCCGCCGCCATCGCCAGATGTCGGCTGTCGTGACAGGTCACCCCGATCTGCGCGGCGGACCCGAGCAGCGCCCGGGCGTCCTCCACCCGGCCGTCCTTCTGCCCCAGATGCACGCCGTCCGCGCCGATCCGCTTGGCCAGGCTCATGTCGTCGTTGACGATGAACGCGACATCCGCGTCGGCGCAGATCCGCTGCAGCGGCTCGGCCAGCCGCGCCAGGGCATGCTGGTCCACGTCCTTGACCCGCAGCTGGAACGCCGCGACCGGTCCGCCTCCCAGCGCCGTCCGAAGCCGGTCGGGAAAGCCGCCGCCGACCTCCCGCGGGGAGATCAGGTAAAGCTGGCAGTCGCCCCGCGCTTCAGGCTCGAAGCGGTCGGCAAAGCCTTCCACGCCCAGGTTCTCTTCGTCGTTCATCCCGCGCCCTTACGAAAACGCAGACCGACAAAGAAGTCCGGCTTGCGGCCGCTGCCCTGCCGCCGCTCCTCGAGCGCCAGCCCTGACGCGGCAGCCGCAGCGACGACGTCGGCCTCGCTCCACAGCTGGAAACCGTGACGGTGGCCGGCCCAGCGGCGGAGTGCTTCGGGCGGTTCGAACACCAGCACCAGCCGTCCTCCCGCCCGCAGCACCCGGCCGAACTCCGCCAGCACCGGCTCGAGCCGCAACCAAAAATGGAGCACCGACACCGACACGACCGCATCGAAGCTGCGGTCCGCGAATGGCAGCGCTGCGGCTTCTGCCCGAACCAGCTCCGCGCCGGCGATCTGTCGCGGCACGGCGGCCGAAACGTCCACCCCCACCAGCCTCGCCGGACGCAGCCGCGCCAAACGCCTGAGCAACCCGCCACCGCCGTAGCCGACCTCCAGCGATCGTTCGCCCGGCTGGGGCGCCAGCAGCTTTAACGCCAGCGCGTTGAGCCGCCGGCCGATGCGGTTGAGCCAGGGCGCGATCACCAGCCGCCCGATCAGCCCGGAAGGCTCCGCGAACTGACGGGCAAGGTATCGCGCGAAGAGGCTCAGGCCGCGACCTTCTCCGTCGACGCGCAATGAATTTCGTCGATCGCCTGCCCGAGCGAGCGGTCGAACTCGCTGTCGTCCATCTGCTGGCGCAGGTCGGACAGAAGCGCGCGGCTGAAGCTGGCGATCATGCCCGGGTTCTTGGCGAGCTCGGCGCACGCTTCCGAGCGGCCGAACCCGCCCGACAGCGCCACCACCCGCAGCACGCGCGGATGGTCGACCAGCTGCTGGAACAGTCCCGGCTCGGCCGGGATCGACAGCTTCAGCATGACCTCGCTGCCCTCGGGCAGGCGGTCGAGGTGACGCAGGATCTCGTCGCGCAGGATGCGATCGGCGGCCGCGCGCTCGGGGCTCTTGATGTTCACCTCGGGCTCGATGATCGGCACCAGCCCGTGCCGCAGCACCTGGGTCGCGACCTCGAACTGCTGGCCGACCACGGCCGCGATCCCCGCCTCGTTGGCGAGGTTGATGACCGAGCGCTCCTTGGTCCCGAACACGCCCAGCCCCTTGGCGCGGGTCAGCAAGGCGTCGAGCTCCGGCATCGGCCTCATCAGCTGCACGCCATCGCGCTCGTCTTCCAGCCCCTTGTCGATCTTGATGAACGGCACGACGCCGCGCTCGATCAGCGCCTGCGGGGTCGGCTTGCCCTCGACTTCGCCGTCCATGGTCCGCTCGAACAGAATCGCGCCGATCACCTTGTCGCCGCTGAAGCTCGGGCTGGTGATGATGCGGCTCCGCATCTGGTGGATGAGGCCGAACATTTCCTCGTCGTTGCTCCACGCGCCCTCTTCAACGCCATAGCCGGCGAGCGCCTTGGGCGTGGACCCGCCCGACTGGTCGAGCGCCGTGATGAAGCCTTGTCCGCCCGCGATCTTCTCGCGCATCTGCTGTTCGTTCATCTGTGTCAGTCCCCTAGTTCTGCATCAGCGCGGCAACGCCAGGAAGCGTCCGCCCTTCCATCCATTCCAGAAACGCCCCGCCGGCGGTCGAGACGAAGCTGAAGTCGTCGGCGACGCCCGCGTGGTTGAGCGCGGCGACCGTATCGCCGCCGCCCGCGACCGACACCAGGCTGCCGTCCTGCGTCAGCGCCGCCGCCGTCTTCGCCAGCGCTATCGTTGCCGCGTCGAACGGCGGCGTCTCGAACGCGCCCAGCGGTCCGTTCCAGACTAGCGTTCGGCAGGTCTTGAGCGCATCGCCCAGTGCCTCCACCGCCGCCGGGCCAACGTCCAGGATCATCTCGTCTGCCGCGACCTCGTGGACGTTGCAAGTCCGCAGGCTCGGCGGGTTGGCGGCGAATTCCTTGGCCACGACCACGTCGTAGGGCAGGTGCACCGTGCAGCCCGCCTGATCCGCCCGGCCGAGGATCGCCTCGGCCTCGCCGGTCAGGTCATGCTCGCACAGCGACTTGCCGACGTTCACCCCGCGCGCCGCGAGGAAGGTGTTGGCCATGCCGCCGCCGATGATTAGGTGATCGACTTTGCCGACCAGATTCCCGAGCACCGCCAGCTTGGACGAGACCTTGGCCCCGCCCACCACTGCAGCCACCGGCCGCTCGGGGTTCCCGAGCGCCTTTGCGAGCGCCGTAAGCTCGGCTTCCATCGCCCGTCCGGCGAAGCTCGGCAACAGGTGCGCCACGCCCTCCGTCGAGGAATGCGCCCGGTGCGCGGCGGAGAAGGCGTCGTTCACGTAATAGTCGCCCAGCGCCGCCATGGCCTGGCTCAGCTCGGGGTCGTTCCGCTCCTCGCCATCGTGGAAGCGGGTGTTCTCCAGCACGCCGATCGCTCCGGGCGTCATGGTCGCAATCGCCCGTTCGGCCTGCGGCCCGGCGCAATCCTCGATGAAGCGCACGGAGCGCCCGGTCAGGTCGGTCAGCGGTTTCACCAGCAGCGCGGTCGACATGTCTGGACGGTTCTGCCCCTTGGGCCGCCCGAAGTGGCTCAGCAGCAGCACGATCGCCCGCCGGTCCGCCAGCTCCAGCACCGTCGGCAGCGCGGCCCGCAGCCGCGTGGCGTCTGAAACCGCCCCCTCCTGCATCGGCACGTTCAGGTCCACGCGGATGAGAACACGTTTGCCAGTGAGGTCGACGGGAAGGTCGTCGAGGGTCTTGAACTCAGGCATGCAACACCGTCATCCCGGCGCAGGCCGAGGCCCCAGTGATTGAACTCGCACTTTCGCCGCACGAGATCCCGGCCTTCGCCAGGATGACCCGAAGGCTCATCAACCCAACTTCGCCATCACGCAGGCGGTATCGACCATGCGGTTGGAGAAGCCCCATTCATTGTCGTACCAGCTGACCACCCGGACCAGCTTGCCTTCCAGCACCGCGGTCTCGAGGCTGTCCACCGTCGAGCTCGCCGGATTGTGGTTGAGGTCGATGGAAACCAGCGGCTCCTCCGAATAGGCCAGGATGCCCTTCAAGGGCCCGCTCTCCGCCGCCGCCCGCAGCGCGCCGTTGACCTCGTCCAGCGAAGTGTCGCGCTTGGGGGTGAAGGTCAGGTCGACCAGGCTGACGTTGGGCGTCGGCACGCGCACCGCCGAGCCGTCGAGCTTGCCCTTGAGCTCGGGCAGCACCTCGCCCACCGCCCGGGCCGCGCCGGTGGTGGTGGGAATGATCGACATGCCGGCGGCTCGCGCCCGGCGCAGGTCGGTGTGAATCTGGTCCAGGATCTTCTGGTCGTTGGTGTAGGCGTGGATGGTGGTCATCAGCCCGCGCTCGATCCCGATGGTATCGTTCATCACCTTGGCGACCGGCGCCAGGCAGTTGGTGGTGCAGCTCGCGTTGGAAACGATGGTGTGCTCGGCCGTCAGCTTGTCGTGGTTGACGCCGTAGACCACCGTCAGGTCCACGCCCTTGGCCGGAGCCGAGATCAGCACCCGCCTGGCGCCTGCGTCGATGTGCTTCTGCCCGCCTTCCTTGCTGGTGAAGAAGCCGGTGCATTCCAGCGCCAGCTCGACACCCCCCGCGCGGTGCGGCAGCTTGGCGGGATCGCGCTCGGCGGTGACTGCGATGCGGGTGCCGTTGATGACCAGGTCGTTGCCTTCGGCGCTCACCTCACCCGGGAACATGCCGTGCACGCTGTCGCGCTTGAATAGCCAGGCGTTGCTCTTGGCGTCCGCCAGGTCGTTGATCGCGACCAGCTCCAGCCCGCAGTCGGGCCGCTCCAGGATCGCGCGCGCGACCAGCCGGCCGATGCGGCCGAACCCGTTGATGGCAACTTTGGTCATCTCATCTCCCTTTGTTCGAGATGGCGGAGCACGCGATCCGCGATCGCTTCCGCCGTGAGCCCGAAATGGGCGTAAAGGTCAGGGGCCGGCGCCGACGCACCGAACCCGTCCAGCCCGATGCGCAACCCGTGCAAGCCCGTGTAGCGCTCCCAACCGAGCGTGGTTCCCGCCTCGATCGACACGCGCAGGATCTTGGCGTTGGACACGTCGGGCAGGATGCTCTCGCGGTACTCTTCGGGTTGCGCATCGAAGACGGTTGTCGACGGCATCGACACCACGTCCGCGCCGATTCCCTCCGCTTCCAGCCGCTCGGCCGCGGCTAGCGCGATCTCCACCTCGGAGCCGGTCGCCAACAGGATCACCTTCCGCTCGGCACCCGCCCCCTTCAGCCGATAGGCGCCGTGGGCACACAGATTGCCCTCCGCCGCCTCCGTCCGCACCGCCGGCAGGTTCTGCCGCGACAGCGCGAGAAGCGACGGCCCATCGTCCTGCAGCGCCAACGCCCAGCACTCGGCCGTCTCCACCGCGTCTGCCGGCCGGTACACGTGGAGCCCCGGCATGCAGCGCAGCGATTGCAGATGTTCGATCGGCTGGTGGGTCGGCCCGTCCTCGCCCAGCCCGATCGAGTCATGCGTCATCACGTACACGACCCGCGCCCGCTGCAAGGCGGACAGCCGGATTGCCGGTCGGCAATAATCGGAGAAGACCAGGAACGTGCCGCCGTACGGCACCACGCCGCCGTGCAGCGCCATGCCGTTCATCGCCGCCGCCATGCCGAACTCGCGAATGCCGTAATAGATGTAGCGCCCGCTGTAGTCCTCGGCAGTCAGCGGCTGCAGCGCCTTGGTCTTGGTGTTGTTCGATCCCGTGAGGTCCGCCGATCCGCCGATCGTCGACGACACGGCGGTGTTGATCACCTCCAGTGCCATCTCAGACGCCTTGCGGGTGGCGACCTTTGGCGGGCTCTCGATCAGGGCGTCGAGGTAGGGCTTGAGCCAGCGGTCGTCGACCTTGCCGTTCATCCGTGCAAGGAACTCGTCGCGCTTGCCACTCTTCCCCAGCCGCGCTTCCCACGCCTGCCGCTCGGCCGCGCCGCGCCCGCCTGCAGTCCGCCAGGCGCTCAGCACATCGTCGGGAACCGTGAACTCCTGCGGTGCCAGCCCCAGCTCCTTGCGCGCGGCCTCCACTTCGTCCTTGCCCAGCGCCGCGCCGTGGGTCGCCGCCGTTCCCTGCTTGTTGGGCGCGCCGTAGCCGATAATCGTCTTGACCCGAATGAGGCTCGGGCGCGGGTCGGCCTTCGCCTTGTCGATCGCCACCGCGACCTTGCCCGCATCCATGCCGTCGCACTCGACCGTGTGCCAGCCCATGGCGGCATGCCGGGCCATCACGTCTTCGTTGCGGCTGAGGTCGGTGGACCCGTCGATGGTGATCTGGTTGTCGTCCCACAGCACGATCAGCCGGCCGAGCTTCAGGTTGCCGGCCAGGCCCGCCGCCTCGTGGTTGACGCCTTCCATCAGGCAGCCGTCACCCGCGATCACATACGTGCGGTGGTCGACCATCTCGTCGCCGTAGACCGCGTTGAGGTGCCGCTCGGCGAGCGCCATGCCCACCGCCATCGCCAGCCCCTGCCCGAGCGGCCCGGTGGTGCACTCCACGCCCGGCAGCTCGAAGTTCTCCGGGTGCCCGGCACAAGGCGATCCGAGCTGCCGGAAGCGCCTAATATCGTCCATCGTCGGCCGCTCGTAGCCGGTAAGGTACAGTAGGGCGTAGATCAGCATGGACCCGTGGCCCGCCGACAGTACGAAGCGGTCACGATCGGGCCATCGGGGATCCGCCGGATCGAACTTCAGCGCCCGCGTGAACAGCGCGGTGGCGGCATCGGCCATCCCCATCGGCATGCCGGGATGGCCGCTGTTGGCGGTCTCCACCGCATCCATGGCCAGCGCGCGAACGGCGTTGGCAAGGCGGCGTTGGGTCGGCTGCATCGGGGCTCCGCGTGAACGATCGACCGCGCAAGGATTCGCTTCGGACCGATGGGTTGGACCCTTTGGGCGGTGAGCGGTTGGGCGTCAACCTTGCCGCCCCCGGCCGGAGAGCTTAGCTCCGTCCCATGACGGAACAAGCATTGGAGGCGGCGCTGACCCGCGCCGAACGGGCGCTCGCGCGCTGCGAGCGGGCGGCCGACATGGCGACCCGCCGCGACGGACGCGAGCAGGTGCTGCGGGACAAGGTGCGCGAAGCGATCGCGGAACTCGACCATCTCATCCAGAAGGCGGAGGCCTAAGCATGGCGGAGGTCGAGATCGGCGTTGCCGGCCGCAACTACCGTGTCGCCTGCCGCGACGGCGAGGAGGACCATCTCCGCGCCGCAGCGTTGATCGTGGATGCCAAAAGCCGCGAGGCGCTGGCCGGCATGGGCGCGCTCAGCGAGGCGCGGCAGCTGCTGTTCGCGTCCCTGCTCATCGCCGACCAGCTGCTCGAGAGACCCGGCGACCAGACGGCGCCGTCAACGATGCCGCCGGACCCGCAGACCGCCCGCCGGGTGGATGCGCTGGCCGAACGGCTCGAGCGGCTCGCATCCGGGCTTGAGAGTGCGGCCGCGGCGTCCTAGATTGGTGCCTGACGGGTACTGCCAGGCACGCGCTCTTCGACATCCCTGAGGCTATTCCCGATCCAAGGGAGCCGTCTCTGCCCGGATTCTGGTCCGGATCACATGGTTCCCACCTGATGCTTATGGCGTCAGAGGATTTCTGAGCAACGACCTTATGGCGGTCCCGTCACCCTCTCCCACCCGCAAGGACGAACTCCGCGCCGAGCTGCGCGCGCGGCGCCGCGACTACGCGGCCAGCCTCGCGCCCGACACGCGCAAGGCGCTTGAGCAGTCCCTGGCGGAGTCGCTCGAGCCGCTGTTGTTCGCGGCGTCCACCGTTGCCGCCTACTTCCCGATGAAGGACGAGGTGAGCGCCCTGCCCGCGCTGGAGCGGGCGGCCGGCATGGGTAAGACGGCCGCCCTGCCCTTCTTCGCCGACCGCGACAGCCGGATGACCTTTCGGGCCGGCGAGGCCGTCGATCCCGGTCCCTGGGGCATCCTGCAGCCGCCGCCGCACGCGCCGGTGGTCTCCCCCGACCTGCTCCTGATCCCGCTGCTCGCCCTCGACCGCTCGGGCAATCGCATCGGCATGGGCAAGGGCCACTACGACCGCACGCTCCCCGGCCTCCGCCAAGCGGGCGCCAGGCTGGTGGGCGTGGGCTGGCCGTTTCAGCTGCTCGACGAGCCGCTTCAGCCCGATCCATGGGATGTTCCGCTCGACGGGTTCGCCTCGCCGGACGGGGTGGTGGAGTTCAACCGGTGAGGGAAGAGGAACCGCGCCCCCGGCCGACCGCCGCCATCTTCATGATCCTGGGCATCATCATCGTCTGGTCCGTGCTGGTCGCCAGCCTGTCCGGGATTGTGACGGCTTGGCCATGGCCGGTTCAGGCGCTCTTCTATACCATTGCGGGTATCGTCTGGATCTTCCCGCTTAAACCCATTCTGCGTTGGAGCGAGACGGGGCGGTGGCGGGACGATCCGCCCCAGACTTGATTTTCCCAGGTGAGTTGGTTAACTAATACACACTTCATGACCAGCCTTGCACTAACCTTCAAGCCTTTTCCGGTCGAACAGGCGCTTGCCTGGCTGCGCGCCCATCGACGCGAGGTCGGCGGCAGCGCGTTGATGGCTGCGGCCGTGCTGGGCGGCTTTGGCGTGATTGCCGGTCCGGCCGAGTCGATCCCGCGGGTGCCGACGGCCGAGGAGCGGGTGCTCGCCGCGACGCCCCCGCCCAAGGTCGAGCCGCTGGTCGTCCAGGCGATCGCGCCTACCCGCGCCATGCAGATCAACGCCGCGGTCCCGATCGACACAGGCCCGAACCCGGCCGCACGGCCGTTCAAGGCGCCTCCAGTCAAAAGCGTCGCCTACGCCCGTGCGCTCGAGTGCCTGACGCAGGCCATTTACTATGAGGCCGCGCGCGAGCCGACCGACGGTCAGCGGGCGGTCGCGCAGGTGGTGCTCAACCGCGTCCGCCACCCGGTCTACCCGGCCAGCGTCTGCGGCGTGGTCTACCAGGGGTCGGAGCGCGACACCGGCTGCCAGTTCACCTTCACCTGCGATGGCTCGCTGGCCCAGGCGCCCATGCGCTCCTACTATCTGCGCGCGCGAGAGGTCGCTCACCAGGCGTTGCAGGGCTATGTCCACGCGCCGGTCGGCAACGCCACCCATTACCACACCGACTATGTCGTCCCCTATTGGGCATCGACGTTGAGGAAGTCGGCGGTGATCGGCACCCATATCTTCTATCACTGGCTCGGCGGCTGGGGCATGCCGGCCGCGTTCGGGCAGCGCTACACCCAGCGCGAAGGTAATCCCAGCGCGCTGCGCTTGGCGAGCCTCGCAGCCGAAGCGCGCGACCGCGCGACGCCCGACGTCGAGCCGGAAGAGATCATCGTTACCGCCAAGCAACAGCTGCCGGAGGATCTGGCCAAGCTGGTCGACGCCGAACTGGGGCCCAATGGCGAGGCTCGCGTGACCATGCGCCTGCCCGGCCAAGACCCGGTGGGCCCGGACGGCAAGGCATTGCCTCCTCCCGCCGCCGCCCGAACGGCGAACACGCCGGACTTGAAATGGGGCCTGACCGGCGTCGATCCTAAGGCCACCGAGCAGAAGCCCCTGGGTCAGCCGGCCTTGTCGGTTGCGCCCAAACCAGTCGCGCCCGAGCCGGCAGCACCTGTCGCTCCGGCTCCCGCTGGCGCTCCCTGATCCACGCGCAGCGGCTGCAGGAGCAGTCGCTCGGCCAAGCGCCGCACGCTGCTCACCCGGTCTTCGGCCAGCACGGGGTCGGCTGATACTCGCATCGCCGCGCCAATGTGCCGCGCCGCCATGTCCTCGGCCCGAAAGCGCGCGTTCGGCGTTCGTCCCCCCAGCATCCCGCTGGCCGCGTCGAAAGCAATGCAATGGTCCAGCAGCGCCAGGCTGGCGTAAGCCTTGAGGTCATCCTCGCAGCTCCTGCTGAAACTCACCGCCGCGCCCTCCAGCCGTCCTCCATGGAGGCGCTGCGCGGCTGCCACGGCCGCCGCGATCGCGTCCTCGTCCGGCAGGCGGCGCAGGTCGGGCGCGTCAGCCAGCGGTTCGGCCGCACCGGCTCGGACGGGCGGCGCCGCTACTGGCTGGTCCCGTCGCTCCACCGGCAGGACCGGCATCGGCGCGAAGTACAGCCCGGCAGCCGCCACCGCCCCCATCAGCAATCCCGCCAGCCGACCGCGCCGCCGCTTTTGCGGTGCCCGCTCGATTGGCGGAGTCGGCACCGCTGCCATCGCCCGTTCGTCCCGAACAGCGGTCTTGAGCGCGGCATAGGCGGTATTCAGATCGGCCGCGGCGGCAGGGTCGCCGCCGGGCAGGTCGGGGTGCTGCTGCTTCATTAATCGGCGGTACGCCTCGTCCACCGCGGCCCGGTCGGCGCCGGGCTTCAGGCCAAGGATGGTATAAGGCGAACGTCGCGCACGCACGTTCGGGCTCTACTCGCCCGGCACCCATCGTGCAAAATCGTGGGAGATGGCGGGAGTGACGGGGCTCGAACCCGCGATCTCCGGCGCGACAGGGCAGGACTAGACCTGTTTCACCTAACTACACGCGCTTACGTCTCCCCAAGAAATCCCTGTTCCCTGCGGATCATGGCTTTAGCGGCCCTCTCTCAATTCGATCCGGAACTAACGGCCAGCGGAGCTAGCACTTAGCCGCTGAACTCGCGTGCCGCATCCCGCTACTGGCTGCGAGCGTTCTGAAGGTAGGACGTCGCGACAAGCGCGCCGTCCAAATCGGCGAAGATCTGCACCTCCAT
>NZ_CADCVZ010000022.1 GCF_902806265.1 uncultured Sphingomonas sp. | reverse complement strand
CGGTTCGGGGTCAGATGATAGACCGGTCCGGGGCCGAGTGGCTGGAGATTGCGATGCGCTTGTTGCCGATTGCCGTTGCCGCTGGCTTGGGAGCCGCCCTGATCGCTTCGAGCGGCAATGGGCAAACTCCCGACAATCAGATCCGTCCCGAATCGGCCGCGTTGGTCAAGCAGGGCGAGGTAGCCCTTTCCGCCGGGCAGTTCCAAGCCGCCGACGACGCCTTGGAAACCGCTCTGGTGATCGACCCGCGCAACCGGGATGCGCTGCACGCGCTCGCCCGCGTGGCGATGAAGCAGAAGCTGTACGGTCAGGCGATCCGCTTCACCAACAAGGCCTTGGCGCTGGAGCCGAACGACGTGAACGCGCTCGCGCTGCAGGGCGACGCCATGGTGCAGCTCGGCGCAAGCGCCCGCGCGCAGCAGAACTTGGCCAAGGTGCGGCAGCTATGCGGCGGGAACAGCTGCGCGCAGGCCACCACGCTGGCCGCTGTTATCGCGCGCGGGCCGGCCGTGGCGCAAAAGGCGACCACTCCGGCGACCAAGCAAAACTGACGCCCCCCAAAGGCCGTCACCCCGACGGCCGAGCCGGGGCCCAGCAAGGACTCAGCTCAGCTGCCTGGCTAACGCGACCCACTCCTCGACGCTGACCGTCTCCGCGCGGCGCTCCGGCGCGATCCCCAGCGGCTGGAGCGCGTCCAACGCTCCGGCCACCGCCTTCAAGCTCTGGCGCAGCATCTTGCGACGCTGCCCGAAAGCGGCGGCAGTGAGGCCCTCCAGCACGGTCGCATCTACGCCGGACGGCTCCTCGCCCGGCAGGACATGCACCACCGCCGAGGCGACCTTGGGCGGCGGGGTGAAGGCGGAGCGGTGCACCGCCATGGCGATCCGCGGCTGCGCACGCCACTGCGCGGCGACCGACAGCCGCCCGTAATGCTCGGTCCCGGCCGCCGCGACGATGCGCTCGGCGACTTCACGCTGGAACATCAAGGTGAGGCTTCGCCACCACGGCAGCCACGGTCCTTGGAGCCAGCGCAGCAGCAAGGCCGTGCCGACATTGTAAGGAAGGTTGGCGACGACGTGCGCGCCTTCACCCACCGCGGCCCGCTCGTCGATCGCCAGCGCATCGTCCTCGATCAGCTGCAGCCTATCGGGGAAGGTCGCCTGCAACTCGGCCAGCGCGGGGAGGCAGCGGCGGTCACGCTCGACCGCCACGACCCTGGCGCCAGCCCCGAGCAGGGCGGTGGTGAGCCCGCCGGGGCCGGGGCCGACTTCGTAGACGGTTTCCCCGTCTAGCGAG
The DNA here is from genome assembly GCF_902806265.1 of uncultured Sphingomonas sp. Taxonomy (GTDB): domain Bacteria; phylum Pseudomonadota; class Alphaproteobacteria; order Sphingomonadales; family Sphingomonadaceae; genus Sphingomicrobium. Next base: position 101,176 of record NZ_CADCVZ010000022.1, on the reverse strand, counting down.
CCTGGCACGGCGGCGATGCGGGCGAGCAGCTGGCGGTCGAGGATGAAGTTCTGGCCGAGCGACTTGGAGGCGCTGAGGCCGTGCCGGGCAATGACGTCCCGAAGCGGCGGCAGGCTCACGCCGCCGCAGCCGAGGCTCGGTGAGCGGCGCAGGCCGCGGCCATGCGGATCGCCGCCGCCATCGCCCGCGGGTCGGCCCGGTCCTCGCCGGCGATGTCGAAGGCGGTGCCATGATCGGGCGAGGTGCGGACGATCGGCAGCCCAAGGGTGATGTTCACTCCTTCCTCGAAGTGCAGCGCCTTCAAGGGGATGAGCGCCTGGTCATGGTACATGCACAGGGCGGCGTCATAGCGGGCGCGGGCCGCGCCGTGGAACAGGGTGTCCGCGGGGTGTGGGCCGGTGACCCGCCAGCCTTCGGCCTGCAGCGCCGCCACCGCCGGCGCGATGATCTCGATCTCCTCCCGCCCGAGCGCGCCGCCTTCACCGGCATGGGGGTTGAGGCCCGCGACCGCCAGCCGCGGCTCGGCGACCCCGAAGTTGCGCTGAAGTCCCCGCAGAACCGCACGGCCCCTAGCCTCGACGACTGCGGCGGTCAGCCGGGCGGGAACGTCGGCCAGCGGGAGGTGGGTGGTGACGGGCACGGTGCGGAGCGTCGGTCCCGCGAGCATCATGGCGACGTTGCCCGGCGACACCCCGCAGCGCTCCGCGACGAACTCGGTCTGGCCGGGGTGAGTGAAGCCGATGGCATAGAGCTGCTGCTTGCTGACGGGGCCGGTGCACACGGCCGCGACCGAGCCCGCCCGGGCCAGCCCAACCGCAAGCTCCAGAGAATCTAGCGAGCAATGCGCACCCGCTATCGTCGGGCAGCCTGGCACCCCGGCCTCCGCGGCCGGGACGGCCAGGAGCGGCAGGCCATAATCGAAAGCGGCGTCAGCCTCGCGAGGGTCGTCGATCTGCGCGATCTCGCCGTCCCACACCGCGGTGAGCGACCGAGGGTCGCCGACCGCGACGAAAGGCGGAAGGCCGAGCACGTGCCGTCCGTCCCAGCACTTGGCCACGACCTCCGGACCGATGCCGGCCGGATCGCCAAGCGAGATGGCGATGGGGGGCGGGGAGGGAGAGCGCACCATCAACGCCTTCGCGTCACAACCGCGGTCCGCAACCTAGCGGAAGTCGATAATCGCGTCCCGGCGGAGATCGCGAAGGTAGCGGCGCGCACGCATGTTGACGCGCTCCTCCGTCAGCTGCGCGAACACCTGATCCGCGCTCGGCGCGCTGGCATCGTCAGCTTCGTCGCGGCCGCACATCACCAGCACGCGCACGCCTTCGTCCAGGCTGCCGAACGGCCGGGTTGCCTGGCCGACCTGCATCGGCAGCATCATCTGCTGCAGCGCGGGCGGAAGCTCGCGCAGCTTGACCTGGTCGGAGGAAACCACCTCTCCGCGGAAGTCGGCCGCGAGCTTGTCGGCCCCGCCGCAACCGCCGACATCCTGAGCGGCGGAGGCAAAGCGGGCGAGGATCGGCTCGGCCTGAGCGCGGCTGGTGCCCTTGGGAAAGCTGATCGAGACTTGCTTGAGGCTAAGCTCGGCGTTGCGCGGGTCGGCGGTCAGGACCTTGCGGGTATCCTGAACGGCAAGGATCGAATAGCCGCCGGGTACCTGGATCGGCTGGCTGAGCTCGCCCGGACCCATCTGGGCAACCACGGCCGACAGCTGCTCCGGCAACTGCTGCGGCCGAACCCAGCCAAGATCGCCGCCGACGGCAGCGGTGGAAGCCTCCGAGAATTGCCGCGCGTAGCCGACGAACGAACCGCCCCCCTGCAGCGCGGCGACGATCTTCTGGGCGTTGGCCAGCACTTCGCCCTGGTTGGCCGGGCTCGCCGAAAGGAAGATTTCCCCTACGCGATATTCCTGCGTGCCCTTGTCGGCGTTCATGCGGTCGATCACCGCCTTGACCTCGTCGTCCCCGACGCTGATCTGGCTCTCGATCTTGGCGCTTTGCAGCCGTTGCCAGGCGATCTCGCCCTCGATCTGGCGGCGAATAGAGCGCAGGGACGAGCCATTGGCTTTGAGATAGACCGCCATCTGCTCGGGCGTCTGCTTGACGTTGCCGGCCACCCGCGCGACCGTCTTGTCGATGTCCGCCGCCGGGATGTTGATCTCGGCCGTCTTGGCGGCCTGGATCTGCAGCGTTTCGTCGATCAGGTTGCGCAGCACCTGCACGCGCAGACGCTCGAGCTCCTCCGCCGGGATCGGGCCGCCTTGCGAGATTGCGAGCAACGCCAGCCGCTGGGCGATGTCCGTTTGGGTGATCACTTCGCCATTGACGATCGCGCTGGCCTTAACGACCGACGGGATGCCGGCACCGAATACCTGCGGGTTCTCGGGCAGGCGCAGCGCGCTGGTGCTGTTCCGCCCCGGCGCCGGGGCTTGCCGGGCCGAGGTCTGCGGCGCCGTTTGGGCGGCAGCCACCGTGCCGGTCGTGATCGCGGCCGCGGCCAGCGCGAGGCGAGCCTTGCCGGAAAGAAGCTTGGAGCGAGCTGCCACTAATCACAATCCCTTGTTGCTGAAGCGGTACGATACAGTGGTCAAATGCCGCTGGGCCGCTGAACGGCCGATGAGCGATGCGCCCGTCAGCGGCCCAGGCCCTTGAGGTTGAAGCGCAGCTGAAAAGTGCTGCCCTCGCGGCCGGTCCCGAGCCGCTCATAATCCCGTCGCCAGGATATGCCAATCGCCAGGCATTCGTCTTCGTAATCAAGGCTGAGGCGATGGCGGACTGGCTCAAGGCCGTCGGCCAGCGACAATGGGTCCTCGCTCCCGTCGGTGAGGTCCAGCACGGTAGCACCGAACACCGACCAGTTCGGCCGGAACGCCCAGCGACCGGCGAGCCGCAGTTCTTCCTTGTCGCGCAGGTCCTCCACCGAGGCGTCGACGTCGCGGTTCAGGCGAAGGTAGCCGACCCGGGCGTAGGTCTCGACTGTGCCTACCGTCAGGTCGCTCTCGGCCCGGCGGATCGCGAGATTGTCCTTGTCCAGCCGGAAGCGCTGGGTGAAGTCGATGAACCGGCCCCACTGCACGCGGGTGCGCCCGACGAAGTCGGACAAGCGGTCGGTGAGGCCAGTGCCCTCGGGAAACAGCCGTTCGTCACGGCGCAGGCGGTAGCTCTGCCCGAATGTCGAGGTGATCGCCAGCCGCGGGCGATTGTACGACCAGTCGAACCCGTAGGTCAGCCGCGAACTGTCCTCCCACCGGTCGTAGCCGGCGAAGCGATTAAGGGCGAACAGGTTGCTGTCCTCGAGGTCGACGGAGCGGGCGTCCTCGTTGGGGATGTCGAGGTTGGGCGTCGGCGGGGTGACCACCAGCTGTACCCGCGGGACGAGCCGCTGCAGCCCGCCCGCGAGCGGGCCGATCAGCGGCCAGCGCCCTTCCGCCGCAAGCGCGCCAATCCCGCGGAAGTGCCAGCCGTTTTCGCCCCGGTAGATCTCGGTCTGGGTCTTCTCCGCCTCGTCCGTGTGATAAGCGTCGGCCCGCGCGTAGCCGGTGAACATCAGCTCCTGGCCGAAGCGGGTCAGGAAGCGGCGGTCCCAGCGGGCGCCCGCGAACGCCCGCTGGGTGTCCTGGCCGTCGCGGCGGAGGATGCCCAAGCTGTTCGCCTGAAGCTCGACTCGGCCGCCCAGGACTGGCGGCTTCAAGCGCCAGCGCGCGTCCAGCGCGGGCAGGACCAGCGGGATGGTCTCCTGGTCGTCGGTTGTGCGCAGTCCCTGGAAGTGCCAGGCCGCCAGGCTAAGATAGCTGTCGAGGTCGATCCGCTCGAGGTTGAGGAAGCTGCGCAGCTTGTCCTCGCGGCTGATGTCGTAGCGGCGCAGCACCGTCTTGTCAGTCGCCAGCCGGACCTGGCCCGTCAGGCTCCACAGCGGGTTGAACTGCGCCCGGCCGTTGGCGTCGAGGTAGGCGCGGATGCCGTTCTCGTCGAGGTTGCTGGCGTCGCTGGTATCGCCATAGGTCAGGAAGCCGCCGACCTGAAACGCGCCCAGGCTGTTGAGTTCGCGGTACCTGCCTTCGAGCGAGGGCCGCGAGTTGGTGTACACGCGCGGGGTCAGGGTAGCGTCGCGGTTCGGCCCGAGCGAGACATGGTAGGGCAGGCCAAGCTCCAGCCCGTTGCGGCCGCTCAGCCGGAAATCGGGGAATAGCACCCCCGTCACGCCGCGGTCGCCCGCCCCGGTGCCGATGCTGAAGATGGGCAGCAGCGGCAGCGTGAGGCCCAGGATCTCCAGGCGGCCACGCTCAAAGCGGACCCGGTCGCGGTTCTGATCGTAGACCACGCGGGCGGCGAGGATCCGCCACTTAGGCCGCTGGGGCGCGCAGCCGGCCGGGCTGACGACGGGACAGGGCGAGTAGACGGCGTTGTCCAGGGTGGTCACCCCGCCGCTGCGCGTCGCCTCTTCGGCGGCCAGCCGTCCACCGGTCTCCAGCACCACCAGCAGGTCCGAGATCGTTCCGTCGCGCAGCGTGTCGGTCAGCACCACCCGCTCGCCGACCAGCCGGTCGCCGGCCGGGCTCAGCACAACCACGTTGCCAGTCGCGACCACTTCGCCGGTGGTGCGGTTCCACACAACCTGATCGGCCGCGACATAATTGCCGTCGCGGCTGAGCCGGACGCGGCCGGTCGCCGTGACGGTCTCGCCTTCGCTGTCGTAGGTCACGCTGTCCGCGCTGAAGCTGACGCTTTCCCCCTCCGGCAGCGCCGGCGCGGCAATCGGCTCGGGTGCGGGCGCAGGCTCGGTCTGGGCGAGCGCCGGCGCGGCGAGCCCCAAGATGAGCGGCAGAGCCGTCCAGCCAGTCACCCCGCGCAAAACAACCCCGCCCTTGATGGAACCCATAGCCCGCCATGTGGCCTATCGCACCTCATCCGGCATGCGGCAATGCTTTGCATGAGGGGCACGACCGCCTAAGAGCCGCGGGCTTTTTCACCTTTGGCCCGAGGAACATCCATGCAGATCAGCTTCGCCGGCAGCCGTCCGACCGGCAGTTACGCGCTCATCCTGCCGGTCGCCGGCAGCAATCGCGACAGTCTGGCGAGCCTGGGCGAGGAGCGGGCCGCGGTCGAGACGGCGGCGAGGTCGCAGCGGTTCGAAGGCGAAGCGGGCGGGAGCGCGGAGGCGTTCGTCGAGGAAGGTGCGCGCCGCGTGCTGCTGGTCGGCACCGGCACGAATGGCGACGCGTCGGCGGAGAAGCTCGGTGGCACGGCAGTGGCCAAGTTGCTGCTGTCGGGCGAGACGCACGGCGCCCTCGACCTTAGCGGCGCCGGCTTCAGCGCCGATGCCGCGGGCAAGGTGGCGCTGGCCGCGACGCTGCGGGCGTGGCGCTACGACCGCTATCGGACCAAGCTCAAGGACAAGCAGAAGCCGACGCTGACCGAGCTGACGATCGTCGGTGCTCCGGCCGATGCGGAAGCGCGCTGGACGGAGCGTTATCAGCCGGTGGCCAAGGGCGCGGCGCTGACCCGCGAACTGGTGACCGAGCCGGCCAACGTCATCTACCCCGAGAGCTTCGTCGACCGCTGTCGCGCGGCGATGGAAGGTTCGGGGCTGGAGATCGAGGTACTCGACGGACCGGCAATGGAGCAGCACGGCATGGGCGCGCTGCTGGGCGTGTCCCTGGGCTCGGTGCGCGAACCGCGGCTGCTGATCATGCGCTGGAACGGCGGGCAGGACGGCACCGCGCCGATCGCGCTGATCGGCAAGGGCGTGACCTTCGACACCGGCGGCATCTCCATCAAGCCCGCGGCCGGCATGGAGTCGATGAAGTGGGACATGGGCGGCGCCGGCGCGGTGGTCGGGGCGATGCTCGCCATCGCGGGGCGCAAGGCCAAGGCCAATGTGGTCGGGGTCTGCGGGCTGGTCGAGAACATGCCGGACGGCAAAGCGCAGCGCCCGGGCGACGTGGTCACCAGCATGAACGGTCAGACGATCGAGGTGATCAACACCGACGCCGAGGGGCGCTTGGTGCTGGCCGACGCCATCACCTACACGCAGCAGCAGTTCAGCCCCAAGGTGATGGTCGATCTAGCGACGCTGACAGGCGCGATGGTGATCAGCCTGGGCCACGAGTTTGCCGGCGTTTTCTCCAACGACGACCAGCTTGCGGCCGATCTACAGGCGGCGGGCACGGCGAGCGGCGACAAGCTGTGGCGCATGCCGTTGGGCGAGGCCTATGACCGGCTGATCGATAGCCCGATCGCCGACATCAAGAACGTCGGGCCCCGTGAAGGCGGCTCCATTACCGCCGCCCAATTCCTCCAGCGGTTCGTGGAGGAGGGCGTCAAATGGGCCCACCTCGACGTTGCCGGCGTGGTGTGGAGCGACAAGCCCGGCACGACGTACGACAAGGGGGCGACGGGCTTCGGGGTGCGGTTGCTCGACCAGTTCGTGGAGGCAACGGCAGGATGATGTACCCCGGCGAAGGCCGGGGTCCAGTACTGGGCTCCCGCCTTCGCGGGAGCGCAGCTAAGCTGCTGTCATGCGCGTTGACTTCTACCAACTAGGCGGCACTCCCGCTGAAGCGGTGATCGCCCGCCTGGCCGAGCGCCTGCTGGCTGACGACCAGCGGCTGCTGATCGTCGCCTCCGACGAAGCCCAGCTCGCCCGGCTCGACCGGCTGCTATGGGACCAGGGGCCGGCCAGCTTCCTTCCCCATGGGCTCGCCGGCGGGGCGGACGATGCGCGGCAGCCGGTCCTCCTCTCGACCACCCCAGACGCGCCCAATCTCGCGCGCAACCTGGCGATCGCCGACGGTGAGTGGCGCGAGGCGGCGCTGGCGTTCGACCGCGCCTTTTACCTGTTCGACGAAGGGACCCTGGAAGGCGCGCGGCTCGCCTGGAAGCTGCTGGCAGGCCGGGAGGGCGTGGAGCGCCGCTACTGGGCGCAGGAGGACGCACGCTGGGTGCAGAAGGCGTAAACCTTGCCCTCGCCGCCCCCCGCCGCTAGGGCGCGCGCCAATCCACTCACCCCATCAAGCAGGAGATCGCCCGGTCATGGCCGCGACGCGCACCTTTTCGATCATCAAGCCCGACGCCACCCGCCGCAACCTGACCGGCGCGGTCACCAAGATGCTGGAGGAGGCAGGGCTGCGCGTGGTCGCCTCCAAGCGCATCCAGATGACCCGCGAGCAGGCCGAAGGCTTCTACGGCGTCCACCGCGAGCGGCCCTTCTTCAACGACTTGGTCAGCTTCATGACCTCGGGACCCGTTGTGGTGCAGGTGCTCGAAGGCGGGAACGCCGTGCAGCGCAACCGCGACGTCATGGGCGCGACCAACCCGGAGAATGCCGAGCCCGGCACCATCCGCAAGGAACTGGCGGAGTCCATCGAGGCCAACTCGGTCCACGGCTCGGACAGCGAAGAGAACGCCCGGATCGAGATTGAATTCTTCTTCAAGCCGGAAGAAATCGTCGGCTGATTACCGACCGGTGGAGCTGCCCTTGCGCCGGTAGCTCCATCGGACAGCCTTGCTTCCGTCCAGCAGGGAGATGGTCGCCTCCAGTCCGTCGCCCTTGCGTTCGTACCGGATCCGCTGCGGATAGTCGTGGGCGGGGCTGGCGAACTCCACGTGGTTCTTGCCGGAGCTCGTGCGCGGAAAGGCGCTAGCTGGTGCCCCGCGAGGCGAGGCGTAGAAGGTTAGCCTTCCCTGAGCGTCTGGGGCGATCCGAGCGAATTCCCACATTGTCAGTCGGTCGCCGTCGCCCTCCCGCGTTGCGCCAAGCATGACTTGCGCGCGCGGCTCCATCCAGCATTCTTCCGTCCAGCGGGATCCCTCCGCTTTCTCCCAGCAACCGTTCAGGAATTCTGGCATCGGCTCGGCCGCGGACGCCAGTGCCGCGATCATCGTGATCAGCATTCAGCGCTCCTCTGAGGCCGCAATCCTATCCCAATACGGGTCTCGCGGCGTTAAAACTCCGACGCCGCCCGCATCAGCTTGGTCAGCCGCGGCGGGGCGCAGGCTCGCCAGCTGCGCTCCAGCCACTCGGCGACCTGCTCCCAATCAACGTCGCGGCGGTTGAGCTTGAGGGCGAGCCAGCCGCTCGCGCCGTAGTATTTGGGCCAGTAGTATATGTCCGGCTGGGCTTCGATCAGGCCGGTCATCTCGTCAGGGCCGCTGGCCTTGATCAGCAGGCCGACCGACTCCTCGCCATGATGGTGGTCGGCGATGATCGAGAACAGCTTGGCGGTCCTCTCAGGGCCGACCGCCCAGCCAGGGGAGCCGTGGCTGGTCTTGCGGGTGACCTCGGGGAGGCGGCTGGCGAGGGCGTCGACCTGGGCTTCGATCCACCCGGCGTCGAACGCGCGCGAGACGTAGTCGGCGAGGACGCGCGGGTAGAGCTGGTGCTCGGCGATTCTCACCCGCGCGGCGAGGGTCTCGGACGTGTCGCCGGGCAGGATCGCCACCGCTACCCGGCCGAGGACCTCGCCTGCGTCGACCTCCGGCACGACCAGGTGGACGGAGCAGCCGCCTTGGCTGTCGCCCGCCTCCAGCGCGCGGGCGTGAGTGTCGAGGCCGCGGTACTTGGGCAGGAGCGAAGGGTGGATGTTGAGCATCCGCCCCGACCAGCGCTCGACGAACTCGGTGGGGAGTATGCGCATGAAGCCGGCCAGGGCAACTGTGTCGGCCCCGACCTCGCGCAGGGTGCGGTCGAGGGTCTTGAAGAAGTCGGCGCGTTTGTCCTTGGTGGGGCGGGGGAGGCGGGCGACCGGGACCTGCTCTGCCTCCGCGAGGGCAAGACCGGGCGCGTCGGGGTTGTCGCCAGTGACGAGCACGATCTCGTAGGGGCAATCCTCGGCCCGGCTGGCGTAGATCAGCGCGGCCATGTTGCTGCCGGTGCCTGAAATCAGCACCGCCACGCGGGCGCGCTCAGCCATGGTTGTGCGTGGCGCTCCACACGCCGCGGGCGCTCCAAGTCTCGTCGGAGCCGCGAACGGTGCAGCCGCGTGTCCCCGCTTCGATGCGCCCGATGGAATGCACCCGCTCGCCCGTAGCCTGGAGGTTGGCCGTGACCGCCACGGCCTGCTCCGGCGCGACGATCGCCACCATGCCGACGCCGCAGTTGAAGGTGCGGGCGAGCTCCTCCGGCTCGATCCCGCCACCGGCCTGGAGCCAGGCGAATAGCTGCGGCAGCTCCCACGAATCGGCGTCCACCACCGCGTGCGCACCTTCAGGCAGCACCCGCGGGATATTCTCGAGCAGTCCGCCGCCGGTGATATGCGCCAAGCCCCTGATTCGCCCGGCCCGGACCTCCGGCAGCAGGCTCTTCACGTAGATGCGCGTCGGCTCCAGCAGCGCGTCGCCAAGCAGTACTTCCGGGTCGAAGCGCGCAGGGCGGTCGAGCTTCCAGCCGTTGTCCGCCACGATCCTCCGCACCAGGCTGAAGCCGTTGCTGTGCACGCCCGAGCTGGCGAGCCCGAGGACCACGTCGCCGGGCGCGATTGTCTCGCCGGTCAGCGCCTCGCCCCGCTCCACCGCGCCGACGCAGAAGCCGGCGAGATCGTAGTCGCCGGCCGCGTACATGCCGGGCATTTCCGCCGTCTCCCCGCCGATCAGCGCGCAGCCGGCCTGGCGGCAGCCCTTGGCGATGGACGCGACCACCTGCTCCGCGACGGCGTTGTCGAGCCGCCCGCACGCGAAATAATCGAGGAAGAACAGCGGCTCGGCGCCCTGCACCACCAGGTCGTTGGCGCACATGGCGACAAGGTCGATGCCGACTCCGCCGTGCTGGCCGGTGTCGATCGCCAGCTTGAGCTTGGTGCCCACCCCGTCATTCGCCGCGACCAGCAGCGGGTCGGTGTAACCCGCAGCCTTGAGGTCGAAGAACCCGCCGAAGCCGCCCAGCTCCGCATCGGCGCCCGGCCGGCGCGTCGACTTCGCCAGCGGCCCGATGGCCTTCACCAGCGCGTTGCCGGCGGCGATGTTCACCCCGGCCTGTTCATATGTCAGCCCCATGGAAGGCAGGTCCTAGACCACAAGCCGCTTGGAAATCCAGCGAACAGCCGCCACAAGGCCTGCCCATGCTGCTTACCCGGCCGGTCCGCCTGTTCATTGCCGCGCTGCTCGTCTCCGCCCTGACCGGCGGGGCGGTGGTAGCGCAGCTCGAGTCCGGCGACCGCGGCATCCTGCCGCTCGACAGCTCCAACACGCTGGAGATCGGCGGGATCAAGGTAGACACGGCCGGCAAGGATGCGGCGGAAGCACGGTTCAACGGCTGGCGGCAGGCCCAGCGCCTCGGCTTCAAGGCGCTGTGGGCCAAGACCAACCGGCGGCCGATCAGCGAAGCGCCGAACCTGCCGGACTCGACGCTCGACGGGCTGGTCAGCTCCATCATCGTCGAACGCGAGCAGATCGCGCCCGGCCGCTATGTCGCGAGCCTGGGCGTGCTGTTCGACCGGGCGCGGTCCGGCGCCCTGCTCGGCGTGGCTGGACAGGTTCGCCGCTCGGCGCCGCTGCTGCTGATCCCAGTGATGGTCAGCGGCGGCACCATGACGGCGGTCGAAACGCGCAATCCGTGGCAGCGGGCCTGGGCCGAGTTCCGGACCTCGCAAAGCCCGGTCGACTATGTCCGCGTGTCCGGGCTTGGTGCCGACCCGCTGCTGATCAACGCCGCGCAAACCGCGCGGCCCGGCCGCGACTGGTGGCGCAACATCATCGATCTCTACGGCGCTGCCGACGTGCTGACGGCGGAGGTGCGGCTGAAGCGCCTTTACCCCGGCGGACCGGCGTCGGGGACCTTCATCGGCTACATCGGTCCCGACAAGAAGCCGCTCGGAACCTTCACCCTGCGCGCCACGAACAGCGCGGGCATGCCGCAGATGATGGCGGAAGGCGTGCAGCAGATGGATGCGCTGTTTACGCGCTACCTGGCGGCCGGACAGCTTGTCCCCGACCCGAGCCTGATCGTCCCCGAACCGCCCCCGCCCCCGGCTGAGGAAGAAGTGACGGAGAAGCCGCAGGCCACCGGGCCCGTGTTCCGCCCGATCCAGGTCGTTGTCACGAGTCCCTACTCGCCGGTCGGCTGGCTCCGCTCGATCCCCGGCGTGACCGGCGTGCGGGAGATCGGGTCCACGGTGCTGGTGGTGAACTATCGCGGCACGCCTGGACAGCTGCAGGCGGCGCTCGCGGCGCGCGGGTGGCAGTCGGATACGGCAACGGGCGTGTTCCGGATCACCGGCTATGCGCCGCCGCGGCCTCAACCTGCGCCGCCGCCGCCCGCTCCAACCCCGCCGGCGCCGCAGCCGACGCCGGCGCTGACCCCTCCCGGAACCGCCGATTGATGAAACGGCCCGACCAGTTCGCGCTCCCGCTGGACTGGCCGCAAGGGCGCGACGAAAGCCGGTTCATCGTGTCCGACGCCAACCGCGCGGCATTCGAGCATTTCGGGCGCTGGTCCACTTGGCCGGTCAAGGCGACGCTTTTGAGCGGCCCGCGCCGGTCGGGTCGCTCGCTGTTGGCGCGGAGCTTTGTCGTCCGGGTCGGCGGGCGCTTGTTCGACGATGCCGAGCGGCATGACGAGGAAACGCTTTTTCATGCTTGGAATCACGCGCAGGAGACCGGCCGGCCGCTGGTGATGGTCGCCGACCGGCTGCCGCCCGACTGGAACCCGAAGCTGCCGGACCTCAGGACCAGGCTGGCGGTCACCCCGACCGTGCGCATTGCCGAGCCCGACGACCAGTTGTTCGCGGCGCTGATCCGCCGACTGTTCGCGGACCGCGGCCTCCACTTGGGCGACGAGGCGCTGCGCTACGCGGCGGCCCGGGTGACCCGCGACTATTGGACCGCGCAGCGGGTGGTCGATGCGATCGACGGCTTCGCCATTGCGGAGCGGGCACGATTGACGCTGCCGACCGTTCGCCGTGCATTGGTCCAGGCCGGTCTGATCGACGGAGAGTCCGCATGAATGCCCCGACCGACATCAAACGGTCAAAGGCGCCTGCTTCTTCGGCCAAGGTGGTGCGCACTTTCAATCGCGAGATGTCGTGGCTCGCCTTCAACCGGCGGGTGCTGGAGGAAGCGGCCAATCCGGCGCACCCGCTGCTCGAACGCCTTCGCTTTCTGTCCATCTCGGGCACCAACCTGGACGAGTTCTTCATGGTCCGGGTCGCCGGCCTCAAGGAACAGCAGCTCGAAGGCGTGGAGCAGCCGTCCTACGATGGCCTGACTCCGACCCAGCAGCTTGCTGCCATCAGCCGGGAGGCCGACGCGCTGGCCGGCGAACAGCAGCGCGCCTGGCTTGAGCTGTCGCGCCTGCTGGCGGAACAGGGGCTCTCCGCGATCACGCCGGCCGAGCTCGAAGACGAGGAGCGGGCATGGCTGCGCGACTGGTTCGCCAAGCAGATGCTGCCGATCCTGACGCCCCAGGCAATCGATCCTTCGCACCCGTTCCCGTTCATCCCCAACGGCGGCTTCTCCTTGATCTTCGCGATGATCGACCCGTCGGACGGGGAAACCGTCGACGAGGTGGTGATGATCCCAGCCTCCATTCCGCGCTTCATTCGCATTCCGGGTGAGCGGGCGCGGTTCATCAGCATCGACTGGGCGGTGGCGGCGCACCTCGACCTGCTATTCCCCGGCTTCAGGCTGATCGGCGCGGGCGCTTTCCGCGTGCTGCGCGACAGCGACATCGAGATCGAGGAAGATGCCGAGGATCTGGTCCGCCATTTCCGCAGCGCGCTGAAGGAGCGGCGCCGCGGGCGGGTGATCCGGCTGGAGTTCTCGGCCGGCACCCCCGACGACCTGGAGAGGCTGGTTCGCTCGGGGCTCGACGCGGAACATGCGATCATCGCCGAAAGCGGCGGCTTCATCGGCATCGCTGACCTTGGCCAGCTGGTCGAGGAGGAGCTGCCCGAGCTCAAGTTCCCGCCCTACCAGCCGCGTTTCCCCGAACGCATTGCCGAGCATGGCGGCGACTGCTTCGCGGCGATCCGCGCCAAGGACATCCTGGTCCACCATCCGTACGAGAGCTTCGAGGTGGTGGTCGCTTTTCTCCGCCAGGCCGCGAGCGACCCGGACGTGGTCGCGATCAAGCAGACGCTGTACCGGGCGGGCAAGCAGTCGGCGATCATCGACGCGCTGGTCGCCGCGGCGGAAGCGGGCAAGTCGGTCACGGCGGTGGTGGAGCTCAAAGCGCGCTTCGACGAGGAGCAGAACCTCCTGTGGGCCTCACGGTTGGAGCGGGTCGGCGTGCAGGTCGTCTATGGCTTCGTCGAATGGAAGACCCACGCCAAGGTCTCGATGGTCGTCCGGCGCGAGGGCGAAATGTTCCGCACCTACTGCCACTTCGGGACGGGCAACTACCATCCGACCACCGCCAAGGTGTATACCGACCTCAGCTTCTTCACCGCTTCCCGCCGGGCGGCGCGCGACGCGGCCAAGCTGTTCAACTACATCTCCGGCTATGTGCCGCCCAAAGGGTTGGAGCTCCTCACCTTGAGCCCGCGGGGCTTGCGGGAGCGGTTGACGGCCTTGATCGACGCGGAGATCGCCAACGCCCGGGCCGGTAAGCCGGCGGCGATCTGGGCCAAGATGAACAGCCTAGTCGACGGGCAGGTGATCGAAAAGCTCTACGAGGCGAGCGAGGCGGGCGTGTCGATCGACCTCGTGATCCGCGGCATCTGCTGTCTGCGCCCAGGCGTGGCCGGCATGTCGACCAACATCCGAGTCAAGTCGATCGTTGGCCGCTTCTTGGAGCACAGCCGCATCTGGGCCTTCGCCTGCGGCGCCCGCCTGCCGCACCGCAAGGCCCGGGTGTTCATCTCGTCGGCCGACTGGATGCCACGCAACCTCGACCGGCGCGTTGAGGCTGCTGTGCCGATCGAGAACCCCACCGTCCATGCCCAGGTGCTCGATCAGGTGATGGTCGCCAACCTCATCGACAATCAGCAGAGCTGGGTGCTCGATGGCGACGGCAACTACACGCGGGTGAAGCCGGGCAAGAAGAGCTTCAATCTCCACCAATATTTCATGACCAACCCCTCGCTGTCCGGCCGTGGCCAGGCGCTGGAGGGCAGAAAGGTGCCCAAGCTGCTGCTGGACCAAGGGGGATGACCTCCACCCGCTCCTTCGGCCCCGTCGGCATCATCGATATCGGCTCCAATTCCGTCCGCTTCGTGGCCTACGGCGGGTCCGAGCGGGTGCCTTCCATGCTGTTCAACGAAAAGGTGATGGCCGGCCTCGGGCGCGGACTGGCGGAGACCGGCCGGCTGGACGACGAGGCGATCGACATGGCGGTGGAGGCGCTCGCGCGGTTTCGCCTGCTGGCCAAGGAAATGAAGCTGAACAAGCTGCATGCGGTCGCGACCGCTGCCGTGCGCGACGCGAGCAACGCCGGCGATTTCATAAAGCGCGCCGCCGCCGCCGGCATCCGCCCATTGGTGATCAGCGGCGCGGAGGAGGCCCGCCTGGCCGCATTGGGCGTCATCTCCGCCATTCCCGATGCTCGCGGCATCGTCGCCGATCTGGGCGGAGGGAGCCTGGAGCTGACCCCCGTGGCCGGCGGCCAGGCCGGCGCTGGCGTGTCCCTGCCGCTGGGCGTGCTCCGGTTGCAGGGCAAGAACTCGGCCCGGGCGATCGTCCAGTCGCTCAAGGCCGGCGTTCCGTCAGCGCTGACCGGAACGGCGCGGAACGGCACGCTGTATCTCGTCGGCGGTTCGTTCCGGGCGTTCGGCCAGCTAGACCTGCAGCTGACGGGCCATCCGCTGCCGATCGTGCACCAGCATTGCCTGACCCCGGCCCGGATTCGCGAACTGCGGGAGATGGTGCGTTCGACCGGCACGGCGGAGCTGCGGACCAAGGTGGAAGGGTTTTCGTCCTCGCGCCTGCAGACGCTGCCCGCCGCCGCCGCGGTGCTCGACGGGCTGTGCCGGGTGCTGGAGCCCGCCCGCGTGGCGGTCAGCGCCTTCGGCCTGCGCGAAGGCATATTGTTCGACGACCTGTCGGACGAGCGCCGCGCAGAGGACCCCCTGCTGGCCGCCGCGCTGGAGGTGGGCGAGCGGCTCGGCCGGTTCGGTGACCATGGCGCCTTGCTCGACCGCTGGATCGTGCCGCTGTTCCCGAACGACTCGGCCGAAGCCGCGCGGTTGAGGCTTGCCTCCTGCCTACTGGCCGACGTCGCCTGGAACGCCCACCCCGATTTCCGCGCCGAGTGGGCGGTCGACATGGGGGTGCACGGCAATTGGGTCGGGATCGACGCGGACGGCCGTGCCATTCTCGGCCGGGCGCTGTGCAGCGCGTTCGGCGGCAACGGCATCTACAACGATAAGGTCGGAGCCCTGGTGGACGCGCGGGTGCTGGACCATGCCGACCGTTGGGGGCGGGCGATCCGCCTTGCGCAGCGCTTGAGCGGCGGCACCGCCAGTTTGCTTCAACGCACCCGAATTGCGCCCCGTGACCAACAGCTGGTACTCACCCTGCGCAAAGGCGACGAGGGGCTGTATTCGGATACAGTGGCCAAGCGCTTCCGTCAGCTAGGCTCGGTGCTCGACCTGTCGCCGGTGGTCGAGGTGGCTTAGCCGCAGCGAGCGGATTCGACGCGGTTGAGCCGGTCGAGGCGGACCCGCAGCCGCTCAATTCGGTAGTCCATGGTTACCGCCGAGTCCTGACCGACCCACTGCAGCACCCTGGCGCCGGACGCCCGCTGCATCTCCGCACCCATCTGCTGGGAGGCGGGCTGACCGACGAAGCGCTCCAGCCCCTCGTTGCGGCACTCGCCGCCACCCGCAATCTGGGCTGCAGGCACGGTCACGGGCACCGGGAAGATGACGCAGGCGCTCAGCAGGAACGCGGGCACGAGGACAAGAAGGCGGTTCATGCGGCGTTCTCCAGGGCGCGGGTCATCTTCAGCTTGCCGTTCTCAGTGGCAAAGGCAAGCCGCCCTTCGACCAGGTCGAGCGCGTCGCGGCCGAACTCCTCGAATCGCCAGCCGCTGAGAATGGCGAGGCCTTCGCGCACCCCCGCGGCCAGCGACTCGAGCTCATCCGAGCGGGCGATGAGCTTGGGCGCGACGCCGGCCTCCTTGGCGCGGATCTTGAGCAGCAGCTTCAGGAGATCGCTGACCAGCGCGGCATCCTTGGTCAGGCCTGGCCGGCGCGGCTCGCGGTCGGGCAGCTCGTCAGGCCCCAGCGGCTGCGACCCGGCCAGCGCCTGCATCAGCCGCGCACCGATGTCGTTGGTTCGCCAGCCCGGCGACAACCCGCGCACCTGGCCCAGCCCGTCTTGGCTCTTGGGCGGATGACCGGCGAGCTCGCTCAGCGTGTCGTCCTTGATGATCCGCCCGCGCGGCAGGTTCTTGCCCCGCGCTTCCGACTCGCGCCAGGCGGCGAGCGCCTTTAAGCGCCCGAGCACGGCCGGGTTCCGGCTCGGCAGCTTCAGCCGCCTCCACGCGTCCTCGGGCGCGAAGGCGAAGGAGGAGGGGTCGGCCAGCCGCTCCATCTCCTCGTCCAGCCACACGCCCCGGCCGTTCTTCTTCAGCTTCTGCACCATCCGCGGGAACACGGTGACGAGGTGGGTCACGTCGCCGATCGCATAGTCGATCTGGCGCTTGTCGAGCGGCCGCCGGCTCCAGTCCGTAAAGCGCGCGCCCTTATCCAGCGTGTGGCCGAGCATCGACTCGATCAGGTTGGAGTAGCCGACCTGCTCCCCGAACCCGAGCGCCATCGCCGCGACCTGCGTGTCGAATAGCGGATGCGGAGTCTTGCCGGTCATGTTGTAGACGATCTCCAGGTCCTGGCCGCCGGCATGGAAGACCTTGAGTACCTCCTCGTTGTCGACCAGCAGGTCCCACAGGGGTGTCAGATCCAGCCCTTCGGCAAGCGGGTCGATCGCGGCGGCCTCCTCCGTGCTCGCGATCTGGAGGAGGCAAAGCTCCGGCCAATAGGTATTCTCGCGCATAAATTCGGTATCCACGGCGACGAATGGCGATCTGGCGAGCCGCTCGACGAGCGCGGCAAGGGTGGCGGTGTCGGTGATCAGCGGGTGAATCTGCATGTTACCCGGCCTCTAGCGCGGGGCGCACGGGTTGACAAAAGGGAAGGGTGAAGGGAAGCGCGCGGCCGACCATTGCTCGTCATTCCCGCGAACGCGGGAACCCAGAACTTCTTCTTCCTTGCTGGGTCCCCGCCTTCGCGGGGATGACGAAACGAAGAAAGTCGAACCGAATGCACGCCTACCGCACCCACACCTGCGCCCAGCTGCGCGCTTCGGACGTCGGCCAGGCCGTCCGCCTGTCCGGCTGGATCCACCGCAAGCGCGACCATGGCGGGGTGCTGTTCGTGGACCTGCGCGACCACTATGGCATCACACAGATCGTCGCTGACACGGATAGCCCGGCACTGCCGGTGCTCGACCGGTTGCGGGTGGAGTCGGTGGTGACCATCGACGGCGAGGTCAAAGCGCGGGCGGAGGGCACGACCAATGCCAATCTGCAGACCGGAGAGATCGAGCTGTTCGCGCGCAGGGTCACCGTGCAGAGCCAGGCGGCCGAGCTGCCGATGCCGGTCGCCGGCGACCAGGAGTATCCGGAGGAGATCCGGCTCAAGTACCGCTACCTCGACCTCCGCCGCGGGTCGGTGCACCGCAACATGGTGCTGCGCTCTGCGGTAATCGCCTCCATCCGCCGCCGGATGATGGAGGGGGGCTTCACCGAGTTCCAGACCCCGATCCTGACCGCCAGCTCACCCGAAGGCGCGCGCGACTACCTGGTGCCGAGCCGCATTCACCCGGGCAAGTTCTACGCACTCCCCCAAGCGCCGCAGATGTTCAAGCAGCTGCTGATGGTTGCCGGCTTCGACCGCTATTTCCAGATCGCCCCCTGCTTCCGCGACGAGGACGCCCGCGCCGACCGCTCACCGGGCGAGTTCTACCAGCTCGACTTCGAGATGAGCTTCGTCACCCAGGACGATGTGTTCAACGCGATCGAGCCGGTGCTGGTCGGTCTGTTCCGGGAGTTCGCGGACGGGCGGCAGGTGACCGAGGGCGCGTTTCCCCGCGTTCCGTATCGCGAAGCGATGCTAAAGTACGGCTCGGACAAGCCCGACCTGCGCAACCCGCTGGTGATCAGCGACGTCGGCGAGCAGTTCCGCGGCTCGGGCTTCGGGCTGTTCGCCAAGATCGTGGACGGCGGTGGGGTGGTCCGGGCAATACCGGCGCCGAACACCGCGGGGCAAAGCCGCAAGTTCTTCGACGACACCAACGACTGGGCCCGCGGCGAGGGCTATGCCGGCCTCGGCTACGCCACCCGCAAAGGCGGCGAGTGGGGCGGGCCGATCGCCAAGAACCATGGCACCGAGAGCATGGACCGGCTCGCGGCCGAGATGGGCCTGGGTCCGGACGACAGCATCTTCTTTGCCGCCGGCAAGGAGGCGGAAGCGGCCAAGCTCGCCGGCGCGGCGCGGACCCGGCTGGGGCAGAGCCTCGGCCTCATCGACGAGAACCGCTTCGAGTTCTGCTGGATCGTCGATTTCCCGATGTTCGAATATGACGAGGACGCGAAGAAGGTCGACTTCAGTCACAACCCCTTTTCCATGCCGCAGGGCGAGCTGGAGGCGCTGGAGACCAAGGACCCCTTGGAAATTCTCGCCTGGCAGTATGACATCGTCTGCAACGGGGTGGAGCTGAGCTCGGGCGCGATCCGGAACCATCGACCGGACATCATGTACAAGGCCTTCGAGATCGCCGGCTACACCCAGGCGGAGGTCGATGAGAGTTTCTCGGGCATGATCAACGCCTTCAAGTTCGGCGCCCCGCCGCACGGCGGATCGGCGCCGGGCATCGACCGCATCGTCATGCTGCTCGCCGGCGAGCCCAACATCCGCGAGGTGGTGGTATTCCCGATGAACCAGCGCGCCGAGGACCTGATGATGAACGCGCCGGCGCCGGTCAGCGCGAAGCAGCTCAAGGAGCTGAGCATTCGGGTGGTGGGAGAACCCAGTGCTCCCGCGAAGCCGGGAGCCTAGACCTCGACAAGCGAAGCCCGACAGCGGGCAGGCTGCTGCCGCACCCTGTCTTCTGTTTAGGACTGGGCTCCCGCCTTCGCGGGAGCACATGGGTACATGATCCCTACCACCTCGTAGCTCTTCTCCCCCGCGGGCAGCCGAACCACCCGCTCGTCCCCGACCCGAGCCCCCACCAGCGCGCGGGCCAGCGGCGCACTCCAACCGATCCGCCCGGCCGACGCATCCGCCTCATCATCTCCGACCAGCGTCAGCACCCGCCGCGCGTCGTCCTCGTCGGCCAGCTCGATCGTCGCTCCGAACCGCACTTGGTCGCGGCTCGCCTGCGCCGCAGGATCGACCACCTTGGCCCCCTTCATCACCTTGGAAAGGTAGCCCAGCCGCCGGTCGATCTCGCGCAGCCGTTTACGGCCGTAGATGTAGTCGCCATTCTCCGACCGGTCGCCGTTGGCCGCGGCCCAGCTGATCGTCTCGACCAGCTTCGGCCGCTCCTCACCGAACAGTTGCTGGTACTCCGCCCGGATGCGGGCGAAGCCATGCGGGGTGATGAAGCGGGGCGGGCGCTGGTCGGCCATGCGCCTCCCTAGCCGAGCCGGTCCTTGCCGAGGAAGTAGCTGAGCTGCCGCGGCTGGGTCGCGGGGCGGGGGTTCAGCCGGTCGTAGACCACGCTGTTCTCCAGCACCCGCTGGACGTAGCCGCGAGTCTCCAGGAACGGGATGTCCTCGATCCAGGCGACGATGTCCGCGCCCGGGCGCCGCGGATCGCCGTTGGCGTTGATCCACTTGCGCACGTTGCCCGCGCCCGCATTGTAGCTCGCCACCGCCAACGGATAGTTGCCGCCCCATTGGTTCAGCAGCCGCTGAAAATAGGCCGACCCCAGCATGACGTTGTAGGCCGGATCGGTGGTCAGCCGCCCGTAATCGTATCCGTACCCCATCTTGCCGGCCTGCTCGGCCGCGGTGCCCGGCATCAGCTGCATTAGCCCGCGGGCGCCGGCGTGGCTTACCGCGCTGCGGTCGAAGCTCGACTCCTGCCGGGTGATGCCGTGGGCCAGGCTCCACAGCCGCTGGTCGGACAGGCCGGACGGAATCGTCGGGTAGCCCGCGCGCACGTAGAAGGGCGCCCCGTCGTTGCGGGCCGAGCGGGCGGTCCAGACTGCGAGGTCCTGTCGCCCCATCTGCCCCGCCAGCTCCATCGCCAGCACCCGGTCGGCGTCGGTATGAACCGCCTCGCTGAGCGCGCGGACGAACAGCGCGGCCTCCTGCCGCAGCCCGCCGGCATGGAGCGAGCGGAGCGCCTGTACCAGCGGACGCGAGTGGAACGCCTGCCGCTGCATGGGCGTGGGTACCGCGAAGGCCATGCCCGGCCCGGTAATCTGCCGGCCGAGCCGCTCGGCGGCCAGCTGTCCGTAAAACAGTTCGGGGTAGGCGGCCGCCCGGCTGAAATAGCCGGTCGACTCGGCGAAACGCCCGGACTGGGTCGCGGCCCGCCCTGCCCAATAGGCGCCCTTGCTCACTACCTGCAGCGAGCGGCCGCCGCGCGAGTAGCGGTCAAACATGGCGACCGCATCGCCGGGCCGGCCAAGCGAGCGCATCGCCAGCGTGCCCGCCAGCCAGGTCAGGGAGGTATAATCGTCGCGCACGCCGATCGGCTGGAGGCTGAGGCTGGCGCCCGCGGGCAGCGCATCGTCCACCTGCCGCGCAATGTTGAAGGCCAGCGTCGACTGCAGATTCGCCGCCGCTTCGCGCGCGACCAGCAGCTGCAGCTCGTACCATTTCTCGGCATCGATCGGCCGGTGAACGAAGCTGTGGGGCCGCGCGAGCAGCTGCTGCGCCGCGGCCGTCCACCCTGCCTCGCGGAGGTAGCGCGCCCGGTCCTGCATCAGGCCGGCATCGACGGTGACCTGCCCGGCCACCTGGTTGTACAGCGCCTCAGTCGCGGGCGAGCGCAACTGCATGGCAACGCGGGCATTGAACGCGGCACGCCGCGCCGGACTCGCCGAGGCCAGCAGCCGCTGCGCGTTCTGCGGGTCGCGCTCGATCAGCAGCCGGTCTACGCGCCGGTCGAAATCGGCCGCGGTGAAGCCCGCCCCGAACCGCTGGTAGAGCGCCAGCTCGTCCGCGGCGCTCAGCCCGGGGGCGGCCCAGGCGTCGCGCGCTGCCTGCAGTGCTTCAGCGCCGCGGCCGTGCGCGGCCAAGCTTTCGGCCAGCCGGGCATAGCCGCTGGCGGTGACCGGCCGGTCCGTCTGGAAAAAGGCCACCACCGTGCGCGGGTCCTCGCCGGGGCGCATTGCCCGCTCGGCGTTGCGGCGCATCGCGGTATCACCCGGAAAGTCCCGATTGGTGAGCAGAAAGCGGGCGTAATCGGCAAAGCTATAGCCTGGCGAGCGCAGCCGCCGCCAGTCGGCGATGGCCCAGCTGACGTTCCCGGCGAGTGCGTAGGCCCGCGCCGGCGCGGGCGCGTACACCGGCTGTCCGGCGATCTGGGTTGATGACGCGGTTGCGGCCGAGCCAAGCAGCAGCGGCAGAATGAAAGCGGCTTTCCTCATGCTGGACATGATCACCCCCCGGTCCTTATCAGTCCATGAACAGTTAGGCTCCTGTTCTACAGAACGGAGTTAATCCGGGTGAAGGGGGCACTCACATGTTTTCCGGGTCAATCACCGCGCTGGTGACTCCGTTCACCGCAGGGAAGGTCGATGAGGCGGCTTTTCGCGACTTCGTTGAGTGGCAGATCGCGGAAGGGACGACCGGCTTGGTGCCGTGCGGAACGACCGGGGAAGCGGCAACGCTCTCGCCCGAGGAGCATCGCATCCTTGTCCAAGCAGCGGTCGAGATCGCGGGTAGCCGGGTGCCGGTGATCGCTGGGTGCGGGTCGAACAACACTGCGCATGCGATCGCGCTGACCGGCAGCGCCTTGGAGGCAGGAGCAGACGCCGCGCTGCACGTTCCGCCTTACTACAACCGCCCCAACCAGGACGGCATCTACGCGCATCTCGCCGCGGTGGCCGAGGTCGGGATCCCCGTCATGCTCTACAATGTGCCCGCCCGCACGATCACCGACATCGCGGTCGACACTATGGCGCGCCTGGCACAGCTGCCAAACGTTGTCGGGGTCAAGGACGCCACCGGCAACCTCGCGCGCGTCACGGCCCAGCGGCTCGCCTGCGGCGCCGACTTCTGCCAGCTTAGCGGCAACGACGACATGGCGCTCGGCTTCAACGCCATGGGCGGGGTCGGCTGCATCAGCGTCACCGCCAACGTCGCGCCGCGGCTCTGCGCCGAGTTCCAGCGGGCGACGCTCGAGCGGGACTGGGATCGCGCGCTGGAGCTGCAGGACCGCTTGTACCCGCTCCACGCCGCGATGTTCAGCGACGCCTCGCCGGGGCCGGCCAAATATGCCCTCGGTCGGGTGCGGCCGGACTTCCCGCAAGAGCTGCGCCTGCCGATGACCCCGGCGTCGGAGGCATCGCGCAGGGCCATCGACTCCGCGCTGGAGCATGCGAGCCTGGCCTAGCACGAGGCCAGCCTAGCTTTCGCTCGGTCCGCGTCCTACGTGCGGGCGCAGCATGTCCAAGCCCCTCCCATCACCGTTCGACAAGGCCAAGATCGTCGCCGAGAACCGGCGCGCGCGGTACGATTATTTCGTCGAGGAGCGGTTGGAGGCTGGCATTGCGCTGCAGGGCACGGAGGTGAAAGCGCTGCGCACCGGCGAGGGGTCGATTGCGGAAAGCTACGCGACCGTCGACGGCGACGAAGTGTTCCTGATCAATTCGTCCATCCCGCAATATGGCGCGGGCAGTTGGATGAACCACGAGCCGCGCCGGCCGCGCAAGCTGTTGCTCAAGGCCCGTGAAATTGCGAAACTGCAGGGGGCGGTGACTCGCCAGGGGCTGACGCTTGTGCCGCTGTCGATTTACTTCAACAGCCAGGGCCGGGCCAAGATTGAACTGGCGGTCGCTCGGGGCAAGAAGATGCACGACAAGCGCGAAACGGAAAAGGAACGTGATTGGAAGCGTGAGCAGGGGCGGCTGCTCCGTGCCCATGGCTGAGCGCGCTTCCTTTTTCTCGCGTCTCGTCGCCAAGGCTACGCCGTCCCGTGAGGAAGTGCTGGAAAGCCGCTGGCTCAAACCCTTTGGCCAGCGCATCCGCCATTCAGAATTGTGGCGCTTCACCCGGCGCTCGGTTCCCCGCGGGGTGTTCGCCGGGCTGTTCATCGGCATTTTCCTGATGATCCCCGGCCTGCAGATCGTCGGGGCGGCGCTGCTCTCCATGCCGCTGCGGGCCAACGTGCCGATCGCCGCGGCGATGACCTTCTTGTCCAATCCCGCGACCACGCCCTTCTTCCTGGGCGCGTCGATCCTAGTCGGGAACAAGCTGGGCTTCCATGCCGACCTCGCCACCTTCAGCGCGCTCTACGAAAGTCGGGCTTCGGCCGGCCGGTGGCTAAGCTGGCTGCTGTCCGATGCGGCTCCGGCAGTCATTTCAGGGCTGTTCATCATCGCGCTGGCATGCGCGTTGGTCGGCTATGGCGTGTCGATCGTCGTCTGGCGCTGGTGGGTTCACCGCAAGTGGCGCAGACGTGCCCGGCCCGAACTCTTCAAACACCGACTCTCAAATGGAGACCTGTAATTCTATGAAGCGTCTTGCCATCCTTGCCGCCAGCACCGCGCTTGCCGCGTGCGCAACGACCCCGACCCCGGTGGAGACGGCAGCAGCTCCCGCGATGCCTGCCGAGACGGCCGCCGCTGCGCCGGCCAAGCCGGAGATTGGCACCTTCGGCCTCGACGTGGGGGGCATGGACCGGTCGACCGCCGCCGGCGAGGATTGGGTTCAGTTCGCCAACGGGACATACGCCAGAACCTTGGAGATCCCGGCGGACAAGGCCTCCTACGGCATGTTCAACCGGCTCGATGAATTGTCGCGGGAGCGCACCCGCGAGATCATCGATGCCGCTGCCGCCGCGCCGGCTGCGGCGGGCACCAACGCGCAGAAGGTCGGCGACTTCTACAAGGCGTTCATGGATGAAGCGGCCATCGAGGGCCGCGGCGCGGCGCCGCTGGCCGAAAGCCTGCAGCCGTTCCAGCAGGCGGGCAGCAAGAGCGAGTTCGCGCGAGCGCTGGGCGACTCGCTCGACGGCTTCGGGCCTGCGCTGTTCCCTTTCTACATCAACCAGGATGCCAAGGCGCCCGACCGCTACATCCCGATCTTCCTGCAGGGCGGGCTCGGCATGCCGGACCGCGACTACTACCTGTCCAAGGATGCCAAGCTGGCGGACGCGCGCGCCAAATATGTGCCGCACGTTGCTCGCATGCTGGCCCTGTCCGGCGTGCCGCAAGCGCGGGCGACGGCCGCGGCGCAGAGCGTGCTCGACTTCGAGACCAAGCTGGCTCGCGTGCACTGGACCCGCGTCGAGAGCCGCGACGACGACAAGACCTACAACAAGTGGTCCCGCGCGGACTTCGCGCGCCGGGCGCCCGGGTTCGATTGGAATGCCTATCTGACAGCCGCCGGACTCGAACAGCAGGGGGAGTTCATCGCCTCGCAGCCGAGCGCCTTTGCGGGCATGGCCAAGGCGTTCGCGTCCACTCCGCTGCAGACGCTCAAGGACTGGGCGACGCTGCACACGGCGCGCGACGCGGCCGGGGTTCTCCCCAAGGCGTTCACCGAGGAACGCTTCGATTTCAGCGGCCGCACCCTCCAGGGCACGCCCGAGATCGAGCCGCGGTGGAAGCGTGGGGTCAACGCGGTCAACGGCGCGATCGGCGAAGCGGTCGGCGAGCTCTACGTCTCCAAGCACTTCCCGCCCGAAACCAAGGCCAAGGCCGACGAGCTGGTCAAGAACATCACCGCTGCGATGGACCGACGACTTTCCAACCTGCCGTGGATGACCCCCGACACCCGGACCAAGGCCCGCGCCAAGCTCGCCAGCTTCCGGTCCAAGATCGGCTACCCGGACAAGTGGATCGACTATTCGGCCCTGACCGTCACTCCGGGCGACGCTTACGGCAACGTGCAGCGGGCTACCGCCTTCGACTATGCGCGCCAGCTGTCCAAGCTCGGCAAGCCGGTCGACCGCGACGAGTGGTTCATGACCCCAATGACGGTCAACGCCTACGCCAACCCGACGATGAACGAGATCGTCTTTCCAGCCGCCATCCTCCAACCGCCGTTCTTCGACCCGAACGCGGACGACGCGATCAACTACGGCGGCATCGGCGCGGTGATCGGCCATGAGATCAGCCACCACTTCGACGATCAGGGCCGCAAGTATGATCCCCAAGGTCGGCTAACCGACTGGTGGACGACGGAGGACGTGCGGCGCTTTGAGGTCTACGCCGGTCAGCTGGCCGACCAGTACAGCAAGTATGAGCCGCTCCAAGGGCAGTTCATCAATGGGCGCCTGGCGCTTGGCGAGAACATCGCGGACCTCGCCGGGCTGCTGGTGGCGCATGACGCCTACCGGCTGTCGCTCGGCGGCAAGGAGGCGCCGGTCATTGAGGGCTTCACCGGCGACCAGCGCTTCTTCCTGGGCCATGCGCAGATCTGGCGGACCAAGTACCGCGAGAATGCGATGCGGCAGCAGCTGGTGACGGGGCCGCACAGCCCGGGCAACTTCCGGCCCTATGTCGCGCGCAATCTCGACCCTTGGTACCAGGCCTTCGCCGTTCAGCCCGGCCAGAAGCTGTACCTCGCGCCCGAACAGCGCGTCCGCGTCTGGTAGGATAGATGCTGCACACCAGGCTCGCCGCGATTGACGCTCAGCCGGTCGGCCGCGGCGAGCCCTGGCTGCTTCCGATCCTGATCGCCGCGGCCCTGGCGACTGCCGCCGTTATCGCCTTCGTTGGCGGGCAGCCCCTGATCGGCGCGCTGCTTGCCGCCGGCATGCTGCTGACCGTTGCGATCGGCTCCCTGGCGAGCCGGCGCAGGCAGGCTCCAGAGCCGGTCGCGCCGGCGCCGCCCGACCATGGGCTGATCGCGTCGAGCCTCGCGCTATGCCCCGATCCGGCTGCACTGACCGACGCTTCCGGACGGCTGGTCGTCGCCAACGCCGGCTATGAAGCCCGTTTCCCCACCGCTCCGCAGCCGATCGCCCTCGGCAGCGATGGGGAAGCCGCCGAGCAGCTGGAGCGTACGCGGATGAACGCCCTGCGCGATGGCGAGGGTGTCGCGGACATCGCCACCGCTGCCGGTCCACAGGCGGTCGAGGTCCGGCGCGTCGGCGCCTTCGGCGACCAGCTGCTGTGGCGCTTTCCCCGCCCGCGTCGCGATCCGCTGTCCACGCTGGTCCGCCGGATGAGCGGCTTGGAAGGCGAGATCCTTGTTAAGGCGGGGGTGATGGCCGCGGTCACCGGCCCGGAGGGCGAGCTGCTGGCGGCCAACACGCTCCTGCAGCAGCGCGCTTCGCTGCCCGCGGCAGCCGACGGCCGCAACTTCCCGGAACTGCTGCTGCAAGGCAACGACGGACGCGTCCGTCTGAGCGAGGAAGGCGAGGGCGCACGGCTGATGCGGCTGCTCCACATCCCGCTCGACTCGGAGCGGCTCGGCCAGGCTGGGACCACCCTGCTGTTCGACACGCCCGAGGCAGCGGGCCTGTCCGACAGCGCCAACGTGCAGGCGCTGCTGGACGTGCTGCCGATCGGCCTGGCGCTGGTCGACCGCGACGGCCGCTTTCTCACCACCAACCGCGCCTTCCGGACCGCCGGCGGGATCGCGGACGAAGGCTGCCCCGCTTACCCCGGCGACCTGGTGGTCAAGGAGGACAAGGGCGCGGTGGCCGACGCCGTCCGCCGCAACACCCGTGGCCCGGCGATGTCGAGCGACATGGCCGTGCGCCTCGTCCACCAGCCGACCGAACCGGTCGCCCTGACCATTGCCGGGCTGCGCGGCCTAGGGGACGCCGCCGTGCTCCTGCTGCTCAAGGACAACAGCGAGGAAGCCAAGCTCAAGCGGCAGATCGCGCAAGCGACCAAGATGCAGGCGGTCGGCCAGCTGGCAGGCGGCGTCGCGCACGATTTCAACAATATCCTGACCGCGATCATCGGGCATTGCGACCTCATGCTGATGCGCCACACGCCCGGCGACAGCGATTACGACGACATCCAGCAGATCAAGTCGAACTCGAACCGCGCCGCCGGCCTGACCCGCCAGCTGCTCGCCTTTTCCCGCCAGCAGACCTTGCGTCCGCAGGTGCTGCAGCTGCCCGACGTGGTGTCGGAGGTTTCCCACCTGCTCAAGCGCCTGCTGGGCGAAACGGTGGTGCTGCATACCAAGCACGGCCGCGACCTGGGTTCGGTCCGGGCCGACCCCGGGCAGCTCGAGCAGGTGATCGTCAACCTGGCGGTCAACGCCCGCGACGCCATGGCCGGCACCGGCGGGGGCACGCTGACCATCCAAACCTATCCGGTGCGCGCCGACCAGGTCGCGGAGATCGGATCGGAGATCCTGCCCGTTGCCAACTATGCCGCGCTGTCGATCAGCGATACCGGCTGCGGCATTCCCAGCCACGTGCTGGGCAAGGTATTCGAGCCGTTCTTCACCACCAAGGAGGTCGGCAAGGGCACTGGCCTTGGCCTGTCCACCGTGTACGGCATTGTGAAGCAGTCGGGCGGGTACATCTTCGCCGACTCCAAGGTCGGAGAGGGCACCACCTTCGTCATCTACCTGCCCGTCCACCAGGAGGACGAGGAGGACGCCAGCCGCCCCGCGCCACCGCCGCCCAAGGCTAAGGCGGAGGAGCTATGGGGTTCGGGCACGGTGCTGTTGGTCGAGGACGAGCCGATGGTCCGCACCGTTGCCGAGCGGGCGCTGACCCGCCAGGGCTATACGGTGATCACCGCCAACAATGGCGAGGATGCGCTGGAGGTGATCAACCGCGGAGAGCCCATCGACCTGCTCATCTCCGACGTGGTGATGCCCGCGATGGACGGCCCCACCATGGTCCGCGAGGCGCGCAAGGTCCGGCCGGAGATCCCGATCCTGTTCATGTCGGGCTATGCCGAGGAGCATCTCAGGAAGTCGATCGACATCGACCACGTCGCCTTTCTGCCCAAGCCCTTTTCGGTTCAGGAGCTTGCGGAAGCGGCCCGTAAGGTTCTGGCAACGAAATAAAATCTTGCGTCGCACGTTTGTCGGGTTATGCAGCGCAATTGTGGGACAGGGGCGAAACATTCTCGTCGTCGAGGACGAGCCGCTAATCGCGATGATGCTCGAGGACTTCCTTGAGACGCTCGGTCACCGGGTTCACGCGAGCTGCGATAATCTCTCGGATGCGCTGACCGAGGCGGGCACGGGCAGCTTTGACTTCGCCATCTTGGACGTGAACCTGAAGGGCGAAGCGGTGTGGCCGGTCGCCGAGAAGCTCCGGGAACGCGGCTTGCCGTTCGTGCTCGCCAGCGGTGGTCACGTAGAGCCGCCGCCGCCCCAGTTCGCAGCGGTGCCGCTGCTGGAGAAGCCCTACACCATCGATCGGATCACTCCGGCGCTGGAGCGGGCTGCGTCCTGAACGCCGGTGCCGAAGTTGGATCTGCCCGACGTCCGGCTGTCGAAATACCTCGCACGCATTCTACGCCATGCTCCCGAAAGCGCCGGGCTGACCCTTGATCGCGAGGGCTGGGCGGAGTTCAACTCGGTGGTCGCCGCCGCCGTCGCCCGCAGCTTGGCGAAGTCAGCGGATGATGTGAGCCGCGTCGTGCAGGGGAACGACAAGCAGCGTTTCGCCCTGTTGCCTGGGGGCAAGCATATCCGCGCCGTGCAGGGCCATTCGACTCCGCTGGTCGAACTGACACTGGCCGCGGTCCGCCCGCCCGACCTGCTGTTTCATGGAACTGCCGGCCGCAATCTGCCGAGCATCATGGCAAATGGGCTCCATTCCGGCCGGCGGCAACACGTGCACCTATCAACGGACTCCGGCACGGCGTGGCAGGTCGGGCGACGCCACGGCGTTGCCGCCGTTCTGGAGATTGCCGCAGCCACGATGATGCGCGACGGCCACCAATTCTACCGCGCCCAGAATGGAGTGTGGCTGGTGGGCGCGGTATCGCCGGAATACATCCGCCGCACCTAGATTTGCCGTTGCCGTGCAGCCCCAGCGCTTTATTCAGGCGGTGCTCGGCTAAACGCGTGCCATGCCGATCCTTTCTGCGGCGCTTACTATGTTCTCCTATTGTTCTTCAAGAACGAGGAGTGTACGTAGGCTCCGAAACGGTGACATTCGCCGAGCGGTAGGAGAGCAAAGGTGGCAACGCAGCTCAAGGTTGTTGGAATGGGCGGGGATGTTGTGACGACGGATCGGCAGAAGGCATTGGACGCGGCGTTGGCGCAGATCGACCGGGCCTTTGGCAAGGGCTCGGCGATGAAGCTGGGCAGCCGCGAGAAGATGGAGATTGAGACGGTGTCCACCGGCTCGCTCGGCCTCGACATCGCGCTCGGCGTCGGCGGACTGCCGCGCGGCCGGATCATCGAGATCTACGGACCGGAAAGCTCGGGCAAGACAACCTTGGCGCTGCATTCCATTGCCGAGGCGCAAAAGGTCGGGGGCACGGCAGCGTTCGTGGACGCCGAGCATGCGCTTGATCCGGTCTATGCCAAGAAGCTGGGCGTCAACATCGACGAGTTGATCGTGTCGCAGCCCGACACGGGTGAGCAGGCATTGGAGATCGTCGACACGCTGGTCCGTTCGAACGCGATCGACGTGCTGGTGATCGACTCGGTCGCAGCGCTGGTTCCGCGGGCCGAGATCGAGGGCGAGATGGGCGACAGCCACGTCGGCCTGCAGGCCCGTCTGATGAGCCAGGCGCTGCGCAAGCTGACCGGCTCCATCAGCCGCTCGCGCTGCACGGTGATCTTCATCAACCAGGTGCGGATGAAGATCGGCGTGATGTACGGCAATCCGGAGACCACCACCGGCGGCAATGCGCTGAAGTTCTACGCGTCCGTCCGTCTCGACATCCGCCGCACCGGGCAGATTAAGGATCGCGACGACATCGTCGGCAACGCCACCCGCGTGAAGGTCGTCAAGAACAAGGTCGCCCCGCCGTTCAAGCAGGTCGAGTTCGATATCATGTACGGCGAGGGCGTGTCGAAGGTCGGCGAGATCCTGGACTTGGGCGTCAAGGCTGGGCTGGTTGAGAAGTCGGGCGCCTGGTTCAGCTACGACTCGACCCGCATCGGCCAGGGCCGTGAAAACGCCAAGACTTTCCTCAAGGAGCATCCCGACGTCGCGCAGCGCCTCGAGAACGCCATCCGCGGTCGCAAGGACGAGGTCGGCGAGGCACTGATGGTCGGCCCGGAAGCGGAGGATGAAGCCTGAGCGCCCGAGCGTAGGTGAAGGATCGCGCAAGCGATCCTGAGCCAGCGCGCAGAGAGCGCGAAGGCCGGGCGGCGGGTGGGCGTGCCGAACCCGACCGACGTCACCCGGGACTTACTCCCGTGACGGGCATTCCGCCTTGTGTTCCGTTGAGCGAGCCGACCTACTCCGCCGGCGCCGGGCGCAGTTCTGCGCTCGGCAACTGCTCGAACAACCTTCGGGGCTCTGTCAGCACCACCAGCACGGCGGCAGCCAGCCCGCATAGCGCGAAGCCCCACAGGAACGGCAGCTGGGTCCCGTCGAACCGCTGGCCAATCATGAAGCCCACGGCTGCCGCGATTACCGTACCGACCACGCCCTGGATGGACGACGCCATGCCGGCGATCGGCGCCATCTTCTCCATTGCCAGCGTGTTGAGGTTGGAGGAGGTGAAGGCGAAGCTCGCCATCACCAATCCCTGCAGCACTACGAATTCGGCCAGGCTCTCGCCGAATGCCGTCGCCAGCAACGCATGGCTCAGCGTCAGGATCACAAAGGCCAGCACGCCCAGGTGCCCGATCCGGCGCAGCCCATGGCGGCCGACCAGGCGGCTGTTGAGCCAGCTGGCGAGCGCCATGGGCGCTGCAACCGCGCCAAACACCCAGCCGATCGCGTCCGGCTGGCGAAAGGCATCGAACACGATCTGCTGGATCGACGCGATGTAGGCGACGAGGCCGGCGAAGATCGCGGTCTGGGCAAGCGTGTAGCCCAGCGACTGCCGTTCGGTCAGCACCGAGCGGGCGGCAACGGCGAGTTCACTGATGCGGAGCGTTCGCCGGAACTCGGGATGCAGCGTTTCCGGCAACCGCAGGAAGCTCCAGGAGCCCATCAGCAGGCCATAGCCCGCAAGCACCCAGAAGATCGCTTGCCATGGACCGACGGTAAGGATCGCCTGGCCGACGCTCGGCGCCAGCACCGGCACCAGCATGAACACCATGAAGACCAGGCTCATCACCCGGGCCATGGCTTCGCCCTCGAACAGGTCGCGGACCATTGCCACCACCAGCACCCGGGTTGCGGCGGCCGACGCACCCTGCAGCACGCGACCCGCCACCAGCAGCTCGAAGCTCGGCGCAACGGAGCAGAGCGCGGCGAACAAGGTATAAAGGGCGATGCCGATCGCTAGTACCGGCTTGCGCCCGAACCGGTCGGCGAGCGGGCCCCAGACCAGCTGGCCGCAACCGAAGCCGAAGGTGTAGGCGACCACCACCAGCTGGCGGCGGTTCTCCTCCGCCACGCCGAGCTGCTCGCCGATCTCGGGCAGTGCCGGGATCATGGCGTCGATCGCGAACGCGTTCAGCGCCATCAGGCCGGCCAGCAGCGCAACCGTTTCACGCGCGCCGGGGCGCGGCCCGGAACCGGGCGGAAGTTTCAATCTGAAGGGCATGGGGATGGCCTTGCCCGAGCGAAGCAGCGGCTGCAAGGTTCCGTGCTCGCGGCTGCGACGATGAGCAGACTGGCGGAATAGCTGGCAATGTAGGAACCGCTCTGCAATCATGCTGGGCGATGTTGCCGACCGAAGCCCTCGACCCGGTTACTGGATCAAGCCGCCGACACGGTGCGGCGAGGGTCGAGGTCGCGCAACTGGCGGGTCACAAAGGTGACAAGGGTCACGGGCCCATTTGGAGCTTTGGCTGTTTTCCGGCACGAACGAAGCGCATCCACCGTCAACCTGAGTCAATCTGCATCCCTGTTTGAGGGGTGATCGCGCCATGACCATTATCGTCCACCACCTCGAGAACAGCCGTTCGCAGCGCATTCTCTGGCTGCTGGAAGAGCTGGAGCTGCTCTATGTGGTCCGCCGCTATTCCCGCGACCCGAAAACCATGCTTGCGCCGCCCGAACTGCGCCGGGTGCATCCGCTGGGCAAGTCGCCGGTGATCGAGGACGAAGGCATGGTCGTCGGCGAAAGCGGCGCGATCGTCGAATATCTCACGGCCAAGGCGGGCGGGCGGCTCGGCGCACCCGCGGACAAGTGCAATTGCCTGCGCTACCGGCAGTTCCTCCACTATGCGGAAGGATCGCTGATGCCGCCGCTACTGGCCCTGCTGGTCGTCCGCCGCCTGGGGCTGCTCGGTTTGCCGGCGCGCAAGCCGCTCCTCAAGATGTTCGCCCGGCATCTCGACTATTGCGATAATGAATTGAGTGGCCGGCCCTTCTTCGCCGGCGACGAGCTGACCGGCGCCGACATCATGATGAGCTTTCCGCTGGAGGCCGCCCGGTCGCGGGCTGGTTTTGGGCCGGGGCACCGCCATTTGTGGAACTGGATGGCGCGGATCCGCGAGCGGCCGGCCTACGCACGCGCCCTCGCCGCGGGCGGACCCTATGCTTATGCTTGAGATCGACCGGCGAACGACGCTTGCGGGCGGGTTGGGTGCGGCGCTGCTTGGCACGCTGCCGCTCGCCGCCCAACCCGGCGGTGCTGTGGCGGCACCGCCGCCGCCGATCGGCCCGGAGGAGCGGCGCTCCCGACTGGCAAAGGCGCAAGCTCGCCTCCAGGCACTAGGCTTCGGTGCATTGATCGTCGAGCCGGGGGCCAGCCTCGATTATCTGACCGGCGTCCAATGGCGCCGCAGCGAGCGGCTGACCGCCGCGGTGATCCCGGCGATCGGTGCGCCGATCGTGGTCACGCCCTTCTTCGAGCGGCCCTCGGTGGCGGAGAGCCTCAAGGTGCCCGCCGAGATCCGGGTCTGGCAGGAGCATGAGGACCCGTTCGCTTTAGTGGCCGATTTTCTGCGCGATCGGCGGGCGGCCGCTGCCCTAATTGCCCTGGAGGAGAGCGTCCGCTTCTTCGCTGCCGACGGGCTGCGGCACCACTTGCCGGCGGTGCGGCTGGTCAGCGGCAACCCGGTGGTCCGTCCGCTGCGGATGGTGAAGTCGCCGGCCGAGCTGGCGCTGATGCAGCATGCGGCCACCATCACCGCCGCCGCCTTGCGCCAGACGCATCGGGAGGTCGGGCTCGGCATGAGCAATGGCGAGATCGGCGAGCGGTTCGAACGCAACGTCCGTGCGCTGGGCGGTGGCTCGCCTTGGAGCCTGGTACTGATCGACGAAGCGGCGGCTCTCCCGCACGGCACCGGGCGGCCGCAGCAAGTCCGGCGCGGCAGCATGGTGCTGATGGATTGCGGCTGCGATGTCGGCGGCTACCAGGCGGACATCAGCCGCACCTTCGTGTGGGACGCCGATCCGGCCCGCGAGCAGCGGCGGGTGTGGGAGCAGGTTCGACGTGGGCAGGACATCGCAATGAACGCCGCCAAGCTGGGGGTGCCCGCAGGCAGCGTCGACGACGCGGTCCGCCGTGCCTACCAGCGCTGGGGCTATGGTCCGGGTTACCGGTTGCCCGGGCTCTCGCACCGGACTGGCCATGGCATCGGCATGGAAGGGCATGAGCCCGTGAACCTGGTGCGCGGCGAGACCACTCGCTTGGCGCCAGGCATGTGCTTTTCCAACGAGCCCGGCCTCTACCTGCCCGGCAAATTCGGGGTGCGGCTGGAGGACTGCTTCTACATGACAGCCGGTGGACCCGAGTGGTTCACCGTTCCGCCGCCGTCGATCGACCGGCCGTTCGCCTAGGCGAGCAAGGGTACGACGGCGAGCGGACGCCAGCCATTGTCGAAGGCCGGCGCGGGCTCACCGGCGTGGATGCCGCCTTCCACGAAGACCGCGTCGATGCCGAGGCGGGCCGCGCCAGCCATGTCGGTGTGCCAGCCGTCGCCGATCGCCAGCACCGCGTCTTTCGGCGGGTTGTCGGCAAGCTCCAGCGCATGGACGTAGGTCGTCTCGAACGGCTTCCCGTACCAGCAGACCCGCCCGCCCAGCGCTTCGTAGGCATCGGCCAGCGCTCCGGCGCAGACCATGCGCTCCGGGCCATGTATCACCACCCGGTCGGGGTTGAGGCAGTGGAGCAGCACGTCGCGGCTGCGCCATCCGCGGAGCCGGTCCTGGTAGTCCGCCACCTTCTCCCCGCGGTCGAGGCCGGCACAGGCGAGCTCGATGAAGCTGCCCTTGGCCACTCGCAGCCCGCCCGCCTCCAGGTCCGCGCGGTCATCGAGCGTTCCGCAAAAGCCGACCGGACGCCCGAGCAGCGCCGCCAGTCCGACCTCTCCGGCCGTGACCACCCCTCGGTATAGCGTGTCGGGCAAGCCGAGGCTTCCGAGCTGCCGACGGACCGTAGCCGCGCTGCGGGGCGCGTTGGTCACGAACAGCACGACCCGACCTTCCTCCCTCCACTGCCCAAGACGCTCCACCGCACCGGGAAGCAGCCGGTAGCCGTCATGAACGCAGCCCCACAGGTCGCACAGGATCAGCCGGTACCGCTCGGGCAACGCCGAGAGGACGCTCATACCGGCTGCGGCGGTGCCAGCGGTTCCGGGTCTTCGGCTTCAGCGGCGTTAGGCTCCCCCTTCGCGACCACGGTCGCAAGCGTCAGGTCGCCGGTCACATTCAGGGTCGTGCGACACATGTCGAGAAAGCGATCCACGCCCAGCACCAGGCCGATGCCCTCAGGCGGCACGCCGATCATTCCAAGGATCAGCGCCACCACGGGAAGGGATCCGGCCGGCACCCCGGCGGTGCCGATCCCGCCCAAGATGCAGATCATCAGAATGACGGCCTGCTGCGACAGGCTGAGCTCGACCCCAAAAATCTGGGCCAGGAACAGCACGGTGACGCCCTCGAAGATGGCGGTGCCGTTCTGGTTGGCGGTGGCGCCGATGGTCAGCACGAAGCGGGACACGCGCGGCGGCAGGTTGAGCTTGGTTTCGGCGACGCGCAGGGCGGTGGGCAGGGTGGCGTTGGACGATGCGGTGGAGAAGGCCATCAGCATCGCCTCCTGGCTCTGCCGGAAGAACCACAAGGGCGACACGCCGGCGAACAGCTTCAGCAGGATCGGGTAGACCACGAACATGTGGGTTCCGAGCGCGAGCAGCACCACGCCGACATAGATGGCCAGCCGCAGCAACAGGTCCCAGCCGAACACCGCGGCGAGATTGAACATGAAGCAGGCGACCGCAATCGGTGCGAAGCGGATGATCAGGCTGATGAGGCGCATGGATACGTGGAACAGGCCCTCGATCCCGCGCTGCAGCCGCTCAGCGGGTTCGGTGTTGGTGATGAGCAGGCCGATGCCGAAGATCAGGGCGAAGAACATCACCGCCAATATGTCGTTCTCGCTCATGGCGGTGATGACGTTGGACGGGATGATGGCCAGCACCGCCTCGACCCCGGACGGACGTTCGGCCTGGCTCGACAGGATGGCGCCCGCCCGCTCGCGCGCGCCCTCGATCTGCTCCGCGACGAGCGCGCGGTCGAAACCGACGCCCGGCTGCAGCAAGTTGGCGTAGGCCAGCGCGATGACCACGCCCAGAGACGACACCAGCACCGTGAAGAACAGGGTGCGCAGGCCGACGCGCTTGAGGGCGGCTACATCGCCCATCTCGGCGATGCCGACCACCAGTGCCGAGAACAGCAGCGGGATCACCAGCATGAATAGCAGGCGCAGGAAGATCTGGCCGATAGGCCCGGTGACGTAGGTGGTCACCACTTCGACCCAGCGCGCGTCCCCGCCGCCCGCGGCATTGGCGACGAGCCCCGCACCCAGGCCGACCAGGAAGCCGATCAGCATCTGCCATTGCAGGCCGAGACCCTTGGCCTGCGTTTCGTCGATCATGCCGGTCCCCCGCTTGGCCTAAGCGTTTCGGGTCGCGGGGGAGGGCGGGATTGTCAAGCGTGCACGGGTTCGCGGGCCTTGATCACGCGCTCTGCCAGCGTGCCGTTGAGTTCGGCTAGATGGTCGAACTCGGCCTCGAAGGTGGCGAGCCCCTGACTGAGCGAGCGCAGCTCGGCTTCAAGGCCGGACAGCTCGGCTTCGGGGATTAGCGCTTCCACCCGGTCCCAACCGTTCCAGCCATCATGGGGAGCGAGGCCGAGCATCTGCCCGCGCCGGCCCGCTACGGCCGAGCTGACGCGGCTGGTGGAGCCGTTCGGGGTTACCACCTGCACGCGCTGCACCGGTTCCAGCAGGTGCGGCGCGGCGGCGCTCAGCGCCTCCTGCATGGCAATCCGCCCTGCGGTGCGGAAGGCGAGCTCCGAACTGTCCACGCTGTGATAGCTGCCGTCTGTCAGGGTGACGGCTACGTCCACCACCGCAAAGCCGAGCGGGCCTTTTGCGAGCGCGTCGCGAACGCCTTGCTCGACGGCGGGGATGTACTGCCGCGGTATGGCGCCGCCGTGTATTTTCTCGGTAAAGCGGAAGCCTTCGCCGCGGGGCAGGGGCGCAACTTTGATCACCACGTCACCGAACTGGCCGTGCCCGCCCGACTGCTTCTTGTGACGGCCGCGCTGCGTGACGGAGCGCCGGATCGACTCGCGGTAGGCGATGGTCGGCGGTCGCTGCCGGACCTCAACCCCGTACCGGCGCTTGAGCTTGGCGAGCAGAGTCTGCAGCTGCTCGTCGTTGATGCCGCGGAGCCGCAGTTCGTGGCTGGCCTCGTCCTGTTCGAGCCTGAGCGCCGGGTCTTCCTCCAGCAAGCGGGACAAGGCTCCGGACAGCTTCACATCGTTCTTGCGGTCGGCCGGCTCGATCGCGATCGTGCAGTTAAGGGCAGGAATGGATACCTCCACCTCCGGCGGCAGCTTGTCGACGCCGAGCCATTGGCCCGCGCGAACGCCGTCCAGCTTGGCTAGGGCGACCACCTCGCCGTCCCCGGCCTGCGCCAGCTTGCTCGTCTTCTCCCCCTGCAAGGAGAACAGCGCGCCCAGCCGCTGCCGGCGGCCGGCGGCATCCTGCACTTCGGCGCCCTCGCTGACCGAACCGTCTAAGGCGCGGCTTAGCGCGATCCGGCCGAGCGCGGTGGCGTTGCTGACCTTGAATGCGAACAGGGTCGGGTCGGTGACGCCGAGGCGGCGGGCGGTGGCGGCAGGCGCCGGCGTTTCATGGCGGAGGGCCTTGAGCAGGCGGCGCACGCCCCAGCAGTTGCCGGCGGAACCGAACAGCACCGGCACGCCCAGACTCTCCCCCGTTTCCCGGGCGAGGTCCTTGAACACCGTGCTCCCATCCGGGACCTGGTCGGTTAGCAACTGTTCGAGCAGCGCGTCGTCGTGATCGGCCAGCTGCTCCAGCAGCTGCGCCCGCGCCTGGCCCTCGCGTTCGGCGAGCTCGTCCGGGATGCCGATCGGTTCGGAGCCCTTACCGCCGGGTAGGTAATGGAATGCGCGTTCCAGGGCAACGTCGACGAAGCCGGTAACCCGCTCGCCTTCTCGGATGGGGATTTGGCGGGCGATCAGCGGCGACACGCTCATCGGCTGCAGCGCCGACAGGAGATCGCGGATCGACCCGCGTGCCTGGTCGATGCGGTTGACGAAGATGAGGTGGGGGATGCCCAGCTCGTCGAGCATGCGCAGGGCAGGAGCCGCGAGCGGGGCGCGGGCGGGGTCGGGGTCGACCACCACGATCGCCAGGTCCGCAACTGCGACGCCGCGCGCACCGTCCGCCGCGAAGCCGACGGAGCCAGGGCAATCGATCAGCGCGAAGCTCTCGTCAAGGTGATTGAAGCGGAGCAGGTTGAGCTCGGTCGAACCGCCTCGCGCCCGCGCTTCAGCAACGGCGTCGCCGACGCTGGTTCGGCCACCGGTGGATCCCAGCCGGTCAATCGTCCCGCTGGCGAACAGCAGCGCTTCGGCCAGCGAGGTCTTGCCAGCGCCGGCCGGTCCGACCAGCGCGATGGCTCGGGTGCCGTCGACAACCTCGTGCATGCGAAACTCCTCCCGTCCTGTTGTGCAGGGCGCTGAGCCGCCGAGGGGGCGCCTCACGCGCCGCTGAAGACAGGCAGCGTCGGCCCGTTCGCCGGCCATGGCAAGTGGGGAACGGCTCGGGTCCAAGTCGGTTGGGCGCAGGGAGGAGTTTGAACGCACCCATGGCGACCGCCGCACACCCGAACCAAGCCGCAGCCGACGACAAAGGCCGGAGTGCGGACAAGCCGACGGACATTCCGGCGCCCGGCTGGAAGGAAATCCTGCTGCGCACCTGGAAGGAAGCCGGCAACGACAACATCGGGATCGTCGCCGCGGGCGTTGCCTTTTACGGTTTCCTCGCGCTGGTGCCGCTGCTGGGCGCCACCGTGCTGATCTACGGCCTGGTCGCCGAGCCGCAAACGGTGATGCAGCATGCCTCCTCCCTGACGGACATGCTGCCCACCGACGTCGCCCAGCTCATCAGCCAGCAGCTGATCACCGTGGTCCAGACTTCGGGGGGCAAGAAGGGGCTTGGTCTGGCGATCGCCCTCGCGATCTCCCTGTGGGGGGCGCGCAACGCCGCCGGCTCCGTGGTCACCGCGCTCAACATCGCCTACGAGGAGGAGGAGAAGCGCGGGTTCATCAAGACCAACCTGCTGGCGATCGCCATGACGGTCGGGGCGGTGCTGCTGGCGATCATGGCGGGTGGCGCCATCGGCATGCTCGGCTACCTCCAGCACCTGTTTCCCGGCCTGGGGCCGATGGGAGCGTTCTTCTGGCGGGTGCTGACCTATCTGCTGCTGGGCAGCATTGCCGCTGGGGCCGCCGCTACCCTGTTCCGCTACGGTCCGTCGCGCGAGAAGGCGACCTGGACCTGGCTCACGCCGGGGTCGCTGACCTTTGCGATCGCCTGGATCGTCCTGACACTGGCCTTCGGCTTCTACGTATCGAACTTCGGCAATTACGGCGCCACCTACGGGTCGTTGAGCGCGATCGTCGTGCTGCTGACCTGGCTCTTCCTGTCGAGCTACGTGCTGCTGTTCGCCGCGGAGCTCAATTCGGAAATCGAGCACCAGACGGAGAGGGACACCACCGATCGGCCGAACGACAAGCCGCTGGGTGCGCGCGGCGCCTGGTCGGCGGACCATGTGGCCGCCGGAACTACGGATCCGGACGCTTCCAAGCAGCAGGACGGTGCACGCGCCCAGCCTCAATCACCGGCAGCTACTTCGAGCGGCGGCAGCGGAGTCCTCGCCGGGGCAGCGCCTGCGGCGAGCGCGGCGGCGGATCGCGACGGGGATGGCCACCCGTTCCTCACCTCACGGGTGACCAACAAGGCCGGGCGCTTGGCGGGTACGGCCAAGGTCGGCATGATCGGCTCGGCGCTGGCGACTTTGGGGCTTGGCTTCTTGCGGCGTCGCGGCAAGGAAGGGACGGGCGCGGCACTGCTGGCCGCGGCAGCCGGCTTGGCGCTGCTCAGAAGGAAATAAATGGGCTCCCGCGTAGGCGGGAGCCCATTGTTTTTGGTTCAGGCACTGGGCTCCTGCCTACGCAGGAGCACGGCAGTGCTCAAGCCGCCGGCAGCAGCCGCTGCTCGCCCGCCAGCTTCATCAGCGAAGACTGAAGCTTCTCGAACGCCCGAACTTCGATCTGACGGATACGCTCGCGGCTGACGCCGTAGACCTGGCTCAACTCTTCCAGGGTCTTCGGATCGTCGGCCAGGCGCCGTTCGGCCAAGATGTGCTTCTCGCGGTCGTTGAGGCTGCCCATTGCGCTGTTGAGCAGCTCATGGCGCACCCGGCGCTCCTCGTCCTCGGCGACGATCTCGTCCTGCAGCGGGCCGTTGTCGACCAGGAAGTCCTGCCATTGGTTCTCGCCCTCGCTGTCCTTGAGCGGCGCGTTAAGGCTGGTGTCGCCGCCCATCGACATGCGGCGGTTCATGGAGATGACCTCGTCCTCGGTCACGCCGAGGTCGGTCGCGATCTTGGCTACGTCCGCAGGCTTGAGGTCGCCTTCCTCGAACGCGTCGATCTGGTTCTTCATCCGCCGCAGATTGAAGAACAGCTTCTTCTGCGCGGCCGTGGTGCCCATTTTCACGAGGCTCCAGCTGCGCAGGATGAACTCCTGGATGGACGCGCGAATCCACCACATGGCATAGGTCGCCAGGCGGAAGCCGCGGTCCGGCTCGAACTTCTTGACGCCCTGCATCAAACCGATGTTGCCTTCGGAAATCAGTTCACTGACCGGCAGGCCATAGCCGCGGTAGCCCATGGCGATCTTGGCCACGAGCCGCAGATGGCTGTTGACGAGCTTGGCTGCCGCATCGGTGTCCCCATGCTCCTTCCAGCGCTTGGCGAGCATATATTCCTCCTCAGGGGCGAGGATGGGAAATTTCTTGATCTCCGATAGATAGCGGTTGAGGCCAGCCTCACCGCCGGTCGCCGGGATCGATAGTGCCTTCGCCTGTGCCATGGGATGAAGCGTCCTCTCCAAGCCGCGCGAGTCTTGAGCGACGGCCTATCTCATACTTCTCTATACACCGAGCGCCTTGAACAGTTCCTGCATGTCGGCTGGAACGGGGCTCTCGAACGATAGTTTTTTGCCACTTATCGGGTGAATGAAGCCCAACGCCGCTGCATGAAGCGCTTGGCGGTGGAAATGCAGTAAACTGAGCAGCTCTTGCAGTCGCTTCGGCGGCGACCGGCCGTAAACCGGATCGCCAAGCAGCGGATGCCCGAGGGAGGCCATATGGACGCGCACCTGGTGTGTCCGCCCAGTCTCCAGCTGGCACTCCAACGATGCGGCGTCACGCCAAGTTCCAAGCCTACGCCAGTGAGTCACCGCCCGCTTGCCGCGTCCATCCTTCACTATAGCAATCTTTTTTCGATCGGCCCTTGATCGGGCTAGCGGCGCGTCAACGGTACCCTCGGCGGCTGCTGGCACACCCGACACTGCCGCCAAATAGCGCCGGTCAATGCTGTGCGCGGCGAACTGCCTGGCGAGCCCTTCATGCGCCCGGTCCGTCTTGGCCACCACCAGCAGGCCTGACGTGTCCTTGTCGATCCGGTGCACGATCCCGGGCCGGGCCACCCCACCGATGCCGCTGAGTTGCCCGCGACAATGGTGCAGCAATGCGTTCACCAGCGTGCCGTCGAGGTTGCCTGCCGCCGGATGAACCACCAGTCCCGCGGGCTTGTCGACCACCAGGAGGTGCTCGTCCTCGTGAACCACCGCGAGCGGAATGTCCTGTGCCCGGTTGTGCGCGGGCGCGGGCTCCGGCACCGCCAGCCGCAGGCGCTCGGTACCCAGAACCTTGCTCGCTGGATCGCGAAGAGCTGCATCGCCGTTCGCCAGCGCGCCGGAACGGACCAGCACCTTCAGGCGCTCCCGCGACATAGTCGGCACTGCATCGGCCAGCGCACGGTCCAGCCGCCAGCCGGCGTGGTCGGGCCGAAGCGCAATGTCGATGATCTGCGACCCCCCGGTCATGGCCGAGCGATGTGGAGGGCAGAACGGCGGTTTTCAAGGCGGCTTGCAAGCGCCCGCGCCTTGCCCCAACACGTTGGCCCATGAACGCGATCGATCTCGCCAGTCTGCTTTGCTCCCGCCTGTGCCACGACCTGCTGTCACCGGTGGGAGCGCTCAATAACGGCATCGAACTGCTCAGCGACGAGCAGGACCCCGATATGCGCGAGCGCTGCCTAGAGCTGCTGGCGGAGAGCGCGCGGGCGTCGGCGGCTAAGCTCAAGTTCTTCCGGCTCGCGTTTGGGGCCGGCGGCGGGTTCGGCGCCACGATCGACACGCGGGAAGCCCATACCGCGATCGAAGGCCTGCTCACGCCAGAGAAGCGGATCACGCTCGGTTGGATGATCGCGGATGAGAAGCTGCCCAAGGATGCGGTCAAACTGCTTTTGAACCTGGCCCTGATCGCCGGCGACGCGCTGGTCAGGGGAGGGCGGCTCGATGTCGGCGGCGAGCGTTCCCCGCGCGGCATCGAGATGGTGATCAGGGCGGAGGGCCCCCGCATCCTGCTTGACCCCGCGCTACGCGAGACGCTGTTGCGCGGCTCTGCCGGCGGTGCGATCGAACCTCGCGCGGCAGGCGCGTGGCTGGCCCATGGGCTCGCAAACCAGTCCGGCGGATCGATCAAGCTGTCGGACCCTGATTCCGACGTGTTGCTGATCGGGGTGGAACTGCCCGAGCGGCAAACTGCCCGCTGAGGCCTGGCAGGGATAACTGCGCCTTAACTTGTCCACGCCTAAGCTGGCCGGCGTAACTGTTCGAGCTGGGGCTGATGGACGATCTCATTGCGGATTTCGTGGCCGAGTGCCGGGAGATGCTGGAAAGCCTGGGCGGGGAGATCGTCGCCTGGGAAGCCCAGCCCGAAGATCGGTCGCGGCTCGATAGCATTTTCCGCTTCGTCCATACGGTGAAGGGTAATTGCGGTTTCTTCGAGTTTCCGCGGCTGGAAGCGTTGAGCCATGCCGCGGAAGACGCGCTGGCCGACGTGCGGGCCGGTCGGCGCCAGGCCGACGGGGCCCTGGTCAGCGCGGTGCTGGCCGTGATCGACCGGATCGGTGAGATGGTGGAAGTGATCGCCGCCGGGGAATCGCTGCCGGAGGGCGACGACGCTAAGCTGATTCAGGGACTGGCGCCCGGCGCCGATGGCAGCGTAGCCGTCCCGGCCGCCGCGGTGGTTGGCGAGGTCAAGAACGCCAGCGTCGCGCCCAGGACTATCCGGCTGTCGGTGGAGCTGCTCGACCGGGTGATGAGCGGCGTGTCTGACATGGTACTGGCGCGCAACGAGCTTGCCCGACGCCTGCGCGACAACGCCGCGGACGTGGCAGTGGACGGAGCCTTTGAGCGGCTTTCCGGAATCATCGCCGAAATGCGCGACGCCATCACCCGCACCCGCATGCAGCGTATTGAGAACCTGTTCGTGAGTCTGCCGCGCATGGTGCGCGACCTGTCGGCCGAGCTTGGCAAGCAGGTGCTGGTCGATGTTGAAGGCGGCGACGTGGAACTCGACCGCGAGATGATCGAGATGATTCGCGATCCCCTGACGCATATTGTCCGCAACGCGGTGGACCATGGGATCGAGGGGCCCGCAGAGCGCCTCAAGGCAGGCAAGCGCGAGAT
Source organism: uncultured Sphingomonas sp. (assembly GCF_902806265.1). Taxonomy (GTDB): domain Bacteria; phylum Pseudomonadota; class Alphaproteobacteria; order Sphingomonadales; family Sphingomonadaceae; genus Sphingomicrobium. Next base: position 57,975 of record NZ_CADCVZ010000022.1, on the reverse strand, counting down.
CGGCTTCCTGAGCGTGTCCGCCCGCCAATCGGGCAACCAGATTTTGATCGATATCTGCGACGACGGCCGCGGGATCGATGGCAAACGTCTGGTCGAGAAAGCCGTGGCCGCCGGCTTGATCGAGGCCGCGGACGCCGTCCGGCTGAGTCCGGCCCAGCAGTTCGAGCTGATGTTTGAAGCGGGCCTGTCCACCGCGGCGCAGGTGACCAATATCTCCGGACGCGGCGTCGGCATGGACGTGGTCCGCTCGAACATCGAGCGGATCGGCGGGGTTGTCGAGGTGGACAGCCGGCTCGGCGTCGGCAGCCGCATGACGCTGCGCGTGCCACTGACCTTGACGATCATCCCCGCGCTGACCGTCAGCATCGGCAGCCAGCATTTCGCCATCCCCCGTTCCGCGATCGAGGAGATCGTTCGGGCGAACGGCGACAGTGTCACTCTGAGCCAGCTGGGCGGCGCGGGTGTTGCGACCATCCGCGGGCGGCGCGTTCCCGAAGTGGCTTTGGCGGACATATTGGAATTGCCAAGCAGCCTCAGCGACGAGCAGCGGACGCTGGTCGTCCTGCGCCCCGGCGGCGGCGACGTATTCGCGCTGGCGGTGGACAAGGTCCACGACCATGAAGAGCTCGTGGTCAAGCCGGCTGCCCCTGCGGTCATGGCGACGGGGCTTTATGCCGGAACCACGCTGGCCGACGACGGCTCGCCCATCCTGTTGTTCGATCCCGCGGGGCTGGCCCGGGTGGGTGGTGTCAAGCTGGAGGGTCAGGAACGGGTCGGCCGGGCGCTCGAAACCGCGCCGGTCACCAGCGAGCGGGTCAGCGTTCCGGTGTTGCTGTTCCGCACCCTAGACGGTGCGCGGCGTGCGGTGCGGCTCGCCACCGTGGACCGGATCGAGGACGTAAGCGCTGCCGCGGTTCAATGGGCTGCCGGTCAGCTCAGGGTACAATTAGGCGAGGCTATCCTGCCGCTGGGCGGCTGCGACGCTCGACCTGCGCATGGCGAGAAACTGCGCATGTTCCGCTTGAGCGACGGCTGCACGGAGATGGGCCTCGCCTTCAAGGAAGTGATCGACATGGCCGAGATCGTGGGCGAGATCGTTCCTGCCGAGGTGCCGGGTGAGGTCGCTGGCGTGACCCTGATCGGCGGCGAACCGGCCGAACTGGTCGACGTGCATTGGCTGTTCGCGCGGCATTGCGGCACGGCCGGGCAGGGCAAGCGCGAGGCAGTCTGCCGGTTGCCGACTGACGACGCGTGGATGCAGAACATGCTGCGCCCGATCGTGGAAGCCGCCGGCTACCGCGTGGTCGGCACCGACAGCGAGGAGCCCGCCGACCTGGTTATCGCGGCAGAGGGCTCGGCGGACCCGGCGGGCGAAAAGGTCCCCACCATCCGGCTGCGCAGCGATCCGGAGGCACCGACGAACGACGGCAGCATCTACCGTTACGACCGGGCCGGGCTGATGACGGCGCTTAAGGCGGTCGGGGGAGGCGTGCGATGAACCAGTTGCTGCTTGTGGTCACCATCGGCGGCCAGCAGGTCGCACTGCCGGCCTCCGCGGTCGAGAGCGTGGTCGAGCTCGATACCCTGATCCCCGTCCCGAGGGCGCCAGCGCACGTGGCCGGCCTGTCGGCGTTGCGCAGCCGGGTGCTGACGGTGATCGACTGCATGCGGGCGCTGGAGCTGGGCGCCACCGACGTCAGCGATGGCATCCACGAGGCGGCGGTGGTCGAGCTCGACGGTCACCATTATGCCCTGCTGGTCGACAGTGTCGAGGACGTGGTCGAAGCCCGCTCCGAGCCGGCCCCCCTTCGCGCCGCCATGGGCCGCGGCTGGGAAGCGGTCAGTCTCGGTCTCGTGGAGACGGGCGCAACGCCTCTTTTGCTGATCGATGTCGCCGCGCTGATCGAGGGCGTGGAGGCGCGCGCGGCTTAAGCTCTTCGTTACACTTGCCCTCTACAGTTTATTATCAGCGTTTCGGGAACCTCGAGATCATGAAGACCTGTCTCATCGTCGACGACTCCAAGGTGATCCGAAAGGTCGCCCGTCACATCCTGGAAGCGCTGGAGTTCAGCGTGGAGGAAGCCAGCGACGGCAAGGAAGCGCTTGATCATTGCGAGACCAGCATGCCCGACGTGGTGCTGCTCGACTGGAACATGCCGGTGATGAGCGGGATGGAGTTCCTGAAGCTGCTTCGCCAGCGCGGCCATTCGGATCAGCCCAAAGTCGTATTCTGCACAACTGAGAACGACATGGCGCATATCCGCGCGGCGCTTGAAGCCGGGGCGGACGAATATGTGATGAAGCCGTTCGATCGCGAGACGCTGCACATCAAGCTTCAGCTCGTCGGCGTCGCCTGAGGGGCGACGCATGACTGTTGCGATCGCCAGACCGGTCGCGGCGAGGCATCCCCGGCCCATCCGGCTGATGATCGTCGACGATTCCACCGTCGCCCGCGCGGTTCTCTCGCGCATGGTCGAGGCGGACGGAGGGTTCGAGTTGGCGGCCGTCGCGGGTACCGCGGAGGACGCCCTCGATGCTCTCGAGCATGTCGCGGTCGACGTGATCCTGCTGGACCTGGAAATGCCGGGGGCCGGTGGCCTCAAGATGCTCCCAATGATCCTGGCCGGCTCGCGGGGAGCGCGGGTCATCGTGGTTTCATCGTTGGCCGAAGAGGGCGCAAAAGCGACGGTGGCGGCGCTTGGCCTGGGCGCGGCGGACACGCTGCCGAAGCCCGGTATAGGCCGCTTCAATGGTCGCTTCTCCGAAGTGCTGCTCGGCAAGCTTCGGACGCTCGGCATGGCCGCCGGCAGCAGCTCGGGTCGGACGGGTACCAGCACCCCGCTGCGGGCCATGGCGGCCGAGCCAATGCGCTGCCTGGCAGTCGGGTCCTCAACCGGCGGCATTCACGCCTTAGGGCAGATGTTCGCTGCTATGCCCGAAGCGATCGGCGTCCCGATCCTCGTCACCCAGCACCTGCCCGCACCTTTCATGGCGGTGTTCGCTCGCCAGCTGGGCGCGTCGGCTCGGCGCCAGGCGATCGTTGCGCAGGATGGCATGCAGCTGCAAGGCGACGTGATCCTGATCGCGCCCGGCGATGCCCACCTGACCGTGGAGAACCGTAGCGGGCGCGCTGCCGTGCGGCTGGATCGGACCCGTTCGGCAAGCGGCTGCCTGCCATCAGTCGACCCGATGTTGCACTCGGTGGCGGAATTCTACGGTGCTACCGGGGTAGGCGTAATCCTATCCGGCATGGGCCGTGATGGTGCGGCCGGGTCTGCCCGGCTGGTTGCGGCTGGCGGCTCCGTCCTTGCCCAGGATGAGGCGACCTGCGCGGTATGGGGAATGCCCAAGGCCGTGACGGAGGCGGGACTCGCCTGCGCCGTCCTGCCACCTGACAAGATTGCTCGGCGACTTGCGTCCAAGGCCGGAGACATCAAGTGGTGATAAGTGACAGTTCGAGCCGCATCCTCGCCGGCCTGCTGGAGGCGCGCACGGGCCAGCAGCTGACGCTGAACCGGCGCTGGCGCCTGGAGACTGCGCTTAACCATCTGCTCCGTGAGCGGGGCATAGCCAGCATCGATGAGCTCATCACCATTCTCGTCATGGGCAAGGAGCCCAGCCTCGCCGGCCGCGTAGTGGAGGCCCTGTTGAACAACGAAACCTATTTCTTTCGCGATCGCTCCCCCTTCGACACGCTGGCCCGCTCGGCTTTGCCGGAGCTTGCCAAACGCCGTGCATCCACCAAGCGGCTGCGTATCTGGTCGGCCGGCTGCTCGACCGGGCAGGAGGCTTACTCGCTGGCCATGCTGTTTGCCGAAGAGCCGCTGAAATGGCAGGGCTGGACGGTCGATATCCTCGGCACGGACGTGTCGGACGCGGTGGTGCAGCGGGCGAGGTCGGGCACCTACACCCAATTCGAAGTGCAGCGCGGACTCGGCATTGCGCAGATGATCAAGTGGTTCGAGGAAGCACCGGGTGGCTGGAGAGCGGTGGAGGGCTTACGCAAGCCGGTGCGCTTCCAGGTTCATAACCTACTCGAACCGCCGCCGCACCCCGGCGGGTTCGACATCGTGCTGTGCCGCAACGTGCTGCTCTACCTCGATACCGAAACTCGCGAGCGGGCGTTCGAACGGCTGGCCTCGGCCATGACTCCGGACGGCTGGCTGATGCTGGGCGCTGGCGAGACGGTTATCGGGCAGACCAAGAAGCTGATCGCCGACAAGGAGAATCGCGGCCTTTACGTGCTGGACGGCAGCGCGGGCTCCGCGGAGCGTCGCGTCGCGTGAGGGCTTGACCGCGAACGCTCGCTCGTGCCCTTTCAGCGAGCCGTGGAGTTCGTCGATCGTCCCTCACCAAATCATGATGAGCGCAAGCTGCCGATCACCATGCTGGTGCTCCATTATACCGGCATGCCCGATTCCGAAGGCGCGCTTGGCCGGCTGACCTCGCACGAGGCTAAGGTGAGCTGCCATTATTGCGTCGACGAGGATGGAACGGTTTACCGACTGGTCGAGGAGGAGCGCCGCGCCTGGCATGCCGGTAAGAGCTACTGGCGGGGTGTCCGCGACGTGAACTCTGCCTCAATCGGGATCGAGATCGTCAACCCGGGCCACGAGTTCGGCTATCGCGACTTCCCCGACGAGCAGATCGCGGCCCTGATCCCGCTAGTGGCCGACATCAAGGATCGGCACGGGATCGGGCGCGGCAACGTGGTTGCGCACTCCGATATCGCTCCGGCGCGGAAGGAAGACCCGGGCGAGTTGTTCCCGTGGGAGGCACTGGCCAAGCGGCGGCTCGCGTTGCCAAGCCCGACGCGCGGCCTGATCGACCCTTATTGGTCCGATGCGGCGTTCCTGTTGGCATTAGAACGGTTCGGCTACGACGTGATCGACCAAGTGAAGGCGGTGATCGCCTTTCAGCGGCGGTTTCGGCCGAACCGGATCGACGGAATCATCGACGGCGAATGCCGGGCGAAGCTGTTAGCCCTTTTGCTGCCCCGGCCGATGGGTGAGATGTGAGCGTCCTTCCTCGTCCCGGCGCAGGCCGGGAGCCCAGACGCGAAGGGTGGCAAGTGATTGAATATCCGGGCTGGCCGGGATGACGTGAGCAGTTTTTCTCGGTAATGCTATTCATGTCAGGGGACCGGGCGGCCGCGGTGGGCTTCGGCTCAACGAGGAAAGTCCGGGCTCCACGGAACAACGGTGCCGGGTAACGCCCGGCGGTTCGCCGAAGCCTTGGCGTCGGCGGATCAGGGACAGTGCCACAGAAAATACACCGCCTGGCCTCGGCTGGGTAAGGGCGAACGGGTGCGGCAAGAGCGCACCGCGCGCCTGGCAACAGGTGCGGCACGGTAAACCCCACCGGGTGCAAGACCGAATAGGGGCGGCACATGAGCCTTGTTTCGGCTCGCCGCCCGGGTTGGTCGCTTGAGCCCGTCTGCAAGGACGGGCCTAGAGGAATGGTCGCCCAGTCCGCCGAAGCCTTTGGCGCAGGTGGATGGACAGAACCCGGCTTATAGGTCCCCTGGCATTTCACTCCTGCCCACCAGTGTCTACATGGCGCTTAATGGCTAGGCAGGGACGATCGGACGATTGGGGCTTTCCGCGCTGGCGGGCGTACGGCAAGTCGGCGCGCGATGCCGCGCAGGTCCGGCTGTGCGACCGCGAAGGCTGCACCCTGCCTGGTGACCGGCCCGCCCCCAAGGCACCAAACAGCCGCGATCGCTGGTACTTCTGCGAGGGGCACGCGGCCGAGTACAACAAAAACTGGAACTACTTCGAGGGCTTGGACGCGGAAGCTGCAGCGGAGCGGGAACAGTCGGAGAGCGCTGGCACCGACGGCTTCCGCCGCTCCGCCCATTGGAGCTGGGGCGGTCCGGGCGACGGTAGCCGAAGCCGTGACGAGATGCGTGCGCTGGAGGTGCTCGACCTTGAGGGCGATGCCAGCTTCGCGGACGTAAAGGCCGCGCACCGGCGGCTCGCCAAGGAGAACCACCCGGACCTCAGGCCCGGGGACAAGGACGCCGCTGCGACTTTTCAAAAGGTGCAGGCCGCCTACGAGGTGCTGCGCAAGGCCGAAGAGCGCCGCGAGGCCGAGTGCGTCAGCCCGCCGGGTCGGTGATCATGAAGGTAGCCACGCTGTGCGCGACTGCCCGCGCTTCATCGCCGCCATGCGCCACGCCCCGCACAAAGGCCACCTTGCGGGTGAGCTTGTAGCACTCGCAGCGGGCGATCACCGTCTCGCCCGCCACGGCCGGCCGCAGATAGTCCAGCCGGAGGTCAAGCGTCACAATCGGCTTGAAGCCGCCCAGCCGGGTCCAGACGGCAGTTCCCGAGCAGGTATCGACTAGGCTGACGATGGCGCCCGTGGCCATAATGCCGGTCTCAGGCAGGCTGACCAGTTCCGAGCGCCAGGGGAGCGCCAGCTCCACCCAATCGACGCCGCTAGCCTGATACTCGAGACCGAGTGCGCGGCCGTGGCCGACGCTGCGGGCGAGCTGAAAGAAACGCTCGGGATCGAAGCCGTCGCTCACGCCAGCCGCTCGGCCGTCTCGCGAATGAGGTTGATCATGTTGGGAATGCCCTGCGTCCGGTTGGAGGACAGCTGGCGCGACAGGTCGAAGGGCTCCAACGCGTCCGTGATGTTTGTGCCTAGAATATCCTGTGGCGTGCGGTCCTGCACCGCGCTCAATACCAGTGCCACGATCCCCTTGGTGATGGCGGCGTTGCTGTCGGCGAGGAAGTGCAGCCGGCCGTCCTCCTGCGGCGTCGGGTAAAGCCACACCGAGGCGGAACAGCCGCGGACCTTGGTAGCGTCCGTCTTCAGCGGCTCAGGCATCGGCTCCAGCGTACGGCCAAGGTCGATCAGCAGGCGGTAACGCTCTTCACCCTCAAGCAACTGATAATCGTCCAGTATCGAGGAAAGATTGCGGAGCATGGTCATGGCAGGGAGATAGTGTGGGCGCGCCTCGGCGTCAGCCCCGTGCCCCCCGGAGGTCGCTCACGGCCGCTCGCGCAGCTCCTCGATCTCGCGCGCCAGGCTGTTCTCCTTTTCCACCGTGATCCGCTCGAGCACCTGGAGCCGCTCCTTGAGGAGCTTGACCTCTTCCCGCAGGCGTTCGGTTTCGCCACGATCAGCGGTGACCGGCAGGCCGGAGGAGCGGCGCTCGTGCCCGCCCCCATGCCTGGACTTGATGATCGAAGCGATCATGACGACCGCGACGATCAGCACCACCATCATCTGTCCACCGGTCATCAGTTGGTCCTCTCGCCGAGGCTCGGCCGATCGCGCAGGGCCTCGATCTGCGCCGCGGTCTGCATGCCACCGTCCGTGACGATCTGCTCAAGCACTCGGACCCGCTGTTCGAGCTCGGCGGTGCGCGAAGCATATTGCGCAGCCTTTTCCGCAGTTTGCGAGCCGATGAGCTCCATCTCCCGTTCCCTGAACCTTAGTTGCCGTTTGTAGATGTCGGCAAGGACGCCTGCGATCACCGGCAGACCGACCACGATCATGAAAAAGGCAAGTACGAACCACGGGTTTTCCATCAACCTTCTCCCAATCGTCTTATTATCGAAGCTGTTCGATCTCGCGGTCGAGGCTGCGATTGTTGGTCAGCACATAGCTTTCGACGTCAGCCACGCGGCGGTCGATTGCGCGAAGGCGGGCGCGGATGTCGCGGGCGGTGCGGGTCGGCGACTGACGCACGCCCTGCCAGAAACGCCGCTCCTCCGGGTCTTCGCTACGAAGTTCGCGCGGCTTCTCCTGCGCGATCCAGCCGGTGAGGAAGTACACAGGGATCAGCGCCCCACCGCCCATGAAGATGCCGAGGATCAGCAGGATCCGTACCAGGGTGACATCGAAACCGGTGTAGTCGGCGATGCCGGCGCATACGCCCATGACCTTGCCGTGGCGGCGGTCCTTGTAGAAGCGGGTGCGGCTGGGTGGTTGCGTGGCCATCAGCGATACTCCCGGTCGCGGGTGCGCGAGGAAAAACGGGCGAGTTCCTCGTCGAGGTCGGCCGTGGAAGTCTCCAGCCGCGGGTTCTCCGGCAGGCATTGCTGCCGCCAGTTCGGGTTCTCCGCGGTCATGATCCGCTCGATCGAGCACAGCCGGTCGTCGAGACGGCGGGCCAGGTCGTGCAGCTCATCTAGCAGTTTCTCGTCGGAGCCGGTCAGGGTGGCGGCGGTTTTCCACCGGGTGACGTAGTGCATGATCAGCCAAGGCAGGCCGATGAACAGGGTGATGATGGCAAGTGCGCCGATCATCATCCCCATGAATTCTTCTTCCATGACTTACTTCCCCCTTGCGGCGAGCTTCGCCTTGAGTGCTTCGAGTTCGGCGTCGACCGCTTCCTCGGACTTCAGCTCGGCGATCTCCTCCTCCAGGCTCTTGGGCCCGGTCATGCCCAGCGCATCGGCGCGGCCCTCGGCGAAGTCGGCGCGGCGCTCCAGCAGCTCGAACTTCGAGAAGGCATCGTCCGTGCGGCTGCCGTTCAGCAGCTCGCGGGCCTTGGCGCGGGTGACGGCGCTCTCGATCCGGGTGGCGATGGCGTTCTGCCGGGCGCGCGCCTCGCGCAGCTTGCCCTGCAGCTTGGCGATGTCCGCCTCATAGCCCTTGAGCGTAGTCTCCACGACCGCGATCTCGGCTTCCAGCCCTTTGGCCATGTCCGATGCCTTTTGCCGCTCAACCAGCGCGGCCTTGGCGAGGTCTTCCCGCCGCTTGCTCAGCGCCAGCTCGGCCTTTTCGGTCCAGCTGTCGGTGATGCCCTCCAGCCGGACCATGGCCCGGCGCATTTCCTTGGCGTCGGCGATCGAGCGGGCGGCGGTCGCCCGCGTTTCCACCAGCGTTTCTTCCATCTCCAGAATGATCATGCGGATCATCCGGCTGGGGTCTTCCGACCGGTCCAGCAGCTCGGTGAAATTCGCTGCCATGATATCCCGGGTTCGGGAAAAAATGCTCATTCCTGTACCTCATGAACCGTTATCGGGCCCTGTCTGCCGCTTACAATGCAGGACACGTGCCAATCAGCCGTTTATACCGGAAGAGCGCGTGCGCTGCGCTCACCTGCGCTTGCCCGCATGAAACAACTTGCCAAGCGCTGGTGAAAAGCACCAACTCTTCGGCGTGGAGCGAACCCAGAACTTCATCGGCCAGAGCCTCGTCTTCCTCGATGCGGTGGAGCGGGCGAGCCGGGCTGCGCCGCTCGACCGGCCGGTGCTGGTGATCGGCGAGCGCGGCACCGGCAAGGAGCTGATCGCCGAGCGACTTCATCACCTGTCCTCGCGTTGGGCGGGGCCATTGGTCACCATGAACTGCGCCGCGCTTCCGGAGAACCTGATCGAGGCCGAGCTGTTCGGGCATGAGGCCGGCAGCTTCACCGGCGCGGCCAAGACCCGGCACGGGCGCTTCGAGGAGGCGGACGGCGGCACCTTGTTCCTGGACGAGCTGGCAACCCTGTCCTCGCCGGCGCAGGACCGGCTGCTGCGGGCGACGGAATATGGCGAGATCACGCGGATCGGTGCCTCCAAGCCGGTCAAGGTCGACGTGCGCATCGTGGCAGCGACCAACGAACATCTGCCGCGTCTCGTCGACCAGGGCAAGTTCCGGGCCGACCTGCTCGACCGGCTGAGCTTCGAAGTGGTCACCCTGCCGCCGCTGCGCATGCGCTCCGGCGACGTTCCGCTGCTGGCCGAGCACTTCGGTCGGCGGATGGCGGCGGAGCTCGAATGGCCGAGCTGGCCGGGCTTCTCGAGCGAGGCGATGGGGGAGCTGCAGGCGTTCGGCTGGCCGGGCAACGTGCGCGAACTGCGCAACGCGGTGGAGCGAGCGGTGTACCGGCACGACGACCCCGAGCGCCCGGTCGCGGCCATCCAGTTCGACCCATTCGCGTCGCCATGGGCGCTGACCCATGCCGAGCGCTCAGTCCCTACTCCTTCGAGCGCGTCAACGGAGCCTGCCGGGACCGGGGTGGAGGAGGCACCGGCGTTCCAGCCGGCTCCGCCATCCGGCGTTGCGGACTTTCGCGGGGCCGTCATGGCTTATGAGCGCGCCCTTCTAGAAGACGCGCTTGCCCGAAACCGCTACAACCAGCGGGCAACCGCTGCGGCGCTGTCCTTGAGCTATGACCAGCTGCGGCACGCGCTCAAACGGCATAAGCTGCTGGACAGCGAAGCCGCAGCCTAGCCGGTTGCCGCGGAAAGAACGCGCAATCGCATGGGAAAAGGCGTAAGATGCTAGCGCTCAGAACGATGAGGAGGTTCGAATGCGTAACCTTGCTTTGGCTGCCGCAGCAGCTTTCGTCGCACTCCCGGCAAGCGCTTCGGTTACGGTGATCGGCGACGGGCTTGCCGTTAGCTGTTACCGGTCCGCCGAGTCGCGCCTCGCTAACCAGCAAGCGTTGCGTGAGTGTGACGCTGCGTTCACCGAAGCATTGACCGACCATGATCGGGTCGCAACCCACGTTAATCGCGGCATCCTGCGATTGGTGAAGCGCGACTTCGCTGCCGCCGAAGCCGACTTCAACGAGGCCATTCGGCTGGATCCGCGCGAGCCGGAAGCTTGGCTAAACAAGGGCATCCTGCTCATTAAGTCGGGCCGGAGCGCGGACGCCGTGACGCCGATCGACCGGTCGCTGCAGCTGCGCACGAGTCGGCCTGCGCTCGCCTATTATGCGCGCGGGCTCGCCAACGAGGACCGCGGCGATGTCCGGGCCGCCTACCGCGACCTCAAGCAGGCACAGGCTATCGCGCCCCAATGGCGCGAGGTGGCAACCGAACTGGCTCGCTATCAGGTCCGCACCCGCTGAACCGTTCGGCGGTACGGCTGGCTGGTTGACCGACGCGATTGCCGCGGGATAGCCCCGGCACGTACCGCGTTGTGTCGCCATGAACCGCCAGGAGGATCAGCCATGACCTATTCCGTGCCGCCGCTGCCCTATGACTATGCCGCGCTGGAGGCGAGCATCGACGAGCAGACGATGCGCCTGCACCACGACAAGCACCACCAAGCGTATGTCGATAATCTCAACAAGGCAGTCGACGCGGACCAGTCGCTGCAAGGGCGCGAGCTGGAGGACATCCTTGGCCAAGCATCGAGCCTGCCCAAGGTAGTGCGCAACAATGGCGGCGGGCACTGGAACCACAGCTTCTTCTGGGAAATCATGGGTCCGGGCGGCGGCGAGCCGCAAGGCGAACTGCGCGATGCCGTCACCAGCAAGTGGCGCTCGCTCGACGGCTTCAAGGAGCAGTTCAACGCGGCCGGGGTCGGCCAGTTCGGCTCCGGCTGGGTGTGGCTGGTCGCAACGGGCGAGGGCAGCCTGGAGATCGTCGCAACGCCCAACCAGGACAACCCGCTGATGGACGTGGTCGAGGTGCGTGGAACGCCGATCCTCGGCAACGACGTATGGGAGCACGCCTATTACCTGCGCTACCAGAACCGGCGGGCGGACTACCTCAAGGCGTGGTGGAACGTGGTAAACTGGGACAAGGTGTCCGAGCGGCTGGCGAGCGTCGGGCGGCAAGGTGTGGCGGCGTAGCCTGAGTGTAGTACCCCGGCGTCTGCCGGGGTGCTATGCCTTGAGTCGGTACCCGGTCCGGAAGATCCACCAGATGCCGGCCAGGCACACCCCAGCGAACGCGAGCGTGGCCGCCAGTGCCGCGCCGAAACTGACATCGGCAGTGCCGAAGAAGGTCCAGCGAAAGCCGTTGATCAGGTAGACGACGGGATTGAACAGGGTGATCGTCCGCCACGGCTCTGCAAGCATGTCGATCGAGTAGAAGGCGCCCCCGAGGAAGGTCAGGGGCGTGACGATCAGCAAGGGAATCACCTGCAATTGCTCGAAGCCCTTGGCCCAGATGCCGACTATGAAGCCGAACATGCAGAAGCTCAGCGCCACCAGTGCGAGGTAGAGCAGCATCAGCCCGGGATGGAGCACCTGCACCGGCACGAACAGGTGGGCGGTGCCGAATATCACCAAGGCGACCAGCATCGCCTTGGTCGCGGCCGCGCCGACATAGCCGAGCACCGTTTCAAAGGCGGACAAGGGCGCCGACAAAATCTCGTAGATGGTCCCGGTGAAGCGCGGCATGTGGATGCCGAAGCTCGCGTTGAAGATGCTCTCGGTGAACAAGCTGAGCATCATCAGCCCGGGCACGATGAAGGCGCCGTAGGGGATGCCGCTGATCTCGGTCATCTGGCTGCCGATCGCGGCACCGAACACGATGAAGTACAGGCTGGTGGTGATCACGGGTACGGCCAGCCCGGTCCACAACGTGCGCCGAAAGCGGTGCAGTTCGAACTTGTAGATCGCCCAGATGCCTCGCCAGTTCAATCCGCGGCCTCCTTGCGACCATTGTGGATCAGGTCCACGAAGATGTCCTCCAGGCTCGACTGCTTGGTATCGAGGTCTTTGAACGCGATCCCAGCGTCACGCATCGCGGCGAGCAGCGAGGGAATGCCCGTGCGCTCGGCCTTGGCGTCGAACTCATAGGTGAGGGTAGCGCCGTCGTCGCTGAGCTGCGGATGCCAATCGGCTAGGGACGGCGGCACTGCCTGCAGCGGCTCCGTCAACTGCAGGTGGAGGATCTTGCGCCCGAGCTTCTGCATCAGCGCATGCTTCTCCTCGACTAGGATCAGCTCGCCGCGGTTGATCACGCCGACCCGGTCGGCCATCTCCTCGGCCTCTTCGATGTAGTGGGTGGTGAGGATCACGGTTACGCCCTGTTCGCGGAGCCGGCGGACGAGGTTCCACATGTCCTTGCGCAGCTCGACGTCCACGCCGGCGGTGGGTTCGTCCAGGAACAGGATGTCCGGTTCGTGGGCCAGCGCCTTGGCGATCATGACCCGGCGCTTCATGCCGCCGGACAGCTCCTTGAGGATGCTCTTGCGCTTGTCCCATAGCGAGAGGTCTCGAAGGATCTGCTCGATGCGCGCGGGGTCGGGCTTGAGTCCGAATAGTTCGCGGCTGAAGCTTACCGTACTCATCAACGGCTCGAACACGTCCATGGTCAGCTCTTGCGGTACCAGGCCGATCCGCCGCCGCGTTTCGCGATAGTTCTGCCGCCAGTGCTTGCCGTCGATCAGCACCGTGCCGTCCGTCGCGCGGACGATGCCGCACACGATGGAGATCATGGTCGTCTTGCCTGCGCCGTTGGGCCCGAGCAGCGCGAAGATCTCGCCACGCTGGATGTCGAGGTCGAGGGCTTTCAGCGCCTCGGTGCCGCTAGCGTAGGCCTTGCGCAGACCGCGGATGGAAAGGATCGGATCGCTCATTCGACTGGTCCTGGCTCGACCGGCTCAGGCTCGGTCGACAAGCCGTGCCGCATCAGCATGGGGATATTTATTGCGGCGAACAGAAAGGTGAGGGGGATCGCGCCCCATAGCTTGAAGCCGATCCAGAAGTCGGTGCTGCTGCTACGCCAGACCACTTCGTTGAGCAGCGCCATGCCGGCGAAGAACAGCGCCCAGTTGCGGGTGAGCTTGCGCCAGCCCGCCTCGTCCAGCCCGGGGTAGGCGGAGCCGAGCACCAACTTCAACAGCGGCTTGCCCCGCCACAGGCCAAAGCCGAGCAGGCCCGCGACCAGCAGGTAGTAGAGCGTCGGCTTGACCTTGATGAAGGTTTCATTGTGCAGGTAGATGGTGAGCCCGCCCAGGATCACCACCATCACGCCGGAAAACCACAACAGCGGCGAGATGTGGCGAAAGCGGATGGCCGAGTAGATCATCGCGGCCACCATCGCGACCATGAAGGCGCCGGTAGCGGCGAAGATCTTCAGCATCGGCGGGACCGGCGCGAAGAAGTTCACCAGGAAGAAGACCAGCAGCGGCCCCAGGTCGATCAGCAGCTTGGAGCCGCCGGTCGGTTCCTGAGGCGGCGCGGCGCTGCTCATTCGTACAAGCCGGCGATGGCGCGGGCGACCGCGCAGGGGTCGAATGGGCGCAGATCGTCCACGCCCTCGCCGACGCCGATGGCATGGATCGGCAGGCCGAACTTCTCCGCCGCCGCGACCAGCACGCCGCCCCGCGCGGTGCCGTCGAGCTTCGTCATGACCAGGCCCGTGACGCCTGCGAGGTCGCGAAACACCTCGATCTGGTTGAGCGCGTTCTGGCCGGTGGTGGCGTCCAGCACCAGCACCACGTCGTGGGGCGCTTCGGAGTTGAGGCGGCCAAGGACGCGGCGAACCTTGGACAGCTCGTCCATCAGGTGGGTCTTGTTCTGCAGCCGCCCCGCAGTGTCGACGATCAGCGCGTCGATGCCGGTCGCCGTGGCCTGCTTGACGCCGTCGAACACGATTCCGGCAGCGTCACCGCCCTCCTTGCCGGAGATGACCGGCGCGCCGATCCGCTGGCCCCAGATGCTCAGCTGTTCGATGGCCGCGGCGCGGAAGGTGTCGCCCGCTGCCAGCATGACGCCATAATCCTGCTCTTGCAGCAGGTGCCCGAGCTTGCCGATGGTGGTGGTCTTGCCCGATCCGTTGACGCCGATCACCAGGACGACGTGCGGGCGCGGGAAGCCCCACACGTCGAGCGGCTTGGCAACAGGCGTGAGGATCGCCTCGATCTCCTCGGCCAGGATGGTTCGCAGCCCGCGCTCGTCGAGTTGCTCGAAACGGCGCGCGGCGATGGCGTCGCGGATGCGCCGGGAGGCTTCCGGCCCCAGGTCGGACGCGATCAGCGCTTCCTCGATGTCGTCGAGGGTCGAGGTGTCGAGCGCGGCGCGGCTGGCGAGGCCGGTCAAATTGTCACCTAGCCGGTCGGCGGTTTTCTTGAATCCACCAGTCAGCCGTTCCAGCCAACTCACTGGAATCGCTCCATATCGATCTCGCCGCGGAAAACGTGTGTGGCCGCCCCGATCATGCGAACCCGCTCCCCCGGCGCCCAGGCGATCGTCAGCTCGCCGCCGGGCATGGTCACGCGCACGGGCGAGGTCACGCGCTTGGACTTGATCGCCGCTACCGCGGTCGCGCAGGCGCCGGTGCCGCAGGCGAGGGTCAGGCCGGCGCCGCGCTCCCAGGTGCGCAGCTTCAGGCTGCCGTCCGCCAGCACTTGCGCCACGTTGACGTTGATCCGCTCGGGAAAGGCGGGGTCGTGCTCGATGCTCGGGCCGACCCGCACGAGGTCGATGGCGTCCACATCCTCTTCGAAGAAGACGAGGTGCGGGTTGCCGACGCTAAGCGCCATCGGCTTCTCCAGCGGGCCCCAGCCCATCGGCACCGCATCGGTGTCCATTGGATAGGTGATCGGCACTTCGTCCCAGGCGAACTTTGGTTCGGTCAGCGCAACCTCGATCTCTCCGTCGGCAGTATCGCCCGTAACGAGGCCGCCGCCCGTCTCGATGCTCTTCGCGCCGGTCAGTTGAACGACGCATCGCGAAGCGTTGCCGCAGCTCTGCACCTCACCTCCGTCGTGGTTCCAGATCCGCATCTTCAGGTCGGCAGCGGCAGAAGGCTCCAGCAGGATCAACTGATCGCAGCCGATACCGCGGCGCCGGTCGGCCAAAGCACGCGCTAGTTGCCCCGACAATTGCAGCGGCTCGCTACGGGCATCGAGGATGACGAAATCATTCCCCAGCCCATGCATCTTGTCGAATTGCCGCGGCATCCGCGGCGACTTAGGAGGCACGTGAACCCAAGTCCACCGCGCAGGAGTTTACAGGGCCATGCCGAGAGCCGCCACCGACGTCATGCAGTCCGTGATCTTCTCCGCCGTGCTGGACGCGGTTGCGGCGCTGAAGACCGCATCGAAGGGCCTGCCCAACCAGCTGCTTCGCGACGTGCAGGCGATCCATCCCAACGTGACCTTCGCAGACCTGCCCAAGGAGCTGCAGGACGCCATTACCGCCAGCGTCCGCAGTGCTTTCACCCAATTGCTCAAGGAAGGCTACTCGGTCGCGCCCCGCGACGCCGCCGCGCCCAACCGGCCGCCCCCGCGGCATGGCGAGGTGGTGGACCGCGGTGCGCGGGGACCGCGTCCGCCGGTGCGGGGCGCTCGGCCAGGCGGCGGACCGCGCGGCGATCGTCCGGGTGGACCGGGTGGGCCAAGCGGCAAACCTCGGGGTCCGCGAAAGCCGCAGGGTTGACGTCACCCGGCGCGGTTGGGGTTCAGACTGCGTCTTGTCCTCGCCACTCGATGCTGCCGCTTGGATGCCGGCCCTCGCTGGCATGAGGGAGTTGAGTTGCCGCCCACAATGAGCTAAGCGCAGCGGCGTCGTTTTTGACATAACATCGACAAGCCCCTTGGGGCACGCTGGCCGGCGAGGTTTCGCCCGCCGGCGCGTTATGCTTTGCGGACCGGCTCGTCGCGGGAGTTTTGGTATGTTCGAGTCCCTCAGCGACCGCCTTGGCGGCGTGTTCGACCAGCTCCGGGGCCGTGGCGCGCTGACGGAGGCGGACGTGCGCTCGGCGATGCGCGAGGTGCGGGTGGCGTTGCTCGAAGCGGACGTCGCACTGCCGGTCGCGCGCGAGTTCGTCGACAAGGCCACGGAGCAGGCGGTCGGGCAGGAAGTGCTGCGCTCGATTACGCCCGGCCAGCAGGTCGTCAAGATCGTTCACGACGCGCTGATCGAAATGCTTGGAGCGGAGTCCTCCGAGCTCGACGTCAACGTTGCACCGCCCGCCGTGGTGATGATGGTCGGCCTGCAGGGCTCGGGCAAGACGACCACCACGGCCAAGCTCGCCAAGCGATTGTCGGAGAAGGATCGCAAGCGCGTGCTGATGGCCTCGCTCGACGTGGCCCGGCCGGCGGCGCAGGAGCAGTTGGCGGTGCTCGGGCGGCAGGCCAGCGTCGACACCCTGCCGATCGTGCCGGGCCAGCCGCCGGTGGAAATCGCGGCGCGGGCGCTGCAGTCTGCACGGCTGCAGGGCTATGATGTGGTCCTGCTCGACACGGCCGGCCGGTTGCACGTCGACGATGCCCTGATGGGCGAAATGAAGGCCGTCGCCACCGCCTCGCGCCCGACCGAGACGTTGCTGGTCGTCGACAGCCTGACCGGTCAGGATGCCATCAACGTCGCCAAGGGCTTCGCCGGCGAGGTCGACATCAGCGGCGTGATCCTGACCCGGATGGACGGCGATGCTCGCGGCGGCGCCGCGCTCAGCATGCGGGCGGTCACCGGCAAGCCGATCAAGTTCGCCGGCACGGGCGAGGGGCTGGACGCGATCGAGCCCTTCCACCCGCAGCGGGTCGCGGGGCGCATCCTCGGCATGGGCGACGTGGTCAGCTTGGTCGAGCGCGCGGCCGAGACCATCAAGATGGACGAGGCGGAGAAGCTCGCGGCCAAGATGGCCAAAGGCAAGTTCGACCTCGACGATCTGCGCATGCAACTCGACCAGATGAAGCGCATGGGCGGGCTCGGGGCGCTCGCGGGCATGCTGCCGGGCCTCAAGGGCATGAAGGGCGCGATGGACAAGGCGCAGGACGGGAAGGCGCTGGTCCACCTGGAGGCGATGCTGTCGTCGATGACCTCGACGGAGAGGCAAAAGCCGGCCCTCATCAACGCCAAGCGTAAGATTCGCATCGCCAAAGGCAGCGGCACCACCGTTCAGGAGGTCAACAAGCTGCTGAAGATGCACCAGGAGATGGAAGGCGCGATGAAGCGCCTCAAGAAGATGGGCGGTCTCGGCAAACTCGCGGCGCTGTTCGGCAAGGGCGGGCTTGAGGGCGCCATGGGCGGGCTGATGGGTCCGGGCGCGGTGCCGCCAGGCATCGGCGGTCCAGGTGGCGGCGGGCTGCCGGGCCTGCCCGGTGGCGGCGCGGCGCCGTTCGGCATGCCGCCGGGTTTCAACAAGTTTGGCAAGCGATAACAGAAGCTTAGAAGAGGAACTCAGTATGGCAGTTGCAATTCGTCTGGCCCGCGGCGGGTCCAAGAAGCGTCCCTATTACCGGATCGTGGTGGCCGACAGCCGCAACGCTCGCGATGGCCGCTTCATCGAGAAGGTCGGCACCTACAACCCGCTGCTGGCAAAGGACTCGCCCGAGCGGGTGAAACTGGACGCCGAGCGCGTTTCGCATTGGCTGAAGGTCGGCGCGCAGCCGTCGGACCGTGTTGCCCGCTTCCTCGACGCCGCCGGCCTCAAGGAGCGTGCCGCGCGGAATAACCCCAACAAGGGTCAGCCGGGCGACAAGGCCAAGGAGCGCGCCGAGGAGCGTGCAACAAAGCAGGCGGAACTGGCCGAAGCCGCGGCGGCGGCCGCTCCTGAGCCGCAAGCGCCTGTGGCCGAAGAGGCGAGCGCGCCTGAGCCTGCGACGGAGGAGGTGACCGCACCGGCGGCTCCGGTCGCGGAAGAGGCGAGCGCGCCGACGCAACCTGAGCCGGCCGAGGGCGCTGCGGAGGCGGCTCCGGCTGAGGACGTGTCCGCGCCGACCCAGCCTCAGCCGGCTGAGGGGGCCGAGGACGCTGCGCCGGCCGAAGGCGCCGAGAAGGCGGAGTAGTGCATCCCCGCTGCTCCCCCCTGGGGGAGCTGTCAGCGCGGCTGACTGAGGGGTCGGAGGCGTGAGCGATAGCTCTGTCCCTGACCCCTCCGGACCTTCGGCCCACCTCCCCCAAGTGGGAGGTGCAAGACGCGTCGCCCTTGCCGCGGTCGCAGGCGCGCATGGCGTCAGCGGGGAACTCCGGCTGAAGCTTTTCACGGACACCGCCGAGAGCCTCGCGCAGCATGCGGCGGTGTTCGTCGGCGGCCGGGAGCGTCGGCTGCTCTCCGCCAAGGCGGCCGGCAAGGGCGCGACAGCCCGGCTGGAGGGGGTGAACGACCGCGCCGCGGCCGAGTCGCTCCGCGGCAGCTTGATTGAGGTGGACCGCGGTTCCCTGCCGCCACTGGACGAAGGCGAATACTATCACGCCGACCTCACCGGCATGCCTTGCATCGACCTGAAAGGCACTGCGCTAGGCACGATCTCGGCGGTTGAGAACTTCGGCGCGGGCGACTTGCTGGAGGTGGAAGATGCGGCCGGCAAGCGCGCGCTGGTGCCGTTCAAGCCGGGGATCGCGGACCTGGAAAACGGCCAGGTGGTGATCGACCCGGCTTTCCTGGCCTAATAGTCTCCAACCTCAACCGTCTCCCGCTCCGTTTCGCCGGTGGCGGACACCTCGAGCGGCTGCCGGAACAGCGGCGAACTGGCAGCCAGGTCGTTGCGGATGGTCGTCGCGGCCTGGCCGCCTTCGCCCATCGCGTGGCTGATCTGGTCCAAGCCGTGGACTACGTCGCCGGCCGCATACAGTCCTTCCACCGTGGTCCGCATCTTCTCGTCGCACAGGATGCAGCCGTCTTCCGCCAGCTTCGCGTCGACCATTTCGGCCAGCTGCGTGTGCGTGTCGGAGCCGAGGGCGGGGTAGACGCTGTCGAAGGTCAGCAAACCCTCCGCTGTGTCGACCGTGATGCAGTCGCCTGCAACCCCGACCGCCTCGGCAGGGCCGTCCACGGCCTTCACTCCGGCCGCCTTCAACCGCTCCTGCTCTTCCGGGGTTAACTCCAGCGCGCTGTCGGGTGCAATCAGGGTGACATCGCCTGTGTAGCTGCGCAGGAAGATCGCCTCTCCCACGCCGCCCTTGCCTGAGCCGATAATCCCGACCTTCTTGTCGGTCACTTCGTAGCCGTCGCAAATCGGGCAGTAGCGAATCAGTCCCCGGGCCATGGCGTCATCGTGCAGCTCCGGATCCATCGGCGGTCGCCGATTGGTGACGCCGGTGCAGAGCAGCACGGTGCGGGCGCGCTTGGGACCCGCGCCCCACTCGGCGGTGAACAGCCCGTCCTCCTCCTTGTCGAGGCGCGTCACGCGGCCGTTCTCGATCTTCGCGCCATATTTCTGAGCTTGCTCGCGCATCAGCCGCAGCAGCTCCTTGCCGTTTATCCCGTCGGGGTAGCCGGCATGATTGTGGCTGCACGGGATCCAGCCCGCGCGGCTGTTGCCCCCATCCACCACGTAGATGTCGAGAAGGAAGCGGGAGAGATAGATGGCGGCGGTCAGCCCGGCGGGGCCGCCGCCAACGATCAAACAGTCGTAAGGTGCGTCGGAAGCCATGTAGCGCCAATGGCTTGGCGCTACGCTTGTTCCCGACTAGCGCGCGGGGATGACCTTTCAAGCGACAGTGCTGACCCTCTACCCGGAAATGTTTCCGGGGCCGCTCGGCATGAGTTTGGCCGGTCGGGCGCTGGTAGAGGGCGTATGGAGCCTGCAGGCGCAGAACATCCGCGCCTCCGCTACCGACAAGCACCGCAGCGTGGACGACACCCCGGCCGGCGGGGGCGCAGGAATGGTGCTGCGGGCGGACGTGCTCGCGGCGGCGCTGGACAGCGTGGCGGACGGCCGGCCGATGCTGGCGATGACTCCGCGGGGCAGGCCGCTGATCCAGGCGCGGGTACGGGAACTGGCGGCGGGTGAGGGCGCGATCGTCCTGTGCGGCCGGTTCGAGGGTTTCGACGAGCGCATCTTCGAGGCCCGGGAAGTCGAGCCGGTCAGCATCGGTGACTATGTGCTGTCCGGCGGCGAACTCGGCGCGATGGTGCTGCTGGATGCTTGCGTCCGGCTGCTCCCCGGGGTAATGGGCGCGGCCTCCAGCGGAGAGGAGGAGAGCTTCGAACAGGGGCTCCTCGAATATCCGCATTATACCCGACCTTTCGAGTGGGAAGGGCGCACGATCCCCGAAGTGCTGCGATCGGGGGATCATGCGAGGATTGCTGCGTGGCGACACGAACAGGCAGTCAACGACACACGGCTACGGCGGCCGGACCTGATCGAGCGCCATGGGGGCGCATCGCAGGCACCGCCCTCTGGCGCGCGGCAACGAAACGAAGGTAAGACCAAGTGAACCTGATCGAGACCATCGAGCGCGAGCAGATCGCCGAACTGACCGGCCAGCGCGCCATCCCCGAGTTCCGGCCTGGCGACACGCTGCGCGTCGGGGTCAAGGTGATCGAAGGCGATCGCGCCCGCGTGCAGAACTTCGAGGGCGTGTGCATCGCCCGCGCCAACAAAGGCATCAACTCGAACTTCACGGTTCGGAAGATCAGCTTCGGCGAGGGCGTCGAGCGCGTCTTCCCACTCTACTCGCCGACCGTGGACTCGATCGAAGTCGTCCGCCGCGGGGCCGTTCGTCGCGCCAAGCTCTACTATCTGCGCGGCCGGACCGGTAAGTCGGCCCGCATCGCCGAGCGCCGCGACCCGCGGGTCGGCGCGGCGCAGCAGAAGCCGGTCGCGGACACCGCTACGCCGGCCACGGAGACCGCCGAGGGCTAAGCGGGTAGGCGGCCGGGCGCTAGAAGGCGCGCCGCTGCGCCGCGAGCAGCATCCGCAGCAGCATCGCCACCGGCCGGGGTACCCCGACCTTGCCCTCCAGCCATAGGCTGACGGCCGAACGGCTCACACCGATGGCGTTGGCGAGGTCGGCCTGCGTCCGGTAGCCGAGCGCGCGCATGGCGGAGCGCAGCTCTTCCGGCGACATGGAGGCGAGGCGGGGGTCCTGGGGCATTCGTTCTGCGTCATGCCGGGCTGGACCCGGCACCCGCCTTCTCCTTCCTGGTCGTGCTAAAAGGCAGGCGGACTCCGGATGAAGTCCGGGGTGACGTCGGGAGCTCAGATAGCATCCGTTCCCCGGTCGCCTGTGCGGATGCGGATCGCCTCCGCGACATCCGACACGAAGATCTTGCCGTCGCCGATCCGCCCCGTCCGTGCGGCGGCGGCGACCGCCTCAACCACATTGTCGAGCAGGCTATTCTCCACCACCACCTCGATCTTAACCTTGGGCAAGAAGTCAATGACATACTCGGCGCCGCGGTAAAGTTCGGTGTGGCCCTTCTGACGGCCGAAGCCCTTCACTTCGGTCACCGTCATGCCCGATACGCCAACCTCGTGTAGCGCGTCCTTCACGTCGTCGAGCTTGAAGGGCTTGATGATGGCTTCCACCTTCTTCACTGGTTGAGTCCCTCCTGCAGGCGGCACCTTAAGGCGCGTCACCGGATTGCCGCAATTGCTCGGCAACCCGCGCGCCCATGAAAAAGGCGATTATCTTGTCCGCGGGCCAGGGCTCCAGGCTCGGACCGCTGACCCATGATCGGCCCAAATGCCTGATCGAGTTCGGGAACCGGAGCCTACTCGACCGGCAGCTCGACACGCTGGCGGCGAACGGCGTGGAGCAGGTGGTGGTCGTGACCGGCTTTCGCGACGACCAGATCGAAGCGGCGCTGGAGCGGCGGCGGGCGGCCGGCGACGGGCCGCAAGTGAAGACTGTGTTCAACCCCTTCTTCAAGGTCGCGGACAACACGGGCTCCCTGTACATGGCGCGGGAGCATCTCACCGGTGACACGCTGGTCTGGAACGGCGATACCATGGTTTCTGCCGCGTTGATGGCGCGAGTGGTGGGCAACGTGCAGCCTGGAGTCTGCGTCACCATCGACCGCAAGGAGACGTATGACGCTGACGATATGAAGGTTGTCGCGGACTCCGAGGGCCGGCTGCGCGCGATCGGCAAGCGGCTAGACCAGGGAGTGAACGCCGAGTCGATCGGCTTGCTGGCATTCCGGGCGGGCGGCGCCGAGCTGTTTTGCGAGGCGATCGAGCAGGCGATGCGCACGCCGGAGGGCACCACCATCTGGTACCTGCGGGTCATTCACCATCTCGCCCAACATACCCCGGTCTGGACGCTAGACATTCGAGGCGAGGCTTGGGGGGAGGTGGACTTCCCTGAGGACGTGCAGCGTGGCCTTGAGCTGGTCCGGGGCTGGGACGCTCAGTAGGGCGACTTTTGCAGCCCGGCCGGGCTCTTCGTGAAGATCTCGCAGCCCGTTTCCGTGATCCCGATCGAATGCTCGAACTGAGCGGAGAGTGACCGGTCGCGGGTGACCGCCGTCCAGCCGTCCTCAAGGATCTTGCAGTCGGCACGGCCAATGTTGATCATCGGCTCCACCGTGAAAAACATGCCGGGCTTGAGCTCGGGCCCGGTGCCGGGACGGCCCGCATGAACCACCTCCGGGCTGTCGTGGAACAGCCGGCCGAGCCCATGGCCGCAGAAGTCGCGGACGACCGAGTAGCGCTGCTTCTCGGCATGGTGCTGAATGGCGGCGCTGATGTCGCCCAGGCGGTTGCCGGGCCGGGCCTGCTCCAGCCCGATCATCAGGCACTCGTAGGTGACGTCCACCAACCGCCGCGCTTTCACCGAGACGTCGCCGACCAAGTACATGCGGCTGCTATCGCCGTGCCACCCGTCGAGGATCGGAGTCACGTCGATGTTGACGATGTCGCCGTCCTTGAGCGGCTTGTCGGACGGGATGCCGTGGCACACGACATGGTTAATCGAGATGCAGCAGCTGTGCGTGTAGCCGCGGTAGCCTAAGGTCGCCGGTACGGCGCCCGCACGCAGCATGTGCTCGCGGATCAGCCGGTCGAGCTCGGCCGTGGTCACCCCGGGCACGACGTGCGGCACCAGCGCATCGAGCACTTCCGCCGCAAGCCGGCCCGCGCGTCGCATGCCGGCGAAGTCGTCGGGGCCGTGCAGCTTGATGACGCCGCTGCGCGCTTCGCTCATGTCGCCCGGCGCGACGGTGATGTACTGAGTCATGGCATCCATATAGGGGTAGAGCTGCGTTGAACAAAGCGGCGGTGGGGGCCGTGAAGGAAGGTCATGAGCGAAGGCGACACGCGTATATGGACCGCGGCCCTGCTGGTTATCGGGGACGAAATCCTGTCCGGGCGGACTCAGGACAAGAACGTTGCCCAGATCGGCAGCTGGCTGAACGTTCAGGGGATCCGCCTGGCCGAGGTGCGGATCGTGCCGGACGTGGAGGAGCGGATCGTGGCAGCGGTCAGCGCCCTGCGCCAGGCGAACGATTATCTGTTCACTACCGGTGGGATCGGGCCGACCCACGACGACATCACCGTGGATGCGATCGCCCGAGCGCTCGGCGTCGACGTGGTGGTCCATCCCGATGCGCAGGCGGCGCTGGAACGCTATTACGCGGAGCGGGGCGGGGTGAACGAAGCGCGGCTCCGCATGGCGCGCGTACCCGACGGCGCGGAACTGATCGTGAACAAGGTCAGCGGCGCGCCAGGCATCAAGCTGGACGATATCTTCATTCTGGCCGGCGTGCCGCACATCACAGCCGGCATGCTCGACGCGCTCACCGGCACGCTGGAGGGTGGGCGGCCGCTGATTTCTGCAACGGTCGGCGCTCTCGTTCCGGAGAGCGAGGTGGCTGACCTGTTGCGCGAAACCGAGCGGGCGCACGACGGGGTCAGCATCGGCAGCTACCCCTTCTTCCGCGAAGGCCGGGTCGGCGCCAACTTCGTCGTCCGCTCGGAAGATCAGGAGCTGGCGCAGGTCTGTGCCGACCTGCTCGCCGCAAGCCTGGAAAGCGCCGGCTACCCCGCCGTGCCCGGGGGTATCTAGGCCGTCAGCGGCCGCTTGCCTGCGCGGTCATTCCGATCTTGGGCGGCACGACCTGGCTGTGCTGCACCACCGTCCAATCGTCATGCTCGCGGCGTCGCATGGTCGAACTGGCATAGCAGGTGTAGGTCTCCTCCCCGCGGCTGGCCTCCACCCGGTAGCCGATCACGATTATGCCTTCCTGCGGCCGCGAGACCTTCTGGTCGGAGAAGCGCACTTCCTCCCAGCGCGGGGTGTTCTTGACCGCGTTGATGGCAGCGTCGCGCGAGAAGATGAAGGGCTCGGCCGGCAGGGCCATGACGACTTCTTCATCGACCAAGGACTCGTAGACCTCGGCGCCGCCGTGCCAGAGCTTTTCTTCCATCTCCCAGATGCGGGCGTCTTCCATTGCGGTCCTCCTGTGGGTTGCAGGGGGAAACGGAAGGGGAGGGCAGAGGTTTCCAGGTTCCGCACCGAGCGCACAGGAAGTCTGCGGAAGGTCGCGGCCGGGCAACATGCCGCCGGCATGTTGCTTACCCGGCGCGCTCCAACAATCAGCTATGGCTGCTTGTTGGAGCGGGTAGCGGGAATCGAACCCGCGCGTTCAGCTTGGGAAGCTGACAGGCTACCATTACATCATACCCGCTCGGGCAGTGGGCGGCGATTACGCCAGCGTGCCGGCAAAAGGAAGGGGCGCCAATCCAAGCCGACGCCCCCTATCCTGGCTCCTGCGCGACTTAGAAGCCGATGTTCAGCGACACGGACGCGGTACGCGGAGCACCAATCTGAACAAAGCCGGGGCTCGCGTAAGCGCCGCCTGCGGGCACCGGATTCCTCGTGTCGACTGAAACACCCTGATTGAGGTTGCCGCCGAAACCGCCGACGTACAACTTGTCGAACAGGTTGTAGACGTTGAACTGGACATAGCTAGTCTCGAGCCCGCGCAGCATCTTGAGGTTGAAGCGGGCATCCAGGTTCACCAGCCAATAGGCCGGGGCCTTGGCACCATAGATAACCGTCGGAGCGGCGGCTGTTCCGAGATTGTCCACATCGCCAAGGAAGGTCGGCAGGTTGGTGTCGTAGACATAGCGCGGGCCCGTGCGCTTGGCCGTGAGGCCAACATCGAACAGGCCGATGGTGGCAAGGGCCGAGCCGCCGAAGGTGTAGCGCGGAGCGCCCGACTCCCGCTGGCCCTTGGTGAAGGCGCAGTTACGCAGGCCGGTCGCATCGTCCGTGGCATCGTCGCAGCTGAAGTCGGCGGGGCCGCCGATCTGCAGATTGTCCTTGATCTTCGACTCGTTGAGCGAGCCGAAGGCGTACAGGAACAGATTGCGGGTAGCCTGGAACGCCACGGAAGCATCGATGCCATATTTGTTCACGCGGCCCAGGTTACGATAAACCGACCGCTCAAGCACCGGATCGTAGGCTGAAGCGAGGCGATCGTTGAACTTGGTGAACCAGCCGGCGACCTGCGCTTGAATACGCGAGTTGCGGAAGCGAACACCGGCATCGAACGTGTCGGTCGTTTCGGGGTCTGGCTCAGCTTCATCCACATCGGCAGGGAAGAAAAACGCATTGTAGAGGTTATCCGTGCTCGGCACCGACAATCCTTTGGCGTAGCTGGCAAACCCGGAGATCTGTGGCGTGAAGTCGTAGATCGCTCCGACATTCGGGAGCAGCTTGTTGTACTTCAGAACTCGCTGCTGCGGGCCCTGGACCGTCGGGTTCGCGCCGGCATATTGGTCTTCCAGCTCGGCGTCCTGACCGAAGCAGTCAACGAAGCCGTTGGCACTGGTGGTGAAGCAATAATTCTCCAGGTCGCGCTTGAAGAAGGGCAAGCGGAGCCCGGCGTTCAGCGTCAGCGCGCCGAACTCGCCGCGATATTCACCCGCGACCTGGTTGAGGATCGCGTACGATTTGCGGTCACGCTTCTGCACGACATTGCCGTTCGCGTCCTCGATCGGATCGTCGATCGGGAAGGCATTCTCGTTCTCGCCGTCGATCTCCAGGAAACCGAGTTGCCCGGTCTGTCGGTGGTTGGCGCGGTCAAGCGTGTAGGTGACGCGGGCGCTATGCTGTTCGTTGATGTCCCAGCGCAGGCCGGAGATGAAGCCATAGCGGCGCGTGCGGGTCTGGCTCGGATTGGCGAGCGTCACGCGATCCAGGATGTCGCCGTCACCGTTGAGGTCGCGGCCGAAGAAGTAGCTCCCGCCGACAAAGCCGGTGGCGGGCTGACCGCCCACGGTGGTGAAGCCTTCGTTCGCACTGCCACTAGGCAGGCCCGACCGAAGCGAAGTGGTGACACCGCCACCGTTCGCCTTCGTATACTGGAAGCTGGGGTCGACCGTGAGGACGAGGTTGGGCGCAAGCGTAAAGCGCGAGTTGCCGCGGACGTTGTAGCTGTTGGACGGGTTCAAGCGGCGGTCGAACTCGATCCCGCAGGCGTTTGGCTGATTTGCAGTACCCGCTTCCGGCTGATCGATGGTGCAGGGATAATTGATGTCGTACTCGCGCCCGTCCCGAGATTGAGGAAAGCCGCTCGGCGCGTCCAGGTCGTTGCGCAGTGCCACGGATCCGAAGAAGTTGTTGCGATCGCGGTTGTACCGGCCGGCGACGCTGACGAAGTCGCCGTTGCTGCCAACCGGCTGGTAGACCTTGGCGTTGACCTGCTTGCGGTCGAGCTTGCCGTAGTTGTTGTAAGGGTTGTCGTACTGCGACACGCTGCCCGAGATGAAGGCGCGGGTACCCAGGCTGGTGAACTCGCCAGTGTCGATCAGGCCGAATAGGCGGCGGTAGTCGAATTGCCCGAGCGAACCCACGAAACGGCCGCCGAACTCGCGGCCCGGGTTGCGGGTGCGCTGATTAACGGTGCCGCCGGTGGCGGAGGCGGTCGGGCTGTCGACGTCGGTGGAGCCGAGGCCGACGTTGACCTGGTCAATCAACTCCGGGTCGATGGAGAAGTTGGAATAAACCTCGTAGTTGCCGCTATCATTCAGCTGGACGCCGTCCAGCGTGTAGCTGACGCGGGTCTGGTCGAAGCCGCGAATGGTCAGGCGTCCGCCGGAGTTGCCATAAGCGTCGTTGTTCTGAAAGCTGACCCCGGGAACGGCGTTGATGACGTCAAGCACGGTCTGACCAGGGTTGCTGCGGGAGATCAGTTCCTGGGTGATCACCGCCTTCGCCTTGGGCGTATCGGGAGCCTGCACGCCGCCTACGTCGCGGGCGCGCGTCCCGGTCACGACGATGGCCTCGTTCTCGAAATCGACGGTGCCGGTCGACTGGGCGAACGCCGTTGTTGGACAGGCGAACAGCGCGCAGGAGGTAAGCAGAAGCGACTTTTTCACAGATATCCCCGGAGCTGGAATGAGTGTCTCGTCAGATGCGAGCATCGGGGCCGCTAAGGCCGGAATGCGACACGCGGGTGACAACCTCGAGGAGCTCACCCGATGCCTGGATCCGTGTTGCAGAATAACAACTTGCCGGTCGCCACCCCGCGACTCGGGCGGAGCGTACAGCAGCTTAACTCTGCCGTTTCAACCGGCGGGGGCGTTCAATCGGCGGCCCAGGCTCACAAAGATGTAAATGAGTGGCGGAACCAGCACGATCGACAGCACGACCTTGGCGATCATCTGCCCGAGCATCAGCTCGCCAATGGGGAACACGCCGTAGAAGGCAACCGAGATGAAGAGCAACGTATCGACGATCTGGCTGAGCACGCTGGCCACGCCCGACCGGAGCCACAGCAGGCGGCTGCCCTCGCGGCCCTTGAGGCGGCTGAAGATGGATACGTTGAGGAAGGTGGAAATGCCGTAAGCCACGATCCCCGCGAGCCAGATGCGTGGCGTGCCGGTCATGATCGTGTCGAATGCCGACAAGCGCGCCGGGTCCATGGCGGCCGCTGCGGGCGTGGCAAGCACCAACAGGGTTAAAGCCAGGCTCGCCAGCAATGGCACGAAGCCGAACAGGACGAGCCGGTTGGCGGTGGTACGCCCGTGCAGCTCCGCCACCGCGCTGGAGGTGACGACCAGCAATAGAAAAGCGAAAATGCCAGCCTCGACCGCCAGCGGGCCAAGCGCCACCTGCTTGTTGCCGAGCACGCCCGCGATGCACACCATGCCGCCGTAGAAGACGGAGAAAGCGAACAGCGAGCGGGAAAGCGGGGGCGTTGCTTGCACGGCGGAGGCGGTGGTCATGGGCAGCGGGCCGTAACGGTTGCCGTCCGCCCGGGCAACGGCTAGGCGCGCTGCCTCGTGACTTCCCGAGAACTCGACATTGTCGCCATCGGCGATGCGATCGTCGACGTCATTGCGACCTGCGATGACGACTTTCTGGCGCGTCATGGCCTGCCCAAAGGCTCCATGCAGCTGCTGGGGCCGGAAGCTGCGGACCGGCTGTACGATGCCATGGGCTCCGCGCGCGAGACCAGCGGCGGGTCGGCGGCCAACACTATGGCCGGCATTGCGGCGATGGGCGGCCGCGCGGCGTTCGTCGGCCAGGTGGCGGCCGACCAGCTCGGCAGCATCTTCGCCCACGATATCCGGGCGCTCGGCGTTCAGTTCGACACCGCTCCGCTGCAAAGCGAGCTGCCGACCGGGCGATGCCTCATCCTGGTCACGCCGGACGCGCAGCGGACCATGAACACCTGCCCGGGTGCCTCCCACCAGCTGCGGCCGGACGCATTGGACGAGGCGCTGATCCGCTCGGCGCCTCTCCTGATGCTGGAAGGCTATCTGTTCGGTCCCGAGCTGCCACGGCAGACGCTATTTCACGCCGTGGAGATCGCCCGATCCGCCGGAAACAGGGTCGCCTTCACCCTGTCGGAAAGCGTCTGCATCGCCGGGCGGCGGGAAGGGTTCCAAGCGATGATCGACCGGGGCGGGATCGACCTCCTGTTCGCCAACGAGGAGGAGGCGGTCCAGCTGACGGGAGCCGCGGACTTGGACGGCGCCGTCCGGGCATTGCAACTAAAGGTGCCCACGCTGGTGCTGACCCGCGGCGCGGCCGGGGCGCTGGCCCTGGAGAACGGCGCGCGCACCGATGTACCCGCAGTGCCGGTGCAGCAAGTGGTTGACACCACCGGGGCGGGCGACCTGTTCGCCGCCGGCTTTCTTGCCGCCCGCTGCAAGGGGCATGGGATCGAGCGGCAGCTCATGACGGGCGGGATCGCCGCCGCGGAGGTCATCTCGCACTTCGGCGCGCGGCCGATCGCGGACCTTGCGGAGCTGGTCAGGCTGTGATCCGGCGCCTTGCGGTCTATTGCGGTTCCGCGATGGGGGCCGATCCGGTCTTCGCGGACGCGGCGCGGGAGCTCGCCCGCGAGATGGTGGGCCGCGGCATTGACCTGGTTTACGGCGGCGGTCGCTTGGGGCTGATGGGCGTGGTCGCCAATGCGGTGCTGGCAGGGGGTGGGCGCGTTTACGGCGTCATTCCCACGGCGCTGGTCGACAAGGAGGTCGCCCACCCGGGCTGCACGGAACTCCATCAGGTCGCGGGCATGCACGAGCGCAAGGCCAAGATGACCGAGCTGTGCGACGCGTTCGTCGCGCTGCCCGGCGGGATTGGCACACTCGACGAGCTGTTCGAGGCCTGGACCTGGAACGCGCTCGGCTACCATGCAAAGCCGTTCTGCCTGATGGACGTGAACGGGTTCTGGAGCGGGCTCGACCGGTTCATGGACCATGTTTCTGCCAGCGGCTTCCTGTCCCCAGCACGGCGCGAGCAATTGCTGCTGGCGCATTCGCCCGCCGCGGCGCTGGACCGGGTGGACGCCGCCCTCGCGCGCGCTACGCAGGGCATGGTCTGGTAGGGGTGGAGACCGCGCGCACATGAATCAGCTGTTCGGCCTGATCGGCGTCGCCGCCATCCTGCTGTTTGCCTTTTTGCTGTCGAGCGACCGACGCGCCATTCGCCCGCGGGTGGTCGGCGCGGCGTTCGCCATGCAGGCCGCAATTGCATTTCTGGTGCTGTACACGAGTTGGGGGCGCGCAACGATCAACGGGATGGCTACGGGCGTCTCCAACCTGCTCGGCTATGCGGGCCAGGGAACGGCCTTTCTGTTCGGTCCCAGGGAGGCCAACCCGGCGCTGTGGAACACCTTCGCCCTTGGCGCCCTGCCGGTGATCATCTTCTTCGCCGCGCTGGTTTCGATCCTCTACTATCTGGGCATCATGCAGCGGATCGTCCGCTGGGTCGGCGGCGCGATCGGTTGGATCACGGGTGTCGGCCGGGTCGAGGCGCTGGGCAGCGCGGCCAACATCTTCGTTGGCCAGTCCGAGAGCCCCCTGGTGGTGCGGCCTTACCTGGCGGCGCTGCCCCCGGCCAAGCTGTTCACCCTGATGGTCGTAGGCATGGCGGGGGTCGCGGGCACGATCCTCGCGGCCTACGCCAGCCTGCTTGGGGAACGCTACCTGCCCTTCCTCCTTGCGGCGGCCTTCATGTCGGCACCAGGCGGCATCCTGATGGCCAAGATCATCATGCCCGACCCGCGTGAGCCCGAGACTGCGCCGAGCCCGGAGATGGCCGTCGTTGAAGCAGGACCGCCAGCCGAAACCGTCGAGATCGCCGAGACCTTTGAGGAGGGTGAGCGGCCGGCCAACATCATCATGGCCGCGGCGCAGGGGGCTCAGACCGGGGTGAAGCTGGCGGTCGCGGTCGGGGCCATGGTGCTGGCGTTCGTGGCGCTGGTGGCGCTCGCCAACGGGCTGCTTTCCGGCCTTGGTAGCTGGGTCGGGATCGAGGGCCTGACCTTCCAGCGGCTGGTCGGCTTCCTCTTCCAGCCGTTCATGTTCCTGATCGGGGTGCCATGGAACGAGGCCGGCGTCGCAGGCGGGCTGTTCGGGACCAAGATCGTGCTCAATGAATTCGTCGCCTTCATCGATCTCGGCAACGCGCAGGGTGCGGCCGCAGCCCTGAGTGAGCGCAGCCGGGCGATCGTTACCTTCGCGCTGTGCGGCTTTGCGAACTTCAGCTCCATCGCGATTCAGATGGCGGTGACCGGCGGGTTGGCCCCGAACCAGCGGCCGGTGATTGCCCGGCTCGGCATCCGCGCCCTGATCGCCGGCAGTCTCGCCAACCTGATGAGCGCGGCGCTGGCCGGAATCATGCTGCCGGGTTGATTTTCCTGAGGTCGGGCGTAGCGAACGGCGCATGATCGACACGCTTGCCGCCGACAACATCGCGTCCGTTTCGCTCACCGAAGCCGACCGCGCGCTCCAGGCGTTCTCCGACAAGCTCGGGCGCAGTTTCGAGAAATATGGCTTCGCGGTGATCGCCGACCACGGCATCCCGCCTGAGCTGATCGCGCGGGCGGAGGAGAAGGCGAAGGCATTCTTCGCGCTGCCGGAAGTCGTGAAGCGCAAGTACGCGCTGGGGCAGGGCGGCGCGCGCGGCTACACGCCGTTCGGGATCGAGACCGCCAAGGGCCACAAGGCGCACGACCTCAAGGAATTCTGGCACGTCGGACGCGAGCTGCCGGAGGGGCATCGCTTTCGCGAGGTGATGGCCGACAACGTCTGGCCTGAAGAGGTGCCGGGCTTCCGTGAAACTTTCCTCGAGCTCTACGACACCTTCGACCGGACCGGCCTGAAGATCCTGGCCGCGACCGCTCGCTACCTCGGGGTCGACGCGAACTACTTCGCCGATACTGTGCGCGACGGTAACTCCGTGATGCGCCTGCTCCACTACCCGCCGCAACAGGAGCCGACCGGCGAGCATATCCGCGCCGGCGCACACGAGGACATCAACACGATCACTCTGCTGCTCGGCGCAGAGGAGGCGGGGCTGGAGCTGCTGACCAGGGACGGGCGGTGGAGACCCGTATCCCCGAGAGCGGGCGAGTTGGTCATCAACATCGGGGACATGCTGCAGCGGCTGACCAATGGCAAGCTGCGCTCGACCTCCCACCGCGTGGTCAATCCCGCGCCGGACCGGGCGAGCCATGCCCGCTATTCCATGCCGTTCTTTCTGCACTTCCGGCCGGACTTCATAATCGAAGCGCTGCCCGGGACGGTGCCGCAGGGCGAGCAGCCGAAGTGGCCGCCGATCAGCAGCCACGACTACCTCGCCGAGCGCCTGCGCGAGATCAAGCTCGCTTGACCGGGCCGAGCGAGCCCGGACCGCTAAAGCTACAGATCTACGTCGGCGATCTCGGTGCCACCGGGGTAGTCCGCAACGCGCTCGGCATCGCCAACGCCGCGGCGGAGCGGGGCTGGGCGGTTCGGCTGCTGACGTCCCGCGACGATGGGGCGTTGCGAGGCGAGGTCGACGCCCGGGTCGAAGTGATCGCCCTGCTCGGCACCGGGTCCGGGCAGCAACGCAAGCACCGGCAACGACGCGCACTGCTGCCCTACCGGCGGCAGCTCGGCAGGTGGCGGCCGGATGTGCTCTTTTCTGCAGGCAACCATGGGCACCTGCTCAGCACGCTGGCGTGGCACGGCGCGCCGGGGTGCAAGGTCCTGCGGATCAGCAACGCCCTGGAGAGCAAAGGCAGGACGAGCGGGCCGCTGCGGCGGTGGAAGTTTCAGGCCATGGTCGCACGCGCCGATCGGCTGGTCCTGGTCTCCCATGCCCTCGCCCGCGACCCGCTGCTCGCGCCCTTGGTCGCCAGCGGCAAGGCGGTCGTGATCCCGAACGGTGTGGATGTCGAGCGGGTGCGGCGCGAAGCCGCGGCCGAGTGCCCGCACCCGTGGTTGGGTGCCGGGCAAGCGCCGGTGGTGCTCGCGGTCGGCCGGCATGTCGCGCAGAAGAACTTCGCGCTATTGCTGGAGGGCTTCGCCATCGCCCGGCAGCAACGCGCCATGCGCCTGCTGTTCCTGGGCGAGGGAATAAGAGAAGCGATCGCGCCACTTCAAACCCGTGCTACCGCGCTCGGCGTGGAACACGATGTCGGCTTTGTGCCGCCTGTATCCAATCCCTTTCCTTTCATGCGTGAGGCAAGCTTGTTCGCCCTGCCTTCGCTGTGGGAAGGGTCGTCTAACGTGTTGCTGGAGGCGCTGGCCTGTGGAACGCCGATCGTAGCCTCCCGGACTGCCGGCGATGCCGAGCTGATCCTGGACAGGGGCCGCTTCGGCTTGCTGGCGTATCCGGCTGATCCTGCGGAATGGGCCGACGCCATCCTGCGCCAGCTCAGCACCGAGCGGGTGCTTCCCGCCGACCGGGCAGACCGTTTCTCGCGCCAGGCCGCACTGGCTTCCTACCTTGCCTTGTTAGACGAGTGCGGCCGGCTCAATCCGCATCCTTGAGGTCTTCCGGTCCGAAGCCATGAGGCAGCAAGCCTCGGATCGTATCGCGCCGCATGGCACGGCCATCGCCGCTCGCCGACAGGATCTCGATGTCGTGGCCCGACAGCTGCGCGGCTTCCAGCAGCGCCTGGCGGCAACCCCCACACGGCGTCACCGGCTGCTGTCCGGCCAAGCCATGCGCACCGGGAGTTCCGCCTGCAACCACGATACGCGCGATCTGATCGAGGCCGAATGCATGCTGCGCCGCGGCCAGCGCGCTCTGCTCCGCGCAGATGCCGAGGCGGTAGCAGGCGTTTTCCAGGTTGGCGCCGGAGACGACCTCGCCACGGGTGCTCACAACTGCGCAGCCGACGTGAAAGCCCGAGTAGGGCGCATAGGCCTTGAGCGCGGCAGCGCGGGCGAGCGCGATTAGCTCTTCATCTGTCATAGAGATTTCGCTTAGGCGGTCTCCAAAGCGAAATCACCTTCAAGGAACGACCATGACCGTCTGGAAGATCGCGGGCCTGGCCGCCATGCTGCTGGCCGCACCCACGCCTGCGTTGGCCTGGGGCAAGACCGGGCACCGGGCCGCCGCGGCGGTAGCCGACACCCATCTTAGCGGCCTTGCCCGGGCGCGGGTGCAGCAGATCCTGGGTGCCGAGAGCCTGGACGAAGCCTCGACTTGGCCGGACGAGCAGCGCTCCAACCCGGATCCGTTCTGGCAGAAGACCGCCTCTCCCTGGCATTATGTGACGGTGGGCGGCTTCACCTACGATCGCGCTCCATCCGAGGGCGACGCAGTGACCGCGCTTCGACGCTTCAGCGCGGTGCTGCGCGATCCGGCGTCGAGCAGGGAGCAGCAGCAGCTCGCGCTGCGCTTCATCGTTCATATCGTCACCGACCTCCACCAGCCGCTCCACGTCGGCAAGGGCGACGACCGCGGCGGCAACGACGTGGAGGTGACCTGGTTCGGACGCTCGACCAACCTTCATGCGGTATGGGACTCAGCGCTGGTCGACGAAGAGGCGCTCTCCTTCAGCGAGTGGGCGGAGCGGCTGCGGCGGCACAGCACTCCTGAGGATACGATCGCGAATTGGGCCGCCAACCCGCAGGTCTGGATCAGCGAAAGCGCCCAGATCCGCGACACCATCTATCCGGACAAGCCGGAGCTTGGGTACGATTACGTCTACCGCCATACGCCAACGGTTAAGCGCCGGCTGCAACTCGCGGGCATCCGATTGGCGGCCTACCTCAACCAGCTGCTGGAGATCCCGACGGCACCAATAGCGCCTGCCCCATGACTGTGGGCCGCTTCTTCGCCGCGGCGGTTGCGCTTCTTGCCAGCGCTTGTGCGACCACGCCCATTCGGCAGGGAACGTCAGGCCCAGTCGAGGTGCAGATCCTGGCGATCAACGATTTCCATGGCGCACTCGAGCCGCCCAAGCTATTGGTTGCGGCCAAGTCCCTGGATGGGCGCGACGTGGAAGTGCCGGTCGGCGGCGCGGCCTACCTCGCCGGCGCCGCCAAGGCACTCCGGGCCGCGCAGGCGCATAGCGTCACCGTGTCGGCCGGCGACACCATCGGTGCGACGCCGCTGCCCTCCGCGCTGTTCCTGGACGAGCCCGCGATCGATGCGCTGGACTTGGTCGGGGTCGAGTTCAACGCGATCGGCAACCATGAGTTCGACAAGGGCTCGGACGAACTCCGGCGCATGCAGATGGGCGGGTGCGAGAAACACACCAGCCGCCAGCCATGCCGGGTGCAGCCGTTTGATGGCGCCGGCTTTCGGATGCTCGCGGCCAATGTGTTGACCGCTGACGGACGGACGCTGTTCCCGGGCACGGGAATCAAGGATTTCGGGCAGGTGCAGCTCGGCTTCGTGGGCATGACGCTGAAGGAAACCGCCACTCTGGTCACTCCGGCCGGGGTTAAAGGCCTGGTTTTCGCCGACGAGGCCGCTGCGGCGAACGCAGCGGTGGCGCCGCTCAGGGCGGCGGGTGCCGACGCAATCGTGCTGCTCATCCACCAGGGCGCACGGCAGAAGGGTGGGTACAACGACAAGAGCTGCCCGGAGCTGTCAGGCGATCTGCTGCCGATCGTCGACCGGCTCGATCCCGCGATCCGGGTGGTGATCAGCGGGCACACCCACGCGTCCTACGTTTGCACCTACCGCAAGCCGGACGGCACCAACGTGTTGCTGACCAGCGCCGGGCGCAGTGGAATGATGATCACCGACATCCGGCTCGGCCTGCGTGCCGGCGGGCAGGTGCCGGAGGTGCGTTCTGTCGACAACGTGCTCGTGCAAGGCGAGGGCTTCACGGCAGGCGGCAAGCAGGTGGCGATCAGCCCGGCCTTCCGCCGGTTCGATCCGGACCCCGCGGCCGCCGCCCTAGTCGCACGCTACGTCCAGGCGAGCCAGGCCGAGGCGCAGCGAGTGGTCGGGCGATTGTCAGCGCCCGTTACCAAGGACGCATCTCCCGACCGCGAGTTTACGGCCGGCAACCTGGTTGCGGACGCGCAGCTTGCGGCAACTCGCCGGCATGGGGCGCAAGTGGCCTTCATCAATTCCGGCGGCGTAAGGACAGACCTGGTGCCGGGACGGGACGGGACCGTCACCTTCGGCCAGATCTTCGCCATGCAGCCGTTCGGCAACAATCTGGTGGTGAAGACGCTTGACGGAGCGCAGCTGCTGCGGCTGCTGGAGCAGCAGTTCGCCGGCGCGAACTCAGCCGATGACGCGGCGATCCTGCTGCCCAGCGCAGGCTTCACATTCCGCTACGACCTCGAGCGCCTGGCCGGGCAGCGCATCGTTGGAGCGACGCTCGACGGCCGACCGATCGTCCCCTCAACGCGCTACCGCGTGACGACCAATAACTTCCTTGCTTCGGGAGGGGACGGGTTCACCGTGCTGCCGGAGGGTACCAACACCGTGGATGCGGATGTCGACGTGGATGCACTGGAGGCTTACCTCAAGGCTGGCGCGGAAGCTCCGGGGCTCGGACGGATCAAAGACGTGAACGCCGCCGGGCGCCGCTGAAGATCAACGAAACGGCGGCTCGTCGAAGCTGCGGAGCTTGCGGCTGTGCAGGGCATCGCCCTCCTCGCGGAGGAGTGTCAGCGTCTCGATCCCGATTCGCAGGTGCTGGCTGATCGCGCGCTCGTAGAAGGCGTTGGCCTGACCGGGCAGCTTGAGCTCACCATGCAACGGCTTGTCGGACACGCACAGCAGGGTGCCGTAGGGCACGCGGAAGCGGTAGCCCTGGGCGGCGACGGTGGCGCTCTCCATATCGATGGCGACCGCGCGGCTCTGGTTGAAGCGCAGCGCCGACTGGGTGTAGCGCAACTCCCAATTGCGGTCGTCGGTGGTGATCACCGTGCCCGTGCGAAGCCGCTGCTTGAGCCCGTCCTCGTCCTCTTCCGTCACCGCGGCGGCAGCGTTGAACAGCGCATTCTGGACCTCCGCGATCGCCGGCAACGGGATTTCGACCGGAAGGACGTCGTCGAGCACATGGTCGTCGCGCAGATAGGCGTGGGCGAGGACATAGTCGCCAATCGTCTGGCTTGGACGAAGGCCGCCGCAGTGGCCTATCATGATCCACACCTCGGGTCGGAGCACCGCGATATGGTCGCAGATGGTCTTCGCGTTGGAGGGACCGACGCCGATGTTGACCAGCGTTATGCCATCATCCCCATGCGGCCCGATAAGGTGATAGGCCGGCATCTGATAGCGCCGCCACGAGCCTGAGGCGATCTCCGCCTCCGCATTCTCCAGCACGCCGCGGTCGTACAATCCCCCCGGCACCGACAGCGCCTGGTACGGCGTGCCCGGCCGCCGCAGCGTGTCCGTGGAGAAGCGGACGAACTCGTCGACGTAGCGGACGTAGTTGGTGAACAGGACGTAACGCTGGAAATGGGCGGGCGGGGTGCCCGTGTAGTGGCGGAGGCGCGCCAGGCTGAAGTCGGTCCGCGGCGCGTCGAACAGCGCCAGCGGGCGGCCGCTGTGCAGCGCCGAGTCCCACAGCCCGTCGGCTATCTCGTCGCCGATGTGGACCAGCTCCGTGGTCGGAAACCAGCGCCCGAGCTCGGCTGAGGCAACGCCATTGAGCTGCAGGTCCTCGCTGCCGTCGAGGACGTAAGGGTAGGGGACCTCGCTGGCCGAGCGGCCGACGCTGACCTTCACCGGGTAATCCCGCAGCAGATGCTCCAGCTGATTGCTGAGGTACTCGCGGAACAGGGCGGGCCGGGCGATGCTGGCGGTGTATACGCCGGGTTGGTTGAGCCGGGCGAAGGCCCGTGCGGTCACCTTGGGCGGGCTGTCGGGATCGTAGCTGATGCGCAGCTCGGGATAGGCGAAGCAGCCATCTGCGCGGGCGCTAGCCTCCGGACGGATGCCCTCATTCACGTAAGCGCCCAGTGCCCGGCGGAGGTTGGCGACGGACTCGTCGTAGATGCGGCAGAGTTGTTCGATGATGTCGGGGATGGAGGACTGCTCGGTCATGCCCGCCCGCCGATGCGGGAGGCGACATCGGCTGGCAAGTCCTTCATCCCCGACCGGGACCTAAAGCTCCTCGGCGATCAGGCTCATGCAGGTTAATCCCGCTTCCGCCTTCTCCAGCTCGCTAACGTCCAATTCCTCGACATCGAAGCCGACCGCCCGGAGCCGTTCGGCTGTGCGCGGGTAGGCCGACGGATAGAGCAGGCGCTCGCCCACGCGCAGCGCATTCGCGGCAAAGGCCTCGGCAGGATGGGACGGAAGCAGCGCCACACCCGTAAACACCGAAGGATCGATCCAGTCGGGGTTGATCAGAACGGTCGGCCGCCCGGCCTCGTCATGGCCGGCATAAGTGGCGCCCGTTTTGAGATGGAGGCAGCGCTCGTGCGGCACGGGCACGACCTCATAGCCGAGCGGTGCCGCGATATTGGCCAGCGCGACTACCCCGGCGCAGTCGGAGCGGCGCGACTGCCCGACATAGATGGTGCGACCGATGCGCAGCACATCTCCGCCGTCCAGCCGTCCGCGCCGAACCCGGTGGATGGTGAAGCGCTCGGCCAGCGCCTCCGCCGTGCTGTCGGCTTCCGCCCGGCGCGAGGAGGCGCCCGGCCGGGTAATCACCGCATGCTCGCCGAGCAGGATCGCCGTATCCTCCACGAACACCGAGTCGGGATGATGTGCGAGTTCCGGCAGACGGAACACGTCCAGCCCTGCCTTTGCGATCGCCTGTTCATAGGCGCGGTGCTGCTCGATCGCACGTTCGGCGGAAATCGGCTGGCGCCCAAGGTGAGTCAGTTCGCAATCCGCTATGCGCGGGCTCAGCGGCCTGGTGAAGGCAACGGCCAAGTTGGTCTCCTTTAACAACCGTTCGATGGGATCATTATTGTTAATGGCCAGGCGCCGCCACGGTTCCGAAATAAGATGAGCATTGGTGCACGCCTCGGGCAGCCGAAACACTGCAAACGGGCAGTAGGAACGAGCAAGCTAGAACCCGCACCATGCCATCGTCTCGGGCGGCGGTGCGACCGCATCCGACAGCAACGGCAATCATTGGACCCCGACTTTATGGCACGCGGCGGCTGGTGCCGGCGGGTGCCAAGGACGGCATCATGGTCCAGGACTCCTAGGCTTCAGGGCCCCGGATAGCTGGCGAGGGCGCGGTCGAGATCTTCGATCAGATCGGCCGGATCCTCCAGCCCGATGTGCAGGCGGACAAGTGGGCCTGCGAAGGTCCGCTCGCCCGCCGTGCGCATGCCTCGCAGGCTGACCGGCACCGCCAGGCTCTCGAACCCGCCCCAGCTGTAGCCGATGCCGAACAGGTCCAGACTGTCCACGAGAGCATCGCGACCCGCTTCCGTGCCCCCGTCCAGGACGACAGAGAACAGGCTGGTGGACCCGCGGAAGTCGCATCGCCACTGCTCGTGCCCCAGGCAGGAGGCCAAGGCCGGATGGAGCACCCGCGCGACCTTCGGATGCTCCGCCAGCCAGTGCGCTACGGTTAAGCCGTTCGTCTGATGCTGGGCGAGGCGAACGTGGAGCGTGCGCAGGCCGCGCGCGGCGAGGTAAGCCTCATCGGGCCCCACCGCAGTGCCGTACAGGCGAGCCGTCCGGTCGAGCGCGTCCCACCGCTCCGGGCGCGCGGTGACTGCGCCCAGCATGGCATCCGAGTGCCCGGCGATGTACTTGGTGCACGCGACGATGCTGAGGTCGACGCCCGCAGCGATCGCGGAGAAGAAGAGCGGCGTTGCCCAGGTGTTGTCCATCAGCGTTACCAGGCCGCGCTCCCTGGCCACGC
Organism: uncultured Sphingomonas sp.; assembly: GCF_902806265.1. GTDB lineage: Bacteria > Pseudomonadota > Alphaproteobacteria > Sphingomonadales > Sphingomonadaceae > Sphingomicrobium. The sequence continues at coordinate 18,121 of NZ_CADCVZ010000022.1, read as the reverse complement.
CGCACAGGCCGGGCACGTCCTGCACTTCGAATGTGAGGGAGCCGGGGCTCTCGAAGAACAGCGCCCGGGTGCGCTCGGCGATGAGCGCGTAGAGCTGGGCGGGCGTGATCAGCGGGTCGTAGTAGCGGGTGCTGACACCACAGCGGGTGAGCTCTCCGTCGCAGAACGCCCGGGTGGGGCCGTAGGCGCTGTCGACCATCAGCAGCTCGTCGCCGGGCTCCAGCACGCTGGTCAGGGCCATGGCGACCGCGGCCGCACCGGACGAGAAGAGCTTGGTTCCAGTTGCGCCGGGCTCCAGCTCGGTCAGCGCCTCGGCCAGTCCCCAATGCACCGCAGTCCCGTTGCGGCCGTAGTTGAGCGTTCCGTCGCGTGGCGGATAGGCGGCGTGGAGGTCGGCGACGCTGTCGAACAGCACGGTGGAGGTGCGCGCGGGAGGTACGTTGACCATTCCGCCGAGCCACTCGCCGCGGCGGCCGGCGGTCACGAGGCGGGTAGCTGGGCGGCGGTCCTGATCGGTCATGGGGCCGCTCTAGTCCGTCACCGGCGGCGGGTCACCCAGGCCAGACCATTGCTCAGATGGCGAAGAACGTACGGGTCGGCGTAGCTTTCGGTTGTGTGCCCCATGGCGGTGTAGAACACCCGGCCGCCGTCGACCTGCCGCACCCAGCTGATCGGGTTCGGGTTGACGTCCGCCTCGCCGATGGAGGTGGGGTCCAGCGTGACGAGCAGGCGGGAAGTCGGGTCGTAGTCGGCGAAGTCGTACCATTCGTCGCTGCGGCGGATGGTCGCCGCCATGCCGGCGGTTACCGGATGGCTGCGGTCGGCCAAGGCCAAGGTGCCGGTCGGCGTGCCCTCCGGATGACGGGCAAAGCGGCCGCCGATCAGGCGCCCGTACCACGGCCAATGGTAATGCGAGTCCGCGGCGGCATGAACCGCCATGATGCCGCCGCCTGATCGGACAAAGGTCTGGAGCGCCGCCCGGCGGTCACCCGTCAGCCATTCGGATGAGGGCGCCTTAGGGTCGGTGGTCGAGCTCAGGAAGACGATCGTGCGGACGCCGCGCAGGCTGCGGGGCGTGAAGATCGCCGGATCCTCGCTCGCGCGGACTGAGAAGCCCTGGCGTTGGCCGATCCGCCGCATCGCCGTGATCCCCGCCGGAATCGAGTCGTGGCGGTAGCCGGTCGTATGGGAGAAGATCAGCACCTCGCCCCTGGGCAGGGGAGCGGCACCGAGCAGCAGCATGGCGAGGGGAGCGAAAACGCGCATGGCGGCAACGCTAAAGGGGAAAAGGGCGCTCCGGAAGTCCGAAGCGCTTCTCCCTTTCCGCAGCCGTCATGGAGACGAGCGACGCGATTCTCGAAGAGATAGGCACTCGCACCGGCCGTGCTCCGGCGTCGGAAACGCTGAAGAGCTTGGAGGAGGCTGCGGCACATCTTGGCGACGGCGCGCCTCAGACCACTCCGTCAGCCCTGACGCGCTGCCATCTTTCAATCGAGAAGAGCCGCTCCATCATGCCATCTTGGCGGCGCCCTTGGGAGAGCTGTGGCAAAGCCAATGATCGGTCAGGCCACCACCTTCTCCCGCGCGGGCTCAACCCTCTTCTCACCCGCAGCCACCACCCGCGCCAAACCGCGCGAGATCTGCAGTGCGCCGTTGAGCCGTGCGCTCGGCGCGGCCCAATCACGGCTGACGAGGAGCTTGCTGTCGGGGCGCAGCTTGGCCGTGCCTTTCAGCCGGTCGACGTAGCCGAGCAGGCCGGGAAGGTCGGGGAAGCCGCCCTCGGCAAAGGTCACCACCGCGCCGCGGACGCCGGCGTCGAGCTTGGCGATGCGGGCCCGGCGGCAGTTGATCTTGGTCTCGACCACCTGCAGCAGGTTCTGCGTTTCATCGGGGAGCGGCCCGAAGCGGTCGATCAGCTCGGCCGCGAACTCCTCCACGCCGCGGGCGTCTTCCAGCTCGCCGAGCCGGCGGTAGAGGCCCATGCGGAGGTCGAGGTCGGGGACGTAGTCCTCGGGAATCATGATCGGCGCCTCGACATTGATCTGCGGCGAGAACTCCTCCTCGCGCTTCTCCGTCCCGCCGCTCTTCACGTCCATGATCGCCTCTTCCAGCATCGACTGGTAGAGTTCGAAGCCGACCTCCTTGATGTGCCCCGACTGCTCGTCGCCGAGCAGGTTGCCGGCGCCGCGGATGTCGAGGTCGTGGCTGGCGAGCTGGAACCCGGCGCCAAGGCTGTCGAGGTTGGCGAGGACCTGCAACCGCTTCTCGGCAGTCTCGGTGATCTGCCGGTCGGGCGGGGTGGTAAGATAGGCGTAGGCGCGGGTCTTGGAGCGGCCGACGCGCCCGCGCAGCTGGTAGAGCTGGGCCAGGCCGAAGCGGTCGGCGCGGTGCACGATCAGCGTATTGGCCGAGGGGATATCGAGCCCGCTCTCAACGATCGTGGTCGACAGCAGCACGTCATATTTGCGGTCGTAGAAGGCGCTCATCCGCTCCTCGACCTCGGTCGGTGAGAGCTGGCCGTGGGCGGAGATGAACTTTACCTCCGGCACCTCCTCGCGCAACCAATCCTCCATGTCGGGAAGGTCGGCGACGCGCGGCACGACGAAGTAGCTTTGCCCGCCCCGGTAATGCTCGCGGAGCAGCGCCTCACGGACCACGATCGGGTCCCAAGGCGTGACGTAGGTGCGCGTTGCCAGCCGGTCGACTGGCGGAGTCTGGATGACCGACAGCTCGCGCAGGCCCGACATCGCCATCTGCAGCGTCCGCGGGATCGGGGTCGCGGTCAGGGTCAGCATGTGGACATCGTGCTTGAGCGCCTTGAGCCGCTCCTTGTGAGTGACTCCGAAGCGCTGCTCCTCGTCAACGATGACCAGTCCCAGCTTCTTGAACTTGACACCCTTCGCCAGAATCGCGTGGGTGCCGATAACGATGTCGACGTGGCCGCTTTCGAGGCCGTCGCGGACTTGTCTGGCCTCGTTCGCAGGCACCAGCCGCGACAGGCGGCCGACTTCAATCGGGAAGCCCTTCATGCGCTCGACGAAGTTGCTGTAGTGTTGGCGTGCGAGCAGGGTGGTGGGGCAGACCAGCGCCACCTGATAGCCGGCCATAGCCGCCACGAACGCCGCCCGCAGCGCAACCTCCGTCTTGCCGAAGCCGACGTCGCCGCAGACCAGCCGGTCCATCGGCTTGCCCGCTTCCAGGTCGTCGAGCACGTCGGTGATGGCGCGCTGCTGGTCATCGGTCTCCTCGTAGGGAAAGCGGTCGACCATGGCGGGGTAGGCGCTGTCGGGCTCGGCGACCACTCCGGCGCGGGTGGCGCGGAGGGCGGCAGTGGCGATCAGCTCGTTCGCGATCTCCCGGATGCGCTCCTTCATCCGCGCCTTGCGCCGCTGCCACGCCTCGCCGCCGAGGCGGTCGAGCAGTACGCCTTCCTCGCCCGAGCCGTAGCGGGAGAGGACGTCGATGTTCTCCACCGGCACGTAGAGCTTGTTGCCGCCGGCGTACTCGAGTGCGACGCAATCATGGGGCGAACGGCCGACCTGGACTTGGGTCAGCCCTTCGTAGCGGCCGATGCCGTGCTCCATGTGGACGACGAGGTCGCCCGGCGTGAGCGTCGCCAGCTCGGACAGGAAGGCGTCGGCGCTCTTCTTGCGCTTGCGGCGGCGGACCAGCCGGTCTCCGAGCATGTCCTGCTCGGTCAGCACCGCTACCTGCGGCGTGGTGAAGCCATGGTCGAGGGGCAGCACCAGCAGGGTGGCGTCGCTGCTCGCGCCTAGCGCAGCCTGCCAGCCGTCGGCCAGCTTCAGGCTGGTGAGGCCATGGTCCTTGAGCAGTCCGGCGAGCCGCTCGCGGCCGCCGCCGGTATAGCTGGCTAGCACGACCTTGTGCTTGCTTTTCCTAAGCTTGCGTACGTGATCTACGACCGCTTCGTAGATGTTCTCATTCTGCGCGCGCTCGGGCGCGAAGTCGCGGGCGGGGGTGACGCCGAAGTCGACGATCCGATCGCTGGCCGGTTCGGGGAAGGCGGACGCGAGGTGCACCGGGCGATCGGCAAGCACCCCCGCCCATTCCTTGCGACCGAGGTAAAGCGCCTTGGGCTTGAGCGGGCGGTAGCTACCCGGCTCCGCGACCATCGCCCGCTCGCGATTGCCATAGTAATCGTGGATCGACTCGTAGCGGCTCTCCACCGCGCCATCGACGCCGCCGTCGCGGACGATGATGTCGTCCTCGCTGAGGTGGTCGACCAGCGTGCCGAGTCGCTCCTCGAACAAGGGCAGCCAGTGCTCCATGCCGGCAAGCCGACGGCCGTCGCTGACCGCCTGGTAGACGGGATCGCCAGTGGCGGTTGCGCCGAACTGCTCCCGGTAGCGGGTGCGGAAACGCTTGATGCTGTCCTCGTCGATCAGCGCTTCGGACGCAGGCATCAGCGTAAACGCGTCTGCCGCCCCGGTGGTGCGCTGGTCGGCGGGATCGAAGGCGCGCATGGTCTCGATCTCGTCGCCGAGAAAGTCGAGGCGGATCGCGTGGCCTTGCCCGGCGGGGAATAGGTCGACCAGGCTGCCGCGAACCGCGAAGTCGCCCGCGTCCGCCACCGCCTCGGTGCGCTGATAGCCGTTGGCGCTGAGCAGCTGTACCAGCTTGTCGCGCTCTATCCGCTCGCCGGGCGCCAGGCGGCGGGTGAGCTGGCGAATGCGGAACGGCGTAAGGGTGTGCTGCGTGACCGCGTTAGCCGTGGCGATGAACAGCTGCGGTCCATCCCGTTTAGCCTGCAGCGCTTGGAGCGCGGCCAGCCGCTCGGCCATGACCCGCAGCGACGGGGATGCGCGATCGTAGGGCAGGCAGTCCCAGGCAGGGAAGGTCACGACCTGCAGCTCGGGCGCGAACACCGGCGCGGTGTCGGCCAACGCGCGCATGGCCGCCTCGTCGGGCACGATGAGGACCGCGCGGGCGCCCTTGCCGCTGCCGTGCGCGGCGCGCGCGAAATCTGCGGCGAGCCACGGCAGGAAGCCGGTGGGGGCGCCCGCGAGCGTCAGCGGTTCTGAGGCGGAAAGGATACGGTTTAGGTCGGCCACTCAGGTCACCGCGCGATGAGGATAAAATCGAGTTGCTGCATTGCGCCCATCTGCTTGCCGGCGAAGCGCTCGGGAACAGGTTGCGTTCCGATCGCCCAGGCCATGATATCGACGTCCTGCTCCTCCAGCAGCGCCGCAAACCAGGCGCGCTCGTCCGCGTCCCAGCCGGCGCTGTGCCGGTCGAAAAAGCCGCCGATCATCTTGTCCGCCTCACGCGTGCCGCGATGGTGCGCGCGCCAATGCAGACGCTTCAATTCGTGGTCTGATTGCATAGCGGCGAGATAGGGAGATTTCTTTGTCATTGCGAGCGGAGCGACGCAATCCAGGTCACTTCGGCAGAACACTGGATTGCTTCGTCGCTTCCCTCCTCGCAATGACGGAGACATGCGCCCCGAACTGCTCAATCCGCTGTTCACCGAAGTGGAAGCTCTGAAGGGTGTCGGGCCGCAGCTGGCCAAGGCGCTGCGCCGGCTTGGGCTGGAGCGGGCCGTCGATCTGCTATTCCACCTGCCGACCGGCGCGATCGAGCGGATCCGGGCGCCGGCGGCGAGCCCCGTGCTGCTCGGGCGCAACGTGGTGCTGGAGGTGAAACCGTTCGAGGCGCGGCAGAGCAGCGGGCGCGGGCCGACGCGTATCTATGCTGCTGACGGCGAGGGTAATGTAATCACCCTCGCGTTCTTCAACGCGGGCGGCTGGGCCAAGAAGCAGCTGCCGCTGGGCGAGCCGCGGATCGTGTCGGGGAAGCTCGAGGCGTACGGCGACCAGTGGCAGATGGTGCATCCGGAGGTGCTGGAGCCGGGTAAAGGAGCGGAGCCACCGCTGCGGGAGGCGGTCTACCCGCTGACCGAAGGGCTGACCAACAAGCGCTTGCGGGAGCTCGTCGCGGCGGCGCTGGAGCGCGCGCCGGAAGTGGCGGAGTGGGTCGAGCCGTCCGTGCTAGGCCGCGAGCGGTGGCGGCCGTGGCGCTCCGCGCTGGCCGAGGCGCACGCCGACCCGGAGGCAGGGTCGTCGCGCAAGCGGCTGGCGTACGACGAGATCTTTGCCAACCAGCTTGCGTTGCAGCTGCTGCGGCAGGTCAGCCGGCGCAAGCGCGGGTTGCCGCTGCAGGGCGACGGTCGCCTGTCCGCTCGGCTCAACCTGCCGTACGAGCTCACCGGTGCGCAGCGGCGGGTAGTGGAGGAGGTTCGCGGCGACATGGCCCAGGCCGCGCCGATGCTGCGGCTGCTGCAGGGCGACGTCGGGTCGGGCAAGACGCTGGTGGCGCTGCTTGCCATGCTGAACGCGGTGGAGGCGGGCGCGCAGGCGGCCTTGCTGGCGCCGACGGAGATCCTGGCGCGGCAGCATCATGCGACCCTGCTGCGGCAGCTTGACCAAATTGGGGTGCGGGTCGCGATCCTGACGGGGCGGGAGAAGGGGCGGGCACGGGACAGCGTGCTGATGGGCCTCGCTTCGGGCGAGATCGACATCCTCGTCGGCACCCACGCGATCTTCCAGGAGAAGGTCGGCTACCGGAACCTCGGCCTGGCGGTGATCGACGAGCAGCATCGCTTCGGTGTGTCGCAGCGGCTGCTGTTGTCGGCCAAGGCCGAGCGGCCGCCGCACCTGCTGGTGATGACCGCCACCCCGATCCCGCGGACGCTGACCCTGACACAGTATGGCGAGATGGACGTCAGCCGCATCGACGAGATGCCGCCCGGGCGCTCGCCGGTGGAGACGCGGGTGATTAGCGACGAACGGCTCGGCGACGTCATCGACGGGCTGGAGCGGCATGTGGCGGCAGGCGGACAGGCCTATTGGGTGTGCCCGCTGGTGGAGGAAAGCGAAGGCAGCGACGCCGCGGCGGCTGAGGAACGAGCAGCGGTGCTGCGCCAGCGCTTTCACGGTCAGGTCGGCTTGGTGCACGGGCGGATGAAGGGGCCGGACAAGGATGCCGTCATGGCGGCATTCGCGGCGAACCAGCTGGCGGTACTGGTCGCTACCACCGTGATCGAGGTCGGGGTGGACGTACCCAATGCGACGCTGATGATCGTAGAAGGCGCTGAGCGGTTTGGGCTCGCCCAGCTGCACCAGCTCCGCGGTCGCGTGGGGCGGGGCGAGGGCAAATCGACCTGCCTGCTGATCCGCGGCCAGACACTTAGCGAGACGGGGCGGGCGCGGCTGGCGCTGATGCGGGAGACCAGCGACGGCTTCCGCATTGCGGAGGAGGATCTGAAGCTGCGCGGGCCGGGCGAGATCCTGGGCACGCGACAGAGCGGCGAGGCGGCCTTCCGGCTGGCCACGCCCGAAATGCTGGGCGAGCTGGCGCCGCTGGCGACCGACGACGCTCGCCTGCTGCTCGACCGGGACGGTGGGCTCGCGGGCGAGCGGGGGCAGGCGGCGCGATTGTGCCTGTACCTGTTCGAGCGGGACCAGGCCGTGGATCTGCTGCGCTCAGGCTGAGACCAGCAGCCCGTGCTTCTTCTTACCCAGGCTGACCTTCACTTCGCCGGTGACCGGGACGGTCAGAGCAGGATCGCTCACGGGCCGATCGTCAACCCGCACTGCGCCTTCAGCGATCTTGCGCTTGGCCTCGCCATTCGAGGCGGAGAAGCCGAGGCCGGTAAGCGCCGCCAGGATGCCGATCTCACCGGTCACTTCCAGCCGCGGGAGGTCGGCTCCCGCACCGCCGGCCATAAACGTCTGCCGTGCGGTGGCGGCTGCGGCTGCAGCTGCCTCGCGCCCATGCAGCAAGGCTGTTGCCTCAGTCGCTAGTACCTCCTTGGCCGCGTTGATCTCGGCGCCGGGCAGGGCTTCGAGTCGCGCGACCTCCTCCAGCGGCAAGTCGGTGAACAGCCGCAGGAAGCGGCCGACGTCACCGTCCCCCGTGTTCCGCCAGAACTGCCAATAGTCATACGGGCTCAGCCGGTAGCCTTCGGGCCCGTCGGCGTTGAGCCAGACTGCCCCGCTCTCCGTCTTGCCCATCTTGCGCCCATCGGCCGTGGTGAGCAGCGGCGTCGTCACCCCAAACACCTCGGCGCCCGCGACACGCCGGGTCAGCTCGATGCCGTTGACAATATTGCCCCACTGGTCCGACCCGCCAAGCTGCAAACGCACGCCCGCGCGGCGATTGAGCTCCAGAAAGTCGTAGCCCTGCAGGATCATGTAATTGAACTCGAGAAAGCTCAGCGACTGCTCCCGATCGAGGCGCAGGCGCACGCTGTCGAAGCTCAGCATCCGGTTGACGGAGAAATGCTGGCCGATCTCCCGCAGGAACGGGATGTACTCGAGCCGGTCGAGCCATTCCGCGTTGTCCAGCAGCATGGCGTCGCTCGGACCGTCGCCGAAGTGGAGCAAGCGCTCGAACACCCGGCGAATACCAGCCACATTGGCTGCGATCTGCTCGTCGCCAAGCAGCTTGCGAGCCTCGTCCTTGAAGCTCGGATCGCCGATCTTGGACGTACCGCCGCCCATCAGCACCACCGGCTTGTGCCCGGCCTGCTGCAGCCGCCGCAGCATCATGATCTGCACGAGGGAGCCGACGTGCAGGCTCGGCGCGGTCGCGTCGAAGCCAATGTAGCCGCTCACGACTTCCCGCTCCGCCAGCGCGTCTAGCGCCGCAATGTCCGTCGCCTGGTGGATGTACCCGCGCTCATCGAGCAAGCGAAGGAGGGTGGAGCGGTGTTCTGGCATCGGCCGGTGCCTATCAACGCACATGCGGTTCGTCATCCCTTCTCGCGGAGAACCGATCGGGCATAAGGAGCCATGCACTTCCAATTGAAGCCCCACCCGGAGAGCCCCCCCGACGACCGGGAGATGACGATCGAAGTATGGCTGGACCGCTGGCCGGACGGGCGGGCGGAGCTGAGCTATCATCTTCATGCAGATACCGGCCGGATTTTGCTCCCGAGCGGACCAGCCCGCGGCCGCGCGGATGAGCTATGGCGGACGACCTGCTTCGAACTCTTCCTCCAGGACACCAGGGGGTACCGCGAGTACAACTTCGCTCCGTCCGGAGCGTGGGCGGCCTATGCTTTCGACGGCTATCGCTCCGGCCTGGGGGCGCTTGAGCCTGAGCACCACCCGCAGATCGGGGCAGATGATTTGGGCGACAGCCTCATCGTGGATGTGATCATCGACCTTGCTGGGGAGCGCCGCTTCGGCCTTTCCGCCGTGATCGAGGAAGTCTCCGGAACCAAAAGCTACTGGGCGCTCGCGCACCCGCCCGGCAGACCGGACTTCCACCATGACGCTTGCTTCGCCGCGACCCTGCCGCCAATCGAGCAGCCATGACCCTCTTCGGTATCGACCGCCTCCTCGCCGACCCCGACCTCCGCCGCCCGCTCGAGGGCAAGCGCGTCGCATTGCTCGCGCACCCCGCGTCCGTCACGCAGGATCTGTTCCACAGCCTCGACGCGCTCACCGCGACCGGACTTCGGCTATCGGCCGCCTTCGGCCCGCAGCATGGGCTGAAGGGCGACAAGCAGGACAATATGATGGAAACAACGGACGAGGTGGACGCCCGCCTCGGCATCCCGGTGTTCAGCCTGTACGGCGAGGTGCGGCGGCCGTCGGGGCAGATGATGTCGACCTTTGACACCATCCTCATCGACCTGCAGGACCTCGGCTGCCGCATCTATACCTTTGTGACGACCCTGCTCTACGTGCTTGAGGCCGCGGCGGAGCACGGCAAGAGCGTATGGGTGCTCGACCGGCCCAACCCCGCCGGCCGCCCGGTCGAGGGCACGCTGCTTCAGCCCGGCTGGGAGAGCTTCGTCGGGGCGGGGCCGATGGTCATGCGTCACGGTCTGACCATGGGCGAGATGGGGCATTGGTTCATCCGCCACTTCAACCTCGACGTCGATTATCGCGTGATCGAGATGGAGGGCTGGGGACCGGACGAGGGGCCGGGCCTCGGCTGGCCCGAGGACCGGGTGTGGATTAATCCCAGCCCCAACGCTGCCAGCCTCAACATGGCGCGGGCTTATGCCGGGACGGTGATGTTGGAAGGCGCAACGCTGAGTGAAGGCAGGGGCACGACAAGGCCGCTGGAGGTGCTTTTCGGAGCGCCGGACCTGAACGTGCGCGCGGTGCTCGCCGAGATGAACCGAATGGCGCCTGAGTGGCTCGCCGGCTGCAAGCTCCGGGAGGTTCATTTTGAGCCAACCTTCCACAAGCACGTGCACCAGCTCTGTGCCGGCCTGATGATCCACGCGGAAGGGCCGTTCTACGATCACGCGGCGTTTCGGCCGTGGCGGCTGCAGGCGCTGGCGTTCAAAGCGATCCGCCGTCTCCATCCCGACTACCCGCTGTGGCGCGAGTTCCCGTACGAATATGAGTTCGACAAGCTCGCCATAGACGTGATCAACGGCGGCCCGGGCCTGCGCGAGTGGGTGGACGATGCTGCGGCGGAGCCGGGCGACCTGGAGCGGCCGGTCGGTGCGGACGAAGCGGAGTGGCGCGACCAAATCGCCCCACTGCTTATGTACTGATTAGCACCGATGCGAAAAGTTTCGTTAAACAACCTTATGTAGCTGCGGCGGGTAGAGGAGCCGCGCTTGCTGCACCAACCGATCTTCGCCGCCTAGGTAAGCCGGGCCGAGCTGCTGGCGGCATTCAGCTATGCCCTGGACCTGACGGAAGGCCAGCCGGCCGGCCATTCGCTGCGCTCGTGCTGGATCGCGATGCGGGTCGGGCAGGCACTCCAGCTGAACGGGCCGGAACTCCGCGACCTTTATTATACGGTGCTGCTGAAGGACCTCGGCTGCAGCAGCAACGCCGCGCGAATCTGCGAGCTGTATGCAACCGACGACAGGGCGTTCAAGCACGGCTACAAGACCGTTGGCACGAGCTTGGCGTCGACGCTCTACTTCGTGTTCAGCCAAACGGCGCGCGAACGTAGGTTCCCCCGGCGCGTAAGCGCTGTCGGCAACATCCTGCTGAATGGACGCGAAATCGCGCAGGAGCTGATCGTATCGCGGTGCACCCGCGGCGCCGAGGTTGCTCGCATGCTGCGGTTCTCTCAGGTGGTCTGCGACGGCATCTACCATCTCGACGAGCATTGGGATGGGTCGGGCTGCGACGGCATCTACCATCTCGACGAGCATTGGGATGGGTCGGGCCGACCCGGGGCTTTGCGCGGGGCTGCAGTACCGCTCGGGTCGCAGCTCGCGCTGCTGGCGCAGGTTGTAGATGTCTTCCATACGCATGCCGGTCCGACGGCTGCCTTGGACGAAGCGCAGCGCCGGGCAGGCAGCTGGTTCGATCCATGCTTGGTGAGGACCCTTGAGAAGGTCTCCGCTGAACCGAGCTTCTGGTCGGCGCTTGGCTCACCGACCTTGGAACAACGGATCGTCCGTATGGCACCGCCAGATCAAGGCTTGGGTCTCGACGAAGATTATCTCGACGACATCGTCCATGCGTTCGGCCGAGTAGTCGACGCCAAGAGCCCCTACACTGCCAATCATTCGGCCCGGGTGGCTGGGTACGCGGGCAAGATCGCACGGTCGCTGGGCATCGATCCGGCGCGTACCCGCTGGCTGCAGCGGGCCGCGGCGCTCCACGACGTCGGCAAGCTGGGTGTGTCGAGTTCGATCTTGGAGAAGCCATCAACGTTGGACGATCGTGAGTGGGTGGAGATGCGCGAACATGCCACGCACACCCGGACGATCCTCCAGCGGGTCGGCGCATTGGCCGAGTTCGCGGATGTCGCCGCCGCGCACCGTGAGCGGCTCGATGGACGGGGCTATCCGCTCGGGCTGCAACAGGCGGCGATCGGCCGGGACACGCGGGTCATCACCACCTGCGACTATTTCGACGCGCTGACATCGGATCGGCCGTACCGCGCCGCCCTGCCGATCGAGAAAGCCATGGCCATCATCAGGTCCGAGGTGGGCGGCGCCATCGATCCGAATTGTTACGAAGCACTCGCCAGCGTCATAGGCACCGACTGAGGTCAGCGCTTCCGGCTGAGTTCCCGCATCGCCTCGTCGAGACCCTCAAGCGTCAGCGAGTACATGCGGTCGTCCATCAGCTGGCGGATCATCGCCGTGCTGGCGGAGTGCCCCCAATAGGCTTCGGGCGTGGGATTGATCCACGCGGCGCTCGGATAGGTATTCGTCAGCCGCTGCAGCCACACCGCGCCGGCTTCCTCGTTCATATGCTCGATCGATCCGCCTGGGTGGCTGATTTCGTACGGGCTCATCGCCGCGTCGCCGACGATCACCAGTCTATGGTCGTGGCCGAACTTGTGAAGGATGTCCCAAGTCGGCGTGCGGTCGGTGAAGCGGCGGCGGTTTTCCTTCCAGACGCCTTCGTAGATGCAGTTGTGGAAATAGAAATGCTCCAGATGCTTGAACTCGGTGCGGCAGGCGGAGAACAGCTCCTCGGCTTGGCGGACGTGCCCATCCATTGAGCCGCCGATGTCCAGGAAGAGCAGCAGCTTGACCGCGTTGTGCCGCTCGGGGCGCATGTGGACGTCGAGCCAGCCCTTGCGCGCAGTGCCGTCTACCGTGGCGTCTAGGTCGAGCTCGTCGGCGGCGCCCTCACGGGCGAAGCGGCGCAGGCGGCGAAGCGCGACCTTGATGTTGCGCGTGCCGAGTTCGCGGGTGCCGTCCAGGTCCTTGAATTCGCGCTTCTCCCACACCTTGACCGCGCGGCCGTGCCGGCCCGGGCCGCCGATGCGTACGCCTGCGGGATTGTAGCCGCCGTGCCCGAAGGGCGAGGTGCCGCCGGTGCCGATCCACTTGCTGCCGCCCTGGTGCCGTTCCTTCTGCTCCTCCAGCCGCTTCTTGAGCGTTTCCATGATCTCGTCCCAGGAGCCGAGCGATTTTATCTCCTCCATCTGCTCGGGGGTGAGATACTTCTCGGCGACGAGCTTCAGCCACTCCTCCGGGATCTCGGCGATGGGGTCGTCAAGGTCGGGGATCAGGCCTTTGAAGACCTCGCCGAACACCCGGTCGAACTTGTCGAGTTGACTCTCGTCGTGAACGAAGACGGACCGGGCAAGATAGTAGAACTGCTCGGGTTCCTGCCCGATCACCTCGGCGTCGAGCGCTTCCAATAACAGCAGATGTTCCTTGAGGCTGGCCGGGATGCCGCCGCGGCGCAGCGCTTCGACGAAGTTGATGAACATGGGTGTAATCCGTAGCGATCCGCCACGGTTAACGAAAGAGTAGGGCCTGACCGGCAGACCCTCCCTGTAAGAACAGCATAACGTGGGTTATTGAGATGGCGACTGCCGGTTTGGATCAGGTTACGGAAAAAGCGATCAGGGCGGTGGCGCGCGATTGCGGCTCCCTGTCAATCGAGTGTTCGGATGTGGCCGGCTACGTCGAGGACGTTTCGGCACGGATCGGCGATCACCTGAAAACGCTGGACACGCTGGAGGAGGTGACCACGCGCCTGCTGGCGGACCAGGCCCGGGTGTCCGACAGCACGGACGAAGCGCGGCTGTTGTCCGAGCAGGCCAAGGCCAAGCTCGACGCCGGACGCTTCGCCATCGAGGATACGATTGCAGGGTTCAAGGGCCTGACCGAATTGGTGGTCCAGCTCGGCGAGCGGATGGCCAGCTTCGCCACCGCAATGCACCAGGTGCAGGCCGTCTCCTCGACCATCGAGACCATCGCGCGCAAGACCAATATGCTGGCGCTGAACGCGACCATCGAGGCGGCCCGCGCGGGCGACGCCGGGCGGAGCTTCGCGGTGGTCGCGGCCGAGGTCAAAAAGCTGGCCCACGATACCCGCGCTGCGACCAGCCAGATTGCGCTTACCGTGGGCGAGCTCACCCGGGAAGCGGGCGCCGTCACGACCGAGATCAAGTCGGGCGTGGAGCGGAGCCGGGCGGCCCAGCAGGGCTTCAGCCAGATCGGCGAGACCGTCCGCGAAGTCAGCGAGATCGTCGGCATGGTGGATCGCCAAACCGAAGGCATCGCCCACTCGACCAGCCTCATCCAGACCAGCGTCGACCGGGTCAAGGCGAGTCTGACCGACTTCTCCGCAGACGCACGGGAAAATGGCGGCGCGCTGGTGAAAGCGCACAAGCGGCTGACTTCGCTCGAGATGATGTCCAACGTCATGCTGAATACGCTGGCGAACTCAGGCGCCGAGATTGACGACACCCCGCTGCTGGCCAGGTCGCAAGAATATGCACGGGAGATCGCGTCGACCGTCGAGCAGGCGCTCGACCGAGGCGAGGTCGGCCTCGAGGAGGTGTTCGACCGCAACTACCGCGAGCGGCCGGGCAGCAACCCCAAGCAGTTCGACACTGCGTTCTGCGACTATGCCGACCGCGCGATCCGCCCGGTGCTGGACCGGGTTCAGCGCGGCGACAGCCGAGTGCTCGGGACCAGCATCGGCGACATGAACGGGTACCTGCCCACCCACATGTCCGAACGCTCGCAGCCGCAGGGCAGCGACCCGGTGTGGAACGATGCGCACTGCCGCAATCGGCGGGTGATGATCGACGACCAGACCCGCTTTGCTCTCAACAGCAAAGAACCGACCTTGATGACCTACCGACTGATGCGCGGCCAGGAGAAGATCCCGGTCAAGAGCCTCTACATCCCCCTGTTCATCAAGGGACGGCGGTGGGGCAATTTCGAGGTCGCCTACCGCGACGACTAGTCCTGGGCGGCAGCCCAACCCTAGCTTTTGCGCCGCGCCATGAATGCCAGCCGTTCGAACAGCATCACGTCCTGTTCGTTCTTGAGCAGCGCGCCGTGGAGCGGCGGGATGGCCTTGGTCGGGTCGCGGTTCTGCAGCACGTCCAGCGGCATGTCCTCGTGCAGCAGGAGCTTCAACCAGTCGAGCAGCTCGCTGGTTGACGGCTTCTTCTTGAGGCCGGGTACGTCGCGCACGTCGTAGAACAGGTCGAGCGCCTTGCCGACCAGGATTCGCTGGATGCCGGGAAAGTGCACTTCAACGATCCGTTCCATGGTGTGGCGGTCGGGGAAGGCGATGTAATGGAAGAAGCAGCGACGGAGGAACGCGTCTGGCAGCTCCTTTTCGTTATTGGAGGTGATCACCAGCACCGGGCGCTCGGCCGCCGCCACCGTCTCACCGGTTTCGTAGACGTGAAACTCCATGCGGTCGAGTTCCTGGAGCAGGTCGTTGGGGAACTCGATGTCGGCCTTGTCGATCTCGTCGATCAGCAGCACCGGCAGCTGCGGCGAGGTGAAGGCGTCCCACAGCTTGCCGCGGCGAATGTAGTTGGCGATGTCGTGCACCCGCGGGTCGCCGAGCTGTCCGTCGCGAAGCCGGGCGACCGCGTCATATTCGTACAAGCCCTGATGCGCCTTGGTGGTGCTTTTGACGTGCCATTCGATCAGCGGCGCCCCCAGCGCATCGGCGATCTCATGCGCGAGCACGGTCTTGCCGGTGCCGGGCTCGCCCTTGACGAGGAGCGGGCGGCGGAGCTTCACCGCGGCGTTGACGGCGACCTTGAGGTCCTCGGTCGCGACGTAAGAGGATGTGCCTTCGAAACGCATGCGGCGGCCCTAGAGGGGACGCCGTGGCTTTAGAAGCCCTCGCGTGCCTCGCTGCGCGCCTCCAGCAGGTCCCACAGCGCGCGATGCTGCAACAGGATCTGCTCGGCGCCGAAGCGGATCGCGCGCTCGGTGGCGACGGCTGTCGCGGCCGAAGTCAGCACCGTTTCGATCGAGCGTTCGTCGGGGAGCTCGCTGGGCGGGACGTCGGTTCCAGCGCGCAGCGCAGCGCGGTCGAGCAGCGGGCGGATGCTCCGCCAGTCGCTCACCAGCGCGGCGGCCGCGCCAAGGGCGCATCCGCACCGTTCGGAGCGGGCGAGGGTCTCGAGCGCGTGGCGCTGGGCCAGGATGGCGGCCTCGGTTTCCGCATTGCCGTGGGTCGACGGCAGCGGGCCGACCGCCGCGGTGAGGCGAAGGAGGTACAGCCGTTCGCGCTCCCAACCCTCCGCCGCGGTGGACAGCCAGCCATGCGCGGACAGAGGCGAGCCCGCAACCGCAAGCTCGACCAGCCCCGGAGGGCGGCCGTGGAGGCTGCTTAGCAGATGAACGGCGTCCGCCAAGTCGCGCGGCTCCACGATCACGGGAACGGCGCCCAGGTCCTCGACCCAGGGATGGCAGCCACTGCCGGCCGCGGCGAGCCGGGCGGCATGCGAGTCGGCGGCTGATGGGAGCACCCGCTCCGCCAGTAAGTCCGCCGCCATGCCTGCTCCTTCCTCCGTCGAACCGCCGACAGTGTTGAGCGCCACTCCTACTCGCCGCGCGTAAAGAGCCGGTTTATGCGGCGGTAAGCTCTTGTTCGGAGAGGTTACGATCCGTGCCGCAGCGGGACGGCTCAGACGTTTAGCGCGGTCCCTGCATGCGCTTCTTGGCCGCATCCTCCGCCTTGATCCGCTCCCGAACGCCGCCGCTGACCGTTCCAGTGCCGCGCATCGGCTGGTAGAGGTTGCCCGCGGTGGCGGGCTCGGGCAGGCCCTCCGCCAGCTCCGACCGCTGCACGTCCGCGGAGATCCGCTCGACCAGGTCGGGCAGCAGGTCGTGCGCGATCAGCGCGCCGCGGGCCTTCCACCCGGCCGGCATCTCCTCACGCGGGCGAAGGGAAGCGCGGACCAGCGTGTTCACCACCACGGACGGATCGTCGATCATCACCATGCGCAGGGTCCGCCCGCTGTAATTCGCGGCGTGGTGCCACAAGGGCGTGTCGACTGCGTAGGGCATGACTGTCGCCACCTTGACCCGCCGTCCGACCCCGGCATGACGCAGCTCCTGATTGAGCGAGCGCCCCATGCTGAGCACCGCCGCCTTGGTGCCGGCGTAGACGGAGTGGTAGGCCAGCGGCACCTCGCTTTCGACCGAGCCCATGTTGACGATCGTTCCATGGCCTTGCGGAACGAAGCGGCGCAGCGCAGCGTGCGTGCCATGGACCACGCCCTTGACATTGGTGTCGATCAGCCGGGAATAGTCGGCGACCGGGATCTCCCAAAAGCGGCCGACCGCCAGCCCGCCTGCGATGTTCATCCAGACGTCGATCCGGCCGAACCGCCGGGTCGCGGCGTCCGCTAGCGCTTCCACCTGCTCAGGCCGGCTCGCATCGGTCGGCACGACCAGTGCCTGGCCGCCACCCCGGCGGATCTCGGCCGCGACCTCCTCCAGCAGCTCCGCCCGGCGCGCCGCAACAACCACATTGGCGCCGCTCTGTCCAAGCTTGACCGCGGCCCCTCGTCCGAATCCGCTGGAGGCGCCGAGCACCACAAAGGTGCGCCCGGAAAGCTGCCGCTGGTCCGACGCGCTGAGCCGGCCGGTGGTGGCGCAGGCGGGAAGGGCGAGCGCCGCAAGGAGGGCGAGGATGCCGCGCATCAGGACAGCCTGCATGGAAGGCCTCTCCGACTTAAGGTGAGAAGAGGACTACGAAGCGCGCGAGTGGCTGTTCCACAACATGGGTTGGCAGGCGTTGCTCTTCACGACGGGAGGCAGATCAGAAACCTTCTTGTGCGTCCCGCTTCGCAGCCGCGAGTCGCTCATAACGGGCCGCCAAGTCGCGGTGCAATGATGCCGCGACTTCATCATCCCGCCCTGTTGCCAAGGCCAATTCCTCGGACGCCCGGCGCGAGTAATAGGCGGAGTCGGTCTCCCGCGGTCGGCGAACTACTCGCCGGACCGAGTCCTCGCTGCTGACCCGGTGATACGGAACGCCATGCAATCTCTGATGTTCGCTCATCGTCTTCACCCTCTTGCAAGGAGAGAGCTAGGGAGCAGCAGCGACGTTGAAATTAACCATGGTTAGAAAGTCGCTGATGATGGCGAAATATTTGTGCCCGTTTGATCAAATACAAACAGGAGCAGGCCGAACAAAGCGCGCCGGGGCGAAGTGAAATGCTTGGGCGGGTTATCCGGAAGACTTGATGCTCAGGGTTGGCCGATCGGGACTTTCCTCGACTTCTCGGCCGCCGCGCGCTTCACCTTCGGCACTGTCGATCGCTTGCAGCAAGCTGCCAAAGCAAGGCGATTCGTCGACCGGCCAGAGCTGGTCCAGCGAGCCACGCAGCACGAGCAGGTCCGACGGCTTCATCGATCCCACGGCAATGACCCGGC
>NZ_CADCVZ010000021.1 GCF_902806265.1 uncultured Sphingomonas sp. | reverse complement strand
CTGCTTCGACGAGATGGTGATCAACAACACCGCGGACGCGATGATCCTGTCGCGGCTGTTCACCGCGCTACTGAACGAGGGCGTGGCGGTGGTGACCACCTCCAACAGGCCGCCGCGTGACCTCTACAATGACGGCCTCAATCGCGAGCTGTTCCTGCCCTTCATCGACCTGATCGAAAGCCGCGTGCAGGTCGTCGAGCTGAACGGCCCGACCGATTACCGCCTCGACCGGCTGCAGGGCGTCCACACCTGGCACGTCCCCAACGGCCCCGCCGCCACCGCTGCCCTCGCCCAAGCGTTCTTCCAGCTCACCGACTACCCCGTCGAGGACCGCGCCAAGGTGCCCACCGAGGAGCTGGACGTCGGCGGCGGCCGCACGCTGCACGTGCCCAAGAGCCTCAAGGGCGTCGCCGTCTTCTCCTTCAAGCGCCTGTGCGGCGAACCGCGCGGTGCGGCCGACTATCTTGCCATCGCCCAGCGCTTCCACACGGCCATCATCGTCGGCATCCCCGTGCTCGGCCCGGAGAAGCGCAACGAGGCGGCGCGCTTCGTCACGCTGATCGACGCCCTCTACGAGCACAAGGTCAAGCTGCTCGCCGCCGCTGACGCCGAGCCGGCTGCGCTCTACCCGGCGGGCGACGGCAGCTTCGAGTTCGCGCGCACCGTCAGCCGCCTGGAGGAAATGCGAAGCGCCGAGTATCTCGCCGAGGGGCACGGAACGCCCGACATGGCGGCACATGAGGTTGCCCCTTCGCCCCTCCCGGTCTAGAGCGCCCCGGCACACGCCGTCCGTCCGGTGCGGCTTCACGGAACAGGGGAAAACGCACCCAAATGGCTCGCAAGAAGATCGCGCTGATCGGCGCCGGGATGATCGGCGGAACCCTGGCCCATCTCGCGGCCAAGAAGGAAATGGGCGACATCGTCCTGTTCGACATCGCCGAGGGCATGCCGCAGGGCAAGGCGCTCGATCTCAGCCAATGCGGGCCGATCGAGGGCTTCGACGCGAACATCACCGGCACCAACGACTATGCCGACATCGCGGGCGCCGACGTGATCATCGTCACGGCTGGCGTTCCGCGCAAGCCGGGCATGAGCCGCGACGATTTGCTCGGCATCAACCTCAAGGTGATGAAGGCGGTGGGCGAGGGCATCAAGACCCATGCCCCCGACGCCTTCGTGATCTGCATCACCAACCCGCTCGACGCGATGGTCTGGGCCCTGCGCGAGTTCTCCGGCCTGCCGCACGCGAAGGTGGTCGGCATGGCGGGCGTGCTCGACTCCGCGCGCTTCGCCACCTTCCTGGCGGAGGAGTTCGGCGTTTCGGTCAAGGACGTGAACGCCTTCGTGCTCGGCGGCCATGGCGACACGATGGTTCCGGTGACCAGCTACACCACGGTCAGCGGCATTCCGGTCGACGACCTGGTCAAGATGGGCCGGTCGTCCAAGGAAACGATCGACGAGATCGTCAAGCGCACCCGCGGCGGCGGCGGCGAGATCGTCGCCCTGCTGAAGACCGGCTCGGCCTATTACGCCCCGGCCACCAGCGCCATCGCCATGGCCGAAGCCTATCTCGGCGACCAGAAGCGCATCCTGCCCTGCGCGGTCTATGTCGAGGGTAAGTATGGGCTCGATGGCTTGTACGTCGGCGTGCCGGTGGTGATCGGCGCCGGCGGGGCGGAGGAGATCATCGAGATCGCGCTGGATGACGAAGCCAAGCAGAACCTCCAGGTCAGCGTCGGTGAGGTCAAAGGCCTGCTAGAAGCATGCAAGCAGATTGAAGGCTCGCTGGCGTGATCGTCATCCCGGCGGAGGCCGGGATCCAGTGCGCTGAACTAGCAAAAGATCATCACGAGTCTTTGTTTGAGCTGGATCCCGGCCTTCGCCGGGATGACGCAGAGGAAGTCGAATGAGCATTCTCGTCAACCGGAACACCAAGGTCATCACCCAGGGCATGACCGGCGAGACCGGCACTTTCCACACGCAACAGGCACTCGCCTACGGCACGCAGATGGTCGGCGGGGTGACTCCCGGGAAGGGCGGGACGACGCACCTCGACCTGCCGGTGTTCGACACGGTCGCCGAAGCGGTCGAGCAGACCGGGGCCGACGCGTCGGTCATCTACGTGCCGCCGCCCTTCGCCGCGGACTCGATCCTGGAAGCGATCGAGGCGGAGGTGCCGCTGATCGTCACCATCACCGAGGGCATCCCGGTGCTCGACATGGTCAAGGTCAAGCGCGCGCTGGTCGGCTCCAAGTCGCGGCTGATCGGGCCGAACTGCCCGGGCGTGCTGACGCCCGATGAGTGCAAGATCGGCATCATGCCGGGCAACATCTTCAAGAAGGGCAGCGTCGGCGTGGTCTCGCGCTCGGGTACGCTGACCTATGAGGCGGTGTTCCAGACGACCAACGAGGGCCTCGGCCAGACCACCGCAGTGGGCATCGGCGGCGATCCCGTAAAGGGCACCGAGTTCATCGACATGCTCGAGATGTTCCTCGCCGACGACGAGACCAAGTCGATCATCATGATCGGCGAGATCGGCGGCGCGGCGGAGGAAGAAGCCGCGCAGTTCCTCGCGGACGAGGCCAAGCGCGGGCGCTCCAAGCCGACCGTCGGCTTCATCGCCGGCCGCACCGCCCCTCCTGGCCGCCGGATGGGCCATGCCGGCGCCATCGTCTCTGGCGGCAAGGGCGACGCGGAGTCAAAGATCACGGCGATGGAAGCGGCTGGCATTCGCGTGTCTCCGAGCCCATCTGAGCTTGGCAAGACGTTGAAGGCATTGTTGCAGGGCTGACCTGCGCACCTGCGAAGGCAGGTGCCCAGTTCCTTCGGCGCCGCTACAAGAGGCACTGGGCTCCTGCCTTCGCAGGAGCACATCGAGGCAAGAATGGACATCTTCGAAACCGAGCAGGGACCAAGCTGGCAACGGCCGAACTGGCCGCTGGCGGAGCTTGACGAGGTCAACCTCGGCTTGGATCCGACCCAGGCCACGATCG
The DNA here is from genome assembly GCF_902806265.1 of uncultured Sphingomonas sp. Classification (GTDB taxonomy): domain Bacteria; phylum Pseudomonadota; class Alphaproteobacteria; order Sphingomonadales; family Sphingomonadaceae; genus Sphingomicrobium. Next base: position 38,742 of record NZ_CADCVZ010000021.1, on the reverse strand, counting down.
AGAAGCTCAAGGACGGCGCCAGGCAGGCCGCGAAGGCCGCCGGCGTCACCGACGAAGCCGCGGTCCGGCGCGCCGCCGAGGACAGCATCCGCGCGATGATGTTGATCCGCACTTATCGCGTGCGCGGACACCTGGCCGCGGACCTCGATCCGCTCGGCCTGACCCACCGCGAACTCCCCGCCGACCTCACGCCCGAATACCACGGCTTCACCGCGGCCGACCTCGACCGCCCGATCTTCATCGGTGGAGTGCTCGGCCTGGAGCAGGCCACCGTGCGCGAGATCGTCGCCATCCTTCGCGCCAACTACTGCGGCCACGTCGGCCTCGAATATATGCACATCAACGATCTTGGGGAGCGCCGCTTCCTCCAGGAACGGATGGAGGGCCGCGACAAGGGGATCAGCTTCACGCCCGAAGGCAAGCAGGCGATCCTCGAAAAGGTGATCCACGGCGAGCAGTGGGAGAAGTTCCTCGCCAAGAAATATGTCGGGACCAAGCGCTTCGGCCTGGATGGCGGCGAGAGCATGATCCCCGCGCTGGAGGCCGTGATCAAGTACGGCGGCCAGCTGGGGGTCGAGGAGGTCGCCGTCGGCATGGCCCACCGCGGCCGGCTGAACGTCCTCGCCAACGTCATGGGCAAGCCATACCGCGCCATCTTCAACGAGTTCGCCGGCGGCGCCGCCAATCCGGCTGACGTCGGCGGCTCGGGCGACGTCAAATATCACCTCGGCACCTCCTCCGACCGCGAGTTCGACGGCTGCAAGGTCCACCTTTCGCTGCAGGCCAACCCGTCGCACCTGGAAGCGGTGAACCCCGTAGTGCTGGGCAAGGCCCGGGCGGTGCAGACGATCAAGGGCGACAAGCACGGGGAGCATGTGCTGCCCGTCCTGCTGCACGGCGATGCGGCCTTTGCCGGCCAGGGCATCGTCTGGGAGTGCCTGAGCTTCTCCGGCCTGCCCGGCTACGGCACCGGCGGCTGCCTGCACTTCGTCATCAACAACCAGGTCGGCTTCACCACCTCGCCGCAATTCGCGCGCTCATCGCCCTATCCGTCGGACGTGGCCAAGGGCATTCAGGCGCCGATCCTGCACGTCAACGGGGACGACCCGGAGGCGGTTACCTTCTGCTGCAAGCTGGCGATCGAGTTCCGGCAGCAGTTCAAGCGCGACATCGTGATCGACATGTGGTGCTACCGCCGCTTCGGCCACAATGAGGGCGACGAGCCGAGCTTCACCCAGCCCGTCATGTACGATGCGATCCGCAAGCATCCGCCGGTCAGCAAGCTCTACGGCGACCGGCTGGTCGCCGAGGGGGTGGTCGACCAGGCCTGGATCGATGAGCGAACGCGGCAATTCATTGAACTGCTCGAAGGCGAGTTCGACGCGGGCGCGAATTACCTGCCCAACAAGGCCGACTGGTTCGAGGGCCGCTGGGCCGGGCTCAGCAAGCCCGACGAGCCGGTCGGCGGCCGCCGCAACATCGTCACCGCCATCTCCGAGGAAGAGGTGCGGCGGGTCGGTGCGGTGCTGACGACCGTCCCCGAAGGCCTCGCTGTCCACAAGACGCTGTCGCGGGTGCTCGACGCCAAGCGCGCGATGTTCGACACCGGGCAGGGCTTCGACTGGACGACGGCCGAGGCGCTGGCCTTCGGGTCGCTGCTGGCGCAAGGCCACAACGTCCGCCTGTCGGGGCAGGATTCGGGCCGCGGTACCTTCAGCCAGCGCCATGCCGCCTGGTCCGACCAGAACAGCGGCGACAAATACATCCCGCTGTGCACGGTGGAGGGCGGCCGGTTCGAGGTGCGCGACTCTCCGCTGTCCGAATTCGGCGTGCTCGGGTTCGAATATGGCTACAGCGTCGCCGATCCCCGGACGCTGGTGCTGTGGGAAGCGCAGTTCGGCGACTTCGCCAACGGCGCGCAGGTGATCATCGACCAGTTCATCGCCAGCGGTGAGGCCAAGTGGTTGCGGGCGAGCGGCCTGGTGCTGCTGTTGCCGCACGGGTTCGAAGGGCAGGGGCCGGAGCACTCGTCCGCGCGGCTGGAGCGCTATCTGCAGCTGTGCGCCGAGGACAATCTGCAGGTCGCCTACCCGACCACGCCGGCCAACTATTTCCACCTGCTCCGGCGCCAGCTGCTGCGGGACTTCCGCAAGCCGCTGGTGGTGATGACGCCCAAGTCGCTGCTCCGCCACAAGCTGGCGGTCTCGGGCGCGGCGGATTTCACCGGCGAGAGCCATTTCCGCCGCATCCTGTCCGACCTCAACCCGCCGGCGGAAGGCAAGACCAGGCGGCTAGTGCTGTGCTCGGGCAAGATCGCCTACGAGCTGATGGAGGCGCGCGACACGGCCGAGGCCAACGACGTCGAGATCCTGCGCATCGAGCAGCTCTATCCATTCCCGTCCGAGCCGCTGATCAAGCGCCTGGCCGCGATGCCGGCGCTGGAGGACCTCTGCTGGACGCAGGAAGAGCCGCGCAACAACGGCGCGTGGTTCTTCGTCGAGCCATTCCTGGAGGAGTGCCTGCAAGCCGCGGGCCTCGGCCTGCGCCCGCGCTACGCGGGGCGGACCGCCGCGGCGTCGCCGGCCACGGGCCTGGCCAAGCGCCACGTCCGCGAGCAGGCGGACCTCGTCGGGGACGCCCTGCGCACGGGCGGGGCCAAGCCGGCTGCCGCGGAGGCGGCGGTCGACACCGTCCGCAAGGCCGGTAAAGCGGGCAGCTGAGGACAAGAAGGAAGATCATGGCGACCGAGGTCAAAGTCCCCGCGCTGGGCGAAAGCATCACCGAAGCGACGCTTGGCGCGTGGCTCAAGAAGCCGGGCGAAGCGGTCGCGGCCGACGAGCCGGTGGCCAGCCTGGAAACGGACAAGGTCTCGGTGGAAGTGCCCTCGCCGGTGGCCGGCACCTTCGGCGAAGCGCTGGTGGCCGAGGGCGACACGGTGAACGTGGGCGCGGTGATCGCCACCATCGGGAACGGCGCGGCCGCTGCTCCGAGTACCCCGGCGCAAGCCAGTACCCCGGCGAAGGCCGGGGCCCAGCCGTCAGCGGCTGCTGAGCAGCCCTCCGCACCGCAGGCCGCGCCAGGGAACGACATCACGGACGAACAGGCCGCCGCCCTCCGCCTCAGCCCGGCCGTGCGCCGCGCCGTGCAGGAAAATGGCGTCGACCCGGCGACGCTCACCGGCAGCGGCAAGGACGGGCGCCTGACCAAGGAGGATGTGCTCGCCGCTGCCAGCACCCCGGCAAACGCCGTGGCCCAGCCGCCCGAAGCACGAGCGCCATCACCGCCGACGCAAGCTGCACCTGCACCCGCCTACCCAGCTGCACGCGGGGAACGCCCCGAAGAACGCGTCAAGATGACGCGCCTGCGTGCAACCATCGCTACCCGGCTCAAGGAAGCGCAGAACACGGCCGCGCTGCTGACCACCTTCAACGACGTGGACATGAGCGAGGTCATCGGCGCTCGCGCCCGCTACAAGGACCTGTTCGAGAAGAAGCACGGCATCCGCCTGGGCTTTATGGGCTTCTTCGTGAAGGCCGTCGCGCTCGCCGCGCGCGATGTGCCCGCGGTCAACGCCCGAATCGAGGGCGAGGAGATCGTCTACCACAACTATCTCGACGTCTCGGTTGCGGTGTCCGCGCCCAAGGGGCTGGTCGTCCCGGTGATCCGCTCCGCCGACCGCATGAGCTTCGCCGAGATCGAGGCTGCGATCGCCGGCTACGGCAAGAAGGCCAAGGACGGCACGCTGACCGCCGAGGACATGAAGGGCGGCACCTTCACCATCTCCAACGGCGGCGTGTTCGGCTCGCTGCTCTCCACTCCCATCATCAACCCGCCGCAGTCGGCGGTGCTGGGCATGCACCGCATCGAGGAGCGGCCGGTGGTCAAGGACGGCCAGATCGTCGCCCGGCCGATGATGTACCTGGCGCTTAGCTACGACCACCGCTTGATCGACGGGCGCGAGGCGGTCACCTTCCTGGTCCGGATCAAGGAAGCGATTGAAGATCCGACCCGGCTGTTGATCGACTTGTAAGTGTCACAACCTCAACCACCTTGGTTGGCCCATGCGCATATTCCGGGCGGTTCGGTCGGGTGGAGAATGGGTCTAGGAGAAGAGACGTACGATAGGTTCTACCGCTGGCTAAGCAGCCTTTCCGATGACGACGTGGCCGCTTACGCGAAGCAATATCCTGAGCCCTCCGAGTGGAGCGGCACATATGCTCGGATCAGAGCGCATCCTTGGAAGTGATCATGGCTGATAATTACGACTTCGACGTTCTGGTAATCGGCGCCGGCCCGGGCGGCTACGTCGCGGCGATCCGCGCTGCCCAGCTCGGGCTCAGGACCGCCTGCGCGGAGAGCCGGGAGACGCTGGGCGGCACCTGCCTCAACGTCGGCTGCATCCCGTCCAAGGCGCTGCTCCATGCCTCCGAGCTGTTCGCGGAAGCCAGCTCCGGAGCGCTCGCCAAGTTCGGTGTCGAGCTGCAGGGCGCCACGCTCAACCTCGACGCCATGCACGGTGAAAAGGCCAAGGCCGTCAAGGAGCTGACCGGCGGCATCGAGTTCCTGTTCAAGAAGAACAAGGTCGAGTGGCTCAAGGGCCAGGCGAGCTTCCAAGGACCGAACAGCGTGCAGGTGGGCGAGCGCACCGTCACCGCCAAGAACGTCGTGATCGCCACTGGCTCGTCCGTGACCCCGCTGCCGGGCGTGGCGATCGACAATGAGGTGATCGTCGACTCCACAGGCGCATTGGCGCTGCCGCGCGTGCCGGAGCACCTGGTGGTGATCGGCGGCGGCGTCATCGGACTGGAGTTGGGCTCGGTCTGGCGGCGGCTCGGGGCGAAGGTCACGGTGGTCGAGTATCTCGACCAGATCCTGCCCGGCATGGACGAGGAGGTCCGCAAGGAATCCGCCAAGATCTTCAAGAAGCAGGGATTCGAGCTGCGCACCGGCCTCAAGGTCACCGGCGTCGAGCGCAACGGCGTGGGCGCGACATTGACGGTCGAGCCGGCGAAGGGTGGCGCGGCCGAGACGATCCAGGCCGACGCGGTGCTGGTCGCGATCGGCCGCCGCCCCAATACCGAAGGGCTTGGGCTCGACAAGGTCGGGCTGCAGGTCAACAACCGCCTGCAGATCGAGACCGACCACGACTTCCGCACCGCGGTGCCAGGCGTGTGGGCGATCGGCGACGTGATCCCCGGCCCGATGCTCGCTCACAAGGCCGAGGACGAAGGCATTGCGGTCGCGGAGAACATCGCTGGCCAGACCGGCATCGTGAACCATGCGGTGATCCCCTCGGTGGTCTACACCCATCCGGAGATCGCGGGTGTCGGCCTGACCGAGGAGCAGGCCCGCGCTAACGGCGACGTCAAGGTCGGCAAGTTCCCCTTCATGGCCAACAGCCGCGCCAAGACCAACCGCGACACCGACGGCTTCGTCAAGGTGGTCGCCGATGCCAAGACCGACCGGGTGCTCGGCGTGTGGATGATCAGCAGCCTGGCCGGGACCATGATCGCCCAGGCCGCGCAGGCGATGGAGTTCGGCGCCACCAGCGAGGACATCGCCTACACCTGCCACCCTCACCCGACCCATTCGGAGGCACTCAAGGAAGCGGCGATGGCGGTGCAGGGCAAGCCCATCCACGTATGACGAACCTCAACCGTCATCCCCAACTTGTTTGGAGATCCATGCCTCCGCGGTGAGGATGGCTCGCGCCGGAAGATGGATGCTGAAACAAGTGCAGCATGACGCTAGGTGGCCCCATGCGCCTACGCCAGACCCTTCGCCGCTGGCACATCTGGCTCGGCTGGCTGGTCGGCGTGCCCATGCTGTTCTGGACGGTGTCGGGCGTGGTCATGGTGTTGAAGCCGATCGAGGAAGTGCGCGGCACGGAGCTGCTGGCTGAGCCTCCGCCTGTTCGCCTGTCTGCGCCGCCCGTTCCGCCGCAGCTCACCAGGGTGGCGTTCAGCAAGCTCATTCTCGAACCCCGCGCCGCCGGCCCGCGCTGGGTGGTACAGGTGGCGGACGGGCCGACCCGCCTGGCCGACCCGCTCACCGGCCGACTGCTGCCCTCGCTCGGGGCGGCCGAGGCCGCCCGCGAGGTCATTGCGCGATACACCGGCCAGGCGGAGGTCGCTTCCGTCCGCCGCACCTCAGCCGACGATCCGCCGCTCGATCTCCGCCGCCCTGTTGCTGCTTGGGCGGTGGAGCTGACCGACGGCACCCGCTTCTACGTCGACGCGGGCAGCGGGGAGGTGGTCGCCCGCCGTACCCGCTGGTGGCGCGTCTACGATTGGATGTGGGGGCTCCACATCCTGGACCTGCGGACCCGCGAGGAGTCGCACAATCCGTGGGTGATCGGCTTCGGCATCGCCGCGATGGCGAGTACGCTGCTGGCGCTGCTGTTGCTGCCGCTAGCGAGCCGGCGTCGGCGGCGCGGGCGCGAGCGCGGCTAGCGCAGCCAGCCGAGCATCGCTCCCAACACACCGGCGTCCGCCGCAGCGATCCGGGCGGGCGCGACCGGCGGACACTCCAGGCAGCGCACCTGCAGGGTCGGGCCGGACAGAATCGTCCGAACATCAGCCGCCGCGCCGAACAGCTGGTCGCGCTCCCGCACCGCGAGGCCGGCAAAGGCGTCGGTCGTGCCCGCATCATCGTTGGTGTCGCGGAACAGGTCGGCGACTTCTTCCCGCCAGCTGGTCGGCCGTTCGAGGTAGGTCACCCCGCGTTCGTCCCCGAGCTTCGCCAACTGCGCGGCCTTGGCGATCGCCTCGTCCATGCCGCCGAAGCTGTCCACCAAGCCCAGTTGTCGCGCGGTGCCGCCGGCCCACACGCGGCCCTGAGCGACCTGGTCGATTTGCTGCGGGCTCCGTCCGCGCGACTGGGCAACCAGGCCAAGGAAGCGGCGGTAAATGCCTTCCACGCCCATCTGCACCAGCCGGCTGGCCTGCGGCGAGGGCCCGTTGAGCAGGTCCGGCTCGCCCGACAGCGGCGTGGTCTTCACCCCGTCCGCGCCGATCCCGAGCTTCTCGAGCGAACCCTGGAAGCTCGGCAGGATGCCGAACACGCCGATGGAGCCGGTGATGGTCGACGGCTCGGCCATGATGTGGTCGGCGCCTGCGGCCACCCAATAACCACCCGAAGCGGCGACGTTGCCCATGGAAGCGACCACCGGCAGCCCCGCGGCCCTGGCCTGCACCACCGCCTGGCGGATGCGCTCGGACGCGGTGACGGAGCCTCCCGGGCTATCGATCCGCACCACCAGCGCCTTGAGCTTGCCCGAGCGCAGGCCCTTCTCGACCGCTTGCGCGATGCTGTCGCCGCCGGCGGTGCCGAGCGGGGCCTTGCCGTCGACGATATTGCCGGCAACGGTCACCACCCCAATCGGGCCGCCCGGGTTGAGCGGTACTCGGTCCGCTACATAGGCGGCGATCGCGATCTTCTTGTAGCCGCCCCGCGCCCGCTCATCCTCGCCGCCTAGCTCCGCCAGCCGCGCCTCGAACTGCCGCCGCTCGCCCACCCGGTCGACCAGCCCGGCGCGCCGTGCCGCCGCCGCGAAGTCGCCGCCCGAGGCCGCCACGATACCCGCCGTATCCCGCAGGTAGGGCTCGATCGCCGCGCGCGGACGCGCACGACGCAGGTCGTCGCGCCACGTTTCCAGCAGGTTGCCGGCTAGCTCTTGCGCATTCTGCCGTGCTTCGGGCGACATGTCGTTGCGCGTGAACGGCTCCACCGCCGACTTGTAGGTGCCGACGCGGTAGATGTTAGCCGTCACGCCCAGCTTGTCGAGCAGGCCCTTGAAGTACAGGTTGTTGCCGCCCGGACCTGCCAGCGCCACGGTCCCGAGCGGGTTCAGCCACACCTCCGACGCGTGTGCCGCGAGCTGGTAGGCATCGTCGCCGTAAGCCGTGGCGTAGGCGAGCACCGGCTTGCCCGACCGGCGTACCCCGTCGAGCGCTTCACCAAGCTCGGCGATGGCGGTCTGCCCGCCGCCGCCGAAGCGATCCAGGTCGAGCGCCACCGCCTTGACCCGGTCGTCCTCCGCGGCTTCGGTGAGCGCGGTGCGCAGCTGGCGCAGGCTGTACTCCTTGGGCGCCGAACCACCGCCCACCGCCGCGAACGGATCGGCCGCGGTCGGCTGCTCGACCACGCTGCCGTTGAGCTCCAGCGCCAGAACCCCGTCCGCGACGGCGGGTGATGGCTTTGCCGACAGGACCGCATAAAGCAGGCCGAAGAACAGCAGCATGAAAAGGAGGACCAGCGCGTCCTTGATGCCGACCAGCAGCTTCCAGATTCCCGCGGCGAAACGCATGGCCGGCACACCTCTCGATAGACTCGGCTTCGCGCTAGCCCAGGCGGCGCCCTCGCAACAGGGGCTTTCGACAAAGGCGGCGGGCGGCTAGGTCCGCGAAATGTCCCAGCACCGGTCATTCGGCGCGGCCCCGTCCGGCTGGCGCGAGGAGCTTGCCGCGACCCTGCGGCTGGCCGCGCCGTTGGTCGGGACCAACCTGCTGCAGATGGCGATCTACTCGGTTGACGTGATCTTCGTTGCGCGGCTCGGCGCGGGGCCGCTGGCCGCCTCCTCGCTCAGCGTGTCGCTCACCGGCCTGCTGATGTGGGCGATGAGCGGGCTGGTCGGCGGCGCCTCCCCGCTGATCGCCGCGGAACTCGGCCGCAACCGGCACGCGGTGCGGGAGGTGCGGCGGACGTTTCGCATGGGGCTGTGGCTGGCGGTGGCGAGCGGCGCTGCGTGCATGGTCGTCTGTGCGTTCGGCGAGGAGATCATGCTGCTGACGGGGCAGAAGCCGTCGGTCGCTGCGGCCGCGGGCGACTTTCTTCTGATCCTGATGTGGACGATCATCCCGCTGGTCCTCGCCGCCCATCTGCGGAACACCATTTCCGCGCTGGGGCTCGCTGCCGCGTCCACCGCCATCGCCGCGTTCGCAGTCGCAGTGAACGCGCTGGGCAACTATGCGCTGATCTACGGCCATTTCGGCTTGCCCGCGCTCGGCCTCAACGGCTCGGCCGTGGCCAGCGTGATCACCAGCTTCGCCATGCTCGCCGCCTATGCGGTGGTGATCCAAACCAACCGCCGCCTTCGCCGCTTTCACCTGTGGGGGCGGTGGTGGCGCGGGGAGTGGCAACGGCTGAGGCAGATGCTGATGATCGGACTGCCGATCGCCGGGACCATCCTCGCCGAAGCCGGCCTGTTCAGCGCCGCGGCCTTCCTGATGGGTCGGATCGGCGAGGCCGAGTTGGCCGGACACACCATCGCCCTGCAACTCGCGGCCATCGCTTTTCAGGTGCCGTACGGAGTGGGCCAGGCGGCGACCATCAGGGTCGGCTTGGCTTTTGGCGCCCGGAACGCCGAGTGGATCAGGCTTGCCGGCAACATCGCAGTCGCGCTCGGGATCGGGTTCATGGTCGTGACGGCGCTGCTGATCTGGGGCTTCCCGCGCACCATCCTGCGGCTCTACGTCGACCCGGACCTGCCGGCGAACGCGGCCATGGTCGGGTTCGCCGTCCAGTACCTGCTGGTCGCGGCTGCCTTTCAGCTGTTCGATGGCGCGCAGGCCGTGGCCGCGGGGGCGCTCCGGGGTCTGCAGGATACGCGGATGCCGATGCTGATTGCGGTGTTCAGCTATTGGGTGCCGGGGTTCGGCCTTGCCGTCGGTCTCGGCTTCCTGACCGATCTCAGCGGAACGGGCGTCTGGATCGGCCTTGCCACCGGGCTGGTGGTGGTCGCGGCGCTGCTCCTGTGGCGGTGGAATGCGCGCGGTCGATTAGGCCTGGTACCCGCCTGAACGAAGCATTGACGTGTTGGAAAGCGGCTCCCATATGCCGGGCGTCGCTGGCACTCCCTTGCCGTGAGTGCTAGCGCCAGGGTTCAATAGCAAACAGCAAGAAAGGGGCTAAGCACATGGCTTTCAGGCCGCTTCATGATCGCGTTCTCGTCCGTCGGGTCGAGGCCGAGGAGAAGACTGCGGGCGGGATCATCATTCCCGACACCGCCAAGGAGAAGCCGCAGGAGGGCGAGGTTGTGTCCGTCGGCTCGGGTGCCCGTTCCGAGGATGGCAAGGTCACGCCGCTCGACGTCAAGGAAGGCGACCGCATCCTGTTCGGCAAGTGGTCGGGCACTGAGGTCAAGGTCGACGGCGAAGACCTGATCATCATGAAGGAAAGCGACATCCTGGGCATTGTTGGCTGAGCCAACGGTGACCAACCCCGGCGCAGGCCGGGCCCCAGTCCAATCAAGCAATTCGAAAGGGTAGCCACATGGCAGCCAAGGACGTGAAATTCAGCCGCGATGCGCGCGAGCGCATCCTCAAGGGCGTCGACATCCTCGCCGACGCCGTCAAGGTGACGCTGGGTCCCAAGGGCCGCAACGTCGTCATCGACAAGAGCTTCGGCGCTCCGCGCATCACCAAGGACGGCGTCACCGTCGCCAAGGAGATCGAGCTCAAGGACAAGTTCGAGAACATGGGCGCGCAGATGCTGCGCGAAGTCGCTTCGAAGACGAACGACCTCGCCGGCGACGGCACCACCACCGCCACCGTGCTCGCCCAGTCGATCGTCCGCGAGGGCATGAAGTCGGTCGCGGCCGGCATGAACCCGATGGACCTCAAGCGCGGCATCGACATCGCCGTCACCAAGGTCGTCGAGGACCTCAAGGGCCGTTCGAAGCCCGTCAGCGGTTCGAACGAGATCGCCCAGGTCGGCATCATCTCCGCCAACGGTGACACCGTCGTCGGCGAGAAGATCGCCGAAGCGATGGACAAGGTCGGCAAGGAAGGCGTGATCACCGTCGAGGAGGCCAAGGGCCTCGAGTTCGAGCTCGACGTCGTCGAAGGCATGCAGTTCGACCGCGGCTACCTGAGCCCGTACTTCATCACCAACCCCGAGAAGATGCAGGTCGAACTGAACGACCCGTACATCCTCATCCACGAGAAGAAGCTCAGCAACCTCCAGGCGATGCTGCCGATCCTGGAAGCGGTCGTGCAGTCGGGCCGTCCGTTGCTGATCATCGCCGAGGACATCGAGGGCGAGGCGCTGGCGACCCTGGTGGTCAACAAGCTGCGCGGCGGCCTCAAGGTCGCGGCCGTCAAGGCGCCGGGCTTCGGCGATCGCCGCAAGGCGATGCTCGAGGACATCGCCATCCTGACGGGCGGCGAGATGATCTCGGAGGATCTCGGCATCAAGCTGGAGAACGTCACGGTGGCGATGCTCGGCACCGCCAAGCGCGTCACCATCGACAAGGACAACACCACCATTGTCGACGGCGCCGGCACGTCCGAGAACATCAAGGGCCGCACCGAAGCGATCCGCTCGCAGATCGAGAACACCACCAGCGACTATGACCGCGAGAAGCTCCAGGAGCGTCTTGCCAAGCTCGCCGGCGGCGTGGCGGTGATCAAGGTCGGCGGTTCGACCGAGGTCGAGGTGAAGGAGCGCAAGGACCGCGTCGACGACGCGCTTCACGCGACCCGCGCGGCGGTTGAAGAAGGTATCGTTCCGGGCGGCGGTACCGCGCTGCTCTACGCCACCAAGGCGCTCGAAGGGCTCCAAGGTCAGAACGACGACCAGACCCGCGGCATCGATATCGTCCGCAAGGCGCTCTACTCGCCGGTCCGCCAGATCGCGTCCAACGCGGGTCATGACGGTGCGGTGATCTCGGGCAAGCTGCTGGAAGGCAACGACCCGACCCAGGGCTTCAATGCTCAGACCGAGACCTACGAGAACCTGGTCCAGGCCGGCGTGATCGACCCCACCAAGGTCGTTCGCACCGCGCTCCAGGACGCAGCCTCGGTTGCCGGCCTGCTCATCACCACCGAAGCGGCGGTAAGCGAGATGCCCGAAGACAAGCCGGCGATGGGCGGAATGCCCGGCGGTGGCGGCATGGGCGGCATGGGCGGAATGGACTTCTAAGCCGAAGCAGACAGGACCGACGTCATGGGATTAACTCCCATGACGGCCCGCCCGAGTTCAAACAAAGAAAGGGCCGGCACCCCACGGGTGGCCGGCCCTTCCTTTTACCTCACGAGCACAACCAAAAGGGCCGCCGCGGCATCCCGCGACGGCCCTCCCGTCTGTCGTCAGTAACTAACGCGCGAAGCCTTACTGGCCCGCGACGTTGTCCTGGCCATTCGCGACGTCCTCGGTGACGTTCTCGACCGCATTGCCGGCGTTCTCGACGGCGTTGCCGGCCGAGTCCAGCGCGTTGTCGGCGGTCGCGCCGAGGTTGTCGCTCGCGTTCAGCGCCGAGTTGGTGTCGGAGGCCGCTTCGGACTCGATCGTGTTCTCGGTCGAGGTCGTGTTGTCAGGCGCATTGTCCTGGCAGGCAGCGAGGCCGAGACCAAGAACCGCAACGGCCGTAAGAGCAATCTTCTTCATGGTTTCCATCCCTATCAGTCGGTGTGTCTTTCGCTCCTCGCGAAAGGCACGGGCTCAACCCGCCGCATTGTTTACGATCGGGCAGCCAACGGATTTAGGAACACCCGCCTTGTCACGCAATCTTCATTGCGACGAACCGAAAAGACGCAAGCGTGTCAACGGCTTCGTTGACCATATAAAGATATGTTTATATCCTTAAGCCGTGACTTCCGCTTTGCCCTTGGCCGAACTGTTCCAGGCGCTGGCCGATCCTACCCGGCTGCGCATCCTGGCGCTGCTGCGGGAGATGGAGCTATCGGTGGGCGAACTCGCGCAGGTCCTGGCGCAAAGTCAGCCGCGCGTTTCCCGGCACCTCAAGCTGTTGTGCGACTCGGGCCTCGCCGAACGCCGCAAGGAGGGCAGCTGGGTATTCCTTACCCTTGGGCAAGCGGAGCTCTCCGCCGCACTCTTTGCCTTGACTGACCAAGCCGCAGACGCTGCGACCGGGCGCGCCTTTGCCGCCGACCGGGCGCGCCTCGCCGCGGTGCGCCGGGATCGGGCGGCCGCGGCCGAGCGCTACTTCGCGGGCCATGCGGAGGTATGGGACGAGATTCGCTCGCTCCACGTGGCCGAAAGCGAAGTGGAGGGGGCGATCGGCCGCGCGCTGGGGACGGCGCAGCTCGGCAAGCTTGTGGATATAGGTACCGGCACCGGCCGGATGATCGAGCTGTTCGCGCCGCAGGCAGAGGCAGCGATCGGAATCGACAAGAGCTCGGAAATGCTCCGCCTGGCGCGCGCCAAGCTGGAAGCCGCCGAGGTGCAGGCGAGCCTGCGCCAGGGCGACATGTACGCGCTGCCCCTGGCGGACGGCTGCGCAGACGTGGTGCTGCTGCACCAGGTGCTCCACTACGCCCATGCGCCCGCCGAGGCGATCGGTGAGGCGGCGCGCTTGCTTGCGGCCGGCGGCCGGCTGTTGATCGTCGACTTCGCGCTCCACGAGCGGGAGGAGCTGCGGGAGCGGGCGCAGCATGTTCGCCTCGGCTTCGCGGACGAAGCGGTGCTCGGCTGGTTCGCCGCGGCGGGGCTGGAGGGCGAAGTGGTGGAGCAGCTGGCCGGCGGTGAGCTGACCGTGACGCTGTGGGCCGGCACCAAAGCGACAATCCGGCAACCGCAACGGAGGGCTGCATGAGCCGTCCCGCCTTAGCTGCCGTGCCGCTGCCCGAACCCGCGCCGCTGTTCGCCGCCGCCAAGGGTGACATCGCCGTCAGCTTCGAGTTCTTCCCGCCCAAGACCGAGAAGATGGCGGAGGTGCTTTGGAGCTCGGTCCAGACCCTCGCGCCGCTCCGCCCGCAGTTCGTTTCCGTGACCTATGGCGCGGGCGGATCGACCCGCGAGCGGACCCACGCCACCGTTGAGCGGATCGTGCGGGAAACCGACCTGCCGGCCGCGGCGCACCTGACCTGCGTCAACGCCTGCCGTGACGAGATCAACACGATCGCCCGCTCCTATTGGGACTCGGGCGTGCGGCACATCGTCGCGCTGCGCGGCGACCCGCCGGAGGAGGGCGCAACCTACCAGCCTCATCCGGACGGCTACGCGGACGCGGCGGCTCTGGTTGCCGGGCTGAAGCACGTTGCGCCGTTCGAGATCTCGGTCGCCTGCTACCCCGAGGTCCACCCGCAGGCGAGCTGCGCAGCGGGCGACCTCGACAATCTGAGGCGCAAGGTCGATGCGGGCGCCGATCGCGCGATCAGCCAGTTCTTCTTCTCGCCCGAAGCCTTTCTCCGCTTCCGCGATCGGGTCGCGGCCGCGAAAATCGATGTCGAGCTGGTGCCAGGCATTCTTCCCGTCAGCAACGTCGGCCAGACCCGCAAGTTCGCCGGCCAATGCGGCGCCGGCATCCCCGAGTGGATGGACGGCATCTTCGAGGGCCTCGACGACCAGCCGACCGCCCGGCAACTGATCGCCGCTACCGTTGCCGCCGAGCTGTGCGGCCAGCTCTACGCCGGCGGGGTCCGCCACTTCCATTTCTATACGCTCAACCGGGCGGAGCTGGCCTATGCCATCTGCCACCTGCTGGGCGTCCGCGCCAAGGTTGCCGCATGACCGCTTCCGAACAGCTGAAAGCCGCCGCGGCGGAACGCATCCTGATCAAGGACGGGGCGTTCGGCACTGCCATTCAAGGTGCGGGTCTGTCCGCCGATTGCTACCGCGGCGGGTATGAGCTCGCCAAAGACCAGAAGGGCAACAACGACCTGCTCTGCCTGTCCCGGCCCGAGCTGATCCGCGACATCGCTTGCGGCTACGCCGAAGCGGGCGCGGACGTGCTCGGCACCAACAGCTTCAACGCCAACCGTATCAGCCAGGCCGATTACGGCGCCGAGCATCTGGTGCCCGATATGAACGTCGCCGCCGCTCGGATCGTGCGCGAAGTGGCCGACGAGTTCACGAGCCGGGACGGCCGCCCGCGGTTCGTGGCCGGTGCGCTCGGCCCGACCAACAAGACGCTGTCGCTGTCGCCCGACGTCAACGATCCCGGCTACCGCGAGGTCGACTTCGACTTCGTCAAGCAGGTCTACCGCGAGCAGGCGAAGGCGCTGCTGGAGGGCGGCGCCGATTTCATTCTGATCGAAACCGTGTTCGACACCCTCAACTGCAAGGCCGCGATCGCCGCCGTGCTCGACCTCGCGCCGATCATGATCTCGATGACGCTCACCGATCTGTCCGGCCGCAACCTGTCGGGTCACACGGTGGAAGCCTTCTGGGCCAGCGTCCGCCACGCGCGACCGCTGACAATCGGCCTCAACTGCAGCTTCGGTGCCGCCCAGCTCCGCCCGCACCTGGCAGCGCTGGCGCAAACGGCGGACACGCTGATCATGGCTTATCCCAATGCTGGCTTGCCCAACGAGCTCGGCCAGTACGACGAGGCCGCCGCGGAAACCGCGGGCCAGGTTCGCGAATGGGCGGACGAGGGTCTGGTCAACATCGTCGGCGGCTGCTGCGGCACCACCCCCGCGCACATCGCCGCGATCGCAGGAACGGTGCAGGGCGCGGCGCCGCGCACCATTCCCGCCGCGCCACGGCGCACCCTGCTCGCCGGGCTCGAACCGATGGTGCTCGCGGCCTGACATGAGCGAAGCCGACCCGAAGCTCGCCGCCACGGCGGCCACCGCTTTCGTCAACATCGGCGAGCGCACCAACGTCACCGGCTCGGCCAAGTTCAAGAAGCTGGTCCTTGCCGGCGATTACGACGCGGCAGTCGAGGTCGCCCGCAGCCAGGTCGAGAACGGCGCGCAGATCGTCGACGTCAACATGGACGAGGCATTGCTTGACAGCGAGCTCGCCATGACCACCTTCCTCAAGCGCATCGCCGCCGAGCCCGACATCGCCCGGGTGCCGGTGATGATCGACAGCTCCAAGTGGAGCGTGATCGAGGCCGGCCTCAAGTGCGTGTCGGGCAAGCCGATCGTCAACTCGATCAGCCTCAAGGAAGGCGAGGAGCCATTCCTCGAACAGGCCCGCGCCTGCCGGGCGTACGGCGCGGCGACGGTGGTGATGGCGTTCGACGAGACCGGCCAGGCCGACACCGCCGAGCGCAAGATCGAGATTTGCGAGCGCGCCTACCGCACGCTCACCGCCGACGGCTTTCCGGCCGAGGACATCATCTTCGACCCGAACATCTTTGCGGTCGCGACCGGGATCGACGAGCACCGCCGCTACGCGCTCGACTTCATCGAAGCCGCGCGGGAGATCCGCCGCCGCTGCCCGGGCGCGCACATCTCGGGCGGGCTCAGCAATCTCAGCTTTTCCTTCCGCGGCAACGAGCCGGTGCGGCGGGCGATGCACTCGGTGTTCCTCTACCACGCTATTCCCGCCGGGCTGGACATGGCGATCGTCAACGCCGGGCAGCTCGACGTGTACGACGCGATCGACCCCGAGTTGCGCGAGGCTTGCGAGGACGTGATTCTCGACCGTCGCGACGACGCGACCGAGCGGCTGATCCAGCTGGCAGAGCGATTCAAGGGCACCGACGCCGCGGCCGAAAAGGCGGCTGCCGAGTGGCGCTCGCTCCCCGTCCGCGAGCGGCTGTCCTATGCGCTGGTCAAGGGCATCGATGCGCACATCGTGGAGGACACGGAGGAAGCGCGCCAGTCCGCGCCCCGCCCAATCGAGGTGATCGAGGGTCCCCTGATGGACGGCATGAACGTGGTCGGCGACCTGTTCGGTTCGGGCAAGATGTTCCTGCCGCAGGTGGTGAAATCGGCCCGCGTGATGAAAAAGGCGGTGGCGCACCTGCTGCCCTTCATCGAGCTGGAAAAGGACGAGGGCGCCAAGGGCAAGGGCCGGATCGTCATGGCCACCGTCAAGGGCGACGTCCATGACATCGGCAAGAACATCGTCGGCGTGGTTCTGCAGTGCAACGGCTACGAGGTGATCGATCTTGGCGTCATGACGCCCTGGACCAAGATACTGGAAGCCGCGAACGAGAATGGTGCGGACATGATCGGCCTGTCCGGCCTGATCACGCCCTCGCTCGACGAGATGGTGACGGTGGCGTCCGAGATGGAGCGGTCGGGCATGCGGATGCCGCTGCTGATCGGCGGCGCGACCACCAGCCGTGCGCACACCGCGCTCCGGATCGCGCCGGCCTACACCGGGCCGGTGATCCATGTGCTGGACGCGAGCCGGGCGGTGGGCGTCGCCTCCGCGCTGGTCAGCGACGGGCCGCAGAAGGCCGAGCTGATCGACCGTACCGCGACGGATTACCAGGCGCTGCGGGACTCGCGCTCCGGCCGCGGCGAACATCAGCTGGCGAGCATCGAGGAAGCCAAGGCCAACCGTTTCCATGCGGACCCGGAGCGGAAGCCGCCTGCGCCGGCCCGCCCGGGCCTGCACAGCTTCGGCGAGTGGCCGCTGCGGGACCTGCGTGCGCATATCGACTGGACGCCTTTCTTCCGTGCGTGGGAGCTGCATGGCAACTACCCCGGCATCCTTGACGACGAGGTGGTGGGCGAGAGCGCTCGCGCCCTGTTCCGCGACGCGGAGTCCATGCTCGACCGGATCATCGCCGAGCACTGGCTGCGCCCCCGCGGCACCGTCGGGCTGTGGCGCTGCTGGCGTGACGGCGACGACGTGCTGGTGCTCGCCGGCAACGAGCCCGTCCGCATCCCCTTCCTCCGCCAGCAGGTGAAGAAGCGCGAAGGCCGCCCCAACATGTGCCTGGCCGACTTCATCGCCGAGGAAGGCGAGGACTGGATCGGCGGCTTCGCGGTCGGCATCCACGGCATGGAGCCGCACCTGCAGCGCTTCCGCCAGGTGCACGACGACTACAGCGACATCATGCTGAAGGCGCTGGCTGACCGCCTGGCCGAGGCCTTTGCCGAGCGCCTCCACCACCACGTCCGCACCAGCATCTGGGGCTATTCCGATGAGCACCTCAGCAACCAGGAGCTGATCCGCGAACGCTACGCCGGCATCCGCCCCGCGCCGGGCTACCCCGCTTGCCCGGACCACAGCCTCAAGCCGGTGCTGTTCGATCTGCTCGGCGGCGAGCCGTCGGGCGTGACCCTGACCGAAAGCTTCGCCATGCTGCCCACCGCTGCGGTCAGCGGCTTCTACTTCGCCCATCCGGACAGCGCCTATTTCGGTGTGGCCAAGATCGGGCAGGACCAGCTGGCGGATTATGCCACCCGTCGCGGGGTGGATCTCGACACCGCGACCAGGTGGCTGCGTCCCAACCTGGATTGAGCAATCACGTCACCCTGAACTCGTTTCAGGGTCCATTCACCCGCCAAAGCCTTGGTGCGGCATGGCAGATGGATGCTGAAACAAGTTCAGCATGACGCTAATGGGTCCGATGCTGCGCTTGCTCCTTCTTCTGCTGACCTTGCTCGCGGCTCCAGCGGCAGCCCAGCTGCGCCCGCCCGGTCCTTCCAACATCAGCCCGCAGCTGGTGGTGGATGGCCCCGTTCAGCCCGGCAGCGAAGTCGACCTCGCCATCCTGATGACTCCGAAGGCCGGGTGGCACGGCTACTGGCTCAACCCCGGCGACGCGGGCCAGCCGATGCGGGTCGACTGGCAGCTGCCCCCCGGCGCCGCAGTTGGCGCCCTGCGCTTCCCGGTGCCGGAGCGCCTCACGATCGCCGGGCTGATGAACTATGTATACAAGGGTCCGTACGCGATCCTCACGCGGCTTAGGGTTCCGGCGGACGCCCGCGGCACCCTGCCGATCCGCGCTTCCACCCAGTGGCTCGCCTGCACCGACCAGATCTGCGTGCCCGAAGGCGGCAAGCTGGCTCTGGACGTGCCGGTTGGAGGCGGCGCGGATCAGGCCGCTCGCTTCGACCCGTGGCGGCAGGCGCTCCCGCGGCCGCTCGGTTCGCCCACTCGCTTTGAGGTCAGCGGCGACCGGTTGCGTGTCGCCATTCCGCTGCCCCGCTCGGTGCCGCTCGGCGAGCCCACCCTGTTCGCAGCGACGGACGGCGCGATCGACTATGCGGCGCCGCAGCGCTTCTTCCGTTCCGGCGACACGCTGGTGGCGGAACTGAAGGCACGGGCGGGCGGCGAACTGCGGGACTTCGCCGGAGTGCTCACGACCGGCAACGGAAGCGGCCTTGAGTTCCGCGCCGGGCCGGGCGCGGTGCCGGCGGGCGGAACGCCGGTCGGCGAAGGCCAGGGCAGGGCCATCCTGCTCGCGGTGCTCGGCGCGCTCGCGGGCGGGCTGCTGCTCAACCTCATGCCCTGCGTGTTCCCCATTCTCGCGCTCAAGACCCTGGCGCTGGCCAAGGCTGGCGGCGAGGAGCGGGCGGCCCGCCGCGATGCGCTCGCCTACGCGGCGGGAGCGGTGATCGGCACGGGCGCGCTCGGCCTGGCGTTGCTCGCCATCCGGGCCGGCGGGAGCGCCACCGGCTGGGCGTTCCAGCTGCAGGACCCGCGCACCGTGCTCCTGCTGTCGCTGCTCGCCACGGCCATCACCCTCAACCTGCTCGGGCTATTCAAGCTGCCGGTCATCGGCGGCGAGGCCAGCCCCCGCAGCGGCTTCGCAACGGGTGCGCTCGCAGCGTTCGTGGCCACCCCCTGCGCCGGGCCGTTCCTCGGCGTGGCGCTGGGGGCCGCGCTGCTGCTGCCGGCCGCGGGCGCGTTGGTGGTGTTCGCGGCGCTCGGCCTCGGGCTCGCCTTGCCCTTCCTCCTGCTGGCCTTCGTGCCCGCGCTCCGCCGCCGCTTGCCCCGGCCTGGGCCGTGGATGGCGCGGCTGCAGCGCATCCTGGCGATCCCCATGGCGCTCACCGTCGCCGCCTGCCTGTGGCTATTGTGGCGGCGTGGCGGTGAACCGGCGCTGCTCATGGCGCTGGCTGCGGTGGCGCTGCTGGCGTTGCTGCTGATCGGCTACGGCCGCCTTCAGCCGCGCGGGCGGTCGCTGGGCGCAGCCGCTCTGCTCGGGTCGCTGGCGATCGGCGGGACGGCCGCCGCGGCCCTCCCTGTGAATACCGCCGCCACCCGCCCGGTGGCCGGTGCCGAGCCGTGGAGCGAGCAGCGGGTCGCCGCCGCGCTTGCCGAGGGCCGCCCGGCATTCGTCTATTTCACCGCCGACTGGTGCCTCACCTGCAAGGTCAACGAGGCCGGCGCGATCGATCGGGACAGCGTCCGGGACGCTTTCCGCAAGGCGGGCGTGGAAGTGCTCGCCGGAGACTGGACGGACGGCAATCCTGCGATTACCCGCTTTCTGGAAAGCCGGGGACGGGCAGGGGTGCCGCTCTACCTCTGGTACCGGCCGGGGTCGTCCGAGCCGGAGGAACTGCCCCAGGTGCTGACGCCGGGGATGCTTATCGCCCGGATTGAGGCTTAGCCTCCCACACCTTCTCACCCGCGATCCAGGTCTGCACCACCTGAGTCCGCGCCAACTCGTGCGGGCTAACTGCGGCAACGTCCCGATCAACCAGGATGAAGTCCGCGTGGGCGCCCGGCTCCAGGCTGCCGAACTTTCGCTCCGCGAACCCCGCCCAGGCCGCATCGCGGGTGAAGCCCGCCAGCGCCTGCGCGAAGCTCAGCCGCTCCCATGGCCACCACCCGCCCGTCGGCTGGTCGTCGAGCCCCTGCCGACTCACCCCTGCCGCCAGGCCGTGGAACGGATTGGGATGCTCCACCGGAAAGTCGGAGCCGAGCGCCAGCCGAGCCCCGCTCTTGTCCAGCGTCTGCCAGGCGTAGGCGCCGGTCAGCCGCCTGGGCCCGAGCCGCGCTTCGGCCATCAACCGGTCGCTGGTCTGATGCACCGGCTGCATGGAGGGGACGACCTTGCCGCGCGCGAACCGGCTCAGGTCGGCCGCGTCCACCACCTGCGCATGCTCCACCCGCCAGCGCTTGTCGCCGCGGGCCGAGCCGAGCGCCTCATAGGTATCGAGCACCATGTCGTTGGCCGCGTCGCCGATCGCGTGCACCGCCAGCTGGAAGCCCTTGGCCGCCGCCGCACCCGCCTGCGCCTTGAGCTCCGCCGGTGTCAGCAGCGGCAGCCCGCGCGTGTCCGGCTTGTCCGCATAAGGCTGCTTGAGCCAGGCTCCGCGCGAACCCAGCGCGCCGTCGGCATAGAGCTTGATCCCGCCCAGCCGCAGCCGGTCGCCATGTAGCCATTCGGTCGGCCCGCCCGGAGCGATGGCGTTCAACGCATCGCTGCCGCCGGCATAGGCGATCACCCGCATCTGCAGCCGCCGGCCTTCGTACAGCCGCCTAATCGCCGCCCAATCCTCCGGGCTCGTGCCCATGTCCGCCGCGGTGGTCAGCCCATGCTCGAGCAGCATGGCCTGCGCCTTGAGCAGCGCCGCCTCGCGCTGCGCCGGGGTGGGCGGCGGCACCTTGTCGTCGATGAGGCGGGTGGCAACGTCCACGAACAGCCCGTTCTCGATCCGCCCGCCCGGCGGTGCCTTTGTGGCCGCGGTCACGCCCGCCGCCTTCATCGCCGCGCTGTTGGCGACCGACGCATGGCCGTCGACCCGCTCCAGCCACACCGGCCGATTCGCCACCGCAGTGTCCAGGTCCGCCGCGGTCGGAAATCGCTTGTCCGCCCATAACTCCTGGTTCCACCCGCGGCCGGTGATCCACGGCAGGTCCGGGTTCGCCGCCGCATAGTCTCGCAAGCGCCCCTGCAGCTCGGCCAGCGACTTGGTGCCAGTCAGGTCCAGCTGGCTGAGCGCCAGGCCGAGCCCCATCACATGGCCATGCGCGTCGATCAGCCCGGGCAGCATCGTCCGCCCGCCGGCATCCACCGTCCGCGTGCCGACGGACAGCTTCAGCTGCTCGCCCCGCAGCACCTGCTTCACCTTGCCGTCGTCGCCGATCAGCAGGCCCGTGAAGCGCTGCAGCTTGCCATCCGCGCCGACCTGGACGCCGTTGGCGTTGGCGACCAGCGTGTCGGCGAGTGCGGGCGAGGCGAGCAGGGCGGCGGCGAGGAGCAGGGCGGTACGCATGAGCCCGCCCTAGCATTGTTCCCGCGACGGGGAACAGCTACGCCGCGCCCCCATGACCCTGCCGCTGCCCACCATTGACGACATCCGCGCCGCCGCCGCCCGCATCGAGGGCGCCGTCCTGCGCTCGCCCACGCTGAAGAGCCGCACCCTGTCGGAGATCACCGGCGCGGAGGTGTTCCTCAAATTCGAGAACCTGCAGTTCACCGCGGCCTACAAGGAGCGCGGCGCATTGAACAAGCTGCTCCACCTGACCGACGACGAGCGCCGCCGCGGGGTCATCGCGGCTTCCGCCGGCAACCACGCCCAGGCGGTCGCCTACCACGCCAAGCGGCTCGGCATTCCCGTCACCATCGTCATGCCGACCAACACGCCCACGGTGAAGGTCATGCAGACCGAGGAGCATGGCGCCCGCGTGATCCTCCACGGCGAGCGGTTCGACGACGCCTTCGCCCGTGCGCAGGAGCTGGAAGCGGCGGAAAGCTTGGTGTTCGTCCACCCGTTCGACGACCCGCACATCGTCGCCGGCGCGGGCACCGTCGCGCTGGAGCTGCTCGCCGACGTGCCCGACCTCGACACGATCGTGGTGCCGATCGGCGGCGGCGGGCTGATGTCGGGCGTCGCCACCGCCGCTAAAGCGCTCCGCCCGGACATCGAGGTGGTCGGAGTGGAAGCCGAGCTCTACCCGTCCATGAAGAACTGCATCGACGGCACCACCACCTCGATCGGCGGCGACACGCTGGCCGAGGGCATCGCCGTCAAGGAGCCGGGCGCGCTCACCCGCCGGATCATCGGTGAGCACGTCGACCGCATCGACCTGGTGGCCGAGCGAGACATCGAGCATGCGGTGGCGCTGCTGGTCGGGATCGAGAAGACGGTGGTGGAGGGGGCAGGCGCCGCGGGCCTCGCGCTCATCCTGGCGCAGCCGGAGCGGTTCAAGGGCAAGCGCGTCGCCACCGTGCTGTGCGGCGGCAACATCGACACCCACCTGCTCGCCAACGTCCTCATCCGCGAGCTGGTCCGCGCGGGCCGCATCGCGCGGCTGCGCATTGCGGCGCAGGATCGACCCGGCGCGCTCGCCGCCATCACCGCCAAGTTCCACGAGGGCGGCGTCAACATCATCGAGACCAACCACCACCGCATCTTCACCCGCCTGCCGGCCAAGGACACGGTGATCGAAGTCGAATGCGAGGCCCGCGACGCCCAGGCGATCGAGGCGCTGGTCGGGCGGCTGGAGGAAGGCGGCTTCGTGGTCGAACGGGCCGAGCTGGATTAAGTCTAGATGGGAGGCCTTGCCCCACCCCGGCACATCTTCCTAAATTAACCCTTCTCCTCCATGGCTCCAGCTCTTCCCAAGAGCGTTGGGCTATGGGTAGTTAGTCGCGTAAACCCTCTCGAGGATCAGCGAGGCCGCTTGAGCGCACCGTTTCGTTTTCCGAAATTCTTCGTCACCTCGCCGAGCCCGTGCCCGTACCTGTCTGGCAAGGTCGAACGGAAGGTGTTCACCGAACTGTCCGGCAACCATGCCGGGGAGCTCAATGAGGCATTGGGCCGAATCGGCTTTCGCCGCAGCCAGTCGGTTGCCTATCGCCCGAGCTGCATCGACTGCAATGCGTGCGTCTCGGTCCGTGTCGTGGCGGACGAGTTCCAGCCGACCGCCACCCAGCGCAAGCTGATCCGTCGCAATTCCGACCTCGAGGTCACCGCCTGCAAGCCGTGGACCACCGAGGAGCAATACGCCTTGCTCCGCCGCTACCTGGCGGTGCGCCACCCGGGCGGCGGCATGGCGGAAATGGACGAGAACGACTTCGCCGACATGGTCGAGCAGACGCCCGTCCGCACCTATGTCGTCGAGTATCGCGAGCCCTCGACCGACGGCCGCCCGGGCAAGCTCGTCGGCGCCTGCCTCAGCGACCAGCAGGCGGACGGGCTGTCGATGATCTACAGCTTCTACGACGTCGGTCCCGAGGCGCGCAGAGGCCTGGGCACCTACATCATCCTCGACCACATCGTCCGCGCTGCGCGTGCCGGGCTGCCCTACGTCTACCTCGGCTACTGGGTCGATGGCTCCGACCGCATGGCTTACAAGGTCGGCTTCAAGCCCATGGAACGCCTCGGCCGCGAAGGCTGGAAGCCGCTGGACGCGCCGGGCGCCGACCTGCCGGAGCGGCGCTTCATGCAAAACGCGATCGGGGTCGAGCGGCGGCGGGGGCTACTGAAGATTTAGCGCGAACTCTCTGCTCTGGCCGTCCGTTCTCATCGTCATTCCCGCGAACGCGGGAACCCAGACCAACACTCAAAGCGAGCCTAGTCCGAAGTCCTCCGCCAAGTCGCGCCACTCGGGATTGCTCGCATCGATAAGTTCAAGCTTCCAGGCACGGTTCCACTTCTTGATGCGCTTCTCACGTCCGATAGCAGCTTCCATCGTGGCATGCTGCTCGAACCAGACAAGCAGCTCGACGCCGTAGTCGCGGGTGAAGCCAGGAAGCAGTCCGAACCGATGTTTGTGGATGCGGGTGAGGAGATTGGACGTCACACCTACGTAGAGCGTTCCATTGCGCTGCGACGCGAGCAGATAGGTGGTAGGCCCGAAATCTCGGTGCATGGTCGGGCTTAGCTGGGTTCCCGCTTTCGCGGGAATGACGAACTAAGGCTCCAAACTCACGCCACCGCCGTCTCCGGCAGCGCATTCTCGTTGCTGTCCCGCAGCACGTAACCGCGGCCCCACACCGTCTCGATGTAGTTGTCGCCGCCGCACGCCAAGCTCAGCTTCTTCCTGAGCTTGCAGATGAACACGTCGATGATCTTGAGCTCGGGCTCGTCCATGCCGCCATAAAGATGGTTCAGGAACATCTCCTTGGTCAGCGTCGTCCCCTTGCGGAGCGAAAGAAGCTCCAGCATCGCATATTCCTTGCCGGTCAGGTGCACGCGGCTGCCGTCGACCTCGACCGTTTTGGCGTCGAGGTTGACCGCCAGCTTGCCAGTGCGGATCACCGACTGGCTGTGGCCCTTGGACCGGCGGACGATGGCGTGGATGCGGGCGACTAGCTCGTCGCGGTGGAAAGGCTTGGTGACATAATCGTCGGCGCCGAAACCGAGCGCGCGGACCTTCGAATCCATCTCGCCGATGCCCGACAGGATCAGCACGGGCGTGGTGACCTTGTTGCTCCGCAGCTTCTTCAGCACGTCGTAGCCGTGCATGTCGGGCAGGTTCAGGTCCAAGAGGATGATGTCGTAGTCGTACAGCTTGCCGAGATCGAGGCCTTCTTCGCCCAGGTCGGTGGTGTAGACGTTGAAGCCTTCGGTTCCGAGCATCAGCTCGATGCTCTTGGCCGTCGTCGGCTCGTCCTCGATCAGTAGCACCCGCATGCGTGTGTCCCCCCGTTCAGGTCGCCCGAGCGTTACGCCCTCTTAACGGCCTTGAAGCCAGCATTAACCATTCGCGGTCTGACCGACAAAGGTTAAGATGGTCTAAAGCAAGGTTTTCCGCGGGAATCGTTGCACGGGTGCATCAGTGACCTCGTCGTCACCCCCGGGGACTGACCCGGGGTCCGCCTTCCCTTTACCGTCATGCGTTTGAAGAACAGGCGGACCCCGGCCCAGGGCCGGGGTGACGAGTTGCGGTAGCTACGTCCGCGTGTCATCGCGCGCACCATGCTCTCCGACCGCATCCTCTTCGTCGACGGCGAGGCGCTCGTTATCGACAAGCCCGCGGGCCTGCCGGTCGACCGGCCGCGCGCCGGGGGCGAGAGCATCGAGGGGCGCCTCCATGAGCTGAAGCTCGGCTTCCAGCGTCCGCCGACCCCGATGCACCGGCTCGATCGCGATACCTCGGGCTGCCTGCTGCTCGCCCGCAACGCCAAGGCGCGGGCTCGGCTGCAGCAGGTGTTCGAGCAGCGGCTGGTCGAGAAGGCTTACCTCGCCCTCATCGGGGCGGAGCTGACGGAGGAGAAAGGCACTATCGCCATCCCGCTCGCCAAGCATTCCACCGCCGATGCGGGTTGGCGGATGGTGGCCGACGTCCGGGGACAGGAAGCGGTCACGCACTGGCGCCGGTTGGCCAGCTATGGCGAGCGCACTCTGGTCGAGTTCCGTCCGGTGACCGGGCGCACCCACCAGATCCGCGTGCACGCGCGCGAGGCGTTCGCCACCGGGATCGTCGGCGACCGGGTCTACGGCCTTCCCGGCGGGCCCATGTTGCTGCATGCCTCGCGCCTCCGCATGCCGCGCGACCCCAGGCCCGCAATCGACGCCACAGCGCCGTTGCCCGACTTCTGGCCCGAGGATATCCGGACGCATGGTCATACGGCCTGAAGAGGTGGTGCTCCCCGAAGCCGCGCTGTCCGAGCGCTTCCTCGCGGCCAGCGGGCCCGGCGGGCAGAACGTCAACAAGGTCGCGACCGCCTGCCAGTTGCGAGTGGACGTGTTCCGCCTCGGCCTGCCGCCGTATGCCTACGAGAAGCTCAAGAGCCTGGCCGGCAGCCGCATGACGGGCGCGGGCGAGCTGGTGATCACCGCCCGCAACTACCGCACGCAGGAGGCCAATCGCGAAGATGCGCGGCGCAGACTGGCGGAACTGATCGCGGCTGCCCATGTGCGGCAGGCCAAGCGTCGGCCGACCAAGCCGTCGCGCGCCGCCAAGGCTAGGCGGGTCGAAGCCAAGAAGGGCCGGGGTGCGATCAAGGCGGGGCGGGGCAGGGTGAGCCTCGACTGAGCGTCATCCCAGCTCACGCTGAGCTCGCAACCGCATGAGATCCCGGCCTGCGCCGGGATGACGAAGGAACAAGATGTACGACTTCGAGATCGCCGCCGCCGACAAGCCCACGCTCTACCGCGACCTCACCGCCGCCCTGGAGAGCCTGGTCGCGGGTGAGCCCGATCCGATCGCCAACATGGCCAACGCTTCCGCGCTGATCATGGAAAACCTGCCCGACCTCAACTGGGCCGGCTTCTACCGCAACATCGGCGGCGAACTCGTCCTTGGCCCGTTTCAGGGCCGCGCCGCCTGCATCCGCATCCCGTTCGGCAAGGGCGTGTGCGGCGCGGCGGCGCAGACGCTGCAGGTGCAGCGGGTAGAGGACGTCCACGCCTTTCCAGGTCACATTGCTTGCGACGCCGCGAGCGCGAGCGAACTGGTGGTGCCGATCGTCCGCAATGGCGAGCTGCTCGCGGTGCTCGACCTCGACAGCCCAAGCAAGGCGCGGTTTGACGCGGAGGATGAGGCCGGCTGCGTCGCGCTGGGAGAGGTGCTGGCGCGGGTGCTCTAGCTCAACTGCTCCAACCGCGCGTCACTCAGCCCACCCGGGATGATCATCACCGGGCACGGCAGCCTGCCCGCATCCGTGCCGGCGAACGCCGCGACCAGCAAGCCGGGCGACCCGCTCGGGGCCGCGCCAAGCACTAGGGCGGCGATCTCCTGCCGTGTGCCGATGACCTCGCGCACGACCTGCACCGGATCGCCCGCTTGCACGGTGATCCGTGGTCGGCTGCCCTCCGCGTCCGCAATCTCGCCGAGGCTGCCGCCAACGATGCCCTCGATCCGCAGTCGCTGCTCCTCCTCGATCGCCGCCTGCACTCCGCCCCACTGGACGAAGTCCTGCGGCTCGACCACCGCCAGCACCTCCATCGCCCCGCCGGTCTTGGCCGCGCGCCGGGCGGCGAAGCGCAGCGCGACGCGCGCTTCCTCGCTGTCGTCGATCACCACTAGGTAGGTACGGGTGGGCTCCGGCTCCATCATCCATATCCGTGCGCGTTTCGCTGCGTCCGCGCAAGCTTGACGGAGCGGGGCGGCTGGTCTTTGAGCGGGTGGACTCTTCTCACCCAGCGCAAGGCCTCTCCATGGCGACCGAACTCAAGATGCCCGCTCTGTCCCCGACCATGGAGGAGGGTACTCTGGCCAAGTGGCTGGTCAAGGAAGGCGACACCGTCAGCTCCGGCGATATCCTGGCCGAGATCGAGACGGACAAGGCGACCATGGAGTTCGAAGCGGTGGACGAGGGCACCGTCGCAAAAATCCTGGTGCCCGAAGGCACGGACGGAGTGAAGGTCGGCACCGCCATCGCGCTGATCGCGGGCGAGGGAGAGGATGCGGCGAGCGTCACCCCGGCGCAGGCCGGGGCCTCAGTCGCTGGAGAACCGAAGTCCCCGCCGCCTGAAACCCCGGCCTCCGCCGCGGCGACGCAACCGGCACCGACCGCACCTGCCCCCGTCGAGACCCCGGCCGCTCCGGCCCAGCCCGCGGCCACCCCGCAGCCCACGGGCGACCGTATCAAGGCTTCTCCGCTAGCCCGCCGCCTGGCGGAAGCGCAGGGTATCGACCTGTCCTCTCTGAAGGGCAGCGGCCCCGGCGGCCGCATCGTTCGCGCCGATCTCGGCACCGCCGCTGGTGGCGGGCTGGCTCAGCCGCAAGCGCAGCAGCAGCCGGCCGCCGCTGCCCCGGCACCCGCACAGCCCGTCACCACCGACATTCCGCATGAAGCGGTCAAGCTCAGCAACATGCGCAAGACCATCGCGCGCCGCCTGACCGAGTCCAAGCAGCAGATCCCGCACATCTACCTGACAGTCGACATCCGCCTCGACGCGCTGCTGAAGCTCCGCGGCGAGCTCAACGCGAGCCTGGCGGCGCGGGGCATCAAGCTCAGCGTCAACGACATGCTGATCAAGGCGCTCGCCCTCGCCCTCCTCGAAGTGCCGGAGGTGAACGTCAGCTTCGCCGGCGACAGCCTCATCAAATACAGCCGCGCGGACATCTCGGTCGCGGTCAGCATCGCGGGCGGGCTCATCACTCCCATCGTCACCGACGCCGCGGCCAAGTCGATCTCCGCGATCAGCACCGCGATGACCGACCTCGCCGCCCGCGCCAAGGACGGCAAGCTGCAGCCCCACGAATATCAGGGCGGCACCGCGAGCATCAGCAACATGGGCATGTTCGGCATCACCCAGTTCGACGCGGTCATCAACCCGCCCCAGGCGATGATCCTGGCGATCGGCGCGGGTGAGAAGCGGCCCTATGTCCACGGCGACCAGCTCACCGTCGCCACCGTGATGAGCGCCACCGGCAGCTTCGACCACCGCGCCATCGACGGCGCGGACGGCGCCCGCTTCATGAAGGCGTTCAAGGCGCTGGTGGAGAACCCGCTGGGGCTGGTGGCCTAGGTGCTGTCTCCCGTCGAACAACGGCAAATCAGCTTTGCGCCTCTTCTCCTAAAATCTTACCTGATTGGCACACCCGTGGCCGCGGCTGCGCTCCACATTGCTGTCGCACTGATCGCGCCGGGCGACGGTGGTACGATGCTCGCGCTTACCAGTGGATTGATCTTCATTCTGCTCCTGGTCGTTATTGCTTGCGTCGCGATGATAGCACTCCCCTTAGCTGCACTTGTTAGTTGGCCACTTCGGGGTCTTGTTTATTCTCAACCCGTCACCGCCTTCTTTCTAGCGACAGGGATTGGATTACTTCTCGGTGCAGTTCCAACGAAGACGCAGCTCCAGATTGGGCCTGGAGACTTTTGGTCCGGTCCTCTGGTTGGCTTCGTATTTGGAGCAGTCTGGTTCTGGGTAGTGCTTGTAGCTTCGCGAGAGGCGCGTCACGTTGACTAACCGCACGCCCCTCATCCGCACCACCGCCATGCCGGCCGACACCAACCCGTACGGCGGCGTGTTCGGTGGGTGGGTGATGGGGCAGATGGGCCTCGCCTGCGGCTCCTTCGCCTCGCGCCATAGCCAAGGCAAGGCGATCCTGGTGGCGGCCGACGAGCTGCGCTTTCCCGGCGCGATGGCGGTCGGCGACGAGCTGTCGGTTTATGTCGACTTGCTCCGCCAGGGCCGCACCTCGCTCCGCCTCAGGGCCGAAGCGCTCGGTCGGGAGCGGGACGGCGACAAGGAAGCGCTGGTCGCAAGCGGCGAGTTCACCTTTGTCGCGCTGGACGAGAACAACAGGCCGCGGCCCCTCGCGGCAGAGGATGGAACGAATGGCTGACCAATATGACGTGATCGTGCTCGGCTCGGGACCCGGCGGCTATGTCGCGGCGATCCGCTGCGCGCAGCTGGGCTTGAAGACCGCGATCGTGGAGCGCGAGAACCTCGGCGGCATCTGCCTCAACTGGGGCTGCATTCCGACCAAGGCGCTGCTCCGCTCGGGCGAGGTCTATCACCAGATGAAGCATGCGGAGAGCTACGGGCTCTCGGCGGGCCAGGTCGGCTTCGATCTCGCCAAGGTGGTCGCCCGCAGCCGTGCCGTCGCCAAGCAGCTCAATCGCGGCGTCGGCGGCCTGATGAAGAAGAACAAGATCGTGGTCCACATGGGCACCGGCAAGCTGACCGCGCCCGGCAAGCTGCAGGTTGCGCTCAACGATGGCGGCACCGCTGACCTGCAGGCGAAGCACATCATGATCGCCACCGGCGCCCGCGCCCGCGAGCTGCCCTTCGCCCAATCCGACGGCAGGCGCCTGTGGACCTACCGCCACGCCATGGTCCCGGAGGAGATGCCGACCGACCTCCTGGTCATCGGCTCGGGCGCGATCGGGATCGAGTTCGCCAACTTCTACAACGATCTCGGCGCCAGGGTGACGGTGGTCGAGATGCTCGACCGCATCGTGCCGGCCGAGGACCTGGAGATCTCCGCGGCGCTCCAGAAGAGCCTGGAAAAGCAGGGCATGACCATCCTCACCGGCGCCGGCGTCGAGAGCCTGACCGACGACGGTCAGGGCGTCGCGGCCAAGATTAAGGCCGCGGACGGCACCGTCAGCGATCGCCGCTTCAGCCATTGCATCGTCGCGGTCGGGATCGTCCACAACATCGAGGGTATCGGCCTCGAGGAATTGGGCGTCGTGGTCGAGAAGGGCCGCATCACCATCGACGGGTACGGCCGCACCAACGTGCCGGGCGTGTGGGCGATCGGCGACGTGACCGGCGCCCCCTGGCTCGCGCACAAGGCCAGCCACGAGGGCATCGTCGCTGCCGAAAGCATCGCCAAGGAACTCGGCAACAATCAGGTTCACCCGCACAAATTCGAGGCCAGCAACATCCCGGGCTGCACCTACTGCCACCCCCAGGTCGCTTCCGTCGGCCTGTCCGAGGCCAAGGCCAAGGAAGCCGGCTACGAAGTCCGCGTCGGTAAGTTCCCGGCGATCGGCAACGGCAAGGCCATCGCGCTCGGCGAGACCGAGGGCTTCATCAAGACGGTGTTCGACGCCAAGACCGGCGAGCTTCTGGGCGCGCACATGATCGGCGCGGAGGTGACCGAACTGATCCAAGGCTACACCATCGGCAAGACCGCGGAGCTGGTCGAGGACGATTTCGTCAACACCATCTACCCGCACCCGACCCTGTCCGAGATGATGCACGAAAGCGTGCTCGC
Source organism: uncultured Sphingomonas sp. (assembly GCF_902806265.1). Taxonomy (GTDB): domain Bacteria; phylum Pseudomonadota; class Alphaproteobacteria; order Sphingomonadales; family Sphingomonadaceae; genus Sphingomicrobium. The sequence goes on along the minus strand of NZ_CADCVZ010000021.1, from coordinate 7,563 downwards.
CGCCTACGACCGGGTGCTGCACATTTAGCTTGCGCCTGAACCGCTTGCCGGGCGGAACCGGGCTGCTAGGGTCTTGGCGCAACCAACCTGCCGGGAACCCTGCATGACCGCTCCGCGCCGTTCGTCCGTTCGCCACCTGCTGCTTGGAACCGCGGGGCTGTTGCTCGCGGCCGGAACGGCGGCGCAGCAGGCGCCGATCCTCCAGCCCGGCGCGCCCGGTCAGCCTACGCGCCCCCTGTCCCCGGCGGACGCCGTGCGGATCGCGGACAACCGCTACTCGCCCGACGACGTCCGCTTCATGCAGGACATGATCGTGCACCACGCCCAGGCAGTGGAGATGACGGGGCTGGTCAAGGGCCGCACCGCGCGCAAGGAAGTGAACGACGTCGCCGGGCGGATCGACGCCTCGCAGGCCGACGAGATGCGCTTCATGCGCACCTGGCTGCGCGAGCGGAACCAGCCGCTGGCGGCGGCGCAGATGCAACACGGCGCCGGTCATGCCCAGCATGGCTCCGGGCATAACGAGCACGCCCGCATGGGCATGGCCACGCCCGAGCAGCTGGCGGCGCTCCGTGCGGCGAGCGGACCCGCCTTCGACCGTCAGTTCCTCCAGCGCATGATCACCCACCACGAGGGTGCGGTGACGATGGCCAAGGAGCTGCTCGACAAGCCCGGCTCGGCCCACGACCCCGTGCTGTACGCCTGGGTCGACGAGGTGATCAACGAGCAGGGCGAGGAGATCAAGCGCATGACCGGCCTGCTGGTCGGCCTGGTCGAGGACCCGCGCTCGGGCCTCCAGGCCGGCTTCCGCAATGCCGGCCAAGCCGCGCGGCACATCAGCCTGGTTGCCAGCCTGCCCAAGCCGACCGGCTTCTTCGATCCCGGCAACCCCGGCGGACTGCCGCTGCCCAAGCCGGCCAAGGCGGAGGAAGAAGGACGTAAGGCGGGCCAGCCCGCCAAGCCCGACGAGCCGGAGGTCAGCGACCGCGGGCCCTTCCTCGACTTCGCCAACACCGACATGGCTTTTTCCCGCGACCTGCTGGCGGCCGGCAACTACCACGGCTTCAATCTCTACCGCGTCGGGCAGAGTGCGCCGCCGCAGCTGCTCAGCTCGGTCATCTGCCCGGGCGGGCAGGGCGACATGAGCATCGTCGGCAACCTCCTCATCATGTCGGTGGAACAGCGTCGCGGCCGGGTCGACTGCGGCCGCCAGGGCGTCGCCGAGGACGTCAGTGCCGAGCGCTTCCGCGGCCTGCGCATCTTCAACATCGCCGATCCCACCCGCCCGGTGCAGGTCGGCCAGGTCCAGACCTGCCGCGGCTCCCACACCCATTCGGTGGTGTCCGGGCCCGGCCGCGACGGCAAGATCATCGTCTACGTCTCGGGCACCTCGTCGGTCCGCAAGGAGGAGGAGCTCAAGGGCTGTGTCGGCGACGTGCCCGGCGACCGCCGCACCGCCCTGTTCCGCATCGATGTGGTCGAGATCCCGGTCGCCGACCCCTCGCGCTCGCGCATCGTCGACAGCCCGGCGGTCTTCGCAGACCAGCGCTCGGGCACGCTCGCCGGCCTGTGGCGCGGCGGCGACCATGGCGACGGCACGCAGACCACCAGCCGCACCGACCAGTGCCACGACATCACCGTGTTTCCCTCCGCCAAGCTGGCGGCGGGCGCCTGCTCGGGCAACGGCATCATCTTCGACATCGCCGATCCGCGGAAGCCCCGCCGGATCGACGCGGTGGTCGATCCGACCTTCGCCTACTGGCACTCGGCGACCTTCAACAACGACGGCACCAAGGTGCTGTTCACCGACGAGTGGGGCGGCGGCAGCCGACCGCGCTGCCGCGCGCAGGACCCGCGGAACTGGGGCGCCAACGCGGTCTACGACATCGACGGCGGCAAGCTGAAGTTCCGCAGCCACTACAAGCTGCCGGCGATCCAGACGGAGCAGGAGAATTGCGTCGCCCACAACGGCTCCATCGTCCCCGTGCCCGGCCGCGACATCTTTCTCCAGGCCTGGTACCAGGGCGGGATCTCGGTGATCGACTTCAGCGACTCCGCGAGCCCGCGGGAGATCGCCTATTTCGATCGCGGTCCGGTCGATCCCAAGCATCTGGTGCTGGGCGGCTACTGGTCGGCCTACTGGTACGGTGGCCGGGTCTACGGGACGGAGATCGCGCGCGGCCTGGACGTGCTGGCGCTGCAGCCCAGCACCGACCTGACTGCCAACGAGATCGCGGCCGCAGCGCTCGCGCAGCACCCGGACGACCGCTTCAACCCGCAGCAGCAGCAGCCGGTGCGCTGGCCCGCCCATCCGGTGGTAGCGCTCGCCTACCTCGACCAGCTGGAGCGCAGCCGCAGCCTCGCCCCCGAACGGACGGCCGAGCTGCGGGCGGCGCTGGCGCAGGCCGCGCCGGCGATCGCGGCGCGCCGTACCGACCGCCAGCTCGCGGCCCGGCTGCAGGCGGCCGCGGGCGGGCTGACGCTGGCCGCGGCAGATCCGGCCGCGAGCAAGCGGCTGACCGCGCTGCGCGCTACGCTCGGCGCACTGGCTGGCACGTTGCGCTGATCCGCTGGGGCGGCGGGGCGTAACAGGTGAAAACCCTGTCCTACAGCCGCTCGGCTGTGCCATGGTTTGGGAAGGTCAGGAAGCAGGCGAGCAAATGAAGGTCACGAAGGTCACACGGTCCGTAGGCAATTTCTCCAGAACGGCTGATTTCCGCCAGGCTGGAAACCGTGTTCTTGGTCAATCGAGTCAACTTGCCCGCATGATCCTCGTCGCGGCCGCGGCCTTCGCCTTCGCGACGCCGGCCGCCGCCGAGAAGGTGGTGGTCACCGCCGACCGGATGGTCGACGTGCTGACCGGCCGGGTGGTGGAGCGCCCCGCGGTGTTCATCGGCGACGATGGGCGCATCACGGCCGTGGCCGACGCCCGCACCGCCCGCTGGGGCAGCGACGTCCGGCACATCGACCTCTCCGGCCAGACGCTCTTGCCCGGGTTCATCGACATGCACGTGCACTTGGACAGCCCGGCCGACATCGGCGGCTACCGCGACCTGGAGTTCACCGACAGCTTCTTCGGCATGACTGCGGTCGGCAATGCGCAAGACATGCTTCGTGCCGGCTTCACCACCGTCCGCAACGTCGGCGCGCAGAACCGCAACGATGTCGGACTCAAGCAGGCGATCGAGAACGGCTATGTGGTCGGACCGCGGATCGTTCCCGCCGGCTTTTCGATCGGCGCTACTGGCGGGCATTGCGATTCCACCTTCCTGCCCCCCAGCCTGGAGACGGAGCAGGAAGGCGTGGCCGACGGCGTTGAAGCGCTGCGCTACCAGGTCCGCCGCCAGCGGAAATATGGCGCGGAGGTGATCAAGGTCTGCGCCACGGGCGGCGTCTTCTCCCGCAACACCGAGCCCGGGCAGCAGCAGCTGTCGGAGCCCGAGCTCCGCGCGATCGCCGACGAAGCGCACCAGTGGGGCCTGCGCGTCGCCGCCCACGCCCATGGCGCCGACGGCATCAAGGCCGCGATCCGCGCAGGCATCGACACCATCGAGCATGCTAGCCTGGTCGACGAGGAAGGCATCCGCCTCGCCGCCCGGCGCCAAAGGCCGGTTTGGTTCTCCATGGACATCTACAACACCGAATATACCCAGGCGGAGGGCGCCAAGAACGGCGTGCTGCCCGACAACCTCCGCAAGGACCGGGAAGTCGCGCAGATCCAGCGCGACAACTTCCGCCGGGCGCACCGCGCAGGGGTGAAGATGGTGTTCGGCTCCGACGCCGGAGTGATGCCGCACGGGACCGCGGCGGGTCAGTTCAAGACGATGATGGACTATGGCATGACCCCGCTGGGGGCGATCCAGGCCGCCACCCGCAACGCCGCCCAGGCCCTCGGTCGGGAGCGTGACGTTGGCGCCATCGCCGTCGGCCGCTTCGGCGACCTGGTGGCGGTCGGGGGCGATCCGCTGACGAACCCGGGCACGCTCGCGCAAGTCAATGTGGTGATCAAGGGCGGCCAGCTGGTGAAGCCCGCCCCGAGCACGGCAGGACGGATCCTCAGCGGAACGGCAACGCCGCGCTAGGGTTGTGCCTCCGAGACCGGCTGAACGGTTCCACGGAGGATTGATGACCCGAATGATGTCGCTTGCCGCGATTGCGGCACTGGCGCTCGGCGCCGCGGCCTGCAAGCAGGAGGGGACCACCGTCTCGAACAACGTCTCGGGCTCGACCGACCAGACCGACGAGCCTGGCGTCGCCAACCTCGGGGCGGCCGCCGCTCCAGCCGGCATGCAGCTGAACGCTCAGCAGTTCTCCGAAACCGCCGCCGGCAGCGACCTGTTCGAGATCGCCACCGGCAAGCTGGCCCAGCAGAAGGGCTCATCGGCCGCGGTGAAGGGCTTCGGCGGCATGCTGGTGGACGAGCACACCAAGGCGTCGAACGAGCTCAAGGCCGCCGCCGCCAAGGTCCCGGGCGTTGCTCTCCCCGTGGTCCCGCCGCCCGAGCTCCAGGCCCGGATCGATGCGCTGAAGGGCCTCAGCGGCGAAGCCTTCGACCGCCAGTTCCTCGCCGATCAGACAGCTAGCCATCAGCAGACGCTGACGGCACTCAACGCCTATGCCGCCACCGGCGAGGCCCAGCCCCTCAAGGAACATGCGGCGCGAGCCACAGGCGTAGTGCAGAAGCACCTCAACGAACTCAACCAGCTGCAGCAGTAGGAGGACGGGATGGCCGCCGAGACCCTTGACCGCGACGAGACCGTTCGCGAGTTCCACGACGCCGTGAACATGAGCGCGTCCGAGCTCAACAAGTGGCTGGATACCGAGGACAGCAAGGCTGTCGGCTGGAAGGGCGAGGACGGCCACGGCGACGGCGAGAGCGTCGGCCATGCCAGCGGTCGCCGCATCGTCGAGCTGCTCGGCAGGAAGAAGTCCGACCTCGACGAGGATGACTTGGCGCACATGCGCAAGGTGGTGGGCTACGTGCACCGTCACATGGCGCAGGGACCCGGCAGCGACGTCGAGCATTCCCGCTGGCGGTACAGCCTGATGAACTGGGGTCATGACCCTGTGAAGAAAGGATCGGCCAAGTGAAGCGCGGTTATTGTGCAGACATCGAGGAAGCCACGATCGCCAACAACGACTTCCGCCGCGTGCTCTATACGGGCGAGCACCTGCAGCTCGTGCTGATGAGCCTCGCGCCAGGCGAGGAGATCGGCGAGGAAGTGCACGAGGACCGCGACCAGTTCTTCCGCTTCGAGGAGGGTGAGGGCGTGGTGCTGATCGATGGTCAGGAGAACAAGGTCGAGGACGACTTCGCCGTGATCGTGCCCGCCGGCGCCCGTCACAATGTCAGGAACACCAGCGACGAACCGCTGCAGTTCTACACGCTGTACGGTCCGCCCGAGCACAAGGACCATACCGTCCACAAGGACAAGGAGCAGGCCGAACGCGACCACGACAACGACGAATGGGACGGCACAACGACCGAGTAGCTTGGCTGTCACCCGTTGACCGGCATGGAGGCGCCCTGTATGGGCCCGCTCGTCGGGCGTTGGTGAGCCAACACTCGCCGGACAAGAGCTGAATATTGCTCAACATGCGTGAAGGCCGGGCGGCTCCGAAGCCGCCGGGGTTTCACGCCTTTGGTGTTGAGCAGAGTAACCGCCGGGGCTGCCGGCAAGAAAAGGTGAAGAGGCTTCATGCCAACAATCAATCAGCTGATCCGCAAGGGTCGCGAGCCGCAGAAGGCCAAGTCGAAGGTTCCTGCGATGGAGCAGAACCCGCAAAAGCGCGGCGTCTGCACCCGGGTCTATACGACGACCCCCAAGAAGCCGAACTCGGCGTTGCGCAAGGTGGCCAAGGTCCGCCTGACCAACCAGCGCGAGGTGATCAGCTACATCCCGGGCGAGGGCCACAACCTCCAGGAGCACTCGGTGGTGCTGATTCGGGGTGGCCGTGTGCGCGACCTTCCAGGTGTGCGCTACCACGTGCTGCGCGGCGTGCTCGATACCCAGGGCGTCAAGGACCGCCGTCAGAGCCGTTCCAAGTACGGTGCCAAGCGGCCCAAGTAAGCTGGTTCAGGCTGCGCCGCTCCGGCTGGCGCGCCGATCGTCATAAAGGATTGCTGATATGTCCCGTCGTCGTCGTCCCGAGAAGCGCGAGATCCTGCCCGATCCGAAGTTCGGGGATCTCACCCTGTCCAAGTTCATGAATTCGGTTATGCTGGACGGCAAGAAGTCGGTCGCCGAGCTGATCGTCTATGGCGCGCTCGAGAATGTCGAGACGCGCCTGAAGCGCGATCCTCTGGGCGTGTTCCACGACGCCCTCAACAATGTGAAGCCGGGCATCGAGGTCCGCAGCCGCCGCGTCGGCGGTGCGACCTATCAGGTGCCGGTCGAGGTCCGCGACGTGCGCGCCCAGGCACTGGCCATTCGCTGGCTGATTTCGGCTGCGCGGTCGCGGTCCGAGAAGACCATGTCGGGCCGCCTGTCGGGCGAACTGATGGACGCCTCGCAGAATCGCGGCAATGCCGTTAAGAAGCGCGAGGACACGCACCGCATGGCCGAAGCCAACCGCGCGTTCTCGCACTATCGTTGGTAAAGGTTCCTCCGGCTGCCGCCTCCGGGTGGCGCTGGTAAAACAAGCACCTATATAGCGGGGAGCTGGTTCACCGCCGGTTTCCCACATCGCCAAGGAAGACAACGATCATGGCCCGCAGCCATCCGCTCGAGCGTTATCGCAATATCGGCATCATGGCGCATATCGACGCCGGCAAGACCACGACGACCGAGCGCATCCTCTATTATACCGGCAAGTCCTACAAGATCGGGGAGGTCCACGAGGGCACCGCGACCATGGACTGGATGGAGCAGGAGCAGGAGCGCGGGATTACCATCACGTCGGCCGCGACGACCTGTTTTTGGAAGGCGCAGGACGGCGAAGGCGAAGAGCACCGCATCAACATCATCGATACGCCCGGCCACGTCGACTTCACTATCGAGGTCGAGCGCTCGTTGCGCGTGCTCGACGGCGCGGTGGCTTGCTTCGACGGCGTTGCGGGCGTGGAGCCGCAGTCTGAGACGGTGTGGCGCCAAGCGGAGAAATATAAGGTTCCGCGGATGTGCTTCGTCAACAAGCTCGACCGCACGGGTGCAAGCTTCGAGCGCTGCGTCGACATGATCAAGGACCGCCTTGGTGCGCGTCCGGCGGTGCTCTACCTGCCGATCGGCATCGAGGGTGGGTTCAGGGGCTTGGTCGACCTGGTTGAGAACCGCGCGATCATCTGGCTCGAGGAGAGCCTGGGCGCGAAGTTCGAGTATCAGGATATCCCGGCCGACCTGGCCGGCGCCGCCGCGGCAGCTCGGATGGAGCTGATCGAGATGGCCGTCGAGCAGGACGACGACGTTATGGAGACATATCTCGGCGGCGAGGAACCGGACACGGCCACGCTCAAGGCGTTGATCCGCAAGGGCACGCTCAACTTCTCCTTCGTGCCGGTGCTGTGCGGTTCGGCGTTCAAGAACAAGGGCGTTCAGCCGCTGCTCGACGCGGTGGTCGACTATC
>NZ_CADCVZ010000020.1 GCF_902806265.1 uncultured Sphingomonas sp. | reverse complement strand
GCTCAACCTGCCGCTGATTGGCGCCTACCAGGCCGCGAACGTGCTGGTCGCCGCGGGGCTGGTGCTGGCGACCGGCGGGAACTGGGAGCAGACCTTTGCCGGCATGGGCCGTCTGAGTCCGGTACGCGGCCGGCTGGAGCGGGCGGTGATCACCCGCGCTGGGGCGCCGGTCTATGTCGACTATGCCCATACCGCTGACGCGCTGGAGGCGGCGATCGCCGCGCTTCGCCCGCATGTGGAGGGCCGGCTGATTACCTTGTTCGGTGCGGGCGGCGACCGCGACCAGGGCAAGCGGCCGGAGATGGGCGCGGTGGCCGCGCGGACGAGCGACCTGGTGATCGTCACCGACGACAACCCGCGTAACGAGGATCCCGCCAAGATCCGCCGCGAAGTCCTCGCTGGAGCGCCCGGCGCTTGCGAGATCGGCGGGCGGCGCCAGGCCATTGCAGCGGCGCTCGCTGAAGCACGCACCGGCGACATCGTCCTGCTGGCCGGCAAGGGGCATGAAACGGGGCAGATCGTCGGCGATCAGCTGCTGCCGTTTGACGACGCGCAGGTCGCCCGGGAATGCGCCGCGTGACTCCACTGTGGACCTCCGCCGAGATCGAAAGCGCGACCGGCGGCCGCGCATCCGCGTCCTTCGAGGTTACCGGCGTTACCTTCGACAGCCGCGAGGTCGAGCCTGGCCACCTGTTCGTCGCCATGCCCGGCACGGTCGCGGACGGTCACCAGTTCGTTGCGAGCGCCTTGGAGGCGGGCGCCGCGGCGGCGATCGTCAGCCGGCCGGTCGACGGGCCGCACCTGCTGGTCGAGGATACCGCGGCCGCGCTGACCGCGCTGGCGATCGCCGCCCGCGACCGGGTGCCCGAAGCCAAGATCCTCGGCGTCACCGGCTCGGTCGGCAAGACCAGCACCAAGGAAGCGCTGGCCGCCGCCCTTGAACGTCGCTGCCGCGGGCGGGTGCATCGTTCGGTCAAGAGCTACAACAACCACACGGGCGTTCCGCTGAGCCTCGCCCGGATGCCGCGGGACACGCTGTTCGGCGTGTTCGAGATGGGAATGAGCAACGCCGGCGAGATCGCCGCGCTGACGCGGCTGGTCCGTCCCCATGTTGCGCTGATCACCGCGATTGCTCCGGCGCATATCGAGAATCTGGGCTCGATGGAGGCGATCGCCGCCGCCAAGGGCGAAATCTTCGAAGGGCTGGAGCCCGGCGGCACGGCCATCCTCCCCAACGATACGCCACATCGCGACCTTCTGCTCCGCGCGGCACGGCGGCACGCGGGCCGGACCGTCACCTTTGGGTCCGGGGATGCGGACATCACCGCCGTGCATGCCGTTCGTGGGAACGCAGGCGGCAGCCTGGTCACCGCGCGCTTGCTGGAAAGCCAACTGACCTTCACTATCGCTCAGCCAGGCGAGCATTGGGTATCGAACGCGCTCGCCGTACTGACGGCGGTCGAGGCGGTCGGGGCGGACCTTGCGGCTGCCGGACTGGCGCTGGGCGACCTGGGAGGGCTCAAGGGCCGTGGCGAACGGCACCGGGTCGCGGTGGAAGGCGGCGAAGCGCTGCTGATCGACGAAAGCTACAACGCCAACCCGGCGAGCATGGCCGCGACGCTCAGGAACCTGGGCACCGAGCCGGTGGAAGGCCGCCGCATCGCCGTGCTGGGGACCATGCGCGAGCTTGGGGCGCACAGCGACGAGGCGCACGCCGGCCTCGCCCCGCACGTCCTCGACGCCGGGGTGAACAGCCTGATCCTGGTTGGGGATGAGACCCGGCCGCTGGAGCAGGCGCTCGGCGGGCAAGTCGAGGTGCAGCGAGCGGACGACGCGAACGCCGCGGCCGAGCTTCTACTCAAGACCATCCACCCCGGCGACGCGGTGCTGGTCAAGGCGTCCAACGGAGTCGGGCTTGCGCGGCTGGTGGAGCGGGTGGCAGGGGGCGCCGCGACATGCTCTACCTGATCGCCGAACAGCTGGGCTTCCCCGGTCTGCTAAACCTCGTCCGTTACATCAGCTTCCGCGCGGGTGCCGCCACTGCCACCGCGCTGGCGATCGGCCTGCTGCTCGGGCCCTGGTTCATCAACTACCTCAGGGTGCGGCAAGGCAAGGGGCAGCCGATCCGCGCCGACGGGCCGCAGACCCACCTCGCCAAGCGCGGCACCCCGACCATGGGCGGGCTGCTGATCCTGATCTCGGTCACGGTGTCGGTTTTGCTGTGGATGGACCTCAGCAATCCGTACGTCTGGGCGTGCCTGATGGTGACGATCGGCTTCGGCGCGATCGGCTTTCTCGACGACTATGACAAGGTCCGGAAGGCGCACCACGCCGGCATTCCCGGCAAGGCGCGGCTGGCGCTGGAGTTCCTGATCGCGGGGCTCGCGTCCTACCTCATCAACACGAACAATGGCACTGAGCTTTACGTGCCGTTCTTCAGCGGCTTCCAGCTGAACCTCGGCATCTTCTACCACATCTTTGCGGCGTTCGTGATCGTGGCGTTCGGCAACGCGGTGAACCTGACCGATGGGCTCGACGGCCTCGCCACCATGCCGGTGGTGATCGCCAGCTTGGCGTTTGTGCTGATTGCGTATGTCGTCGGCAACGCCGTGTATGCGGAATATCTCGGCATTCCCCATGTGCTCGGTGCAGGCGAGTTGACCGTGCTGCTGCTGGGGATCGTCGGCGGCTGCCTCGCATTCCTCTGGTTCAACGCGCCGCCGGCCGCGGTCTTCATGGGCGACACCGGTAGCCTGGCGCTGGGCGGCGCACTCGGCGCGGTGGCGGTGGCGACGCACCATGAGTTCGTGCTGGTGATCATCGGCGGGCTGTTCGTGGTCGAAGCGCTCTCCGTCGTCGTCCAGGTGTTCGTCTACAAGCGGACCGGCAAGCGCGTGTTTCTAATGGCGCCGATCCACCATCATTTCGAGCACAAGGGCTGGAGCGAGCCAACGGTGGTAATCCGCTTCTGGATCATCGCCTTCGTGCTGGCGCTGGCGGGGCTCAGCACGCTGAAGCTGCGGTGATCACCGCTCGGGCCTGGGCGGGGAAGCACTATGCGGTGTACGGCTTGGCGCGGTCGGGATTAGCGACGGTGCAGGCGCTGCTCGCAAGCGGCGCGCAGGTGACGGCGTGGGATGAGCGTGACGAGGCGCGGGGCCGAGCCCATGGGGCCGAGCTCCTTGACCTTGATACCGCCGACCTGACCCAGTTCGACTCGCTGATCCTCTCCCCTGGAGTGCCCCTCAACATCCACCCGCTCGCCGCCCGCGCCCGCGAGGCAGGGATCGAGATCATCGGCGACATCGAGCTGTTCGCCCGCGCCCGGCCCGAGCTGCCGCCGCACAAGGTGGTCGGGATCACCGGCACCAACGGCAAGAGCACCACGACCGCGCTGGTTCACCACATCCTTGCAACCGCGGGCGTGCCGGCCACCATGGGCGGCAACATCGGTCTCCCGCTCTTGGCGCAGGACCCGCTGCCCGAAGGCGGCGTCTATGTGCTGGAGCTGTCGAGCTTCCAGATCGACCTGACGCAGAGCCTCGACTGCGACGTCGCGGTGCTGCTCAACATCACGCCGGATCATCTCGATCGATACGAGAGCTTCGAAGCTTACGCGGCATCGAAGGCGCGGCTGTTCGAGATGCAAAGCGCTCTCCATGTTGCCTTCGTCGGCGAGAGCACTGCAGAGATTATCGACCAGGTGACCAACGGCCTGCCGCAGCGCGTGATGAGCATTCACGGCGAGTGCTACGTCGATTCGTTTGGCAATACGGAAATGGGTCTGAGCGGCGTCCACAATGGCGAAAATGTTGGGGTGGCTGCCTGGGTTTGCGAAGAGCTGGGCCTCACGACGGAATCAGTCTGGCAGGCCGGGAAAACCTTTCGGGGCCTCCCGCACCGCATGGAGCGGGTCCGCGAGAAGGACGGGGTGCTCTTCGTCAATGACAGCAAGGCTACCAACCCGGAAGCTGCTGCGCCCGCACTCGCTGCTTATTCGGACAAGCGGTGGATCGCGAGTGGGCAGGCGAAGACGGAAGACCTCCGCGATACCGCTCCCGCGGTAGCCAGTTACCCGCGCGTGCGCTGGATCGTCGGCGGGCAGGCCAAGACCGACACGCTAGGCGACACCGCAAAGCACCTCGACCTTGTCGTGCACGCCTACACCATCGGCGAGGCCGGGCCGCTGTTCGCCCGCCTCCTCCGCGAGGCCGGCACGGCCGTCACCGAATGCGGCACCCTCGAAAATGCGGTGAAGCGCGCCGCGGCGGATTCACAGCCGGGCGAGGTTGTTCTACTCTCCCCGGCATGCGCTTCGTTTGACCAGTTCCGGGACTTCGAGGCGCGCGGGGAGGCCTTTCGCAGGGCCGTGGGGGAACTATGAACAACACGCTTGCCGGGGTGCTTCGGCCCAAGCCGCTGATCGATCCGAACCGCTACGGCCGCTCCGACCGCTCGGCGCTGGGCCGCTGGTTTTGGGAGATCGACCGCGTCCTGCTGCTGCTGGTCACCGTGCTGATCGGTATCGGCCTGGTCGCGGTCGCCGCCGCCTCGCCTGCAGCCGCGGAGCGCTACTCGGGCGGCAACGTTCAGTTCGCGCCGCTGCACTACTTCTATCGGCAGATCGTCTGGATCGCCCTGTCGGTGCCGGTGATGATCGTCATCTCCATGCTGCCGCGCGAGCAGGCCAAGCGACTGAGCCTGATCGGCGCCGGCATCTTCCTGGTCGCGCTGATGTTCGTGCCGGTGATCGGGCCGGAGGTGAACGGCGCGCGGCGCTGGATCGGCGTCGGCTTCACCCAATTCCAGCCCTCCGAGTTCCTGAAGCCCCTGTTCGTGGTCGCCACCGCCTGGCTCCTCTCCTTGCGCGAGAGGGACAAGGGCCTGCCCGTGTTCGCCATCTCCGGCGCGCTCATCGGGCTCGTCGCCGTGCTGCTGATGCTGCAGCCCGACTTCGGCTCGACCATCATTTTCGGCGCGGTATGGATCGCGATGCTCGCCTTGGCCGGTCTGAACCTGCGCATCCTCGGGGTGCTCGGGGTCGCCGCGGTGGTCGCGATCGTGCTGGCCTACTTCTTCTACCCCGTCGCCACCGTCCGCATCGACGGCTTTCTGTTCGGCGAGGGGGACAACTTCCAGGTCGAGAACGCGATGCGAACACTGACTGCGGGCGGGCTGTTCGGCATGGGCCCGGGGGGCGGCACCCGCAAGTTCGGCCTGCCCGAGCCGCATACCGACTATATCTTCTCGGTCATCGGCGAGGAGTTCGGCCTCATCGCCTGCATCGCCATCGCCGCGCTCTACCTGGCGATCATCGTCCGGGTCCTCGTGAAGCTGCTCGACGAGGAGTCCAGCTTCGCCATCCTCGCGGCGGCCGGGCTGGCGGTGCAGTTCGGGCTGCAGGCGATGATCAACATGCTGGTCAACGTCCACCTCGCCCCATCCAAGGGCATGACCCTGCCGTTCATCTCCTATGGCGGCAGCTCGATGTTGGCGCTGTCGGTCGGCATGGGACTGCTGCTCGCCTTTACCCGGCGGAACCCGTATCTGAAGCGCTCGCCCTACGTCGTGAAATGGAGCGGGGAGTCCGCGAGAGCATGAATTTCGTCCTCGCTGCCGGAGGTACCGGCGGCCACATGATCCCGGCCCACGCGCTCGCCGCCGAGTTGAAGCGGCGAGGGTACGGCGTGCTGCTGATCACCGACGAGCGGGGCAAGCGCATCCCAGGCCTGTTCGAGGGCGTGCCGATCGAGGTGCTCGCCGCTGGGCGGATCACCAGGAACCCGCTGGCGCTGCTCCGCGGAATGAGGAGCGTGCTCAAGGGCCGGGCCGATGCCCGAGCGCTCTACGCCAAGCACCGGCCGGACGCGGTGATCGGCTTCGGCGGCTACCCGGCCTTTCCCGCCCTGCTTGCGGCGGGCAGCCTCAACGTGCCTACCGTGCTGCACGAGCAGAACTCGGTGCTGGGCCGCGTCAACCGGCTGCTCGCCGGCAGCGCAGAGGTGATCGCCACCGCTTACTCGCAGATCGAGCGCTTGAAGGCGACACACAAGGCCAAGGCGGTGCTGGTCGGCAATCCCGTGCGCGAGTCCGTCGTGCGCATCGGCCAGCAGCCCTTCCCGGCCTTCGACGAGTACTCGCCGCTCAAGCTGCTGGTGACTGGCGGCAGCCAGGGCGCTTCCGTGCTGGGGCAGGTGGTGCCCGCGGGGCTGGGCGCGCTGGAGCCGTCGCTGCGCCACCGGCTGCAGGTCGTGCAGCAGTGCCGGCCGGACGACATCGAGCAGGTCCGCGACGCCTACCGCACGCTGGAGATCCCGGCCGAGCTGTCGACCTACATCGAGGACATGCCCGCCAAGCTTTCCGACGCGCATCTGGTGATCGCGCGCTCGGGCGCTTCCACCATCGCCGAGCTGACGGTCGCGGGCCGGCCGGCGATCCTCGTGCCCCTGCCGATCGCGACGGACGATCACCAGACCTTCAACGCGCGGGAGATGGACCGGGCGGGCGGGGCGCGGATGATCGCGCAAAAGGAATTCACCCCTGCCACCCTGGCGCGGCAGATAGGGGCGCTCGCGGCCGATCCCGAGGCGCTGGCCAACGCGGCGGCGAGGGCGCTGTCGGTGGGCCGGCCCAATGCCACGCGCGACCTGGCCGACCTGGTCGAGCGCGTGGCCGACAAGCAGGCGCCCGTCGCCTTCGGTCCCTCCCGCGCCTCGGCTGCACCCACCGGCCTGAGCCCCGCCGGAGCCGCCGCGTGAAGGCGTTCGGCACCGACATCGGCACCATCCACTTCGTTGGCATCGGCGGGATCGGCATGTCCGGGATCGCCGAGGTAATGCACCAGCTCGGCTACAAGGTGCAGGGCTCGGACGCCGCGGAGAGCTACGTCACCGAAGGGCTGCGCAAAGCCGGCATTCCGGTGATGATCGGCCAGAGCGCCGATAATCTCGACGGGGCGGCGGTGGTGGTCTGCTCGACCGCGATCAAGGCCGACAATCCCGAGGTGCAGGCCGCGGCCGAGCGCCGGCTCCCGCGGGTCAAACGGGCCGAGATGCTGGCCGAGCTGATGCGGATGCAGCAGACCATCGCGGTTGCGGGCACCCACGGCAAGACGACCACCACCTCCATGATCGCCGCCATGCTCGACGCTGGCGGGATCGATCCAACCGTGATCAACGGCGGGATCATAAATAGCTACGGTTCCAACGCCCGGCTCGGCAAGAGTGAGTGGATGGTGGTGGAGGCCGACGAAAGCGACGGCAGCTTCCTGCGGCTCGACGGCACGGTGGCGGTGGTCACCAACATCGATCCCGAACACCTCGAGCACTACGGCAGCTTCGACGCGGTCAAGGACGCGTTTCTCGAGTTCATCGAGAACGTGCCCTTCTACGGCCTCGCGGTGCTGTGCATCGACCATCCGGAGGTCGGAAACCTCCTGTCCCGCATCCGCGACCGGCGGGTGGTGACTTATGGCTTCTCCGCGTCCGCCGACCTGCGCGCGGAGAGCGTCCAGCCGGCGGAAGGCGGCTCGCGGTTCGACGCCGTGGTGCTGGAGCGCTCGGGCGAACGGCGCACCATCGAGGACATCCGGTTGCCGATGCCCGGCCGGCACAATGTCCAGAACGCGCTGGCGGCGATCGCGGTCGGGCTCGAACTCGGCATGGACGACGAGGCGATCCGCCGCGGCTTCGCCAACTTCGGCGGGGTCAAGCGCCGCTTCACTCGGGTCGGTGAGATCGAAGGCGCGCTGATCATCGACGATTATGCCCATCATCCGGTGGAGATCCGGGCGGTGCTGTCGGCCGCGCGCGAGAGCGCGCAAGGGCGGGTGATCGCGGTTGTCCAGCCGCACCGCTACTCGCGTCTCCGCGATCTGATGGAGCACTTCACCACCGCCTTCAACGACGCCGACGTGGTGCTGGTCGCCCCGGTCTACGCCGCGGGCGAGCAGCCGATCGAGGGCGTGGACTCGGCGGCGCTAGCCGAGGGCATCCGGGATCACGGCCACCGCATGGTGCGGACCGTCAACGACTTGGACGACCTCTGCCACACCCTCCGCGACCTCGCCGCGGAAGGAGACATGGTGATCTGCATGGGCGCGGGCGACATCACCAAGTGGGCGGCCAAGCTGACCGACGGCATTTGCCAGGCGAGGGCGGACAAGTGAGTTCGGCACCTGACCTCGCTCGTTCTGAGCGGAGCGAAGCGGAGTCGAAGAGCCTTCAACTTGAGCCTGCGGCCTCCGCTCAGGACAAGCGGTCGCCTGCGGTTAAAGGCAAGCTGCGCCCGCATGCTCCCCTCGCACCGTTGGTCTGGTTCAAGTCGGGCGGCCCCGCCCGGTGGCTGTTCGAACCCGCCGACCTCGACGACCTCCAGCAGTTCCTCCGCGGCCTCCCGCCCGAAGTGCCTGTCATAGCGCTTGGCCTCGGCTCCAACCTGATCGTCCGCGACGGCGGCTTCCCTGGCGTTGTCGTCCGGCTCGGCAAGCCGTTCGCCACGGTCGAGCGGCTGGACCAAGTCACGCTCCGCTGCAGGGGCGGCGCGAGCGGCATCCTCGTTTCGTCTACCGCCCGTGATGCCGGCATCACCGGCGTCGAGTTCCTCCGCTCCATCCCCGGCACGGTGGGCGGGTTCGTTCGCATGAACGGCGGCGCCTATGGCCGCGAGGTCAAGGATGTGCTAATCGAGGCGGAGGTCGTGCTGCGCTCGGGCGAGGTCCGCATCTTCAGCCGCGACGAACTTGGCTACACCTACCGCCATTCCGAACTGCCTGACCAGGCGGTGGTAGTCGGCGCCACCTTTCGCGGCGAACCGGGCGAGCCGGCGGCGATCCAGGCCGAGATGGACCGCATCGCCCAGAGCCGCGAGGAGTCGCAGCCGCTGCGCAGCCGAACCGGCGGCTCGACCTTCAAGAACCCGCTGCCCCGCAAGGCCTGGGAAGTGATCGACGCCGCCGGCTGCCGCGGGCTCCGCCAGGGCGATGCGCAGGTCTCGGAAAAGCATTGCAACTTCCTGTTAAATCTCGGTAGCGCCGCGAGTGCGGATATCGAGGCGCTGGGCGAGGAAGTCCGCCGCCGGGTGCGCGAGCACAGCGGCGTCGAGCTGCAATGGGAGATCCAGCGTGTTGGCATGTTTGCCGACGACGCGGACCAAGAGCGCGTGGGGGTGGCGAAGTGAGGCGGGACCTGCATGTCGTGGTGCTGATGGGCGGCTGGTCATCGGAGCGTGAGGTGTCGCTGATGAGCGGCCGCGGGGTCGCGGAGGCGCTGCGCCAGCGCGGGTGGAGCCACGTCACCGAAGTCGACATGGACCGCAATGTCGGCCACGTGCTCGAGGCGCTTCGGCCCGACGTGGTGTTCAACGCGCTCCACGGCGCGCCGGGCGAGGACGGCACGGTGCAGGGCATGCTGGAGCTGATGCGGGTGCCCTACACCCACTCGGGCGTCACCACCTCCGCCATCGCCATCGACAAGGAGCTGACCAAGCTGTTGCTGGTGCCCGCCGGCGTGCGCATGCCGCAAGGGAAGATGATCGACAGCGACAGCCTGTACGAGGGCGATCCGCTGCCGCGGCCATACGTGCTGAAGCCGATTAATGAGGGCTCGTCGGTGGGCGTCGCGATCGTCACGCAGGACAGCAACTACGGCAGCCCGATCGGCCGCGATGTCGAGGGCCCGTGGCAGCAGTTCGACCGGCTGCTGGCCGAGCCGTTCATAGCCGGGCACGAGCTGACGGTGGCGGTGATGGGCGAGGAAGCGCTGTGCGTCACCGAATTGAAGCCCAAGGTCGGCTTCTACGACTATGACAGCAAATATACCGACGGACTGACCGAGCATATCTGTCCGGCCCGCATCCCGGACGAGATTGCCCAAAGCATGCTCGACATGGCGGCCATCGCACACAAGGCGCTTGGCTGCCGCGGCGCGTCGCGCTCCGATTTTCGCTGGGACGACACGCAGGGCGAGGCGGGCATCTACCTGCTCGAGGTGAACACCCAGCCCGGCATGACTCCGCTCAGCCTGGTGCCCGAGCAGGCCCGACAGCGCGGGATCAGCTACGGCGAGCTCGTCGAACGCATCATCGCGGAGGCACTGGCCGATAGGCCGCCCGGCGGGAAGGCGCTGGAGTGAACGCGCAAACAGTCCGCCGCAGCAGCCGCGCCCGCTCGCGAGGAGCCAAGGCGCCGAAGGGGATCGCGCGCGCGCTCCCGGCGCCGCAGCGTAGCGCGACCGGTCTGGCGCGCTGGGCCTTCCTGCTGTTCGCGCTGGCGCTGGGCGCCGTCGCTCTGGTCGCGCTGGACCTTCCGGCAAAGGCGGCGCGCGCGGCTGGCACCGCGGCCGGCCAGGCGGGCTTCGCCGTGCACGGCTACCAGATCGTGGGCCTGAAGCGCATGGATCGCGGCCTGGTCGACGACGTGGTCACCGCCGAGTTGCAGCGGGCCGCCGAGGAGTCCCCAGCCGCCGGCAAGCCGCCGCAGCTGCTGGTCGACCTTGACGCCATTCGCGCGAACCTCCTGCAATATGGCTGGGTTGACGATGCCCGGGTCTCCCGGCGGCTGCCCGACCAGCTGGTCGTCGATATCGTCGAGCGCACCCCGGCCGCGCTGTGGCAGAACCGGCAGCAGCTCTCGCTGATCGACGCGGAAGGCGTGGTGCTCGCGCCCGTGCCCGTCGACCGGATGCCCGACCTGCCGCTGCTCATCGGCCCGGGCGCCAATGCGCAGGCGACCGCGCTCAACCGCCTGCTTGCGACCGTTCCGACCCTCAAGCCGCAGGTCGCTTCCGCCACCTGGATCGGGCGCCGGCGCTGGGACCTGGCCTTTTCGACGGGGGAAACGCTTGCCTTGCCCGAGGGCGAGGCAGCCACCGCGACTCTACAAAGGTTCGCTAAGGCCGACCGCTCGACCGGCCTGCTCGGCCGAGGCTTCAAGCGCTTCGACCTGCGCGTACCGGGCAAGATGATAGTGCGGCTGCCGCGCGCGCCGGGCGAGGCGGCGGTGGAGACCCAGGAAGTGCCGAGCTGATGGCGGCACCCTCTTCGCCGGCGTTGGTCGGCGCCGTGGACATCGGCTCCTCCAAGGTTTCCGCGCTGATCGTCACCAAGAACAACGACGGGCGCCTCCGCGTGCTCGGCACCGGCCAGCGCGAGAGCCGGGGCGTTCGGCGCGGCTACATCGTCGACATGGACGCCAGCGAAGTCGCGGTGCGCGAGGCGGTGGAGCAGGCCGAGCGCATGTCGGGCGTGACGGTCGACGATGTCTGGGCGAGCTTCGGAGCGGGCGGTCTGTCCAGCAACGAAGCCAACGTCGAGGTGGAGCTTGGCGGTCATCAGGTTGAGCAGTCGGACGTCGAGGAATTGCTCCGCGCCGGCAAAAGCGCGATCGATCGGCCCGGGCAGGTGGTGCTCCATGCTCATCCTGCCCTGTATACGCTCGATGATGTGCAGGGCGTGGCCCACCCGGTCGGGCTTCACGCGGACCGGCTGGGCGTCGACATCCACGTCATCGCGGCCGATCAGGCACCCCTCAGCAACATCGACCTTACCGTTCGTCGGGCGCATCTAGGCGTGAGGGCGATCGTGGCCTCGCCGGTCGTGTCGGCGCTGGCCTGCCTGAGCGAGGAGGAACGCCAGCTCGGAGTAGCGCTGATCGAGCTCGGTGCGGAGGTCACCAACGTGTCGCTGCACATGGGCGGCATGCTGGTCGG
>NZ_CADCVZ010000019.1 GCF_902806265.1 uncultured Sphingomonas sp. | reverse complement strand
CGCTGTGCATCAGCTGTGCGGTGCGCGGCTGGAGGAGCCCGGCGCCGTTCTGCAGGTGCGCGATCATGAAGCGCGCCATGTCCTCCCCAGTGGAGGACAGGCTGCCGGCCGGCGCGGGCCCGACGAACTCGAATCCGATCGGCTCCTCCTGCCCTGGCGCGTAGCCCAGCGACATGAGCGGCCGAAGGTTGGCGGGCAGCGGCTGGCGCATCGACGAGCGCGTCATTTGCAGCGGCGCGAAGATGTTGCGCTCGACGTAGGTGTCGAACGGCTGGCCGGAGACCCGCTGGACGATGTAGCCCGCCAGCGAAGTCGCATAGTTCGAGTAGGCCGGAGTAGTCCCCGGCGCATAGACGCGGTGCGGCACCCACCGTTTCAGCAGCTCCTCGTAGCCAAGAGCCTTCTTCGGGTCGGTGACGATGATGTCCTTGACCTGCTCCTCGAAGCCGGCCGTGTGCGTCATGATGTTGCGGAGCGTAACCGGCCTGCCTTCGTAGGCAGGTATCGTGAAATCCAGATACCGGTTCACGTCCGTGTCGAGGTTGAGCTTGCCCCGCTCGACCTGCTGCATGACTGCAGTCCAGGTGAAGAGCTTGGAGATCGACCCGGGACGGAACAGGGTCGTCCTGGGATCGACTCTCCGGCCCTTTGCCACGTCCGCGAAGCCGTAGCCGCGCTGGGTCACGATCTGGCCGTCCCTGACAACCACCACCACCGCGCCGGGAATGTCGCCGCGCGCGAGAGCGTAGGGCAGAAAGCCGTCCAACCATCCGTTCACGTCTGCCGCTGTCAGCTGAGTGCCCTGAACTTGGCCCGGTGCGACCTCGCCTCGCGACTGCACCGCCTCGGCAGGTGAGAGCGGGCTCGCCGTTGTCGAGCTGAGCGGCCTTGCCGGTTGAGCGGGGAGAGGCGACGCTATCGTTCCGAGCACGATCATGAGTGACAGAAGGGCTTTGCGCATCATCGGTTTTATCCCATCTTCCCCGCCGTCGCTGCCAGCGTCGAAGACGCGAGCTATTCGCCGAAGCAGGCCGCTTGCGTCCTAGCGAGGCGATAATGCGTCTGGCCCGATAATTGTCAAATGAGCTTTGGTGTGAATGCGGGAAAGTTCAGTTCTCCCGCAGCCCCGTACAGCCGTGCCCGCGGGTGGCCGGTCCGCCGCCTGGTTCTCAGCCGAGCCGATCGAGACGCATTCTATGGCGGTCATCGGTGATCAGAAACACGGCCGCGGCGACTGCCATCAAGGTTCCGAATGCAGTCGCGCCTGCGATCACGAACATGATCAGGATCTGGTACTTCACCGCATCGACCGGCGCGACGCCGGCCAGGATCTGGCCGGTCATCATGCCGGGCAATGACACTATCCCGATCGCCGCCATGGTGTTGATGGTTGGGATGAGTCCGCTGCGGATCGCATCCCTGGTGACCGGCAGCAGGGCAGTCCAGCGCGAAGCGCCAAGCGCCAGTTGCGCTTCGATCGCCGCGCGCTGCCGGACGGCGCCGTTGGTCAGCACATCCAGGCCGAGGCTGATCCCCGTCAGCGTGTTACCAAGGATCATGCCCAGCAGCGGCAGCGCATAGCGGGGATGGTACCACGGGTCTGCAGCGATCGGGCCGACAAGCGTCAGTGCAGTAAGCGATCCCGCCGCGGTCAGCGCGCATAGCGTCCCCAGCCCGAAGCTCCATCCGCCGATGAGTTTGCGGCTCTGGCGGGCAGCGATTTCCCGCCCGGCGAAGAGCACCATCACCGCCGCGGCCAATCCGGTCCAGAACGGGGAAACGGCCCTGAACAGGAGCGTAAGCACGAATCCGGCCAGGCTCAGCTGCGCCACCATGCGCAGAGCCGCAACGATCAGCTGTCGCTCGACGCCCAGCCGCAAGCGCAGGGAGAGCGCTCCGTTGATCAGGATCAGCGCGGCGGGCGCGAGCAGGTCGGAGTAGGACAGCGCCGTGTAGTTCACCGTTCCGTCGCCTCGACTGTCGCGCTGCAAAGAACCAGGTGTCGCCCGCCGAACCGCTCGGCTTGAGCGCTGTTGTGGGTCGCGAGCAGTATTGCCAGGCCGTGCTCCATCCGATCCTGGAGGATGGCTTCGACCGCCCGGGTGGCTGCCGCATCGAGCGCCGAGGTCGGCTCGTCCAGCAGCAGCACTTCCGGTTCGATGGCAAGCGCGCGCAGCAGCGCCAGGCGCTGCCGCTCGCCCGTGGACAGGCTGGCAACGACGCGCGCTCCATGGTCGGCGGAAAGTCCGAGGGCTCCAAGCATCGGCAGGAGCGAGGGCCAGGTTGGGTAATGGGGCGCCACGGTATCGCACCACCAGCCCGGTTCCGCCGACACATAGCATATGCGGCGGCGCCACTGAGGCGCGGCGATAGCCTCGCGCGCAACGCCGTCCAGGACGATCTCTCCAGAAGCGGGATCGAGGTCGGCGATCGCCCGCAGCAAGCGCGTCTTGCCCGATCCTGAAGCTCCCCGAATGATCAGACACTCGCCGCCGCGAACCGCTAGGTTCACGCGCAGATCGCGCACCAGCAGATCCCTTACTTGCAGTCCGCGGCGTGGTGCCAGGGGAACGATCGGACCGGCTTCAGAACCGCGCACGCAAGGTGCCCACAAGACGGTCCTTGAAGAAGGCCCCGAGCTCGCTCCGGTCGTTGCCGAACCAGCGCAGGTCCGCGGTCAGCTGGTCGGAGATTTTGTAACTGGCGCCGGCATTGTAGCTGACGTAATTCGGTGAGGCGACGCGCCGGCGGACGCCGAGGCCGGCCGACGCGGAGAAGCCTCGTCCGAGTCCGTAAGTGCCGGAGCCCTCAAGGTAGTGGGAACGGCGGGTAGTTCCGAGCTCATCCGGGCTGAAGAAGTAGTTCAGCCGTCCGCTGAACGGACCGGACGTTCGCGAAAGGCCGCCGATCAGCTCGAGCGCGGTTGCATCCACTCCGTTGCTTGGGTCCAGCAAGGTCTTGACCACAACGGTCGCCGCAACGTCGAGCCCTGCCAGCCCGAAGCGGTAGCCGCCGGAGATCCCGGCTTCGCCATCCGATGTCGGGGAGGTCACGTTTTTGGCGTAAACGCTCAACAGCGCCGGCCCCAGCTGAAGTTCCGGGCGCACCAACAGCTGGGGCCCCTCAGTCTGCGCAATCCCTTTCGAATAACCGCGGGTGGCCACGCTGAGCTCGATCGCTGGATCGGGCGGGGGGAGGTCGAACATGGTTGGACTCCTCTCTCCTGACGGCCGTGCAGTGCCTCACCTTTTGGATAGATGCCACTGCTCTCGGGCGCGGCATGAGTGCAGGCGGGCCGGTGCGCCTGCCCGATCGGTTGAGTTCCCGACCCGCGGGCGGCAGAAGCGGCTTCCCCATCCGCTTATTCGACGTGCGGGAGGCCCGTCCTGCATGTCCTTGAGAGCGGTCCATCGATACCTCAGTCTCGCCGTGCTCGCCATCTGGCTGGTGCAAGCAATCACGGGCACCCTGAGCGTGTTCCGCTGGGAGCTCGACGACACTTCCATCAGGGCCGCGACGGTACCCACCGACTGGACCGCTCTAGGTACTCGCATCGACGGGCTTGCCGCGCGCGCCGAGACGGAGGTCTCATCGGTCTGGACCTCCGGAACAGGCGCCGGCCGGTTCGATGTCTACCAAGCGGTGGGCGGCGAGGACCGCGTCGTGCGGCTCGATGGGCAGGGGCGCATGCTGCGGGAGCGGAACGGCGACCAGTCCACCGGCGAGGGCGCGACCTGGGACACGCTGACCTCCATTCATACCTCGCTGCTTGCCGGTGAGCGGGGCAAATGGCTGATCGGCATCAGCGGCATCCTTCTGCTGACCAACATCCTTCTCGGGCTGAAGCTCGCCTGGCCGAAGAGTGGGACGTGGCGCAAGACGCTGTTCGCCAAGCCGGTCGGGGGCGGTCGCGCCAAGCTTTACGGCTGGCACCGCAAGGTCGGGCTGTGGCTCGCGGTGCCCGCTCTGCTGGCGGTCGGCAGCGGCATTCTGCTCGTGTTCGAGCATGGCTTGAAATCGCGACTGGACGCCGCCGTTCCGGACCCGCCGCTTCCCGCCAGCACCGCTGAAGGTCAGCCCGTCGGCTTCGCCCAGGCCGTGGGTGCAGCGTTGCGCGCCTTTCCCGGATCGACCTTCGCCGGCGTGTCGCTGCCGGACGAAGACGCGCCGTGGTACCGGGTGCGAGTGCGCAGCGCCGGGGAAGTCACGCGCAAGTGGGGCGCCAGCGTGGTCTATGTCGCGGCGGCAGACGGGCGCGTGCTGTCGACGCACGATGCCGCAACCGCCTCCTTCGGGCGTCAGCTGGTCGTAACGCTGTATCCGCTCCATACCGGGCAGATCGGCGGCTGGCCCGGCCGAGTGCTGGCGTTGTCCGTGGGGCTGGCACTCGTCGCCGCCATCGTCCTCGGGCTCGCGCTGTGGCTCGCGCGCCGCCGGGCTACAGGGCGAAGTTCAAGCGCACGCCTGCAACCAGCGCATTCCCCAGCGACGGGTCCCAGCCGGGATTGATCACATATTGGACGTCCGGCTGGATCGTCAGCCACTCCGCGACCGCGCGCGCATAGGTCAGCTCGATCACCGTCTCATGCTTGTCGGCCCCCGCAGGAGCCGCAGCCCGGCGCGCTGGGTTGCCAAGCCGGGCGCGGGCGAGGGCCAGGCCCCAGCGGCCATTCTCCGGACCGAAGGCGAGGCCGCCGCCGGTATACAGGCCGATAGTGTTGACGTGGGACGCGGCAGTGCCGACCCGCACCCAGCCGTCGAGGGGCTGGCTCGCGACCGTGCCGAGCCGGCCCTCCAACTGGGCATAAGCACCGCGGTTGCCGCGGCGGCGCACTGTGGCGCCATCCGCCGCCAGTTCGATGCGGTCGAACTTATCGCTGTACTGCCAGCCGCCGACCTGCAGCTCGACGCCTTCCGTCAGCTTCACGTCGGCTTCGGCCACGGCGAGCAGGCCGGTCGCACCCGGGAGGCGTAGGGCGTTCCGGCGCGGGTCGCCCCGCCGTCCGGCGACGGCATCGAACAAGCCGATGCGAGCGGACCAGCCGGCCTCCTGCCAGCCGGCCACCACTGCGCCCGAGGTGATCGGGAAGATGGAGGGCCCCTGCAGTCCGCTCTGGGAAAAGTCGGGGCCGATCCCATGCGACGAGTTCAGGAACAACGCGCCGACGGTCTGCACGTCGAAGTCGCCGTTGAGGTCGACCAGTCCGGCCTTGATCCGCCCCTTGGCCGCGACGGGCAGTTCGAGCCAGGCTTCGAACAAGCGCACGGCATCGGGCGCGTCGATGTTGCTGTGGACCTGGGCGTCGCCGATCAGGTCGCCGCTGAGCGAGCGGCCATGGACCCACTGGAGGCTTGCGTGAGCCGACGCACCGTCCACCAGCACGGGGGACAGGTCGGCGTCCCCGGTAAGCTCCAGCAGGCCCATCTGCCGGAAACCTTCCTTGATACCGCCATCGACGTTGAAGAAGCTGTCGCTGGTGTAGCCGACCCCAAGCGTGATTGGCGGCTTGGTCTCGGCAAGCGCGGGGGTGGCAGAGCAGGCGAGCAGAAGGGCCGTGAGGGCATTGGCCTTCATGTGGCAAGCCGGTCCGCGTTGAAGCGCTGCATCCAGCTGGCGAGCCCGGTTCCCGCGAACCCGGCGACGATGTCCTCCAGCACTTCCGGCCGCTCGTCCTGCGCCAGCTTGAACCGCGCATCGACCTCGACGATCGTCGCACGAAAGCCGATCACCTGCGCTTTCAGCCGCTCGTAGCGTTCGCCCATCTCGGCCGTGGTCCACGGCTCCCGCCGTCCGCTCTCCATCTTCTCGACCAGCTGCTGGATGGCTTCGCCGTTGAGCTCCTCGTCGAACGCCACGTCGGCGACGATCCGGGCGAAGGCGTAGTTCCAGGTTGGCGCCCAATCCTTGGTCGTGGTGACGAGCTCCGGCGACACGTAGCCGTGCGGTCCGACGAACAGAAAGCAACCGCGCGGGTCGGCGCGGAGGACGTCCACCTGTGGATTGCGGCGGGCGAAGTGGCCGAGCAGCGTCGCCGGACGTCCGGACGCATCGGTTTCGACGAGCATCGGCAGGGGCGTGGTGACGAAGCCCTCGCCGCTGATGACGAAGGCAAGCGGATGAGCTTCGATCAGCTCGACGACGTCGCGGTCGCTCCACCCGCGCCCGGCAGGCTGCCCCGTCACCGCGCGAGGACCTTGGACAGCCAGCTCGCGGCATCGTCGATCGCGCGGTCGGCAAGCGGCGAAACGCTGACGGCCTCCAGGAAGCTGTGGGTGGCGCCGGGATAGCTGCCGACGGTGGTCGGCACACCCGCGGCCTGCAGCCGACGCGCCATCTCCTGGTTCTCGTCGGCCAGGATGTCGCACTCGGCCACGCAGAGGAAGGTCGGCGGAAGGCCGGTGAGATCGGCCAGCAACGGGCGGGCCAGCGGGTTGAACCGCTCGCCCGAGGGGACATAGGCCTCCCAGAACTCGTCCATCTCGCCCGGCGTCAAGGTGTAGGAGGGTCCGCCGTAGCGATCATGCGACGACCGCCGTTCGCAATCGAACGCGCCGTAATTGAGCAGGGCGGCATCGAGCACCGGCTCGCCAGCGTCGCGGAGGGCCAAGTTGGCGGCGACCGCCAGATTGGCTCCCGCCGAGTCGCCGCCGATCGCGAGGGCGGCCGGAGCAAGCAGGCCGGAGTCCAGCTCCCACCGGACCCAGCGAACCACGTCGACCGCTTCGAGCACCGGGTGCGGGAAGCGGGCTTCGGGTGCCAGGCTATAATCGACACCGATCACGTTGACCCGGGCGCGGGCCGCATATTCGCGCATCAGCCGGTCGTGAGTGTCGACGCTGAACAGCATCCAGCCGCCGCCATGGATGTAGATC
The DNA here is from genome assembly GCF_902806265.1 of uncultured Sphingomonas sp. GTDB lineage: Bacteria > Pseudomonadota > Alphaproteobacteria > Sphingomonadales > Sphingomonadaceae > Sphingomicrobium. The sequence goes on along the minus strand of NZ_CADCVZ010000019.1, from coordinate 34,953 downwards.
AGCGCGGGCAGCCGTGGATCGCTCGTCGGCCGATAGATGCGAACAGCGACCTGCCGCTCTCCGGCGCGTAGGTCGCGGACATCGGCCATCTCCGGCCCGCCCTTCGCCCAGGGCCGACGCACCAGCTCCGCCACTCGCCGGCGTTCATGGATGTCCGGCGTACCGCCGTCCGACAAGCGGTGGTAATCCGCGGCGACTCGTTGCTGGAACTGGCGGACGCCGGGCTCAAGGTCGTCCAGTTGGCCCCGCTCGCCCCCGCCATGCATAATCAGGCATCTCCAGTGCGCATGTTCCGAGCAGACGTGTGCATGTGATTGGAGTCCCAACCGTTACCTCGCTTGTGCCTGCGGGCCAGTTTCCATCCGCCTTGGGCATCGCGCTCGCCAGCGTTTGCCCTTGCGATTGCTCTTGGTTTGCTTAAGCTCTTAGATCGACAATCCTGCGGCAGCTGTCGCGAGTGGGCCAATGAAGCATTTTATCGATTCCGACGATCCGTGTTGCCCGGTCATCGGCCTGGAAGACGAATATGCGCCCGGCTTCACGGACGAAGAGCACAGCCACGGGCGGGCCCAGCTGCTCTATGCCTCGTCGGGCGTGATGTCGGTGGTGGTGGACTCCGCCAGCTTCGTCATTCCGCCGCAGCGCGCCTTGTGGATCCCGGCAGGCGTTGCGCATGAAGTGGGCTGCCGCGGGCACGTGTCGCTGCGGACCCTATACTTCGATCGCAGCGTACGCGACTTCGGCGAGGGTCACTGCCGGGTGATCGAGGTATCGGACTTCCTCAAGGCCTTGATCGTGGAGGTCGCGCACTTCGGCGCCAAGTACGACATGGAAGCGCGCGAGGGCCGCATCATCCGCCTGCTGCAGGAGGAGATCGCCGCCATGCCCAACGCGCCCTACCATGTGCCGATGCCGCGCGACGTCCGTCTGCTCCGAGTTTGCCGCGCAGTCCTCGACGATCCCTCCGATCAGCGCGACTTGGACGAACTGGCCAAGGTCGCGGGCATGGGCCGGCGGACCTTTACCCGGCTGTTCAAGCAGGAAACCGGCATGGGCGTTGCCATGTGGCGCCAGCAGGTGCGGCTGATGGAAGCGCTATCGCTGCTGGCCAGCGGCAGCCCGGTCACCACGGTGGCCTTCGACGTCGGCTACGAGAGTCCGAGCGCCTTCACGGCCATGTTCCACCGCGCCTTCGGAGTGCCCCCAAGCCAGTACCGCGTGCGCTAGCTAGCGACCGCGGCGGCGCGCGTCGTCGAGGCCCTTCAGCCAATCGGCTGCATTGGTCGGGCCGGTGACGAAGCTGTCGGTATGCTCGGCGATGAAGCGGCGGATGGTGACAAAGAAATTGGCTCCAGAAGGCGTCTTCAACGCCTCGTACGCCGCGGTGAGCGCGGCTTCCTTGTCCGGCGGGATGTCGGCGGGCTGGATCAGCATGAAATCCCAGTCCGCGCCATCGCGGTGAACGTACAGCTGCCGCGGCGGCAGACCGGCGCGGCGGTTGGCTTCGTCGAACAGGGCGATCAGGCGCATGAACGCTTCGTGCTGGCCGGGCGCAATGCGGTAGATCTCCACCAGCAATTTCTGCGGGGCCGGTGCCGCGGGCGGCGGGGCGGGCTGCTGCGCCAGCGCCGCAACGGGCGTGAGTAGCAGGGCAGCTGCGACTAGGATCGACTTCATGAAAACTGCTCCTTTGGGGGCACTAGTGGTCAGGGTGGAAGGGATCGGGCGGCGCCGGGAACTCGCTTGCGGCGATGGCAGGTGCATCCTCGCCGCGGAACCAAGGCTCCGGCAGGCGGCGGCGGACCGGCCAGAGCTGGTCGAGGCTGTCACCGTCGTAGAGCCGCCCGCCCTGCATCACCTGCGCGACCGACAGGCTGTTGCGGATGTCGGTGCGCGGATCGCGCGCCAGAATAACAAGGTCCGCGAACTTGCCGGGCTCCAGGCTGCCGAACTCGCCCGAGCGCCCGATCGCCTCGGCCGAGCCCATGGTGGCGGAATGCAGCGCCTCAGCCGGCGTCATGCCGCCCATAACCAGCGCCTCCATTTCCCAGTGGGTACCCAGGCCGGGCATCTCGCCATGCGCCCCGGTGGCGATGAGTCCGCCGGCCCGCTTCACCCGCGCCGCGTCGGCAGCGACTTGCGGGAACCGATACTCGCCCAGGTGCCGCCACGCCCGCTGCCTGGTCTTCACGGTCACGACCGACCGCGGGGCGAAGCGGTTGAGCTTCGGGTCCTCCGACGGACGGTCGCGGACGATGAAATAATCCTGCCCCTCGTAGCCACCGTTCCCGATCTGCAGGGTGAGCGTGTAGCTGGCACGCGAGCGCGCCAGCAGCTGCACGAAGTCCCGGCCCAGCGGCGGCGCGGGCAAGGCATGTTCGTGACCCGGGTAGCCATCGATGATCTGGCTGAGGCCGAGCTTGAGCGACAGGGCGCCCTCGCTCGTGGGCAGCATGCCAAGCTCCCGCGCCGCCTGCACGATCCATTGCCGGACCCGGCGGTTGCCCACGCGGTATTGCTTGAGGTTACGAGTGCCATAGCGGTCGTGATAACGACGCAACACCGCGCGCACCTCCTCCAGGCTCTTGAATTGATTGAACGAGAAGAGCGCCGGACCAGTCGAAGGCATGCGCGAGCCCAGCATCAAGCCGGCGTTGATCGCGTCTTCGTAAGCGAGCGTATCGATGCTGAGTGTTGACGGATCGAAGGCGGTCGTGACCCCGTAGGCGAGGTTCGCCCGAGGGCCCCAGCTTTCGAAGTCGAGCACGCCGCGGCGAAGGTCGGCGTAGTGGTGGTGGCTATCGATCAGGCCGGGAATGATGAAGCTCCCGGCCACGTCCCGGATCGCAGTATTGGGTGGGACCGCGACGCTGCCTGCCGGTCCGAGTGCCGCAATGCGATCGTCAATGACGAACAGGTCGGCGTTGGGGATCGTCTCGCCGCCGCGCATGGTAAGGAGGGTCGCCCCGCGCAGCAGCAGCGCGCCGCTGGGAACGGCGCGGGGTAGGAAGACCCGCGCTTCGCGGCCGATGACGCCTGGCTTGGCTGCGTCGCGGAGGTCCTCACGGCCCTGAAACAGGACGGAGGCAAGTGGGCGGCTGAACAGGGTGGAGCCGACCGCCCAATGAACGACCGAGCCGTCACGGCTCCATTCGAAGAAGTCGGCACCTTCGTCCGTCAGCTTGCGGTGCTGGACCTTCGGATTGCCGAGGTCGATCTCGGCCACCCCGTTAGGCGGCAGCTCAATCAGATGCAGCTGCTGGGCGATCTGCGCCAACGCCCAGCGCCCATCGGGGCTGATCCGCAGGTCGTCGGCCGTACCTGGCGTATCGGTGAAGTACCAGCCAGGTCCGCTCACTTTGAGCATGGCCTGCCGCGGACCGCCGTTCAGGGGAACGCGGGCGAGGCCGTCGGCGAAGTGGAGGTAGGTGGCACCCGGCTCGCTCGTGAAATGCGGGCGTCCGCCCATCATCCCCGTCGCCAGCGTCCGCTCTGCCCTGCCGCGAAGGCCAAGCTCGACCAGGCTCGCCTGGCGGTGCGCGCCATACTCCATGTAGCTGCCCATGCGGAACCGGGTGCTCGAGCGCACCGCCAGGATCGCTCGGCCGTCCGGAGTAAACACGGGGAATGTGTAGTAGCCGGGCGTTCGGCTGATCTGGCGGGGGGGCCCGCCGCCTGCGGGAACCGACCAGACATGCCCGTCGGCGCGTGCGGTCCAGCTCACATAGGCTAGCGTCCGCCCGTCGGCCGACCAGCTCGGCATAAAGGCGCGCTGACTGGGTGGCGTAACGAGACGCGTCCCGCCAGAGCCGGTCAGGGACGTGACATAGACGCGGCCCAAGGCCGAGAATGCCACGTGCCGTCCATCGGGCGAAGGCACGGGGTGCTGGATTATGCGGGCGCGTACCGGACCTTCGTCCTGTTTGATCTCCCTGCGCAGGTTCGGCCCGAGGTCGATCGCGACCTCGGCCGCGAAGGGCAGGGGACTGACGGTGCCCGTGGCCACATCGACCCGATGCAGCTTGGCGCCCCGGGTGAAGACCACGGAGCGGCCGTCGGGCGTGAAGTCGAACCGGGGCAGGAGGTCGAGCCAGCTCGACGCCTGCGCCTGGTCGTGCTGGACGGGAAAGGCGAGCCAGCGGTCGCGGCCGCTCCCGAGGTCCAGCAGGCGCAGCCCCGTCTGCCCCTCATGGCGGCTGCCGTAGGCGAGGGTGCGGCCGTCCGGCGACAGCACCGGGCGGAAGAAGCTGCCCTGGACCAGGTCGCTGCGATAGCTCGGCGGGGCCGACACCAGCACCGTCTCCTCGCCACTATCGAGTTCGCGGCGGACGATCGTCCAGGCGGCAAGCTCGTCGCTCAGCCGGCCTTCGGCGCGGGCGAAGAGGATCGCTCGTCCGTCCGGCGTTGGCCAACCGCCAAGGCTGCTCCGGGAGCTTCCCTGCGCGTTTGCCGGCACGAGCAATCGGCCCGCGCCCGTGCCGGTGAACGGGTGCACCCACAGCTCGTAAGCCGAGGCTGCGGGGACGAAGCGCGACGCGTAGATCGACTTGCCGTCCGGCGACCAAGCCGGCGACACCCAGATGTCGTCCTCCCCAGTGGTCACGCGCCTGGCGTTCGTGCCGTCTGAGTCTGCTACCCACAGGCTTTCGGCACCGCTGCGGTCGCTGACAAAGGCGATGCGCCGGCCATCGGGCGAAAAGACCGGTTGCGTGTCCACCGCCAAACCGGAGGTCAGGCGGCGCGCGTCGCCGCCGCGAATAGGCAGGCTGTACAGGTCGCCCAGGATGTCGGTGATCAGCCGGCTGCCGTCCGGCGAAACATCCACCGGCGTCCAGGTCGCGCTATCGGTCCGGAACTCGATCCGCCGTCCGGGGCTAAGCGGCAGGCCGTTGGTTGCAGGCGCCGCGAGCAACGGCTCGGCCCCCGCAAGCGATGCGAACAAGAGCAACCCGGCCACTCTCAACGGTACGCCGGCGGCCACGGATCGTCCTTGTTGATGGGCGCATAGCGACGGCTGAGCTGCTGTTCCCGGGTCAGGGTCGAGATGGGCCGGCCGCCGCGGATCATGTGGCTGGGGGCGCTGCCCGGCTCAAGCGGGTCACCATCCCAGATCGCGATGTCCGCGACCTTGCCGGGCTCCAGGCTGCCGGTCGTTCCTTCGGCGCCCCAGATCTGCGCGGGTGCAAGCGTCAGGCTGCGGATGGCGGCGGCATACGGCAAGCCGGCGGCAACGGCGAGCCCGGCGGCCATGCGTGAGCTGACCCCGACATTGTAGTTCATGTCGATCCCGTGGGCGGACGGGATGATCGCAACGGTCACTCCGGCGCGGTGAAGGATTGCAGCATTGTCCGCCCGGGCGCCGAGCTCGTCATAGCTGAGCGGCAGGTTGGCGCCGGGATCGACGAGCACCGGGATACGCGCCACGACGAGTTCGCGGGCCACCCGCCAGGCTTCGGCCCCCCCGACCAGCACGACCCGCAAGCGCAGCTCGCGGGCAAGGCGGATGGCCTCGCGGATGTCGGACTCGCGGTGCGTCTGGATGGCTAGGATCATGTTCCCGGCCGCGACCGGCCGCAACGCCTCCAGATCGTAGCGGCCGAGCAGGCGTTCGTCGGGCGGGAGCTCGCCGCGCGAACCTAGTTGCCCGGCTTCGGTCAGCGCGCGCCGGAGCAGGGTCCATTGCGCGGCGCGCGAACCGCCCGCGGCGAAGCTGGCCGAGCCGCCGATCCGCACGAACATCGCGGCCCGGGGCCTCACTACGATGCTGCCGCCACCGAGCCGGAGCAGCGCCGACTGGCCGAGAAAAGGCGAGTTCGGCGTGCCGTTCGGAAAGGACATGGCCCACAGCACGCCGTCACTCCGCGCCTGCTCGACCAGCAGGCTGTTGGAGTTCATCGCGGGAGCGACGTCGAACGCCGGTCCAAGCTTGCCCGAACTGACGGCTTCGTCGGTCGTGTCCTCCGCGCCCGCCACCTCCACCAATCCGACCTGGGTTGCGCCGGCGAACAGTCCGGGCGTGACGTTGCGGCCGCCGGCGTCGAGCACCGTCAAGCCCGCCGGCGGGGCCGTACCTGCCTGGACGGAAGCGATCCGGCCGCCCCGCACGACGATCGTGGCATCTTCGACCGGTCCTGCACCGCTGCCCGTCCAGGCGCGAGCATGGACGACGGCAAGGTCCTGAGCGCTGCCCACGCTTGGAGCGGCGAGCGCCAGAACCAGAGCTCCAAGGCGGGGCAGCAGGCGGGTCAGCGGGGCTGCCCCGATGGGCGCCCGACGAAGAAGTCGGAGCTGGGCTGCCGGCGCGGGTCGGAGCGGTCGAACGCCACGGCGCCGTCGATCAGCACCATATCCGCCTTGGTGTAGACGCTGAAAGGATCGCCGCTCCACAACACCAGATCGGCATTGCGGCCGGGCGCCAGCGTGCCGATCCGGTCGCCAAGGCCAAGCACCTTTGCCGGATTGGACGTCAGCCAACGGATCGCGCGTTCAGGCGGGATGGAGACGCCCGCGCGACGACCCGCGGCCATAGCCTTGGCGGCTTCGACGTTGAGCCGCTGCCCCATTAGAGGCGAATCCGAATGCATGGCGACGCAGGCGCCGGCGGCGTCCATGAAGGCGGCGTTGGCGCGGATCGCGTCGGCCGCTTCGGTCTTGAAGCCCCACCAGTCCGCCCACAGCACCGCACAGGTGCCGTTCTCCACGAACAGCTGCGGGATCTTGTAGGCCTCCGTCGCATGGTGGACCGCGGTGATCCGGAAGCCGAACTCGGCCCCCAGGTTCATCATGGTGGCGATGTCGTCGGCGCGGTAGCAATGGACGTGCACCGGAAACCGGCCGGTCAGCACGCCGTCGATCGTCTCCGCGTCGATCGGCCCGCCCGGACCGCGCTTCCCATGCTTCTCGGAGCGCGTGCGGGTGAACAGTGCGCGCAGGATCTCGATCTCGCCCATTCGGCTGTTGGGCGCGCGGCCCTTGCTGCCGAAGAAGCTGCGCGGATTGTCGCCGCAGCTGAGCTTCACGCCTTGCGCCGCGCCCGGGAACTTCATGGCGGCGACCGTGCTGGCGGGCACCGGCTTGAGCACCACCGAACGCCCCCCGATCAGCGGAATGGAGCCGGGCAGGGTCTGCAAGGTGGTGACGCCGCTTTCGAGCGCCCGGAAGAAGCTCGGGTCCTGGACGTTGATGCTGTGCTCGACCCACGCGCCGGCGGCTATCGGGCTGCTGGTTTCACTCACGTCCGAATATTCCGAATCGTTCGCAGTGAGCGGCGCGACGAAGGTCCCGTTATGGCTGTGCACGTCGATAATGCCGGGAGTGATCCACCGGCCGCGCGCGTCCACCACCTGCACACCCGCAGGCGTCGGCGGGGTTCCACCACTTACCGCGGCGATCTTGCCGTCCCTGACCAGGACGGAGCCGTCGAGCTTGCCCCCGGCGCCATCGAGCACCCGGACATTGACGATCAGCAGGTCGGAACGGGGCAGCGGCCGGTAGCGGCTCGACCACGCCTTATGCGCGGCATCGTCGAAATGGCGGCCGACCTCAGGAGGTGGTGGGCCGCGGCGCTGAGCAGCGGCTGCGGCAATTGGCAGATTGGCCAGGAGCAGGAGCGAAACAGAAGCAGCGCAAACTCGTCCCAGCACTCGAACTCCACTCCTCCAACCGGCGGTCAGAACCTCTTGATCAGGGTTCCGATCACCTGCCGTCCCGCGCCGTAAGTACAGCCGCCCGGCCCCGAGCAACGCGCCACATAGGTCTTGTCGAAGATGTTGGACCCGTTGATGGCGAAGCGCCAGCCCGGCAGATCGTAGTGCACGGTGGCGTCAAACAGGGTGGCCCGTTCCCCGTAGTACACAACGGGATTGAACGGTCCGGGGAGCGAGCCTGCGCTGCGACTGGTGTAGCGTCCGCCCGCACCGAAGCCGAACCCAGCCAGAGTGCCGCGCGGGATGGTGTAGTCGAAGAACACGCTGGCCTTGTGCTTGGGCGTGGTCGGCAGGTCCGCGCCGACTTCCGCGGCCGTGCTGCTCTCGGTCACCTCCGACTTGTTGTAGCTATAGGAGCCATTGACCGACAGCTGCTCGCGGAAGCGCGCAACCAGCTCGAGCTCGCCGCCCCAGACTTCGACCTCGCCGACCTGAGTGCCGAAGACGGGCGTGATCGCCGGAAGCGTTTGCACCACATCCTTTTGCCTGATCTTGAACAACGCGGCAGTCGCGAACAGGCGAACGCCAGGACCCAGATTGCGGCCGTTATACTTGATGCCGCCTTCGATCTGCCGGCCGGAGCTGGGGCGGAAGGCCTCGCCGGTCACCGAGTTCGTTCCAAGTACCGGCTCGAACGAGGTCGCATAGCCGATGTAGGGCGCGAACCCGTTGTCGAACACGTAATTGGCGCCCACCCGGTAGGTGAACTCGTCCTGCTTGCTATAGGTCGGATTGGTCGCAGGTGCCCCAGGGTTATCGTTACGCAGGTTCACCCGGTCGTAACGCCCGTTCAGGGTCACGAAGAAGTTGCCCAGGCCGATATGGTCTTGGGCGTAGAAGCCGACCTGCTTCAGCCGAAGGTCGCTGAAGGTGAAAGGATAGCCGGGCTCGCGCAGCGCGGGCGCCAGGGGCACGTTTTCGGGATCGAAGAGGTCGATCCGGTTGCCAAAGATGAAGCCGAACGCGCTTTCGTTGTCGACGTTGCGGTAGTCGAGGCCGACCAACAGGTCGTGCTCCAGCGCTCCGGTCGCGACCTTGGCATGGAGCCGGTTGTCGATTGTGAAGGCGCGGACGTCCTCGGCATAGCTGAAGTTGAACTGCTGAACCGTCCGGAAGTCGTCGGGCACGCTGTCGAAATCATCGTCGACCAGGCCGCCGCCGCCGTAGACCCCGGTCGGAGTGCGCTCGCGGTAGCGGCTCCAGCGCGCGTTCGAGCGGAAGGTAAGCGCGTCGGTGAACTCATGCGCCAGGTCGAAACCCATGCCGCGTTGGCGCCGCCGATAAAGGTTCTCGGGATCACCGAGGTTAGTGTCGCGATCGACCTCGCCAAGCGGGTTCGGAAGCAGCGTGCCGAACACCGGAAGGAAGCCGTTGGTGTCGCCCCGGACCCGATCCCGCTGGTAGTGGAACAGGCCGGTAAGCCGGGTCGCGTCACCGATCTTGATCGTTGCCGAAGGCGCCAGCAGGAGGCGGCGAGCCGATACGCCGTCGCGCTCCGCCTCGCGGTCGAGGCCGAGCCCGGTGAAGCGCAGGCTGACCGCGTCGGTAACCGGACCCGTGATCGTGCCCGCAAGCGACTTGTAGTCGTCCTGCCCGAACTTGGCCTGGATCTCTGAATTGAACACGTTGGAAGGGCGGCGGCTGGTCTCGTTGTAGATGCCCCCTGGCGGCGCGCTGCCGTAGAGGACCGAAGCCGGGCCTTTAAGCAGCTCGAGCGACTCAAAGGCATACAGGTCGAGGCCGGTCGAGAAGATGGTGGTCGAAACCGGTGCGGCCAACCCGTCGATGTACTGCCGCGGGGTGAAGCCACGCACGGTGAAGAAGTCGAAGCGCAGGTCGGGCCCGTAGTTCTCCCCGAACACGCCGGCGGTGTAGCGAACCGCCTGCTGCGCATCGACGAAGTTCAACAGGTCGATCTGGTCGCGGGTGACCACCGATACCGACTGCGGCGTTTCGATCAGCGGTATGTCCGACTTGTTCGCGAACGCCTCGCCAGGGACGAAGCGGCGAGCGGTCACGATGATTTCGCCTTCTTCCGTCCGAACCGTCTCGATCTGCGAGTCGGTGCCCTCGGGACTGCCGGTGTCGCTATTCTCACCTGTGGGCGTTTCCGCAGCGTCGGGCTGAGCCGGCTGGTCGGTGGTCTGCGCCTCCGCGGGACTGGCGAGCCCCGCGAGTAGCGCCGCCCCGGCGAGTAGCCCTATCCGGTAGGGGCGTATTGCGGCTGCCGTTCCCCTCGCGCTGCCCTGCATGTCCAACTCCTCCCTGCCCAAACCAGACTACCGCAGACTTCCCCGGCGCATCTTTGCGGAGGGTCGATATCCGTTGCGGACGGGCCACGCCATGGCAGGTTGAATCGCAAGTCCGCTGGGAGCATCACCACCCCCGACGGCAGGCAAGGGCAAGACTGCAAACCGCTTCTACCGGCAGCAAGTCTGGCGTAACCGCTCGTGAGCGCGTGGCCGCGGTAGAACGGCTGTGGCTGTCGCTGGAGTTGAAATTCGGTCCCAATGAACACCGCCCTCAGTCCGGAGATCGCGCAACGGTTGCGCGACCTTCTGCTCGTTCTCGATCTTCTCGGCACCTTCGTATTCGCGATCAGCGGCGCCATGCTCGGCGTGCAGCGGAGCCTCGACCTATTCGGCGTGCTGGTCCTGTCGTTCGCCGCATCCGTTGCAGGCGGCATCGGGCGAGACCTGCTGATTGGTTCAGTCCCGCCCGCCGCCATCGGCGATTGGCGCTACTTCGCCGCCGCAATGGCCGCGGGCCTGACCATCTTCTTCTGGCACTCCCCAGCAACCCGCTGGCGCGTGCCCATTCTGATCTTCGATGCCGGCGGGTTGGCGCTGTTCGCGGTATCCGGCGCGCAGAAGGCTCTGGCGTTCGGGGCTACGCCGTTAATGGCGGCCCTGCTCGGCATGCTCACGGGCATCGGCGGCGGGATCGCCCGGGACCTGCTGGTCGCGCGAACGCCGGCTGTGCTGCGCGGCGAACTCTATGCGGTAGCCGCGCTGAGTGGCGCGACCGTAGTCGTAATCGGCGACCTCTTGAGCTGGCCGGTCATCCCGGCCGCGATCGCTGCAGCTGGCACCTGCTTCGGCCTCCGGTTGCTTGCAATTAGGCGGGGGTGGAGCTTGCCGGTGGCCCAGCCCGAGCCCCGCGACAAGGAACATGGCGCCGACTGACATCCCGCGGTGCCACCTCTCCCAGCGCAGGCAAACGGACCGGCGTATGGTCGCCTTCAGCGAGGCTTTCGGGCGGTCATTGCCCAGGCAACCGCAAGCAGGGGAGCGGACAAGGCCGCCCACGACAGGCCGTCGCGCCAGCCTTCGCCGGTCAGCGCGAGCACCAATCCGGCGAGACTCAGTAGCGCGATGAAGGTTGGCAGTCCAAAGGTGGAGCGGCTCATTCGGTGGGGCTCGGCACCAAGGTCGCCCGTCCGCCGCTGGTAACCTCCCGCACGCGCGCGGCCAGTGGGGCGCGGCGGCGGCCGAGCCACAAGTAGATCCCCGAACCAAGCACCACCAGGGTGGAGCAGGTCAGCGTCGCCCACAGAAGCTTCAGCGGCAGCCCGCCGTAGTCGCCGAAGTGCAGCGGTTGGCTGAGCTGCAACGCCTTCATCGTGAGCGGCATCGGCCGCACGTCGGTGAGCTCGCCAGTCGCGCCGTCGATCAGCGCTGGCGTCAGCAGCCGCTGGGTGAACGGTGTCGCGCCCTGGAAAAAGACCGCATAGTGACCCGGCGTGCTGAAGGCTCCGCCGGGAAAGGCGACGAACTGCGGATTGTTGCCCGGCAGCGCTCGGCGGGCCGAGGCCATGGCCTTGTCCAGCGAGCCGTACCGCTGCGGCGGCAGCGCGCTTACCCCCTCCTTGCTGCCGGTCATCTCTGCCGCGGCGTCCGCCCGCCAACTGTCAATTAGCGGGGTCGCGAGGGCGTTGATGAAGCCGGTCACCCCGACCACAGTCATCCAGGCCAAGGCGGTGATCCCCAGCAGATTGTGCCAGTCCAGCCACTTCGTCCGACGGCTGCGCTCGGCCCGCAGGGTGCCGAAGTCGAGCTTTCGCATGAACGGCGCGTAGAGCACGGTGCCCGACACAAGGGCGGCAACGAACAGGACGCCCATGAAGCCGAGGAACAGCATTCCAGGCAAGCCCAGGAACATATCGGTATGGAGCTGGAGAAGGACGTCCATGAACCCTTCTTCACCGGGCGGCGCGACCATCCGGCCGGTGATCCGGTCAAACAACAGCAAGGTCATGTCGGCTTCGGCGGCGTCCGGCGCCGGCCCGGTCGTGACCGTCAGCAGCGGGCTCCCATTGTCGAAGGCCATGTAGAGCGGCACCTCGACCGGCCGCTCCGCCAGCGCCCGCTGGAGCATGGCGTCGAGCGGCAGCAGCCCCGGCGAGTCCGACGAGGATGCGGGGCCCTGGAGTGGCGGCGGTCCGCCGGTCAGCCGGTCGATCTCGTCATGAAAGATCAGCGGCAGGCCGGTTACGCACAGCATGAACAGGAACGCCGTGCACACGAGGCTCGTCCACTTGTGGATCAGGTACCAGGTGCGGACTGCCGAAGTCGTCATGGACCGCCGTCTAGCCGCTATTGCGACGCATTCGCAAGGGTGCTGCACCGACATGGCTTGTATGTGCGCAACGAAGGCAGAGCGCGGGAGTTGATCACGCAGGTTTGTAACGACCCCGGGAGCAGAACGATGATGCAAGACAAGCCATTGGGCAAGAAGATGGCCAAGTACGCCGCGGTGGGCGCGTTGATCGGCATCCCCATGCCGTTCATCGGACCGATCATCGGTGCCGCGGCCGGTGCCGGCTACGCTTACTACAAGAACAACAAGCGCACGGGCGGGACCAGCGCCCGCTACTAAGTCGAGCGTGCCGGGCCCGGCGCCGGTTAAGCGTTGCCGTTTGGCCTACATCTCTTTAGCGGAGCGCAGCTTCGTTAGGGAAAGGTCACGCTCATCCTCGATCCCCAGCTTTCCGCCATGCTCGCCGGCCGGCAGTCCACCTGGCTGGTCACCGGTGTCGCGGGCTTCATCGGCTCCAATCTAGCCGAAGCGTTGTTGAAGGGCGGCCAGCGCGTGGTCGGGCTCGACAACTTCGCGACCGGTCATCGCCGCAACCTCAACGAGCTTCAGGCCGCCGCGCCCGAGCAGTTCGAGAGGAGCTTTCGCTTCATCGAAGGCGACATTCGCGACCGCAAGGCTTGTGCTGCCGCCCTCGCGGGCGTGGACGTGGTGCTGCACCAGGCTGCGCTCGGCTCCGTGCCGCGCTCCCTGGCCGATCCGCTAACCTCCCACGACGTCAACGTCACGGGGTTCGTCAACATGCTCGACGCTGCGCGCCGGGCGGAGGTCAGTCGCTTCGTCTATGCCGCCTCCAGTTCGACCTACGGCGACAGCCCGGACCTTCCCAAGCGCGAGGACCGGATCGGAGCGCCGCTGTCGCCCTACGCGGCCACCAAGCTGGCCGACGAGATCTACGCATCGGTTTACGCGCGGAGCTACGGCATCAAGGTGACGGGCCTGCGCTACTTCAACGTGTTCGGGCCGCGGCAAGACCCGGACGGCGCTTATGCGGCGGTGATCCCCAAGTGGGCCGCGGCAATGATCGGCGATCAGCCGGTGCTGGTGAACGGGGACGGGGAGACCAGCCGCGACTTCTGCTACGTCGCCAACGCGGTGCAGGCCAACATTCGCGCGGCTCTGGCCGGGGATGACGCGCAGGGCGAGGTGTACAACGTCGCGGTCGGCGAACGCACCAGCCTGCTGCAACTGTTCGGGCTGATCCGCGACGCGCTGCGCCAGCACCAAGTCCATTACGCCCGCGAGCCGCAGATGGGCGAGTTCCGGCCGGGCGACGTGCGGCATTCACTGGCCGACATCAGCAAAGCCCGCACGCTGCTGGGCTATCAGCCGAGCCATACCGTGGCCGAGGGGATGGCGGTTGCCGTGCCCTGGTACCTCGACTTCTTCGCGCGTCCGACCGACGAATCTTTCGCCAGCTGAGAAGAAACGTGAGCGACATCGCAACTATGAGTACACCCATGCGCGCTGCGGTGCTGGCGGGGCCTGGCGAGATGCGGCTGAAGCAGGTGGACCGGCCGGAGCCCGGGCCTGGGCAGGTGCGGGTCAAGCTCGAAGGTTGCGGGGTGTGCGCCTCCAACTTGACGCCTTGGTCTGGCCCGGAGTGGATGAGCTTCCCCGGGGAGCCAGGCGGCATGGGGCATGAGGGCTGGGGCACGATCGACGCCTTGGGCGAGGGTGTCACGGCCATGCAGCTCGGGGACCGCGTGGCGGCATTGAGCTACAAGAGCTACGCCGACTTCGACGTCGCCGAGGCGGACGCGGTGGTGAAGCTGCCGCCGGCGCTTCACGGCCAGCCCTTTCCGGGCGAGCCGCTCGGATGCGCCTTCAACATCTTTCGGCGCAGCGACATCGAGGCCGGCCAGACCGTGGCCATCGTCGGCATCGGCTTTCTGGGCGCGATCCTCACCCGCCTGGCCACCGACGCGGGCGCGCGGGTAATCGCGATCTCGCGCCGGCCGTTCTCGCTCGACGTGGCCCGCCAGTTCGGCGCGGCCGAGGTGATCCCGATGGAAGACCACGGCGGGATCATCGAGCGGGTCAAGGAGCTTACGGACGGTAAGTTCTGCGAGCGGGTGATCGAGGCGGTCGGCAAGCAGTGGCCGCTCGACTTGGCGGCAGAGCTTACTGCGGAACGCGGCAAGCTGATCGTCGCGGGCTACCATCAGGATGGGCCGCGGCAGGTCAACATGTGGTTGTGGAATTGGCGGGGGTTGGACGTGATCAACGCCCATGAGCGCGATCCAGCGCGCTACATCGAAGGCATTCGGGAGGCGGTCGACGCGGTCGCCAGCGGCCGGCTCGACCCGTCGCCGCTCTACACGCACCGCTACCCGCTCGAGCGGCTGGGCGACGCGCTTAACGACACTCGCGACCGGCCGGACGGCTTTCTCAAGGCGCTGGTGGTACCGTGACGGACAAGCCGCGGCTGGGGTTCCTCGGCGTGGGCTGGATCGGCCGCCACCGGATGGAGGCCATGCTCGCCACCGGCGTGATTGAAGTGGCGGCGGTCGCCGATCCCTCGGCGGAGATGCGCTCGGCAGCCATCGAACTGGCGCCTGGCGCGGCCGCGATGGACAGCCTGGACGAGCTGCTGACCCAGGACCTCGACGGGCTGGTGATCGCCAGCCCCAGCGCGCTGCATGCCGAGCAGTCGATCCGTGCGCTGAGGGCGGGGGTGGCCGTGTTCTGCCAGAAGCCGCTCGGGCGAACGGCGGCGGAAGTCGGCGGGGTAGTGGGGGCGGCCGAGCAGGGTGACCGCCTGCTCGGCGTGGATCTCAGCTATCGTTTCACGGGCGGCATTCAGGCCATCCGCGACCTGGTTCGCGGCGGCGAGCTCGGCCGAGTCTTCGCGGCGGACCTCACCTTCCACAACGCCTATGGCCCCGACAAGCCATGGTTCTACGACCCGGCGCTGTCGGGCGGCGGCTGCGTCATGGACCTTGGCGTCCACTTGGTCGACCTGGCCTTATGGGCGCTGGAGTGGCCGGAGGTGGTCGAGGTGCAGTCGCACCTGCTGAGCGGGGGCGAGCCGCTGCGGAACGCGGCCCAGCAGTGCGAGGACTTCGCGGTAGCGACGGTCACGCTGGCCGGCGGTACGGTCCTGCGCCTCGCCTGCTCGTGGCGCTTGCCCGCGGGGCAGGAAGCGGTGATCTCCGCGGAGTTCTTCGGAACGGGCGGCGCTGCCGCGCTGCGGAATGTGGACGGCAGCTTCTACGCCTTCGACGCGGTCCGCATGGATGGCACGTCGAGCCGGCCGCTCGCCGGGCGCGAGGACGATTGGGGTGGCCGCGCCGCAGCCGACTGGGCGCGGCGGCTTGCGTCAGGCGCCGGGTTCGACCCCGACAGCCGGCATCTCGTCGAGGTCGCCGGCGTGCTCGACCGCATCTACGGACGCTAGCCGCCGCTCAAGCTGCTTCGCCGCGAGGAGGTGGCGGTGCTGTTCCTCCGGCCAATGGTGGAGCGTGGACGCGCTCATCCGATGCGCCCCGATGCGAAATGCCGTGTAGGCGGTGAGGTAGAAGTCCAGCAGCGCGGAATCGGCGCCGGTTGCTGACGCAAGCCGACCTGCCTCGTCCGGCTCCAGGCCGAGTTCGACAATGGCGCCGGCCACGTCCCACGCGACGTCCTGACAGCCGATGAGATCGTGAGTGGCATGGTGGTCGAGCGCGTCGGCCTTGAGCAGCTGGCCGGAAGGTAGCCGCAGCCACTCGTACCGCGCCATGCGGTTGTCGGTGCAGACGGGTGTCGGATGCAGCCGGTCGAGGTCGGGTGACCAATTGGCGAGAGCGGGTAAGTTTCGGCGGATCATTGTCAGGAGCTGCGCAGGACTTGCGCCGGCACCCGGAGCTGGCAGGTTCGCGCGGAACGTCAGATAGGCGGTAAGCTCCGCGTGGCTTGGGCGGGCGACCACTGCATCGGAGTGCCAGCGGGTCACCAGCCAGCCTCGGACCAGACCGGCCGGCTCCGATCCGAACCCCGCCAAGTGCAGTTCGCGTGCGAGTTGGAGCTTCCGCTCGCCGATCCAGCCAAGCCCCGCGAACTTGACCAGCCACTCGCCGCTTGCCGTTGCTACCAGGAACTTGCGCCGTTCCCACATCGGGTCGATCGACGGCCAGTCCTGTTCGGGGATCGCAGCGGCAGCTCGCCAGGCGCCGCCGGACAGGTCTGTCAGTGGCTGGCTGGGACGGCCGATCAGCGGCGCAAGCCAGCCTTCCTCCGGGCGCTCGAGCGACACCACTGGCCGCTGCGCCGATGCCCAGCGTTGGCGCTGGCGGGCGCTCGCCTGAGGACCGAGGGCACCCGCATGGCTAGGGAGAAAGGCGACGCGCTCCGGCGCTATTCCATGCTCCTCGAGCCAATCGGCAACCGCGCCGAAGCTGCTGCCCGACATGCCCGGTCCTTCGTCGACGATGACGTAGTGGCAATCGCCGGATAGGATCTGGCGCTCAAGGTCCGGAGCGACATTGAGGCGCCGGTCGAAGGGGTTGCCGATTGGTCGTAGCGTAAGCGGCGGCGGAGCGCCTAGCGCGGCCGCCGCCATGCAGGCGAGCCCGGTGCCGATGCTGCGCAGCCCGATCACCCGCGGAGGACCGGTCAGCTCTGATCGGCGTGCGGCGAGGCCATAGGCCTCCGGCCGCAGCGCGTAGAAGGCGTAGCCTTCGGGCAAGCGAATCTGGACCTGCCCGGGCAGCGGAACGGGGATGCGGAGCGGCTGCCCCGGTCCGCCGCCGCATCCCTGGTCCCAAGACCGGAGCAGGGTGGAGGCCAGACCGGTGAGCTGTTCTAGCAGCATGGCCTCGGCCGGCCGCGGCCGGTCGCAGCCGCAAGCATGGAAATCCGCGTCCGCAAGGCCCTGCGCTACGCCCGCCAGATCGATGAAGCAGCCGGTCAGCGCGTCATGATTGAGCCAGCCGCCCCTCAGGCGGTCGGCGATCTCAACAAGCTGGGCGCGCGGGTCGACAGCTTCGCTATGGTCGCCGTAGACCAGCACCGACCGTCATTCCGCGGCGGCGAGCGCGGGCTCTCCGGCATCCGGCGGTCGCCGGCGCAGTTCCTCGGCGAAGTAGGTGGTGGTGGCCTCCAGCCCCTGCTGCAGGTCGACCCTGGGCTCCCAACCCAGCAGCCGCTGGGCAAGTCCGATGTCCGGGCGGCGCCGACGAGGATCGTCCTGCGGCAGCGGCTGATAGGTGACCGGGCTGCTCGTGCCGGTCAGCGCGACGACCCGCTCCACCAGATCGCGCACGGTGAGTTCGGCGGCGTTGCCCACGTTGACCGGCCCAGGCTGATCGCATTCGAGAGCCATCAGGCGCAGGATGCCATCAATCAGATCGTCGACATAGCAGAAGCTGCGAGTCTGGCTCCCGTCGCCGTAGATGGTGATCGGCTGACCCGAGAGCGCTTGGCAGATGACGTTGGAGACGACCCGGCCATCGTCAGGGTCCATGCGCGGGCCGTAGGTGTTGAAGATGCGGACCACGCGCGCGTCCACGCGGCCGAGCCGCACGAAGTCGAAGGTCAGCGTCTCGGCCGCACGCTTTCCTTCGTCATAGCAGGCGCGCGGGCCGGTGCAGCTGACTGACCCGCGATAATCCTCGCGCTGCGGGTGCACCTCGGGATCGCCGTACACCTCACTGGTGGAGGTCAGCAGGAAACGCGCGCCATGCGCCTCGGCCAGCCGCAGCAGGTTCCGGGTGCCGAGCACGTTGGTGAGCAAGGTGTGCTCGGGGTCGGCCTGGTAGCGCGGCGGGGAGGCGGCGCAGGCCAGATTGTAGATCTGGTCGAACCGGTCGCCGGTCACCTTGCGCGGCAGCTCATCGGTGATGTCGGCCTTGATGAAGCGCAGCTCGCGAGCGCCGTCCAGATGGGCAAGGTTCTCGCGGCGGCCCGTCTGCAGATTGTCGAGGACGGTGACCTCGGCACCCGCGGCGAGCAGGCGATCCGTAAGGTGCGAGCCGATGAAGCCTGCGCCTCCGGCAATCAGAACCCGCTTCGGACCGGGCTTGTTACCGATCATGCAAACAACCTTCCCTTGCTCGGCGCGACTTGCCTACTGCGGGCCGCTTCCGTCAACCAGCGTTCCAACTCTTCCGCCCGGTGCCGGGCGGTATGTTCTTGTAGCACGCGTGTCCGCGCGGCTCGGCCGATCGCCTGTGTCTGCTCGGGCGCAAGCTCCTCCAGCGCGGCGACGACGTCCTGCGTGGTCCGTGCCAGCATGATCTCGCGCCCAGGCTCCAGCAGCTGGTCGAGTCCGGCCCAGACGTCGGAGATGATGGGCGTCGCGCAGGCTGCCGCTTCGAACAAGCGGACCGACGGGGACCAGCCCGCCCCGATCATTTCGTCGCGCGTGACGTTCAGGGCGAAGCGGCTCGCCGCGTAGAATGCCGGATGATCGGCGGGCGGGACATGGTCAATCCGCTCGACGTTGCTCGGCCACTCGATCTCGGCGGGGTACTGCGGCCCGGCCACGCAGAAGCGGCGGTCGGGCAGGGCGCGGGCAACCGCGTTGAGCAGCCGCTCGACGGTAGGCTGCCGGTCGTCGCTGTAGGTGCCGAGATAGGACAGGTGCCAGCGCTGGGGCACCTCAAGCGGCTGGTACCTGTCGGTGTCGACCGAGCAGTAGAGTGCCCGTGCGGCAGGGGAGCGGTAACGCTGCTCGATGTGGCGCAGCGTCGGCCCGCCGGTGAAGCTCAGATACACGTCGTAGCCGGGGATGATCTCCGGCGAGAGATATTCGAAATCGCCGCGCTCCAGCTTGGCCAGGGTCACCGGCGTATCGATGTCGTAGAAGGCGGTGGTGCCTCCCGCGGCCTCCTGAACGAAGCGGCCCACCGCCACGCCGTCCGGAACGTAGGAGCCGACCATCACGGCGTCTGCGCTCGCGATCTCCCCGCGCCAGCGCTCCAGTTCGGCCAAGTCGCCGTAGAACTCCAGCCGGCAGTAGCTCGGGTCTGCCAAGTCGCACTGCCCGCGGTACCAGGGCACGTCGCGCTCCAGGAACAGAATGTCGTGGCCCCGCCCGGCGAACGCCTCCAGCAACGCGCGGAAGGTGGTCGCGTGGCCGTTGCCCCAGGAGGAGGACAGCGACAGGCCGAGGACGACCAGCTTCATGCCGCGACCTGTTCGCGCTTGGCGGCCACTTCCTCGCGCAGCACCTGGTCGGCCTGCACGGCGCGCTGGGCGTAGGTATGCTCGCGCAGCACCCGGGCGAGGGCGGCCTTACCGATGGCGCGGGCGCGCTCCGGCGTCAGCGTGCGGAGCTGCTCCGCCACGTCCTGGCCGTCGCGGGCGACCAGCACCTCCACCTCGGGCTTGAGGAACAATTCTATTCCCTTCCAGGCGTCGGTAATCAGGCAGGCGGCGGCGCCGGCAGCTTCGAACACCCGGGTGGCGGGCGAGAAGCCGATGTTGGCCATGCTGTCGCGGGCGACGTTGAGCACCGCGGTCGGCGTGCAATTGAACGCATTGTGGTCGCGGGTGCCGACATGGCCGAGCGCTCGAACGTTGGCGGGCATGGCCTTGGTCTCCCACCCATTGCCGCCGAGCAGAAACTGCTTGTCGGGCGAGGCGGCCGCGGCGCGGAGGAAGAACTCCTCCACCCGTGCCTCGCGATCGGGCAGGCGGTTGGCCAGGAAGGATAGGTCGGCCCCAAAGCGCGCATCGGCCACCACCGGGTGGTGCGTCGCGGGATCGAGCGCGTTGTAGATGGGCACGCAGCGGCGCGCGCCCAGCCTGGTGTAGCTGTTCACCACCGGCGGCCCGCCGCCGTAGGTCAGCACCAGGTCGAACTCGGGCAGCCGGCGGCGGAGCGGATGATTGGGAAGCGCGCCGATCTCCTCCAGCGTCGCCGCGGCATCCACGTCCCAGTAAAGCTTCAGTGCTCGGGGGGCAGCCTGGTTCAGCACGCCTTCGAGCAGCTCGTCGTCGAACACGCCGACACCACTCGCCTTGACCACGATGTCGGCTCCGCCCGCCTCGGCAAGGACGTTGCGGGCGGCATCGATCGTCGCCGGATACACCACGACGCGGGCATAGGACGGCGGGTCGATGTCGCGGTGCTGCTGCCGGTCGAACGCGTCCGGCTCGTAGAAGGTGATGTCGTAGCCGCGGGCCGCCAGCTGGCTGAGGATGCCGCGGTAATAGGTCGCGGCACCGTTCCAGTAGGAGGACAGCAGGCTGGAACCGTAGAAGGCGATCTTCATGCGGCGACCTTTTCAGGGCTGAGCTGCGCCACGATCCCCAGCAGCTCGTCGACGCGATGCGCACAGCTATGGCGGGCGCGAATGGTGGCGAGGCCCCGCTCGGCAAGGCTGCGGCGCAGTTCGGGATCGTTGGCGAGCGCTCGCAAGTGCCGGGTCATTGCCTCGCCATCTGCGGCAACCAGATAGTCCTCGCCCGGCGTGAACAGGCCTTCGCAATCGTCCCAGGGAGCCGACACCAGCGGGATCCCGCAGGCTAGTGCCTCGAAGACGCGGATGGTCGGGATGCCGGGCAGCAGGGTCGTGTAGAAGCGACGAGGAACATGAACGGTGGCAAGGTGGCGGCCAAACACCTCGGGCGCACGAGCATTGGGCAGCCAGCCGCGATAATCGACCCCGTAGCGCTCCAGCGTGGCCAGGGCGTCCACCGGGTAGCGCACGCCGTAGATGTCGAGGGGCAGGTCGGCCGCCTGCGCCGGACGGAGCAGATATCCTTCGAGCTCAACCGAGCGCTCGCCGTCGCCCCAGTTGCCGATCCAGACCAAGCCCGAGCGCTCGCCCTCGATGGCGGGCGGGTGGAACAGGCGGGTGTCGGCCGCCTCGTGCCAAGTCCAGACGCGGCCGCTCCATCCCCAGCGGCAATAGACCTCGCTCAGCGTTTCGCCGAAGGCGAGCACGCCGTCGTAGCCGCTGAGGTCGAAGGCGCGGATCGCTTGCGGGTCGCTGACGGCGCGGTGATGGGTGTCGTGGAACAGCAGGGTGAAGGACGCGCCGGCGGTGCGGAGCCGCCCGATATCGGCGACCAGCGCGGGCTCGTTCCATTCATGCACGATGACCAGGTCGGCACCTTCGACCAGGGCCTCAGGCCTATCCCCGACGCGGTAGATGGTGGCGTGGAGGTCGGGATAGGCCTGCTGCCATGCGTCGAGCCCTGCCTCGCCGGAGTCCGCCAGCAGGTTCTGGAGGCTCCAGGCGCCCTCGGGCTCAAGCGTGGTCACCTCATGTCCGCGCGCCTGCAGCTCGCGCAGCACGCCGCGGAGGAAGTGGGCGTTGCCGTGGTTCCAGCAGCTTCGCAGCGAGTGAGAGAAGTAGACGATCTTCACGCCGCTGCCCTTTGCGGCCGTTCGGACAAGCTACGATAGTGCGTGAGCATGGTGCGGGCGTTGGCCTCCGAGGTGAACTGTGCCGAACGCTCGCGCGCCGCAGCGCCGAGGCGCTCGCGCTCGCCCGGCTGCGCCGCAAGCTGGTCGACCGTGGCCGCGATCGCCTGTTCGTCCCGCGGATTCACGAACAGGGTGGCGCCGCTCCATAGCTCCCGAAAGGTGGGAAGATCGGACAGGACCAGGGCACAGCCGGCCTGCGCGGCTTCGAGCACCGACAGGCCGAACGGTTCGTAGAGGGCGGCGGAAACGAAGATTGGCTGCGCTGCGAACTCCTCCGCCAGCCGCTCCTCGGGCAGTGAGCCGAGCGCCTCCGCATACAGCAAGCGCGTTGACGCTCCGTTCGGACCGGCGAGGGGGCCTGCCGCGCGGAACGGGGTCGCGGCAAGCGCCGCAGCGCGGTCGAACGCCGCCGCGTTCTTCCCCTCGTCCCATAGGCGGCCGGCCGTGAAAGCGCGCTCCGAGCGGGCGAGCGACGGCATGGGCAGGGGCGACCGGCCGTTGTGGACTGCGGCCGGCGGCTGCTCGAGAGCGTACACCCGCTGCACGACCTCGGCAAAGGCGCGGGTCGGCGCGACGACCAGGTCCGAACGCTCCATCCCCTCGCGGGCGAGCTCCGTGCGCCATGCGAAGTCGGCAGGCAGCTCGGTTCCGCGCACGGCCGCCCACCAGGTAGCGACGCAGCTGTGCACCACGCTGATCACCGGCGCCGGGAAGGCGGCAACGGCAATAGCGGGAGCGTGGAGCTGCACCACGTCGGCTTCAGCCCGCTCCGCCAAGCTCGCGAGGGCAGCAGAGGTGGCCCGGAGCTCGAGCTCGCTTTCCGCCGTCCAATCGAGCGGCAGTTCCGCGTGGACCAACCGCAACCCCGGGATCGCAGCGGCGCGCTCAACCTGTTCGGCGCTGGCCGGCGGACCGAGCACCGCCAGCGTGACGGCGACGTCGTTCTCGGCCGCAAGCGCGGCGGCGAGCTCGACCGAATAGGTCCACACCCCGCCAACAGCGTCCGTCGTGAGGAAGAGGTGCAAGCGAGGGGTCACGCGCGGACCTTGAGGGGCATCGGGGCGTCGCGCAGGTCGCGCTCTTCGGCAAGCCACCCGGCGAGATCGGCCACGCCCTCCTGCCATCCGCGCGCTTCGGCAAGGCCCAGCGTGGAGCGGATCAGCCGCGTGTCGGCCACGAAGTAACGCTGGTCGCCGGCGCGCCAGTCGGCGAAGCGAACGTCAGGCCGGCGGCCCGTGACCTCGCCGATGTGGGCGACGATCTGGCGCAGGGAGACGGTGTTTCGCGGACCGCCGCCGAGGTTGAACACACGGCCACTGATCCGGTCGATCTGCTTCAATGCAGCCATGTAGGCGTCAACGGCATCGCGCACGTCCATGATGTCGCGGACCTGGTAGCCGTCGCCGTAGAGGGTGATCGGTTCGCCTTCGAGCGCTCGAATCAGGAAGTGGGCGACCCAGCCCTGGTCCTCCGTGCCCATCTGCCGCTCGCCGTATATGCAGCTCATGCGGATGACCGCGGTCGGCAGGTCGAAGCTGCGGGCGTAGTCGAGCACGTACTGGTCGGCCCCGCCCTTGGAGCAGCCGTAGGGGGTGTGGAAGTCGAGCGGCTGCGCTTCCGAAATGCCGTGCTCCCGGACGGCTGCGTCGACTGGCCGGTAAGCTCCGCCATCGAGTTCGAAATCGAGGTCGGCAAGGTCGCCGTAGACCTTGTTGGTGGACGCGAAGATAAGCGGCACCCGCCGCCCGGATAAGCGCAGCGCGTCGAGCAGGTGCAGCGTGCCCCGCACATTGATGTCGAAGTCCTCCCGCGGGTCGACCATGGAGGTGGTGACCGCGACCTGCGCGGCCATGTGGAACACCGCTTCGCTTTGTCGCGCCGCCGCCGCAAGGCTGTCCTCGTCGCGCACGTCGCCGCGAACAAAGCTGATGCGCTCGCCGTGGCGCGATTGAAGCCATTGGAGGTTGCGCTCGACCCCCGGGCGCGACAGCGCGTCGTAGACCAGCACGTCGCGGCCCTCGCCCGCCAGCCGGTTGGCGACGTTGGAGCCGATGAAGCCGGCGCCTCCGGTCACCAGCACCGGCTTGCGGCCGATAACGGCCGGACCGCTCACGCGACCAACCCGCGCTGTTCGAGCTCGGCCTTGGCCTGGTCGACGCGGTCCACCGCTTCCTGCTCCGCGACCCAGCCGGCGAGCTCCGCCAAGCCTTCCTCAAAGTCCTTGGTGGCGCGGAAGCCAAGGCGGTCCGCGGCCAGCGAGGTGTCACAGAAGCAGTGGCGGATGTCGCCGACGCGGGTCTTGCCGACGATCTCCGGTGCGAGGTCGTTGCGGTTCATCGCCCGGGCGAGGCTCTGCGCCACTTGCGTGACGGAGCGGTCCTGGCCCGAGCCGATGTTGAACACGCCGCCCGCCGCCTGCGGCAGCTCCAGCGCGTCGGCGAAGGCACGGGCGACGTCGCCGACGTAGACGAAGTCGCGGCGCTGTCCGCCGTCCTCGAAGATCACCGGTTTCTGCCCGTTGAGCAGCCGCGAGGAGAAGATCGCCAGCACGCCGGTATAAGGATTGGAGAGCGCCTGGCCCGGGCCGTAGACGTTGAACAGGCGCAGGCACACGCCTTCCATGCCGTAGGCGCCCGCCATGATCATGGTGGTGCGCTCCTGCACATATTTGCCGAGCGCGTAGATGGAGGCGAGGCTGGGCTGCTTCCACTCGGGCGTGGCGACCGGGGTCAGCGGACGGCCCTGTCTGTCGAGCGGGTCCCAGCTCTGGTTGTCAGACGTACGAGCGCCGCGCTCCGCGTCCTGAACGAAGTCGCCGTCCTGGTCCCGGTACAGCCCCTCGCCGTAGATGCTCATGGAGGAGGCGGTGACGATCCGGCGCACGGGATTGTCGATCAGCTTCTCGGTCAGGACCGCGGTGCCGACATCGTTGACGCTGGTGTAGCGCTCCACCGCGTACATCGACTGGCCGACGCCGACCTCTGCCGCCAGGTGAATGACGCTGTCCACGCCCTTGAGTGCCTTGGTGACCGCATCGCCGTTGCGGACGTCGGCGCGGATCAGTTCAACATCGGCGGCCAATCCCTCGGGCCGCTCCACATCGCCGTGCACCTGCTCGATCAGGCTGTCGAGCACGCGCACCTTGTGACCGCGACGGAGCAATTCGTCACAGACGAACCGTCCGATAAAGCCCGCTCCCCCCGTGATCAGAACGGTTTCGCTCAATTGTTTGCCCCCTGTTGCCGCGGCCGATTTCTGCCGATAATCGTTGCCGCCGCATAATGATCCTTCTTCATCTATGTTCCCGTTTGCCGCCGCGCGCAAGGGAACAAAGCTTGCGCCCGCGGGAACAAAGCTTACAAGCCCCTGTTGGGACGGCGAACAGGGAGGCACCACTGGCGGCAACCATCTTGCTTGTGCGGCATGCCGCGCACGCCGACTTCGGGCACCGGCTGACCGGACGCGGGTCCGACGGCGGCTTGACGCAGGAGGGATCGCGTCAGGCCGACGCGCTCGCGACGGAGCTCTCGGATGAAGCGGTGGCAGCGGTGTACGCCAGCCCGCGGCTACGCACGCGGCAAACGGCCGAAGCGATTGCAGCCGTCCACAGCCGGCCGGTGATCGTTGCTGAACCGCTCGACGAAATCGACTTCGGTGCATGGACCGGCCGGAGCTTCGAGGAATTGGACGGCCGGCCCGAGTGGGACCACTGGAACAGCCGGCGCTCGCTAGCCCGTTGCCCGGACGGGGAAAGCATGGCCGAGGCCCGGGATCGCGCGGCCGCCTTCGTCGATGAGGTCGGACAACGCCACCCTCAACAGACGGTGGTGCTGGTCACCCATTGCGACATCATCCGCGCGCTGCTGTGCCGCGAGCACGGACGCTCACTCGACGACATACTGAGTTTCGAGGCTGAGCCGGCGTCCGTTGCGAGACTGGCCGTCGGTGCTCGCCGGAAGGCGGCCGCTTGATGCTAGCGGCGAGCCAAGCTTCGGATCGGGGGGCGGTCGAGCAGCGGGTGAAAGAACTCGCCCCTTGGTTTCACGACTTGGATCTCAAGGGCGTGCGGACGGCGCCCGATCACTTCCTGTTCGACTATCCCGCGGGCAAGTTCCGCCGCTTTGCCAGCGTCGTGCCGGAGGATCTCTCCGGCAAGAGCGTGCTCGATATCGGCTGCAACGCCGGCTTCTACAGCTTCGACATGAAGCGGCGGGGCGCAAGCCGAGTGCTCGGGATCGACCATGACGAGCGCTATCTCGAACAAGCGCGGTTCGCAGCCGAGGTGCTGGGCTTCGACGATGTCGAGTTCCGCCAGGGCGAAGTGTGGGACGTCGGCGCGCTCGGCGAGCGGTTCGACCTCGTCATCTTCATGGGGGTGCTCTACCACCTCCGGCACCCGCTGCTCGCGCTGGACCTCATCCGCGAGCATGTCGCGGGCGACTTGCTGCTGTTCCAGTCGTTGACCGCGGGTTCCACGGAGCATGCGCAGCCCGAGCCCGATTACGAGTTCTTCGAGGGCGTGAAGGCAATCGAAGGCGAGGGCTGGCCGTTGATGCACTTCGTCGAGCACCGCCTGGCCGGCGATCCCACCAATTGGTGGGTGCCCAACAGCGCCGCCTGCGCGGCCATGCTGCGCTCGGCCGGGTTCAACCTTGTTGCGCAACCGATCAGCGATGTGTTTCTGGCCCAGGTCAGCCCCGAGCCGGTCAGCCATGGCGGCGCCGTCTATCCCGCGAAAGGACCAGCCGCTTGATCGAAGCCGCGATGATCTGGAACGAGCCCAACAACAAGTCGCATTGGGACCCGGAGATCGATCCCGACTGGTCGAAGTTCGGCGAGATGGCCAAGCTCGCGGCGCGTGCGATCGCCGGCGTGAACCCGGACGTGAAGCGCGTGCTCGGCGGCATGTCGCCGATCGACCCCTCGTTCGTCCAGCGGCTGGGTGGCTACGGCGTGCTGGACGAGATCGACGTGGTCGCGCTGCACGGCTTTCCGCTCGACTGGAACCTGTGGAACATCAACGAATGGCCGGCCAAGGTCGACGAGATCGCGGCGGTGGTGCCGGACCATGAGCTGTGGGTCAGCGAGGTGGGCGTCGGCTCGTTTGGGGCGGAAGAAGTGCAGGAGTTCGGGGTCAAGCGAACCGCCGAGCTGCTGATCGGGAAGGTCCCGCAGGTCTTCTGGTATTCACTGTTCGACCTGCCGCAGGAATGGGGCGCCACCACCCGCCACCGCGAGGCGGAGGGGTCGAGCTACTACCGCCACTTCTACATGGGCCTGATCAAGGCCGACGGGATGCCCAAGCTGGGCCTAAAGGCGTTCGAGCCTTATGCGGCGGGCATGGGCCTCATGCAGTGGTTCCATTATCACGACCCCCGGCTCGACGATGCGGTCGCCTGGATGAAGCGGCTCGGCGTCACCAAGCTGCGTACCGGCCTCAGCTGGGCCGACAGCTTCCGCCCCGACGCGATCGGCTGGTTCGACCGGCAGATGGAAGCGCTTGCCGACTTCGACACCACAGTCACCTTCTGCTTCACCCCCGAGCATCTGGGCATCGCGCCGCACCACACCAGCCCACCCAAGGACCCGCAGCAGTTCGCTGACTTCTGCGCGCAGATGATCGAGCGCTATGCGCCGGCTAGCGCCACCGCGGCCCGCGTGGCCGCTGAATAAGGACGAGGACCCATGGACCCGACCATCAACATTGCCGTCGTCGGGGTCGGCAATTGTGCGTCCAGCCTGGTGCAGGGCATCGCCCATTACCAGAACGGCGGGGCCAACGAGCAGATCGGCCTGATGCACTGGGACCTCGGCGGCTACCGACCCAAGGATCTCAAGGTCGTCGCGGCCTGGGACGTGGATGCGCGCAAGGTCGGGCAGGACGTTAACGCGGCGATCTTCGCCAAGCCGAACAACACGGCCGTGTTCTGCAACCATGTGCCGCCGACCGGCGCAAGCGTGTTGATGGGGCGCAGGCTCGACGGTGTGGCCGCGCACATGGCCGATTACCCAGCCGAGCGGACGTTCGTCGTTGCCGATGAGCCGGAGCCCGACCAAGCCGAGGTGGTGCGGGTGCTCCGGGAGACGGGCGCGCACGTGCTGATGAACTACCTGCCGGTCGGCAGCCAGCAAGCGACCGAGTTCTACGCCGAGTGCGCGCTCGAAGCGGGCGTCGCCTTCGTCAACTGCATTCCCGTGTTCATCGCCAGCGACCCCGTCTGGGCCCGGCGGTTCGCCGAGCGCGGCGTGCCGGTGGTCGGCGACGACATCAAGGCGCAGCTGGGTGCGACCATCGTGCACCGGGTTCTAACCGACCTGTTCGCCAAGCGCGGCGTGCGGCTGGACCGGACCTACCAGCTCAACACGGGTGGCAACACCGACTTCCTCAACATGCTCGAGCGCTCGCGCCTCAAGCAGAAGAAGGAGTCGAAGACCGAGGCCGTGCAGTCGGTCGCCGAACGCCGGCTGGACGACGAGAACATCCACGTCGGCCCTTCCGACTATGTCGCCTGGCAGAACGACAACAAGCTGTGCTTCCTGCGCATGGAAGGCCGCATGTTCGGCGGCGTGCCGATGAACCTGGAGCTGCGGCTGTCGGTCGAGGACTCGCCCAACAGCGCGGGCGTTGCAATCGACATGATCCGCTGCGCCAAGGTCGCGCTCGACCGCGGGCTCGGCGGTCCAGTGATCGCGCCCGCCGCCTATTTCTGCAAGCATCCGCCCGAGCAGATGACCGACGACGAAGCTCTCCATGCCACCGAAACGTTCATCCGCGGTGAGCAGCCAACCTCCGCCTAGCCGCACGCCGACCGTGGCGCCCTCCTCGGGGCTCGCCACGGCGCTCGAACGGAACATTGAGGCGCTGGCCGAGCGGCGGCGGCAGGAAGCGGCCGACGCGTCGCTGCAGGACCGGCTTGCGGACGCCATCAGCCAGTTCGCCGGCTCCATCACCTTTGTCGGGATCCATGCCGTTCTGGTGATCGCCTGGGTCTTGGTGAACGTGCGGCTGACTCCGTTCGAACCATTCGACCCGACCTTCGTCATCCTGGCGACCGTCGCGTCGGTTGAAGCAATCTTTCTGTCCACCTTCATCCTGATCAGCCAGAACCGCGCTGCGGCGGCGGCGGACCGGCGAGCTGATCTCGACCTGCAGATCAGCCTCCTGTCCGAGCATGAGGTCACCCGGCTAATCGAATTGGTCGCGCGGATCGCCGACAAGCTCGGCATTGAGGAAGCCCGCAACCCGGAACTCGAGGAACTTAAGCGCAACGTCGCCCCCGAAGCGGTGCTGGAACGGATCGAAGAGAGCGAAGGCGGAAAGTAGAAGGCCGTTGCGGCGCAGGCGGTTGGCGCTAAGGTGATTACGTGCCCGGGCTCCAACTCCGCAACATCCGCAAGGCTTTCAAGGGAACGGAAGTTCTCGCCGGCGTGGACCTGGACGTCGCCCCGCGTGAGTTCATCGCCTTTCTCGGGCCGTCGGGATCGGGCAAGTCAACCCTGCTGCGGATCGTCGCGGGGCTCGAAACGTCCGACGAGGGCGAGGTCATCCTGGATGACCGCAGGATCGACACGCTTCCGCCAGGCGACCGCGGGGTCGCAATGGTGTTCCAGCACTACGCGCTCTACCCGCACATGACGGTTCGCGAGAACATGGCGTTCGGCCTCAAGAACGCGCGCGTGCCCCGTGCCGAAATCGACGGGCTGGTCACCGACGCCGCCAGAACGCTGGAGATTGAGGAGCTGCTCGACCGCAAGCCGGCGCAGATGTCGGGCGGGCAACGCCAGCGCGTGGCGATCGGGCGGGCGATCGTGAAGAAGCCGCGGCTGTTCCTCCTGGATGAGCCGTTGTCCAATCTCGACGCGGCCCTGCGGCTGCGCACCCGAGTCGAACTCGCCCAGCTGCGGCAGCGGGTTGATGCGGGCGTGATCATGGTCACCCACGACCAGGCCGAAGCGATGACGCTGGCCGACCGGATCGTGGTCTTCAACGACCGCCGGATCCAGCAGGTCGCGCCGCCAATGGAGATCTACAGCCGGCCCGCCAACAGCTTCGTCGCGCGCTTCGTCGGCTCGCCGGCTATGACCATCATCCCGGCCCGGCTGGCGGATGGGGGCGCGTTCGCGTCCGTGCTCCTGGGTAACGGCACGCGGCTGGACACGCAGGTGCCGACCGATGGTCTGCCCGGAAGCGGCGCGGTCGAGATCGGGATGCGGCCGGAAGGCGTCCGCGTTTGCGGCCAGGGGCAGGGCACCACCGACGCCGAAGTCCAGCTCGTCGAACGGCTTGGCGAGCGCTCGCTGGTCTATGCCCGGCTCGACGACGGCGCCGCCATCACCGCGGAGGATGCGGGCACCACGTCAGCGAAGGTCGGCGACCGGGTCGGTCTCAGCATTGACGGCGCGGCTGCGCACCTGTTCGGCCCGGATGGCACCGGCTACCACCGGGCGGCCGCATGACGAGCGCGGAGCGACGCTGGCAGGGACTGCTGTTCGTCGCCCCGTTTCTGCTCCTCTACCTGCTGATCCTCATCTACCCCCTGCTGCGGGGCTTGTGGCTGAGCCTGTACCAGGTCGATCTGTTCGGGGGCGGCACCTTTGTCGGACTGGCGAACTACGCCCGCCTGGCGGCCGATCCGGTGTTCGGCCAATCGCTGATCAACACCTTCCTCGTGACCCTGATGATCGTCCCGCTGTTGACGGTGGTCGCCCTGGCCCTGGCTCTGGCGCTCAACCGGGCGACCCGCAGCGCGGCCATTCTGCGCGGGGTGTTCTTCTCCTCGGCCGTGCTGTCGGTCACCATCGTCACCCTGATCTGGCGCTTCATCCTGGCGCCGGATGCAGGGCTGCTGGGCGAGCTGTGGACCGCGCTCGGCCGCGAGCCGCTGCCGTTCCTGAGCGCACCCAATCTGGTGCTGCCGGCGCTGGCGATGACCACCATCTGGTGGTCGGTAGGGTTCCCCATGCTGCTGTTCCTCGCCGGCCTGCAGCAGATCCCGCAGGACATGTACGAGGCCGCTGCGCTCGACCGGGCAAGCAAGTGGACGACCTTCTGGCGGGTGACCCTGCCGAGCCTCCGTCGCACCACCATCCTGGTCGTTATGCTGCAGACCGCCGCCCAGCTGCAGATCTTCGGCCAATCCCAGCTGCTGACCGCGGGCGGTCCGAGCGGGGCATCGCGCACCGCCGTGCTGTTCCTGTTTGAAACCGCCTTCGGCCGGTGGGAACTCGGCTATGCCTCGGCGGCGGCGGAAATCCTGTTCCTGATCATCCTGGCGGTGACCCTGACCCAATACATGCTGACGGGCCGCGTCCGGGCGGGTGAAGATGGCCGCTAGCCGCTCCGACGATCGCCTCCCTCCGCTCGTCTGGGCGGCGCTCCTGACGGCCGCGGCGCTGATGGTCGCGCCGCTGGTGTGGACACTGCTGCTCAGCCTCAAGAGCAATGCCGAGCTGGTCGGCAATAGCGGCGCCGCGCTCGGTGGCCCGTATACGCTTGAGAACTACGGCGCGATCTTCGGCAACAGTTCGACCATGCGCTGGCTGCTCAACAGCGCGATCGTTTCGCTCGGCACGACGGCGGGCGTGCTCGTCCTGGCCAGTCTCGCCGGCTATGGTTTCGCCCGGCTCGACTTTCCGTTCCGTCGCAGCCTGTTCGTGCTGGTCCTGCTCGGGCTCGCCATCCCCAGCCAGGCGGTGATCCTGCCGCAGCACCAGCTATTCGCGACGCTGGGGCTGCACAACAGCTATCCCGGCCTGATCCTGCCCGGGCTGATCGGGCCGTTCGGCGTGTTCTTCATGACGCAGTACATGCGTGCGATCCCCAAGGAGCTGGACGAGGCGGCGATGCTGGACGGCGCGTCGCGCTTCACCATCTTCTGGCGGGTGATCCTGCCGCTCACCATCCCGGCGCAATCGACTCTGGCGGTGTTCACCTTCCTGGGCTCGTGGAACGATTATTGGTGGCCGCTGATCTCCGCCACCCGCAGCGACATGTACACGCTGACCGTCGGGCTCGCCGCGAGCCAGATGAACTATGCGCAGACCAGCGGCCTCGGGTTCCTGATGGCGCAGGCGGTGTTCGCCTCCATCCCCATCTTCATCGTGTACATCATCTTCCAGAAGCAGATCGTCCGGGCGATGGCGGGAGCGGCGCTGAAATGATGCGGCTGCTCCTGGCTGTCCTCGCGGCGCTGGCGCTCGGCAGCTGCGCGCAAGCGGACGATAAGACCCACATCTACCTGCAGCGCTTCTTCGGCGAGTGCGGCGCGGAGTATGGCGGCAAGACCGACGTCTCGAAGGCCGAAGGCGAGTGCGGGATCGTCACGGCGCTAGTCAATAAGTTCAACGCGGAGAACCCGGACGTCCAGGTCGACGTCAACGTGATCGCCTGGCCCGGCTATCCGCAGCTGACCGCGCAGATGGCGGCGCGCGATCCGCCCGACCTGGTCGCCATGCACACCGGGGTGATGGCCGACTATGCTGCCAAGGGGCTGCTCGAGCCGGTCGGGTCCTACCTGAGCCAGGCCGGGATCAGCCCGGGCGCGTTTACGCCGGCCGGACGCGACGGAGTGTCGATCAAGGGTCAGGCGTACGGCCTTCCCTGGGATACGCACGGCGGCCTTTACCATGTGAACACCTTGCTGTTCCGGCAGGCCGGGCTGATCCGCGGCGGCGAGCCGATCCTGCCGACGTCGCCGGAGGAATTCCTCGCCCACGCCCGCCAGTTTCGCGAGCGCACCGGCAAGCCTTACCTGATCCAGAGCCTGGTCGGCGATCCGGCCGGCGCGGCGCGGACGCTCTACACCTACATGATGGCGCAGGGCGCGCCGATCTTCCCGGCGCCGAACCGGCTGCGGGTCAACACGCCCGAAGGCCGCAAGGTGGCGGACTTCTTCCGCCAGCTGACGGCGGAGGGCCTCGGCACCAGCAACATGGACACGCCCGCCGCCATTGCCGCCTTCATGAGCGGGGAGGGCGGCATCTACCCGACGGGCACCTGGATGATCGGCCAGTTCCAGCAGGAAAGCGTCACGCCGGGCCGGCCGCTGCACAACGCTTACGCCGTTTACCCCTACCCGCGACTGTGGGGTGAGCACGTCGAATATGTCGGCGGCCATGCCTGGGCGGTGCCGACGCGCGAACGCACGGCCAAGCAGCGCGAAGCGATCGCCCGCTTTTTCCGCTTCATGGCCGCACATAACTACGACTGGGCCCGCACCGGTCACCTGCCGGCCCTCGCGGCCGTGCTGGCAAGCGAGCGTTTCCGCGCCCTGCCGCAGCGAGCCAACATCGCCCCGCTTGGAAGCATCGGCCGCGCGCTGCCCGGTACCGTGCAGCGCCAGTCAGCGGTGGAAGGCATCGTCGGCGAGGAGATGTCCGCGGCGATCACCGGTCAGAAATCCTCGGCGCGGGCGCTGGCTGACGCCGACCGCCGGGTCAACGAGTTCCTGGCCGAGCTGCAATAGCTCGTTTGAGTAACTCCCGGGCAACAGCCCCCGAGTAAAAGGTTGCAGTTTCTCTACTTACCCTTGTGCGCTGCCCTGCCGCGGGCATAGCTGCCCCATCGGGCGTGCGGGCGTCCCCGCTGCTCTTACGAATAGGGGTTCCTCATGCGGCTGAAATCCATCGTTCTCTGCTCGGCATCGGCGGGGGCATTGATCCTTGGCGCCGTTCCGGCCGCAGCGCAGACGACTCCTCCTCCTCCTGTCGAGGACACGGGACCCGCGGCTCCGACCGACCCCGCCGTGGAGGCGCAAAGCACCCCCGCACCCGACCAGGGCTCACCGCAGACCGACGATGCCGTGCAGACTGCTACTGGACAGGACCAGACTGCCGACGAGGGCGAGGCCATTGTGGTCACCGGCCTTCGCCGCTCGCTTCAGTCCGCGCAGAACATCAAACGCAACAGTGACCAGATCGTCGACGTGATCGTCGCCGAAGACATCGGCAAGCTGCCGGATCGAACCGTATCCGAGGCCCTCGCGCGCGTGCCGGGGATCACCGTGGAGCGTGCCGCGGGTGAAGCGGGCGACATATTCCTACGCGGCCTGCGGGACCCTGCCACGACCTACAACGGACGCGAGATTTTTACTGCCGAAGCACGCAACGTCGCCCCGCAGGACTTCCCTGCGGGCAGCGTGGCCGCGTTGGAGGTGTTCAAGTCGCAAACGGCTGAGCAAATCGAGGGTAACCTTGCTGGCCTGATCAACGTGCGCTCGCGCCGGCCGTTCGACTTCAAGGACCGCGAAATCTCCGGAAGCCTCAACGCTACTTACGCCGACTTGGCCAACGACGTGGCCTGGAACGGTAACCTTTTGGTGTCGGACCGCTTCGACACGGGGATTGGGGAAATCGGCTTGCTGGTGAACGCCAGCTACACGGAGTTGAATTATAACGACAACAGCCGGTTCAACAGCGGCGACTTTTTCGGGATCAATCCGGACCCGCTCGACCCGACCGTGTTCCGCGACAACCTGGGTAACAACATCGCCGGGCAGACGGTGCGGGTGCCGGTGGTCGTCGGGTTGTTCCAGAACGCCGGCAAGCGCTGGCGCCCGGCAGGCAACTTCGCCGTGCAATGGCGGGCGGCCGACAACCTTCAGGTCTATGTGGACGGCCTGTACCAAGGGTTCCGGCGGGAGGTGTCGGATCGCTCCCTGTTCGTTCCGCTGTTCGGCGCGGCGGCCTACACGAACGTCACAATTGACGATGAGGGGGACAGCTTCGGATACCCGGGCTCGCTCACGGCGACCTCGTGCTGCGTACCGGACGGGTTCCAGTCCGCTACCCGTGAGGAAACCAACACCTACCAGGTGGCGGGCGGCGCCATCTGGGAGAACGACCGCTTCCGGATCGGTCTGGACCTTGCCCGTACCAAGAGCAAATTCGACCTGTCGATCTACTCCTTCGACTACCGCCTTACGGCTGCACCGAGGGTTGACGTCGATTTCGATACCAGCGGCGATGGTGGTGCCGAGTTTGACTTCACGGGCGTGGATACCACCGATCGCAGCAATTACCTTTACCGCGGTTTCTTCGATCGCCAGCTGATTGCCAAGGGCGACGATTACCAAGCGCGCCTTGATGCCACGCTCAAGGACGTCACGCCATGGCTGCGGGCAGTCGATGTCGGGCTGCGATTCAACGACCGCGATGCCGGCTTCAGCAATGCCCAGCGCTATTCCACGCTGAACGGCAACACGCCTTTGATCATGGTGCCGTTCTCGCTCGACTTGGACCCGTACGAACTGACCTTCCGGGATGGCAATCAGAACGGCGTCGATACTCTGG
>NZ_CADCVZ010000018.1 GCF_902806265.1 uncultured Sphingomonas sp. | reverse complement strand
CAGCTACGCCCGGGTCAAGCAGCGACGCGCAACTCCGCGGCCGGCTTGACCGTCGCACGCATGGGCGCAGGCCGGGGCGCATAACGGACCGTCACCGGCCGGGTAGCAATCGCCGCTTCCGCCAAGGGGGAGCGGCCATGCAAGGCCGCCAAGACCTTGGCTCCGTTCGCCACCAGAGTTTCCCATATGACCACGCCGGCCACGCCAAGAACAAACAATGAAGCCAGCGTCACTAAGGCATTCAGCATTGGCGGGTGTTCCTTGCTTTGTTCGTCAACACTTCCCGATTCGTTTCGTTCCGAAATGGGCCGAAAAGCGTGCTTTATGGATGCATGTTCCTGCTTTGTTCGCTCGATGTCAAGCGCTCGGCGCAATTTAGAGCCCGAAGGCGTGCGCCTTGCACCGGGGTTGGCAACCCGCTAAAGGCGCCGCCTCAACCCGCATGGGAAGCAACATAACCCGGTGCACGCAGGAGCTTACGCTCACGAGTGTTCCCGCTTCTCAGAGGCTTAACCGGAAGGAGATATCCACCATGGCGACCACCGTCGTCACCATGCAGCAACTGCTTGAGGCCGGAGCGCACTTCGGCCACCAGACCCACCGCTGGAACCCGCGGATGAAGCCGTACATCTTCGGCGAGCGCAACGGCGTGCACATCATCGACCTATCGCAGAGCGTGCCGCTGTTCGCCCGGGCCTTGGACTTCGTGCAGCAGAGCGCGGCTCGTGGCGGCAAGGTGCTGTTCGTTGGCACCAAGCGTCAGGCGCAGGACGCGGTGGCCGAAGCGGCCCGGGCGTCGGGTCAGCATTTCGTCAATCACCGCTGGCTGGGCGGGATGCTCACCAACTGGAAGACCATTAGCAACTCAATCAAGCGCTTGAAGAGCCTGGAAGAGCAGCTGAGCGGCGACACCGCAGGCCTGACCAAGAAGGAAGTGCTGCAGCTGACCCGCGAGCGCGACAAGCTAGAGAAGAGCCTGGGCGGGATTCGCGACATGGGCGGGCTGCCCGACGTCATGTTCGTGGTCGACACCAACAAGGAAGAGCTGGCGATCAAGGAAGCCAACGTCCTGGGCATTCCCGTAGTGGCAGTGCTCGACTCCAATTCGAACCCGGAAGGGATCGCGTTCCCGGTACCGGGTAATGACGATGCCAGCCGTGCGGTTCGCCTTTACTGCGAGGCGGTTGCGGGCGCGGCCAACAGCGGCAAGACCGGCGGCGCGCAGGCGCGCGGGGAGGACATCGGCGAGATGGCCGAGCCGCCGATGGAAGCGGCGCTAGCTTAACCGTGCTGTGCTCCTGCTAAGACAGGAGCCCAGTCCTTACATCAAGAACATAGGGTCCCCGCTTGCTCAGGGGCACATCAGCATAGGATAGACAAATGGCTGAGATCACGGCCGCCAGCGTCAAGGAGCTGCGGGAGCGCACGGGCGCGGGCATGATGGACTGCAAAAAGGCGTTGGCCGAGAACAACGGCGAGATGGAGGCGTCGGTCGACTGGCTGCGCGCCAAGGGCCTCGCCGCGGCTGCCAAGAAGGCCGGCCGGACCGCTGCCGAAGGCCTGGTCGGCGTCGCCGTCGAGGGCCAGCGCGGAGCGGTCGTCGAAGTCAATTCGGAGACCGACTTCGTCGCCAAGAACGACCAGTTCCAGGGTTTCGTCCGCAACGTCGCGCAGCTCGCCCTGACCACGGGCGGCGAGGTGGAGTCGCTCAACAACGCAGCCTATCCGGGCGGCGGGACGGTCGCGGAAACGCTCACCAACAACATCGCGACCATTGGCGAGAATCAGTCCCTGCGCCGGGCCACGGTGCTCGAGGTGAGCGAGGGTGCGGTCGTGTCCTATGTGCACAACGCTGTCGCGCCCAATCTCGGCAAGATCGGCGTGCTGGTCGCGCTTGAGGGCTCGGCGCCGGCAGAGACGTTGCAGCAGCTCGGCAAGCAGCTGGCGATGCACATCGCCGCGGCCAATCCGCTTGCCCTCAACGCCGACGAGCTCGATGCCGAGCTGATCGAGCGCGAGCGGGCGATCGCTTCGGAGAAGGCCAAGGAGAGCGGCAAGCCCGCCAACATCGTCGAGAAGATGGTCGATGGCGCGATCGCCAAGTTCAAGAAGGAGAGCGCGCTGTTGAGCCAGCTGTTCGTCATGGACAACAAGACCCCGGTCAGCGACGTGGTCGCGCAGGCGGGCAAGGAAGCGGGCGCACCCGTGCACCTCAAGGCCTACAAGCGGTTCCAGCTCGGCGAAGGCATTGAGAAGGCGCAAATCGATTTTGCCGCCGAAGTCGCGGCGACCGCCGGCATCAAGAAGGACGAACCGGTCGCCTGATCGCCGTACCGCTTTGCAGGTTGGCAACGGGGCGGGTGCGCCATAGAAGCGCCTCCGCCCCGTTTCTCGTTCAGGATCCTGTCGCAATCATGACGCGCCCCCGCTTCAACCGCATCCTTCTGAAGCTGTCGGGCGAGGCGTTGATGGGTCCCGGCCAGTTCGGCATCGACCCCGATACTGTTGCCGGTCTCGCCGCGGAGATCGCTGCGGCCAAGTCCCTGAGCCATGAGCTCTGCCTGGTGATCGGCGGCGGCAACATCTTCCGCGGCATGGCCGCCGCGGCCAAGGGCTTTGATCGGGCGACAGGCGATTACATGGGCATGCTGGCCACCGTGATGAACGCGCTGGCGGTACAGAATGCGCTGGAAAAGGCGGGCGTCGACACCCGCGTTCAGTCCGCCATTCCAATGGCGTCCGTTAGCGAGCCCTACATCCGCCGCCGAGCGCTCCGGCACATCGAGAAGGGCCGGATCGTCATCTTCGCTGCGGGTACCGGCAATCCCTACTTCACCACCGACACCGCCGCGGCCTTGCGCGCGGCCGAGATGGGCTGTGATGCATTGTTCAAGGGGACCAGCGTCGATGGCGTCTACGACGCCGACCCCAAGAAGGTCGCCGACGCTCGCCGCTACGAACACCTCAGTTTCAGCCGCGTACTGGCCGACAACCTCAAGGTCATGGACGCGGCAGCGGTGGCGCTGTGCCGCGACAACGACATCCCCATCGTGGTGTTCAACATCCGCCAGCCGGGCAACCTTGCCCAGGTGCTGGCGGGCGAGGGCACCGCCACCATCGTCCAATCGGAGGAACCCTCACATGCCAGCCTATAACAAGGCCGATACTCAACGTCGGATGCAGGGCGCCGTGGATGCATTGAAGCACGACCTTGGCGGCCTGCGCACGGGGCGCGCCTCGACCGCGCTGCTCGATCCCATCCAGGTCGATGTCTATGGCTCCAACATGCCGCTCAACCAGGTGGCTACCGTGTCGGCACCCGAGCCGCGTCTGCTGAGCGTGCAGGTCTGGGACCGCTCCAACATGTCGGCGGTTGAGAAAGCGATCCGCAACGCCGGCCTGGGCATCAACCCGATCACCGACGGCCAGAACATCCGCCTGCCCATCCCTGACCTGACGGAGGAGCGCCGCAAGGAGCTCGCCAAGCTCGCCAGCCAGTATGCCGAAAAGGCCCGGATCGCGGTGCGCAATGTGCGCCGCGACGGCATGGATGCTCTCAAGCAGGATGAGAAGAAGCACGAAATTTCCGAAGACGAGCGCAAGCGGGCGGAAACCGAAGTGCAGAAGCTGACGGACGACACGATCAAGGATGTGGACGCGACTGCGGCGGCCAAGGAAAAGGAAATCCTTGGCAAGTGAGGCACGGCCGCCTCGAGCCTGTTCGGGACGGCGCTAGCGAGCCGGCCGTCGCCGTTCCCCGGCACGTCGCCATCATTATGGATGGCAACGGCCGCTGGGCCGAGCGCCGCCACCTGCCGCGCGTTGCCGGCCACCGGGCAGGCGCTGAGGCGGTTCGGCGGACCATGCAGGCCGCAGTCGACGCGGGCGTCGAGGTGCTCACCCTTTACGCCTTCTCTTCCGAGAACTGGCGGCGGTCGGTCGAGGAGGTTAGCGACCTTACAGGGCTGATGCGCTTTTACGTCGAGCGGGAGCTGGAAACCCTGCAGCGCGAGCAGGTGCGCTTGAAGCTGATCGGCGATCCCGGCGCCTTTGGTCCCGAGTTGTCGGGCAAGCTTCACGCGGCGCTGGAACGCACGGCGGCGAACAACCGGCTAACCCTGGTGGTGGCGCTGAACTATGGCTCGCAGGCCGAGATCGCGGGGGCGGCCCGCGAGCTTGCCCGCCGCGCGGTTGCGGGTGAGGTCACCCCGGAGCAGATCGACGAAGCCGCCCTCGCCGGGCTCCTCCAGACCCATGACCTTCCGCCGCTCGACCTGCTGATCCGCACCTCTGGGGAGGTCCGCCTCAGCAATTTCCTGCTGTGGCAGGCGGCCTATGCCGAGCTGGTCTTCACCGAAACGCTGTGGCCGGACTTCGACGAAGAGGCGTTCAAGGGAGCGCTTGCCGAATTCACGCGCCGGCAGCGGCGGTTCGGCGGCCGATGAGCGAAGTTGCTTTGCGCAGCGTCGCCGGGGTCGCGATGATCCTGGTGGCGCTTACGGCGGAATGGTTCGGGGGAACGGTGTTCGCGGTGCTGGTCGCGGCCGCCGCCACCCTGATGTATTATGAGTGGTCGCGGCTGGTGCGCGGCTGGGGCCTGGAGTGGCACGTCGGCGGCTTCTTCTACGCGTTGATTCCGGCGCTGGCCTTGCTGTGGGTGCGGGAGCGGGCGGGCCAGCCCATCGCCGACAAGGGGTTTGCACTGGTGATCTGGGCGTTCATCGTCACCTGGGCGACCGATATCGGCGCCTTCTTCGCTGGCCGTCATTTCGGCGGACCTAGGCTCGCGCCGAGCATCAGCCCGGCCAAGACGCTGTCGGGCGTTGCCGGGGGCGTTGTGGCCGCCACCGTAATGGCTGGCGTATGGGCCGTCATCACCGGCGTTCATTGGGCCTGGCTGCTGCTGGCGCCGCTCTTCTCCTTGTCGGCGGTGGCCGGTGACCTGTTTGAAAGCTGGCTCAAGCGCCGGGCCGGGGTGAAGGACGCAGGCGCGATCATCCCGGGGCATGGCGGCGTGCTCGATCGCCTGGACGGCCTGGTGCCGGTCGCGGTGCTGACGGGCGGAGCCGTGCTCGTAGGGCTGGCGTGACCCGCAAGATCGCCATCCTCGGCGCGACCGGCTCCATCGGGCGCTCGACCCTCGACCTCATCGAAGCCGCGCCCGACCGCTTCGAGATCGTCGCACTGACCGCCGCATCCAATGTCGAGCAGCTGGCGGAGGATGCCGAGCGGACGGGCGCGCGCCTGGCGGTGGTAGCGGACGAGGCTCTGTTGCCGCAGTTGCGCGAGCGGCTGTCCGGCACCAATATCCACGCCGCCGCCGGTCCCGCGGCGCTTGCCGAAGCCGCGGCTGGGGAGGCCGACTTGGTCATGGCCGCGATCGTCGGCTGCGCGGGCCTGGCGCCGGTGATGGCGGCGGTGCAGGCCGGCAAGACGGTGGCGCTCGCCAACAAGGAAGCCCTGGTCACCGCCGGCGCGCTGATGCTCGACGCCGCAACCCGCCACGGCGCCACCCTGCTGCCGGTCGACAGCGAACATAACGCGATCTTCCAGTGCCTTGCCGGCCAAGATGCCCATCGCGTGGCAAGATTGATCCTAACGGCCAGCGGCGGACCGTTCCGCTGTTCAACGGCAGAGGAAATGGCCAATGTCACCCCCGCCGAGGCCGTGGCGCATCCCAACTGGTCGATGGGCGCGAAGATCTCCGTCGATAGCGCCACCATGATGAACAAGGGGCTGGAGCTGATCGAAGCCCACTACTTGTTCGGTCTTCCGGGCGAGCGGATCAACATCGTGGTGCATCCCCAGTCGATCGTGCACTCATTGGTCGAGTTTGCCGACGGGTCGATGCTTGCCCAACTCGGGCCGTCGGACATGCGGGTGCCCATCGCCCATGTGCTGGCCTGGCCCGAACGCATGGCCACCCATGTCGAGCGGCTCGACCTGTTAGCAGCCGCGCGGCTGGACTTCGAGGCGCCTGACGAGCTCCGCTTCCCGGCCTTGCGGCTGGCGCGGCAGGCACTGGACGCGGCGCGCTCCGCTCCGATCGTCCTGAACGCCGCCAACGAGGTCGCGGTGGCAGCGTTCCTGGCGGGGGCCATTCACTTCCCGGACATCGCCGCAACCGTAGAGCGCGCGCTCGATACAATGGACGAACCGGCACCGAACTCGATCGAAGAGGTGATCGCACTGGACCTGCAAGCGCGCGGCGTAGCCGACCGAATGATCGCAGAGCTGGCGGCATGATCCTGGAGCAGCCGCCGCTGTGGCTCATCCTGCTGGCCTTTCTCGCAGCCTTGGGACCGTTGGTCTTCATCCACGAGTTCGGCCACTACATAGTCGCGCGCTGGTTTGGGGTGGGCGCCGAAACCTTTTCCATCGGCTTTGGCCGTGAGGTGGCTGGCTGGACCGACAAGCGCGGCACCCGTTGGAAGGTCGGCTGGCTGCCGCTTGGCGGCTACGTCCGCTTCGCCGGCGACATGGACCCGGCCAGCATGGGCAAGGACCTCGACAAGCTGCCGCCTGCCGAGCGTGCGCGGGCGTTCCATGGCAAGCCGGTCTGGCAGCGCTTCCTGATCGTGCTGGCCGGTCCGTTGGCCAACTTCCTGCTGGCCATCGCGATCTTCGCGGCGTTCTTCGCCACGGCCGGTAGGCCGACCACGCCATCGATCGCGGCCCAGGTCGTTCCGGGCAGCGCTGCCGAGCGGGCGGGCCTCAGGCCGGGCGACCGAATCGTGACCATGAACGGGCGATCGATCGAGCGGTTCACCGACATCGCCAACTACACGCTGCTGCGCCCGGGTGAGCCCGTGCTGATCGAGGTTGAGCGGCAGGGCGAGCGGTTGGCGCTCCCGGCGCGGCTCGACAGTGCGGTTGAGAAGGACCGCTACGGCCAGACCTTCCGGATCGGACGGCTGGGCATCGCTAATCCCTCTCCCACCTACGAGCGGGTCGGCGCGGCGCGGCTGCTTCCCGCTGCCGTCGAGGCCACGGCCGATACGACGCGGGCCATGATCGACGGCTTGGGGCAGATCATCACCGGGCGGCGGCCGGTTTCCGAACTGCACGGGCCGATGAAGATGGCGCAGATCGCCGGGCAGGTGGCGTCACTCGGCTTTTTCCAGTTCGTGCAGCTGGTGGCGCTGTTCTCGATAAACCTTGGGTTCATCAACCTCTTGCCAGTTCCGATGCTCGATGGCGGTCACCTGGCATTGTACACCGTGGAAGCGGTGCGCCGGCGACCGTTGGGTGAACGGGCGCAGGAATGGATTTTCCGCGGCGGGCTGGCGGCCCTGATGACCCTGCTGCTGTTCACCACGCTGAACGACCTTGGCTCCTTCGGACTGTGGCAGCAGCTCGGGCGGCTGATGGGGTGAAAACTTGATCGGTGTGCTCGCTTGGGGCAGGGGCGGGCGGCACTTCCTCGAAGGTCGCAGGACCATGGAATGTTTCACAATAGGGCGGGGACGCGCGTGATTGCCAATTCACAACGGAATACCAGCCGACGCCTGAGCGCGGCTTTGCTGCTCGGCACGGTGCTTGGCGGGTGGGCGGCACCGGCGGTGGCGCAAACGCAGCCGGCCGATCCGCTGGCACCCGCGACCGGGCAGCCGGCGCAGACCGCGCCTGCAACGACCGAGCAATCGGCTCAGACCGCGCCTGCAAGGACCGAGCAGCAGGCACAGACGGCGCCGGCAACGACCCAGGCTCCGTCCGCCACTCCGGCTCCGACTGCCACCCAGTCTCCGCCGACTTCGCAAGCGCCGACCACGACCCAAGCTCCGGCAGCTCCCGCGCCAGGTCAGGCTCAGCCGTCAACCGCTCCGGCGACCACGCCGGCGCCGGCGGTGACGCGGACCATCCGCTCGGTTGCCGTGCGCGGGGCCGAACGGCTTGAGCCCGAAACGGTGCGGTCCTACGCCAACCTCAATCCGGGTGCGGAGTATACGGCGGAGACGCTCGACCAGTCGCTCAAGGAACTATACGCGACCGAGCTGTTCGCGGACGTGCAGATCACCGGCGGCGAGACCGGCAATCTCGTGATCCAGATCCGCGAGAACCCGGTGATCAACCGCATCGTCCTGGAGGGCAACAAGCGGATCAAGGATGATAAGATCCTGCCGGAGATCAAGCTTGCGCCGCGGCAGATCTTTACCCGCTCCAAGGTGCGTTCGGACGTCGACCGGATCATCGAACTGTACAAGCGTCAGGGCCGCTTCGCCGCACGGGTGGAGCCCAAGGTGGTGCAGCTGGACCAGAACCGCGTCGATCTGGTGTTCGAGATCAACGAGGGCGCGCTGTCCAAGGTGCGCGCGATCAACATCATCGGCAACGAGCAGTACAACGACGACCGGCTGCGCAAGGAGATGTACACGCGCGAGGCGGGCGGCGTGCTCGGCTTCCTGAAGTCGAACGACACCTATGATCCCGACCGGCTTGCTGCCGACCAGCAGAAGCTTCGCGCCTTTTACCTGACGCAGGGCTATGCCGACTTCCGCGTCGTGTCGGCATTGGCCGAACTGACGCCCGATCGCCGCGATTTCGTCATCACCTACGTCGTCGAGGAAGGGAACCGCTACAAGTTCGGCGAGATCGGCGCGGAAAGCGCCATTCGCGACCTGTCCACGACCACCATCAACAATGTCGTCAACATCAAGAGCGGCGACTGGTTCGACGCCAAAGCCGTGGAGGACGCGGTCACCCGGCTAAGCGAGGTCGCGGGAACGCTCGGCTACGCCTTCTCCGACATCGATCCGGCCTACGAGCGGAACGCCGAGACCCGGACGATGGACATCATCTTCCGGGTGAACGAGACGCCCCGAGTGTATGTCGAGCGCATCGACATACAGGGCAATACCGTGACCCGCGACAAGGTTGTCCGGCGCGAGTTCCGGTTGAACGAGGGCGACGCCTTCAACGCGATCAAGCTCAAGCGCAGCCAGGATCGAATTCAAAGCCTTGGGTTCTTCCAGGAGAACCTGGAGGTCAAGCAGAACCAGGTCGCGCCCGACCGGGTGGCGCTCGCCGTGGACGTCGAGGAGAAGTCGACCGGACAGCTGTCGCTGTCGGCCGGTTATTCCAGCCTGGAGCGGTTCATCATCTCTGCGGCGGTTGCCCAGAACAACTTCCGCGGCATGGGTCAGGAACTCAACGCCTCGATCAATTATTCGCGTTATTCCCGGTCCATCCAGCTGGGCTTCACCGAGCCGTACCTGTTTGATCGCCAGATCCTGTTTGGCGGCGACGTCTACCGGCAGGATCTCAGCAGCTTCAACTATAGCGGCGGCGAGCGTAACA
Organism: uncultured Sphingomonas sp.; assembly: GCF_902806265.1. Classification (GTDB taxonomy): domain Bacteria; phylum Pseudomonadota; class Alphaproteobacteria; order Sphingomonadales; family Sphingomonadaceae; genus Sphingomicrobium. Next base: position 2,635 of record NZ_CADCVZ010000018.1, on the reverse strand, counting down.
CGACCTACAGCCAGCTGCGGACGGGCGGGAGCCTGCGCCTGGGCTTCCCGGTCAACGAGTTCATCACGCTGGGTACCCGCTACACGCTGAACCGCGACAACCTGTCGCTCGACCGCGACCTGTTCTTCTCCGACACAGACGATGACGGCGACGAGGAATGCGATCCGGATGTGGCCGGCACGTACCTGTGCGATCAGCTAGGTACGCGCACCACTTCCTTGATCGGCTACTCGGCGGTGTTCGACAACACCAACGGCATCCGCGCCACCCGCGGCCAGCGCCTGGTGTTCAGCCAAGATTTCGCAGGACTTGGCGGCGACACCCGCTACGTGCGTACCCGCGCGGACGGAACCAAGTTCTGGGGCTTCGGCGGCGGCTTCGTCCTCTCGGCGCATGCCGAGGGCGGCTACATCCACCCGCTAGAATCGTCCCCCGGACCGGGCCGCGACGCCATCCGGATCACCGACCGCTTCTTCGGCCCGCAGCTCCGCGGGTTCGACCTGCGCGGCATTGGCCCACGGGTGCAGCGCCGGATCTACGAGGACGCCACTACCCTGTCAGACGAAACCCGGGTCACCGACGCGCTGGGCGGCCGGGCCTACTACATGGGCCGGGTCGAGCTGGAGCTGCCGGTGTCTTCCGGCCTCCGAGGCTTGGGCATCCGGCCCTCCGCCTTTGTCGATGTGGGATCGGTGTTCGCGCTCAAGGCGCCGAACCTGGCCAATCGGCCAGGTGTGTGCTCCTACCCGCTGCCGCCGGTGACCACCCCGCCAACGGTTCCAGCCCCGACCCCGACTCCGCCGGTGGTGCTGGAGCCCGGCCAGACCTGCGCGCAGTTCGCGGGAAGCACCTATGTCGCGAATTCGGGCTATCGCGAGTTCTTCCTCGGCGACTCACCCAAGCCGCGCCTATCCGTGGGCGTCGGGTTCAACTGGACTTCGCCATTCGGCCCACTGCGGATCGACCTCGCCAAGGCCCTGCTGTCGCAGGAAGGCGACGACACCAAACTCTTCTCCTTCAACGTAGGAACTCAATTCTGATGACCAACAAGCTGCTTCTTGCCGCCCTTGCCGCGACCGCCGTTCTTCCCGGCGCCGCCCAGGCCCAGCGCGCTCCGGGCGCTACGGTGGTGGTGATAGACACCGACCGCGTGTACCGCGAGTGCACCGCATGCCGCGGAGCCCTGACGCAGTTGCAGAGCCAGGCGCAGAGCCTGCAGAGCCGCCAGCAAGCGCTGGCCGCGCCGTTGACCACGGAAGGCCAGCAGATTCAGACGGCGATAAATGCGCTGAACGGCAGGCAGCCCGATGCGGCGCTGCGCACGCGCATCCAGGCGTTCGAGACCCGCCGTGAGCAGGCCGCGCAGGAGGTGGCCCGTCTACAGCAGAACATCCAGTCGACGCAGGTCAACGTCCGTCGCCAGATCGATGCACGCATGGAGCCCATCATCAACCAGGTCATGACCGCGCGCGGCGCGAACGTGGCAGTGGACAGCAACGCTACTTTGGCGGCGTCAACCGCGATCAACGTCACCAACGACGTGCTCGCTCGCTTGAATCAGCAACTGCCCAGCGTCAGCGTCACGCCGCTGCCGCAGAACCAGCAGCAGCAGACGCAAGGGCGCTAAATGGTGGATGGCGGCAGCCCGGCTAGCGAGGCGACCGGACCGCTGGACGTCCGGCGCGTCATGGCTGCGCTGCCGCACCGCTACCCCATGCTGCTGGTCGACCGGGTCGAGCGGCTGGACAAGGACCGTTCGATCACCGCGACCAAGGCGGTGACGATCAACGAAGGCTTCTTCGCGGGTCATTTCCCCGGTCGCCCGATCATGCCTGGTGTGCTGATCGTGGAAGCGCTTGCGCAGGCAGCCGGCGTGCTGGCGGTGGAGAGCCTGGGCCTCGCGGGTTCGGGCAAGCTGGTCTACTTCATGGCGATCGACGGCGCCAAGTTTCGGACCCCGGTCGAGCCCGGCTGCCTGCTGACCCTGGAGGTCGAGTTCGTGCAGAAGCGCTCCAGCGTGTGCAAGTTCGCGGGCCGCGCGCTGGTCGAGGGCAAGCTGGTGGCCGAAGCGAACTTCACGGCAATGATCGCGGATCCGCCGCAGGGCTGAGCGCCCAGCCGCCGCCGCCGGTCGGGCGGACGCGGAAGACCCGCTCGAACCCGCCATGCGTGAGGATCTCGTCCGGCTGCGCTTCGACGACGATTGCGCCGTCGTCCATCAGGATCGCCCGGTCGAACGCGCCCAGCAGCGACAGGTCGTGCAGCGCAAGCAGCACTGCAGATCCCGCATTGGCCGCTCGCCGCAGGATGGCCAGCGTCCTGAGCCCCCAATAGGGATCGAGGTTGGACAACGGCTCGTCGAGCAGCAGGGCGGCCGGCTGCTGCGCCAGCACCCGGCCGATCAGCACCCGTGCCCGCTCGCCGGTGGACAACCGGTCAGCTGGACGATCAGCCAAGGCCCCGAGCTCGAGCTCGCCGATGATCTCCGCGATCCGGTCGGCGTCTGGTCGCTCCAATCCCAAGCGAATGACGTCGCGGGCAGCGATGGGCCAGACCAACTCGCGGCTGGCGGGCAGGTAGGCCAGCAACTGCCGACGCCGTGCCGGCGTGGCGGACGCCAGCGCCTCGCCAGCGA
>NZ_CADCVZ010000017.1 GCF_902806265.1 uncultured Sphingomonas sp. | reverse complement strand
GGGTAGAGCTTCTTCTCGATGAAATAGTCGTCGCTGAGCGCGATCCGCTCCAGTTCCTTGGCGGTGTCGAGCACCGGGTCCGAGATGTTGAGCTCGGCCAGCACCTCGTCCGCGGTCTGCTTCATCACCTTCGCCCGCGGGTCGAAGTTCTTGTAGACCCGGTGCCCGAAGCCCATCAGGCGGAACGGATCGTCCTTGTCCTTGGCCCGCGCGATATACTCGGGGATCCGCTCGGGCCGCCCGACCTCGCGCAGCATGTTGAGCGCGGCCTCGTTGGCGCCGCCGTGCGCCGGTCCCCACAAGCAGGCGATGCCCGCCGCAATGCAGGCGAAGGGGTTGGCGCCCGACGAGCCCGCCAGCCGCACGGTCGAGGTGGAGGCGTTCTGCTCATGGTCGGCATGGAGGATGAAGATCCGGTCCATAGCCCGCTCGATGATCGGGTTGACCTCATAGGGCTCGGCTGGAACGCCGAAGGTCATGCGCAGGAAGTTGCCGGTGTAGCTAAGCGAATTGTCGGGGTAGAGGAACGGCTGGCCGACGCTGTACTTGTGGGCCATAGCCGCGATCGTCGGCATCTTGGCGATCAGCCGGTGCGAGGCGATCATGCGCTGCTTGGGATCGGTGATATCCGTGCTGTCGTGGTAGAAGGCGGACAGCGCGCCCACCACGCCGCACATGATAGCCATCGGGTGGGCATCGCGGCGGAACCCGCGGTAGAAGTTCGCCAGCTGCTCGTGCAGCATGGTGTGGCGGCTGATGGTGTAGGTGAACTGGTCCAGCTCCTCCTTGCTGGGGAGCTCGCCGTTGACCAGCAGATAGGCGACTTCGGGGAAGGTCGACTGCTCGGCCAGCTGGTCGATCGGGTAGCCGCGGTGGAGCAGGATGCCTTCTTCACCGTCGATGTAGGTGATCGCGCTCTGGCAGCTGCCGGTGGAAGTGAAGCCAGGATCGTAGGTGAAGGCGCCGGTCTCGACATAGAGCTTGCGAATGTCGATTACGTCCGGCCCAACGCTGCCGGACAGCACGGGAAAGCTCTTCTCCTCGGTCCCGAGCTTCAGGGTGGCGTTGGCGTCCGACATCAAGCTTGCTCCATCATCTGGTCTTCGATCCGACCCAGGCTTTCGCCCTGCCCGAGAAGGACGAGTACGTCAAAGATGCCCGGGCTGGTGGTCCGGCCGGTCAGCGCCGCGCGCAGCGGCTGGGCGACCTTGCCGAGCTTGAGGCCGGCCTCCTCCGCCACCTCCCGCACGGCCGCTTCGGTGCCGTCGTGGGTCCAGTCGCTCACTTGGCCCAGCGCAGAATAGACCCGGCCGAGCAGCCATCGCGCGCCGTCGTCGAGCAGTGCGGCCGCGGCGGGCTCCACGACGAGCGGACGCTCGGCAAACAGGAAGTCGGCCGCGGCGGCGAGCTCGTTCAGGTTTTTGGCCCGGGCCTTGAGCTCGGGCATGGCACGCTCCAGCAGGGCGAGGTCGTCGCCTTCCAGCCCGCCCCGCCGCGCCGCGACCAGGATCGCCAGCCGGGCATCATCGGCAGCGCGGATGTAGTGGCCGTTCAGGTTCTCAAGCTTCTTGAGGTCGAAGCGGCTAGGGCTCTTGCCGACACCGTCTAGGTCGAACCAGCGGATTGCCTGCTCGCGGCTGATGATCTCGTCGTCGCCATGGCCCCACCCTAGCCGAAGCAGGTAGTTGGCTAGCGCTTCGGGCAGGATGCCGAGCTCGTCCCGATAGGAGTCGACACCGAGCGCGCCGTGTCGCTTGCTGAGCTTGGCCCCGTCCGCGCCGTGGATCAGCGGCACATGGGCGTAGACGGGCTCGGGCCAGCCCATGGCGCGGATGATGCCAAGCTGGCGGAAGGCGTTGTTAAGGTGGTCGTCGCCGCGGATCACGTGGGTCACACCCATGTCGTGGTCATCGACCACCACCGCCAGCATGTAGGTCGGGGTGCCGTCGGAGCGGAGCAGAACGAAGTCGTCGAGCTCGGCATTCTGGACGGTGACCCGGCCCTGGACGCGATCCTCGATCACCGCTTCGCCTTCGCGCGGCGCCTTGAGGCGGACCACGAACGGCGCGCCGGGCGAGGGGGCGTCGGCACAGTCCCGCCACTGGCTGTTTAGCCGGAACGGCCGCCGCTCGGCCTGGGCTGCTTCGCGCTGTGCCTGCAGCTCTTCGGAGGTCATGTAGCAGCGGTAGGCCGCGCCGCGGTCCAGCAGCTGCTGCGCCACCTCCGCGTGCCGGCCCGCGAAGTGCGACTGGTAATATTCGGCGCCGTCCCAATCGAGGTCGAGCCAGCGCATGCCGTCGAGGATGGCGTCGATCGCTTCCGTCGTGGAGCGCGCCCGGTCCGTGTCCTCGATCCGCAGCAGGAACTTGCCGCCGTGATGGCGGGCGAACAGCCAGTTGAACAGGGCGGTGCGGGCGCCCCCGATGTGCAGGAATCCGGTTGGGCTCGGCGCGAAGCGGGTGACGACTGTGCTTGCGCTCACGCGCGGTTTCCTCTTGGATAGATCCGCCAGATCGCGTGGAAGCCTGGGGGGCTCCGAAACCATGGACGTTGCCGCCCTGTCGGCACGCGAGCCGGTGCGGCTGCACTGGCGATTTGCGGCAGGTTTCGCAAGAGCCGAGGCGTGGCTGGAGGCCGAGCGCGAGCAGCTGGCGCTGTGGCTGGTGGTGGCGCTGGGCGGCGGGATTGCGCTGTGGCTGAGCCTGCCGGGACCGCGCGCGTGGGCGGCCTCGGTGCTGCTCAGTGCCGGAGTGGCGCTGACGAGCGCGATCTTCGTGCCGGGGCGGGCGGGCCGAGCGCTGGCGGCCGGCTGCGGGATGTTGGCGCTCGGTACCGGGCTGATCTGGGTACACAGCGAGCGGGTTGCGGCCCCGCGGCTCGAACGGACCGCGATCGTCCAGTTCACGGCGGAGGTCGAGCGGGTGGAACCGCTCGCCGCGCGCGACAGCCTGCGCCTGCTGCTGGCGCCGCAGACTCCCGGACTGCCGCCGCGGATCCGGGTCAACATGTCGGACGAGGAGGTGCCTGAAGGGCTCGGACCTGGGGCGACGGTGCGACTACGCACGCGGCTGACGCCGCCCATGCCCATGCCGCTGCCCCGGGGCGCATGACTTCGCCCGCGACGCTTGGTTTGCGGGCATCGGCGCGCTCGGCCGGGCGCTGGGCGAGGTGGAGGTGCTGCGACGGGCGAACGGCGGCGGGCTCGCCGGGCTGCGCGACCGGGTCGGCCGGCACATCCGCAGCCAATTGCCGGAGGCCGAAGGCGCAATTGCCAATGCGCTCGCCACCGGTGACCAGGGCGCGATCCCGGAAGCGGACGCCGAAGCCATGCGCCGCTCGGGGCTCGCGCACCTGTTGTCAGTCAGCGGCCTGCACATCGCGGCGGCGGTGGGCGCGGCATTCCTGCTGACGCTGCGGCTGCTGGCCTTGTTCGAGCGGCTGGTGCTGCGCTTCAACCTGGTGCTCGTGGCCGCCGGCGCGGGCGCCTTGACCGGCGTCGCCTACACGCTGCTGACCGGCGCGCAGGTGCCGACGGTGCGCGCCTGCATTGCCGCGGTCCTGGTGCTGATCGGCATCGCGCTCGGCCGCGAGGCGCTGAGCCTGCGCCTGGTCGCCGTGGGGGCGCTGATCGTGCTGCTGTTCAAGCCCGAAGCGCTGGCCGGCGCGAGCTTCCAGCTGAGCTTCGCCGCGGTAACCACGCTGGTCACACTCTACCAGCTGCCCTGGTTCAAGCGGCACTTCGAACGGCGCGAGGAAGGCGTCGCCGCGCGGCTGCTGCGAGCGCTGGGCGCGATGCTGCTGACCGGCCTGGCGGTGGAGATCGCGTTGATGCCGCTGGCGCTGTACCATTTCCACAAGGCCGGGCTCTACGGGGTGCTCGCCAACCTCGTCGCCATTCCGCTCACCACCTTTGTGGTGATGCCGCTGGAGGCGGGCGCACTGCTGCTGGATGCCGTTGGCCTGGGCGCGCCGCTGTGGACGCTGACCGGGTGGGCGCTCGGCTTTCTGCTGTGGCTGGCCCATGCCGTGGCCGGGGCGAGCGGAGCGGTAGCGATGCTGCCGGCCATGCCGGGCTGGGCCTTTGCGGCGATGGTGCTGGGCGGACTGTGGCTGTGCCTGTGGACCACGCCCGCGCGCTGGGCCGGGCTCCTGCCCATCCTCCTGGGAGCGCTCGCCGCGGCCACCGCCGCGCGGCCAGACCTGCTGATCACCGGAGATGGTCGCCATGTGCCGGTGATTGACCAAGAAGGCACGCCGCACCTGCTGCGGGCGCGCGCCGGCGACTACGTCCATGGCCTGCTGAGCGAGAGCGCCGGGTTCGACGGCGAAGGGCTGGAGTTGGAGCGGCTCGCCGACGCCGATTGCAGCCGCACGCGTGCGTAGCCGAGGTGCGTGGGCAAGGGCGCAGCTGGGCGTTGCTCGCGACCCGCTCCACTCAGACCCTCGATTGGGCGGAACTGGTCGCTGCCTGCGCGGCGGCGGACATCGTGGTGTCGGAGCGGCGCCTGCCGCGCGGGTGCGTGCCCCGCTGGTTCAAGCTCGACCGGGTCTCGCTGGCGCGGTCAGGCGGGCTGGCCATCCATCTCGACGCCAAGCCGCGGGTCGACAGCGTGGCGGAGCAGGTCGCCGGCCATCCTTGGGCTCAGACTTCTCCCGCGTTCTCTGGCGAGCGCAGACGGGCCTCGACCGGGCAAGCTCATCGCCAGGGCGGTTGAACGTGGCGGGCCCGGCGCGCTGGAACTCCGGCTCGCTTGACCCATTGGACCGCCGACCTTTCCCATTCAGGAGTTCCGCCATGTCGATGCTCGACGCCCTCACGCAAGCCGGTGCCGCCAACGCCATCTCCCGCGACCTCGGCGTGGACCAGAAGACGGCCGCGACCGGCATGGCGGCGCTGCTGCCGGCGGTGCTGGGCGGCATGCAGAATCATGCCGGCGCACAGCCGCAGGGGCTCGGCGGGCTGGCCGGGATGCTGGGCGGGCTTGGCGGTGGCGGGTTGTTCGACAACGCCATCGGTCCGCAGCCGACCGACACCAGCCACGGCAACCAGGTGCTGGGCCAAATCTTCGGCAACAAGGACAACAGCCGCACCGTCGCCGACCACGCCGCGCAGCAGACCGGCCTGTCGCCCGACCTCCTCAAGAAGATGCTGCCGATCGTCGCCATGCTCGCTGCCGGCTACTTCGCGCGGCAGGCCGGCGGGCAGGGCGGAGCGATCGGCGGTGCCGGCGGCCTCGGCGGGGGTATGGGCGGGATGCTCGGCTCGCTGCTCGGTGGCGGCGCAGGCGCTGGCGGAGCCAACCCGCTCAACAGCATCCTGGGCGGGCTGATGGGGGCCGGGCGCCGCTGATCGGCAGCAAGCGCCGGCAGCTACTGGCAGCCTCCCTGCGGGCTAGCTAAGCTTCGGCATGCCTGCCGACGCCCAGCCTACCCTCCTCGCTATTTTCGGCCGCTTTCTCCGGTTCGGGCTGCTCGCCTGGGGCGGTCCGATCGCGCAGATCGCGATGGTTAAGCGCGAGCTGGTCGAGGAGGAGCGATGGCTGGAGCCATCGCGCTTCAACCGGCTGCTGGCCATCTACCAGGTGCTTCCGGGACCTGAAGCGCACGAAATTTGCGTGCATATCGGGATGATGAAGCGCGGGCGGGTCGGCGGCCTGTTGGCAGGGCTCGGCTTCATGCTTCCCGGGCTGGTGCTCATCCTTGCCATTGCCTGGCTGTACGGGCGGCTGAACCTCGATCAGCCGCTGATCGCCGCCGCCTTCCTTGGCATCCAGATCGGGGTCGTCGCGCTGATCGTGCGAGCGGTTCACAAGATTGCCGACCACGCGCTCGGCGACCGCTTGCTGTGGGCCGTGGCCTTGACCAGCGCCGCCGCCACGGCGCTGGGCGTCCACTTCTGGATCGTGTTGCCCGTGGCCGGCTTGGCTTACGCATTGGGCGCTTCCGGTCGTTATGGCCTGGCGCTGCTGACGATCGGCATCGCTGCGCTGGCGGCGGTGGCCACGGGCGGCGGCGCTTCTTCGCTGGCAGCGGGGCCGGGCACCACGGCGAGCCTGGCGGGGCAGGGTTCGGTGCCTGCGCTGCCTCTGTTCCTGTCCGGCCTCAAGGCCGGGCTGCTGACCTTTGGCGGCGCCTACACGGCTATTCCGTTCGTCCGCAGCGATGCCGTGGGGCGGGGATGGGTGAGCGACGCGCAGTTCTTGGATGCGCTAGCGCTTGGCGGGATCATCCCCGCGCCGCTGGTCATCTTCACGACGTTCATCGGCTATCTCGCGGGCGGGCTGACCGGGGCGCTGGCGATCACCGCGGGCGTGTTCCTGCCTGCCTTCGCCTTGGCCCTGCTGTTCTACGACCGGCTGGAGCGGGTGGTGGAGGACGAGCGGCTCCACCGCTTGCTGGAAGGGGTGGCGGCGGGAGTGGTCGGCCTAGTAGCGGTGACCGCCGCGCAGCTTGGCTGGACAGTCGCCGGTTCGGTACCCTCGCTGCTGTGGGCAGCGGTGCTGTTCGCCGCGGCGCTGCTGCTCCTCTATCGCTGGCGTTCGCGGCTGGCCGTCCCTGCGGTCGTACTCGGGTCCGGGCTCGCTGGCGCGGCGCTTTTCGCGTGAGCGGCCCCGCCCCGGCTAAGCCGACCGCGCGCCCTGGACATACTGGTCCACATTCTTCGCCAGCACGTCCATCGGCACGTTGCCGCCCAGCACGACCGCATCGTTGAACGCCTTGAAGTCGTACCGGCCCCCGAGTGCCGTCTTGGCCCGCTCGCGCTGGCGGTTGATCTCTTGGTGGCCGACTTCGTAGCCGCAGGCTTGGCCAGGCCATGAGCAGTAGCGGTCGACCTCGCTCGCGACCTCCAGCGGGTTGGAGCCGTTGACGTCAACGAAGTATTGCACGGCCTGCTGGCGGGTCCAGCGCTTGGCGTGGAGGCCGGTGTCGACGATCAGGCGAATCGCGCGAAAGGCGATCGACTGGAGGTAGCCGAGGCGCCCGGCAGGGTCGGCATCGAACACGCCGAGCTCGTCCGCCAGCTGCTCGGCGTAGAGCGCCCAGCCTTCCGAGTAGGCGTTGAACGCGAGGATCGAGCGGACGAGCGGCAGCTTCTGCGCATACTCGCCCTGCCAGACATGGCCGGGAAGCGCCTCATGATGGGTGAGGTCGGGCAGGCTGTACTTGCTGTGCAGGTCGGTTGTGCGCAGGTTGATCCAGAACTTGCCGGGAATGGTACCGTCGATTGAGCCCGCGCCGCCATAGGCGGCGGGCGCGCCGGGCTCCTCTTCGGGCGGCAGGCGCTTCACCTCAACGTTGCCGCGGGTCAGCGTATTGAAGGCGCGCGGCATCTGGGCACGGATGATGCGAAGCCGCTCCTGGATGAACGCCATGATCTCGGCCCGGCCCTTGTCACCCTCGCTGAACTTGTACTTGGGGTCGTCGGCCAGCGCCTTCATCCGCTCGCCGACTGTGCCGTTCGTGTAGCCGAGCTGGCGGAGCAGGGGGTCCATCCGGCCGTGCAGGATTTTCAGCACGTCGAGGCCGAGCTGATGCACCTCGTCCGGGGTCATGTTGGTCGTGGTCGAGGCCTTGAGCGCCCAGCGATAGTATTCCGGCCCGTTCGGGCGCGCCCACATGCCGGCGGCGTTGTTGGCGAGGGCGCGCTGGTGTTCAAGCTCGGCGATCTGCTGCTGCAGTGCCGGTGCAACCTCGCCGGTGACGATGCGCTGGGTGCGAGGCACCCAGTCGCCGGGGATCTCCTTGGTCTTGGTGCGGACCATCTCGACCAGCGGGCCGCTCGCAGTCGCGCCCTTGAGCGACTGACTCATCTGACCGACCGCCTTCTCCAGCAGAAAGGCGGGCGGAACCAAGCCCTTCTCGCGGGCCGCACGGGCGCGCCCCAGCTCGCCTTCGAGGGTGCGCGGGTACTGCGCCAGCCGCTGCAGCAGCGCTTCGGCGTCGGCCGCGGTCTTCACCTGGTGCTCGCTGTCGAGGAAGCGCGGCACGTCGAGGTAGGCGCCGACGTTCTGGATCACGACGTACGGCGTATTGCGCCACCCGCCGACCGCCACATCCCCGTAGGGCAGGGCGAAGCCTTCCAGCGCGGTGCGATAGGCGCTGCGGGCCACCTCCACGCTGGTGCGGGTCGAGTGGGTGAGGCCGGCGGTATCCACCGCCTCAGCGCGGGCGAGGTCGGCCCGGAGAGTCTCGGCGATGCGCTGCTGCCCGGCGGCGGAGCGGTCAGCCAGAAGTGAGCGGAGCGCGGCATGCTCGCCCTTGTCGACGCCCAGGCTGGTAGCAGTCTCGGGCTGCAGGCGGAGGAGGTTGTCGGCCATCGCATCAAGCAGCGCGGCGGCGGCGGCCTCGGTGGTCGAGGCGGCTGCCGCTGGCGTACCGGTCAGCGTCCGGGCGCAGCCGGACAGCAGCGGCACAGCCACTGACGAGGCGAGGGCGGCGACCGCTTGGCGGCGGCTCAGCGCGGGGGCGTTCATGAGCGGGGAAGTCTCCAACGAAATCAGGCGGGTGGCAGCGTGCGTTCTGCTTCTACGGTGAGGCAGTTGCCGTCAACGCCGGTGATGCGGACGCGTGAGCCGGGCTCGGCGTGGTCGCCGCGGGCGGACCAGTCGCCGTCGCCGACGCGGACGCGGCCGCCATGCTCGTCGACCGCTTCGACCACCGTCACGGTGCGTCCAATCAGCCGGGCCGAGCGGTCGTTGAGGTGCGGGTCGCTGCTGTTCACCGGACGGTTGGCGTAGACCTTGCGCCCGACCGCAACCGCCAGCGCCGTGTAGAGGGCGAACAGCGCAAGCGCGGGCGCCAGGCCGAGGTCGAACAGGACCACGAACAGACCGGTAGCGATGGCAGCGGCGCCGATGAACAGGAGAAAGAAGCCGGGGGCGACGATCTCCAGCATCAGCAGCAGGACGCCGCCGATCAGCCACAGCCAGCCCGGCTGCAGGTCCTCGAGCATCAGCCCTGCACCCGCGGCACGCCCGGCACGATCTGGGGCGGGGCGCCGCGCTCGGGGATGAGGTCGGTGGGCGGGCGCTTGGGTGCGGAGGCCTGCTGCTGCTCCCCGCCACCGAGCGCCGACCTCGCGAGCTCCCCGATGCCGCCGAGCGAACCGATCAACTGGGTCGCTTCGACCGGGAAAAGGATGGTCTTGGCATTGGGCGAGTCGGCGAACTTGCCGACGGCTTCGACATATTTCTGCGCGATGAAGTAGTTGATCGCCTGGGTGTTGCCGTCGGCGATGGCGTCGCTGACCGATTTGGTTGCGGACGCCTCGGCCACCGCGGCACGCTCGCGAGCTTCGGCGTCGCGGAACGCGGCTTCCTTGCGGCCTTCGGACTGGAGGATCTGCGCCGCCTTTTCGCCCTCCGCCCGTAGGATTTCCGAGGCGCGCATGCCCTCGCTCTCGAGGATCGCAGCGCGTTTCTCGCGTTCCGCCTTCATCTGGCGGGTCATGGCGTTGACGATGTCGGCGGGCGGGCGAATGTCCTTCAGCTCGACGCGCGTGATCTTGACGCCCCAGCTTTCGGTTGCATGGTCGACCACCTGGAGCAGCCGGGTGTTGATCTCGTCCCGCTTCGAGAGCGTCTCGTCGAGGTCCATCGAGCCCATGACCGTGCGGAGGTTGGTGGTCGAGAGCGCCAGGATCGCCGTATACAGGTCGCTGACTTCGTACGCCGCCTTGGCCGGGTCGAGCACCTGGAAGAATACCACACCATCGACCGCGACCATGGCGTTGTCCTTGGTGATGATCTCCTGCCCCGGAATGTCGAGCACCTGCTCCATCATGTTGATCTTGCGGCCGACGCGATAGAAGAACGGCGGCACGAAGTTGAAGCCGGGGTCGGCAACCCGGACGAAGCGTCCGAAATGCTCAATGGTGTAGCGGTGGCCCTGGTGGACGATCTTGATGCTGGCGATCACGAACAGCAGCACCAGCGCGGCGACGAACAGCAGAAAGGTGGTCAGCATGCAAACCCCCGATGAGTCACGCCCGCATAGTGCGCGGGACGGGGCTGCAAGCGAAGCGAAATCGGCCAAATGACCGGACAATTGCCGCTGAACCTGTTCGGCCGGCGCTCGGCGCTGTTCCTGCCGGCCAGCAACCCGCGGGCGATCGCCAAGGCGCGGGTGGCTGGGGCGGACCTGGTGATTCTTGATCTTGAGGATGCAGTGAAGGCGGCCGACAAGGAAGCGGCGCGGGCCGCGGCGGTGGAAGCGGTGGCGGAGCCCTGGCCTTGCCCTGTGGCGATCCGGGTGAATGGCTTCTCCAGCGACTGGTACGGCGCCGACGTGGAGGCGGTGGCAGGGTCGCAGGCCGACTTGGTGGTGGTGCCACGGGTGGACGGCGCGGCGGTGGTGGCCGAGGTGGGCACGCTCACCGGCAAGCCGGTCGCGGCGATGGTGGAAACGCCGCTCGGGGTGCTGCGCGCCGCGGAGATCGCGGGCGAAGCGGCGGCGCTGATTGCCGGGACCAACGACCTCCGCGCCAGCCTGCGCCTGCCACCGGGCGCGGGGCGGGAGCGGATCTCGGCCTCGCTGCAAATGGTTGTGCTGACGGCGCGCGCGAGCGGCATCCCGGCGTTCGACGGCGTGTTCAACGGGCTCGACGATCCTGAGGGCTTTGCGCGGGAGGCGGAGGACGGGCGGATGCTGGGCTTCGACGGCAAGAGCCTGATCCACCCCAATCAAGTGGCGTCCTGTCACACGGCATGGGCGCCGACCGCGGCCGAACTCGCGCTGGCCGAGCGGCTGGTGGCGGCGGCCGCGGGCGGGGCGGAGCGGTTCGAGGGCGACATGGTGGAGCGGATGCATGTGGAGGCGGCGGAGCGGTTGCTTGCTGCGTCGAAGAACCGCTCGTCCTGAGCGGAGCGAAGTCGAAGGGCGTTCACGCGAGCCAAGCGCCCTTCGACTGCGGGCCTGTGGCCCTCCGCTCAGGACAAGCGCAAACCGAGCTCCTACTGTCCCCTTGCCGAATCGTCCCCGCCCCGCCACTAGCCGCCATGGCCGCCATCCTCGATACCGCCGACATCCCGCTGGGGCTCACCTTCGACGACGTGCTGCTGCAGCCGCTCGAGTCGAGCGTGCTGCCCAGCCAGACAAGCACCCGCACCTTCCTCACCCGCGACATTCCGCTGTGCATCCCGATCCTGTCCTCCGCCATGGACACGGTGACGGAGGCCGACATGGCGATCGCCATGGCGCAGCTCGGCGGCATCGGCGTGCTTCACCGCAACCTGTCGGTGGACGAGCAGGCCGCGGCGGTGCGGCAGGTCAAGCGCTTCGAGAGCGGGATGGTGGTGAACCCGATCACCATGATGCCCGAGCAGACGCTCGCGGACGCGCTGGAGCTGATGGGCCGGCACCGGATCAGCGGTATCCCGGTGGTGGAGCGCTCGGGTAAGCTCGTCGGCATCCTCACCAACCGTGACGTGCGCTTCGCCGAGAACCCGGGCCAGCCGGTGGCCGAGCTGATGACCCGCGAGAACCTGGCCACCGTGTCGCCCGGTACCAGCCAGGAGGAAGCGCGGCGGCTGCTGCACCAGCGGCGGATCGAGAAGCTGCTGGTGGTGGACGATGAGGGCCATTGCGTCGGCCTGATCACCGTCAAAGACATCGAAAAAGCGGTCGCGGCGCCCAATGCGACCAAGGACGGGGAAGGTCGGCTGCGGGTCGCCGCGGCGACCACGGTCGGGGACAAGGGGCATGAGCGGTCCGCGGCCCTGATGGACGCGGGCGTCGACTGCATCGTGATCGACACGGCGCACGGCCATAACCGCGAGGTGGCCCAGGCGGTGGAGCGGGTGAAGAGCGCCTCGAACCGGGTGCAGGTGATCGCGGGCAACGTCGCCACCGCAGACGCGGCCAAGGCGCTGGCGGATGCTGGCGCGGACGCGATCAAGGTTGGAATCGGGCCGGGCTCAATCTGCACCACCCGCATCGTCGCGGGCGTCGGCGTGCCGCAGCTGTCGGCTGTAATGGCTGCCGCCGATGCCGCTCGGGGGCGGGGCGTGCCGGTGATCGCCGACGGCGGCGTGCGGACCTCCGGGGACATGGCCAAGGCGCTGGCGGCGGGGGCGTCGACCGTGATGGTCGGCTCGCTGCTGGCTGGCACGGAGGAAGCGCCCGGCGAGACGTTCCTCTACCAGGGCCGGTCCTACAAATCGTACCGTGGGATGGGCAGCGTCGGCGCCATGGCGCGCGGCTCGGCCGACCGCTATTTCCAGCAGGACATCAAGGACCAGATGAAGCTGGTCCCGGAAGGGATCGAAGGACAGGTTCCCTACAAGGGGTCGGTCGCGGCGATCGTGCACCAGCTGGTCGGCGGCGTGAAGGCGGCGATGGGCTACACCGGCTCCAGCACGATCGAGGAGCTGCAGCAGCGCGCGCAGTTTGTACGCATTACGGGCGCTGGCCTCAGCGAAAGCCATGTGCACGACGTGGCGATCACGCGGGAAGCGCCGAATTATCCGACGCGGTGATCCATGACCCCCGCCGCGCGCGCGCAGGCAGCGATCGAGATCCTCGAGGAGGTGATCGCTTCTGCCCGCAGCGACGGCCCGCCGGCCGATGCGCTGGTTACGGCCTACTTCAAGACCCGCCGCTACGCCGGGTCCAAGGACCGCCGCGCCGTGCGGGAGCTCGTATTCCGGGCGGTCCGCCGCTCGGCCGAGCTGCCGGGGAGCGGGCGGGCGGCGATGCTGGGGATCGCGCCTGAGCTGTTCGACGGCTCCCCGCATGGACCGGTGCCGCGTAGGCAAGACGAGCAGCCTGCGGCGGCAAGTCTTGTTCCGGATTGGCTCGGGGCCGAATTGTCGCCCCTCGTGGCTGTGGAGGAACTCGCCGCGCTGGTGGAGCGGGCGCCGCTCGACATCCGCGCGAACCTCCTCAAGGGGGATCGGGATGCGCTCCTGGGCGAGTGGCCGGGCGCGGTGCGGACTCCGCTCAGTCCCTGGGGCGTGCGCCTGCCCGCCGACACCCCGGTGACCAGCCACCCCGCCTACCTGGACGGCCGGGCGGAAGTGCAGGACGAAGGCAGCCAATTGGTCGCGCTCGCCTGCGAGGCGGCGGGGGCCAAGCGGATCCTGGACCTGTGCGCGGGCGGCGGCGGCAAGGCGCTGGCACTCGCGGCGGCTGCCCACGACGCCGAGATCATCGCCTGCGACGTTAGCCGGCAACGGCTCGCTCCATTGCTGCCCCGGGCTGAGCGGGCCGGCGCGCAAATCACCACCCGGCTGCTCAATCCGCCACGCGAGGCCGGCGAGCTGAGCGACCTCCGGGGCACCTGCGACCTGGTCCTGGTCGACGCGCCCTGCTCGGGCAGCGGGACTTGGCGGCGCAACCCGGAAGGGCGGTGGCGGCTGACGCCCGAGCGGCTGGAGCGGCTGGCAGCTCTGCAGACGCGGGTGCTCGATCTTGCCGCGCCGCTGGTGAGGCCGGGCGGGCGGCTGGTCTATGCCGTCTGCTCCGTGCTCGCCCGCGAAGGCGCGGTTCAGGCGGCCGCGTTCCTCAGCCGCCATTCAGGCTTCGAGCCTATGGATATTCCGGTCGCCGCCGGACGTTTGGACGGGGTCGGGCGTCTGCTCACCCCCGGACATGACGGGACCGACGGCTTTTTCATCGCGCGGTTCGGGGTCAGATGATAGACCGGTCCGGGGCCGAGTGGCTGGAGATTGCGATGCGCTTGTTGCCGATTGCCGTTGCCGCTGGCTTGGGAGCCGCCCTGATCGCTTCGAGCGGCAATGGGCAAAC
>NZ_CADCVZ010000016.1 GCF_902806265.1 uncultured Sphingomonas sp. | reverse complement strand
TCTCCGGTGCGGCACCAATCGCGAACAGATTGACTGAGATCCCCGATGTAGCTCGGATGAGCCGTGATGAGGCCCGCAGCCTCATGCAACGCGGCTTTATCGACGAACTTGGTTTTTCGTTTGGTTCTGACGTTGTAGAAAGCGAGCTCTATGATGAGATTGGCTGGCTTACGGACAGGATAGCTCAACATGTGCACGAACTCTGTCTTGCCATCGCGAACGGATCGGTTGATGCAGCAGGTTCTATAAGCAGAGATATCGTCGACGATGCGATCAGAAGCTGGTCAGATGACTCCTTATCGACCGACGCCGGGGTAATCGAAAGGCTCATGAACGCACGAGATACCAAGATCGGCAGAAAGAACCAAGTTCTCTACGCGCTTGGTCAGTGTGAGCAAGAAGACTATCGGACAAGCGATATTTAGTCTCTAGTGCGCGGGAATTTTACCGTGAAAGATGCGATGCTCAATGTGTCACAGATTCTTTCGGGATTTGCCTCAGCTGCTAATCCGGTAATCAGGCGGACGCCAGCTCAAGAAGCTTGGCGCTTTGTCTTCCCCAAGTTTCGAATGGCGCTAAGGAGCCGCTTGCGCAAGGCTGAAGACGAAAGGGTATTCTTAAGAGGTAAGGGGGTAGCCTCTACTCGCCCCTTCAGGAGCCTGATCTGCGCCCGTCTGAGCGATCACTTCAAGGCACGCCGGCAGCGTGGTTGCCTCCGACGCGCTCAGCATCTCTTCCCCCGTTCGCTCAGTTCCCCACCCGCACCAACGCCTCATCCAACGCCTGCAGAAACCGCGACCGGTCCGCCTTCCCGAACGGTGCCGGCCCGCCCACCACATCCCCGCCCGCCCGCAGGTCGGCCATGATCGCCCGGGTGGCCAGCGCGCCGCCGATGCTCGCCGCCGTGAACGGCTTGCCGTTGTGGCCGATCACCGTCGCGCCCGCCTTGAGGCAGCGGTCGGCCAGCAGGATGTCGCCGGTGATCACCACCGTCCGCGCGTCGGCCTCGCCCGCGATCCAGTCGTCGGCGGCGTCGAACGCGTCGCTGACCACCACCCGCTCGACCAGCGGATGCTCCGGCACGCGTAGCCGCATGTTGCTGACCACGACGACCGGCACCTCGCGCCGGAACGCCACTCGGTAGACCTCATCCTTGACCGGGCAGGCGTCGGCGTCGACCAGGATACGCGGCGCGCTCACCCGTGCACCTTTTCGCCGCGTTCCAGCTTGGCCACCCACTTCGCCACCGCCGCCGCCCGTCTGGCTTGGTCTCGCACATCGTGCAGCCGGTACAGCAAGGCATAACGGTTCGCTCCGCTTAGCCCCGCAAAGAATGCCGCCGCCTTCGGGCTCGCCTCCAGCGCAGCCGCCAAATCCTCCGGCACTTCCATCCGGCTCGCGGGAGGATAGGTCGCTTCCCACCGCCCATCGGCTCTGGCCGCCTCGATCTGCCGGAGCCCGCCGCGGCTTACCCTGCCCTCCGTCATCAGCGCCTCGGCCCGCCGCGCATTGATCTCCGACCATTTGGATTTCGGCCGCCGCGGCGTGTAGCGGACGAGGTAGAAACGCTCGTCGAAGCGGTTGATCAGCCCGTCGATCCAGCCGAAGCAGAGCCCCGCGTCGATCGCCTCCTTCACGCTGACCGAAGTCACGCCCTGCCCCTGCTTGGCGATCTTCAGCCAGATGCCCCCATGAGCTTCCGGCTGCTGCTCCAACCACCCTTCCAGCGCTTGCCCGTCCTCGAAGTGCAGGATGGGCAGCCCGCCCCGCTCGCGCTCCTCGCTCATCCGCGGACCGTGCCTGCCGCGGCTAAGACCGGAAAGCTCCACCTCACCGGCGCTCAGTTCCCGAACACCCGTGGGTGTTTGGCGATGAACCGCGCCACCCAGCCGTCGATCCGTTGATCGTGCGGGCGCCTGAGGTATCGCCATCCCCACAGGCTCACTACCGCCGCGCCGACCGTGTCGACGATCAGGTCCTGCATCGTGTCGGTCAGCCCGGAGGGATCGGTCAAGGTCGCCGGCTGCATGTTGGTACCGAACCATGCGTCCATGGCGAACTCGAACACTTCCCAGATCGCGCCCAATGCGACTGCGAAGAAGAAGGCGAACAACGCCACGAACGCCGGCCGCATGTGGAGGTCCACCGCCCTGTCCGCGTTCAGCACATAGACGATCATGAAGCCCAGCATGCCCAGCAGCAGCCCGGACGTAGTGTGCAGCCCGGCGTCCCACCACCAGTAACGCTCGTACCAATGGTGAACCTCGCCCAGGAATAGGGTGGCGAAGACGAACAGCACCGCCACCAGTTCGACCTCCGTCGGGATCTCGACGGACAGCCGCCGCGACAGGGTGGGCACCAGGCACACCGCCATGATGCCGCCCACGAACGCCGCCTGCGCCCAGTCGCCGCGCACAGCCAGCAGGACCAGCGACACGCCCATGACCAGTTCCAGCACGCCGAGCACCAACAGGTGCGCGCGTGCCCTTCCCGGTCTCGCCTCAGTCACGCGTCAATCGTCCCGTTTCGTGCTGCCCTTGCTCGACGGGTTGGCGGCGATGGTCTTCGGCTTCTCCTTCTTGGGCTTGCGCGCTTCCTTGTTCGACTTCTGCTGTCCCTTGGCCATGACACCCTCCTTGGCTGGTTATCGCACCATTACGAGCGTAGCGGAGTCCCGTTCCCCGCGGAACAAGGCCGCCAGCGCTTGGGCGAAGGACTCGCCACCACCCGCCGCCTCGAACAATGTCAGGCAGGAGCGCAGCTTGGCCGTGTCCACCGCGCCCAGCATCTGCTCCGCCGAACGCTCGCCCGCATGACGCATCACCGCCGCCACGCACTCCCGCAGCCTGTCCCCAAGCAGCGGATGCGCCAGGTACGCGCGCGCCTCCTCGATTCCGCTGATCCCGTAGTGCACCGCCGTCGCGCTCCGCCCGAGCCCGCGCAGCTGCGGAAACACGAACCACATCCAATGCCCGCGCTTGGCTCCGGCGCGCAGCTCGGCCAGCGCGCCCTCGTACACCCCGCCGCCCTGCGCCCGGGCGAAGCGTTCCAGGTCGAACGGCTCGCCCTGCGGCGTGCGGCCGCCCTGTCCTTCGTCCTCGACCATCGTCCCCTCCGCTGCCTGCGGTTTCAAAAAACCCTGTCCTACATGCGGGTGCTTGTGCTTCCTTTGTTCCATGGACCAACGAACACCACCGCGCCATGATAGCTGGACGACCGACCGGCAAGTCCGCTTCCTGGGCGAGCTGCACTACACGCGTTCGGTCACCCGAGCGGCCGAGGCGGCCGGGATGAGCCGGGAGGGCGCCTACCGGCTGAAGCGCCGGCCAACCGCCAAGGCCTTTGCCGCCGCCTGGGACCGCATCCTCGCGGCGCCGCCCGCAGCCCTCCGCCCAGGTCACGAAGGTCACGGCCGCGGTCACGAAGGTCACACCGCCGCGGGCGCTGCGCCGGCCTTTCACTCTGGGAAAGGTCACAATGGTCACGCCGCTGCGGAACCGCGATCCACTGGCAACCGAGTCAACTAAGCGGGGGCGTTCCGGACCTCGGCAGCGGCTGCGACCGTTGGCCATGACTAGCCTCCACCATCTCTTAACCGACCGGCGCTACCTTCCGCCCCGCTTTGCGGCACGACGCCGCTCGGGGGGAGGCGCGGCGATGGACTCATATGGCGGCGGCGGCGGAGGCGCTCACCCGCATTTCGTCGATATCCCCGACCCCGCTCGGGTAGCGGGCGTGCGCGCCTACCGCGAGCCGGAGCAGCCGCATCCGCTGCAGCTGCAGCTTCTAGAGGCGGACGGCGAGCGGGCGTGGGTGGAGGAGCTGCGCGAACTGCTTGCCGCCGGGCGCACGGCCCAAGCCGACGCTCGGTTGTCGGCCGAGCTCGACGGGCTGGGCGGCAGCCTTGCCGAGATCTGCCGCAGCACGCCGGCCGATGCGGTGGCGCTGTCCGGCTGGGAGGACCTCCTGCCCGTGCTGGCCGAGTGGGAAGGGCCACCGATCACCGCGATCACCTTGGGCCTCACCAATCCGCCCGACCTGGTGTTCGAGGCAGGACGCCCGCATCCGCCCGAGCTGCTGCTGGGGCTCTACTCGGACGATGCCCACCCGTTCAGCACGGCGGATACCGACGCGCTGCTGACCGAGTGCGCGGCAGCGGCGCCGGCGTGGATCGGGCATGAGGAGGATGTGGAATTCTACTGCGAGGTCACCGGCCTTGCGGAGCTCAACACCGCGCTGATCGGGTGCAAGCACCGCTACTTCCTCCGCGACGGCCGCGACGGGGTTGAGGGCCGCGCGCCGGGCGGCTACGTCGAATATCTGCTCGGCTGCTGGCTGCGCACCACCCGCTTCCTCCAGGCGGCCGAAGCGGCGGTGGCGACCCACGGCCTTCCGCCGGGCTGCCGCCTGATCGTCGGCGCAGTGGAGGTGAACGCCGACCTGGTCACCGTGCTTGGATCGGCCGGGCGATCCGCTCGCCGCCGTCCGCCAGTCAAGGCCGAGCCGAGCTTCGCACCGTTGACGGTGAAGCCATGGGCGCCGCGCGCAGAGCCCGCTGAGGTCAGCCCCGCCGTGGCCACAAGCCTGCGTCAGCGGCTCCAGGCCACTTCCTCGCCCGAAGCCCCACCCCCGACCGCTCAGCCTCGGCGGAGCCTGTTCGCCCGCCTGTTCCGCCGCAGCGGGACCTAGCTCAATAGCGGCTCGATGCTCTCCCAATGCTGCTCGACCGCGCGCCGGCCCGCAGCGATCCCGGCCTGGATCTTGGCGGGATCGAACTCCAGCGTGCCCGAGACCTCCGTCTCCGGTTCAATCACCCGGATGGGCGCGAAGCGATAGCGGGCGATCTGCAGGTCAAGCGGACGGAGCACGGCCAGCGCGCCAGGTCCGGCCACCCCGATCCGCTGCAGCTCCCGGAACTGCGCCTCCCGCGCCGCGATCAGGTCGTTGATCAGCGTGGCGTTGGCCAGGTCGTTGGCCGATACTTCCGACTGCAGGATTTCTACCGCCCGCAGGCCGATCTGCACGAGGTCCGGGTAGGTCCGAGCCTGTCCCGGCCGCGGCGGCGGTCCCGTGCGGATGACGATCACGCCGCGCGGGTTGAACTCGAGCGCGGCGTCGAGCGGCGTCACGTCGCGCACACCGCCATCGACCCACTGCTCCTCAGTGCCGTCCGCGGCGCGGGTCAGGAGCGGTTCGAAGAAGACCGGCATCGCGCAGCTGGCATAGACCCAATTATGGATCCCCGGCACGCTCTCATCGATCGTCCGGAAGGCACCGGTACCGAGATTAACGACGCCCAGCCGCAGCTTCTTGCCGGTGGCACGCAGCCGCGGCTCGTCCGCCGCCCGCTTGAGCAGCCGCCGCAGCCCCTTCGCCTCATAGAGCGAGTCCGCGCCGAAGATCGCTCCGGCCGGGCCGAGCGGCTTGCGCACGAAGATGTCGCTGTTGCGGCGCAGCGCGGACCAGAACTCAACCAGCTTGGGAACATCGTCCTGCGCCACCGCCAGCGCCTGGATCGCACCGGTAGAGGTGCCGACGGCGATGTCGATCTTGACCCCGCGATTTACGATTAGCTCGTCCAGCACGCCGACTTGGAATGCGCCTTTTGCGCCACCCCCGCTCAACACCACCGCCAGTTCGCCGGGCATTGTCGTTCTCCTGCGCCAACGACTCCAAGGCGCCACACGACCCCTTGCTTCCGCTTAGGCGCAGTCGGTCCCTAGTCGAAGAGGGAGGGGATGATCCACACCGCCGACATGGCCACAACGATCAGCAGCAGCGAAATCGCGAGCACCCAGCGGACCACATGCTCCTGGCGCGCGCCAGTGACTTGTTCGTCCGTATAGTGCGGTTCGGGAGGGTCCATGGCCAACTCCTCACAAGGCTCGTCATCTTAACCCCAAACGCCGCCGCTTGCCACTGAAAGCCGCAAGGCCGTTCAGGCTAACCGGAACTCTTGCGGAGCGGGGCCTGCCCCCCGATCTCCGATTGATCGAAATAGGAGTGCTTTCATGCCGAACCATCCGGGCCCGATGAGCTGTCCCAACGACGGCGCTACGTTGGTGATGAGCGAGCGGTCGGGGATCGAGATCGACTATTGCCCGACCTGCCGCGGCGTCTGGCTCGACCGCGGCGAGCTCGACAAGATCATCGAGCGCAGCCAGGCCGATCTCGGGCCCGCAGCTGGAGCGCAGCAGGCGCCACCGCCGCCGCAAGGCGGATCGCCGTGGAGCGCCTCGCCGCCCTACCCGCAGCACCAGCCCTATGGTCATGGCTACGGCGGCAAGCCCCACAAGCGCCGCAAATCGTTCCTTGAGGAACTATTCGACTAGGATCTTCGAGACGGCGGGCGCAGCCGTCAAGGCGCTTCCGCCGGGGCGCCATCGGAGACGCGGAAGGTCAGAACCCTGCCGTGAGCCGCGGCGGCTTTCACCAGCTCGGGCTCAACCCGCAACGCTTCGGTGCGCGCATGGAGAAGCTCGCTATGCGGGCTTTTGAAGCTCGGCTGATCAGGCAGCTGCAAGAAGCCGATGACCTGGTCACGGCGATCTACATCCTGGAGAGCTTCCAGCAGTTCGCGCCTGGCGCCTTCCCTATCATCCATGCATAGCCTCAGCTGAGCTCGGGAAGTTGCCCGTTCATGCGCAAGCACGGCCGCGATCGAGAACGCAGCCTCCTCCTTCCTTCCTGCCATGGTCAACCCGCAAGCCTTGTGCCAGTGCATCGCACGGACCGCGTCCACGTTGACTTGCTCGCCCCACTTGGGCGCGACCGCGAGGGCCTCGTCCATTTGCTTCAGGCCATCCCGCGTGCGCCCGGCTCGAAAGAGATAAACGGCACGGTTTCCGGCAAGGTTGAGCGAGTTGGCTTGTGCGTCGATCGGCCAAACCTTCAATGCCTTGAGGAACAGCGCGTCTACGTCAGCCCACCGGCCCTGCCGCGCAAGCGCTCCCGCCACTCGCGCCGCCTCGAAGATCAGCTCAACGTCCGAGTTCGGGTCCGGTGCGTCAAACAGCGGCAGCACCGTGCTGATCAGCGTTCGGTCGTGATTAGCCTGGACCAGCGCGGTCGAGTAGTCGGCCAGCGTTTCCGGGCTCTTGCTAGCCTCCCATCTCGACCGCGCTTCCCTCAAGTAAATCGCCCATTGCCGCTCTAGCTTCGGTCCGGCCCAGCGCTCGATATCGGGCCAGATCGGCTCGGCCTCCCTGAGTGCCAGCAGGTTGTAGCTGTCAGCCGGATCGAGCAGCCGCGGAACCAGGGCCCGGGCACCGGGGATGTCCTTGCGGGCGAGCCTCGCTCTGATAGTGGCCAGCGCGAGTTCGGACTGGGCACGAAGCCGCTGGCCCCGCCAGTCGATTGCGAGCAGCCGCTCGCTGACGGCCTGGACGCGGCGCTTGTCGTTCTCGGCCTTGAGCCGATGAAGCAGCGACATGACGGTCCATTCGTCGAGCGACCGGATTGCAGCCGGGTCGATCTCCGCCGCCCGCAGCAGATGGTCTGCGCCGCGGCCGGGTGTATGGCTGTAAGCGTAAATGCCGGCCGCGGCGATCAGCGGCGCGCTGTGCTCCGGGAGAAGCCGAATGCTTTCCTCGATGGCAGTAAGGGCCGCGGGTTCGCGCTCCGCAGCTGCCAAGGCGGCGGCGCGGAAGAACTGAACCATGCCGCGCAGGCGGCTCGGCTCCGACAATCGTGCCAGCATTTTGTCGGCTGCGGCCATGGCGGCTGCAGGCGTCGGCGCGTTGGCCAGGTCCAGCATCAATTGTTGCAACTGGGCACGCTGAGCTGGGGGCAGGCTCTCGATCTCGGGTAGCAGCGCTTGGCCGGGAGCGGGTTCACTCGGTGTTGTTGTTTCTGATGGCAACGAAGATGTGATCCCCACCGATGCGGCACCCGGCGCAAGCGCCAACGCCAAAACTGATAGCAGCCACACGCGACATATCTCCCGCCTCAAGCCGGCAGGCTGCGATAGGTTCGGGGTGAAGGCAAGCGCGCGAGGCAGCGGCGGGCCGGTGGCCCGCTTCAACGATCTGAAGCGAGCCAGCCAGCAACCAGGTAGAGGAGAATGGCGATCGGACCGGTAGCCAGGACGGCAAGGACCAGCCCAAGCCGGACGATTAGGGCATCAACGCCGGTGTAATCGGCCAGGCCGGCACCGACGCCCATGATCTTGGCCCGGCGGCGATTGAGGACGAACGGCTTGTCCATTGTGCTTGTCCCTTTCAAGCGAGCGGCAGCGGGCCAACGGCGGCGCTGACGAACAGCAGGGCCGATACGAACGCGCCGGCGAAGCTGACGGCGAGCTGGCGGGCGGAGACGGTGGAAACGAACATGGTGGAACTCCCTGTCTTGTCTGGGTGGGTCCGCCTGTCGAACCCACACCAAACCTAATGCAGAGAGCGTGCCAACCGAAAAATGTGTTTGTTATCAGTGTGCCGCGCAGGTGAAGCGACATACTTAGCGAATTTCACGCCAGCGGTTGGGAGATTGTCCCACCTTAGCTTGCGGTGGTATCCCCGCCATCCGGGTGCAGCACCTGACCGGTCATGTAGCTCGCGTCCTCGCACGCCAGGAACAGGAAGGACGGTGCAACCTCGTTGGGCTGACCGGGTCGCTTCATCGGCGTGCTCTTGCCGAACTTCGAGACCTTGTCGGTGGGCTGGCCGCCGAACGGGTTCAGCGGAGTCCAAATCGGGCCGGGCGCAACAGCGTTCACTCGGATGCCTTTCTCGACCAGGTTCTTGGCAAGGGAGCGCGTGAAGGCAGTGATCGCCCCCTTTGTTGCGCTGTAGTCGAGCAGCATCGGCGCGCCTTTGTACATCGTCTCTGATGTGCAATTCACGATCGCAGCGCCTTGCTTGAGGTGGGGCATGGCCGCCTGGGTCAGGAAGAACATCGAGTAGATGTTGGTCTGGAAGGTGCGGCGCAGCTGCTCCTCGGTAATATCTTCGATGTTCTCGTCGGGATGCTGCTCGCCGGCATTGTTGATCAGGAGGTCGAGCCTGCCGAACGTCTCGACCACCTGTTGCACGGCCCGCCAACAGAACTCCTTGGAGCCAAGGTCACCGGGCACCGCGATCGCCCGGCGTCCTTCGGACTCGACGATCCGCTTGGTTTCCGCGGCGTCGTCATGCTCGTCGAGGTAGAAGATCGCGACGTCCGCGCCTTCGCGGGCGAACAACGCGGCGACCGCGCGGCCGATGCCGCTGTCGCCGCCGGTGACGATAGCCACCTTGTCCTGCAGACGGCCGGAGCCCGGATATCGCGGCTGCCACTCGGGCTTGGGCTCAAGCTGGCTTTCGTGTCCCGGCAGTGCGGGCTCTTCCACCGTCGGCGGATCGATCGTCTCGGCCACTGGACGCTACTCCTTGGCGGCTACGCCCGCGCCAGCTTCGCCGAATGCCTCAATGGTCGACTGGTTCTGGCTATCGTTCTCCGGCGCTTTTTCAACCGGCGTCGAGCCGACCGGGCCGGGCTTAAACGCCTTGCGCGCGCCGTCGCCCGGATCGTCCGACATTTCGTTCTTCTGGTTCTGCGTTTGCTGCTGCGAGTTAGGGTTATGTCCGCTTTGCTTCACGATGGTGCACTCCTCGACCGAGCAGAGAAAAAGCTCAGCCTTCTAGCGTCATAACGTTCGCCGATGGGCGCGGCTCCTTGCCCTCAGCCGCAGGACGGGCACGGGTCGTCCGGCATTCCGCGACCAACGTCGGGAAGTCGAAGTCGCTGTTGGCAGCGAGGGTGGCGCCGGTTGCAGCCGAGCAGGCGGCCTTGTTCTCATATTGGGTTGGGATGGTCGCCACCGGCTGGCAGGTCGCCGAACCATCGGCGCAACCCAGGATGGCGATCACGTAAGCAACTGGACCCATGAGGAAATCCCCGATCAGAACTTGCCGGTACAACCGAGCAGTTCGTCTCGCGTTCCAATCATTTCATCGCTGAGTTGCCGGTTCGGGTCGCCCATCCTACCTCAAGCCGATGGCAGCAGCAGCGGAGCAGAAGGAGGAAAGCGGCAAGTCCTTTCAGACTCTCCTGCGCTTCCTGCCGATGCTGTGGCCGCGGGGCGAGACCGAGCTCAAGGCGCGGGTGGTCGGCGCGGTCGTCCTGGTGCTGCTCGCGCGGGCGGCGACTCTCGCCATGCCGTTCGCCTACAAGGCGGTGATCGACGGAATGAGCGGCAGCGCCCAGGCGATGGGCGCCGTGCTGGCGCTGGTCGCGGCCTACGCCACCGCGCGTTTCGGCGGCGTGCTGGCCGACAACCTACGCAACGCTCTATTCGAAAAGGTTGGGCAGGGCGCGGCACGGCGCTTGTCCGCCCGGGTGTTCCGCCACATCCACAACCTGTCGCTGCGCTTCCACCTCGAACGGCGGACCGGCAGCCTCACCAAGATCGTTGAGCGCGGGACCAAGAGCATCGACATGATGCTCTATTTCCTCCTGTTCAACATCGCGCCGACCACTCTCGAACTCATCGCCATCTGCGTGATCTTCAAGATTAAGTTCGGCACCGGCCTGGTCGTCGCAACGCTGGTGATGGTCGCCGTGTACATCGGCTTCACCCGCTGGGTGACCGACTGGCGCGCCAAGCTGCAGCGCGAGATGAACGATGTCGACAACAAGGCCATCGGCCGCGCGGTCGACAGCCTCCTCAATTACGAGACCGTCAAATATTTCGGCGCGGAGGAGCGTGAGGCCAAGCGTTACGACGATGCGATCGGCGCCTACACCAGGGCCGCGGTCCGCAATGAAACCTCGCTTGCCTGGCTCAACATCGGCCAGAGCCTGATCACCAACCTGATGATGGCCGGCGCGATGGGCTTTACCGTCTGGGGGTGGGCACAAGGCCGGTTCACGCCGGGTGACGTGGTGCTGGTCAACAGCCTGCTGATGCAGCTGTTCCGGCCACTGGACATGCTGGGCTGGGTGTATCGCTCGATCCGCCAGGGGCTGGTCGACATGGAAGCCATGTTCGGGCTGCTCGACACCCCCGCGGAGGTGGTCGATCGCCCCGGTGCGCAGCCGCTTCGCGTGACCGACGGGCATGTGCGGCTGGAGGACGTGCACTTCGGCTATGATCCCGAGCGCGTGATCCTCAAGGGCGTCAGCCTGGACGTGCCCCCGGGCACCACCTGCGCCGTGGTCGGCCCATCGGGCGCGGGCAAGTCGACGCTCGCGCGGCTGCTCTACCGCTTCTACGACCCGCAAGGCGGCCGCATCCTGATCGACGGGCAGGAGGTCGCGGCGGTGACCCAGGACAGCCTGCGCGCGCAAATCGGCATCGTTCCGCAGGACACGGTGCTGTTCAACGACACTGTCGGCTATAACATCGCCTACGGCCGCGATGGGGCGACCGAGCTCGACGTCCAGGCGGCGGCGCGGGGAGCTGCGATCGACGGCTTCATCGAGGCGCTGCCCGACGGCTACGAAGCGATGGTCGGCGAGCGCGGGCTCAAGCTGTCGGGCGGCGAGAAGCAGCGGGTGGCGATTGCCCGCACCCTGCTCAAGAACCCGCCGATCCTGATCCTGGACGAGGCCACCAGCGCGCTCGACAGCCGGACGGAGGAGGCGATCCAGGCGACGCTCAACGAGGTTGCCCGCAACCGCACCACCATCACCATCGCGCACCGGCTATCGACGGTCGTGGGCGCGGACCAGATCGTGGTGCTGGAGGACGGCCGGGTGGCGGAGCGCGGCACGCATGCCGAGCTGCTGCGGCGGGGTGGCCTCTACGCGGAACTGTGGAACCGCCAGGCGGCGGAACGGGAGCTGGCGGAAGCGGCGGAGTAGTTGCGCGTGGCAGGCTCAACCCGCATGAGGCGAGCGATGACCGACCCGCATCAGCTGCTGCATTCCGTCTGGGGCTTCCAATCCTTTCGCGGCGTCCAGGAAGAGGTGGTCGGGCGCGTGCTTGGGGGGCAGCACACGTTGGCGGTGATGCCCACAGGCGCGGGCAAGTCGCTCTGCTACCAGCTGCCGGCGCTGGCCCGGAGCGGCACTGCGCTGGTGGTATCGCCGCTCATTGCGCTGATGCACGACCAGATCCGCTCCGCTGATGCACTCGGCATTCGGGCTGCCGCCATGACGTCGGCGGACGACCGGCAAGCGGTGGCGCAGCGGGCGCTCGCCGGCGAGCTAGACCTGCTCTACGTCGCGCCCGAGCGGGCCACCACCGACAGCTTCCGCCAACTGGTCGACCGCGTGAACCTCGCGCTGATCGCCATCGACGAAGCGCATTGCGTCAGCGACTGGGGCCATGATTTCCGCCCCGACTATCGCCAGCTGCGGTCGCTGCTGGATGAACATGCGGAGGTTCCCCGGCTCGCCCTGACCGCCACCGCGGACCGGCGCACGCGCGAAGACATCCTCCAGCAGCTCGGCATCCCTAAGGACGGGCTGATCGTGTCCGGCTTCGACCGGCCGAACATCCGCTACCACGTCCGTCCCCGCGACACCCTCGGCAAGCAGCTCAAGACCCTGCTCGACGCGCAGCCCGGACCGGGGATCGTCTACGCGCCAAGCCGCGACGGAACCGAACGGCTGGCCGAGCAGATGGCGGCAACCGGCCGCAGCGCCTTGGCCTATCACGCCGGCCTGGAACCGCAAATCCGCGCGCGCAACCAGAGCGCGTTTGTGGCCTCCGAAGAGATGGTGATGGCCGCCACCGTCGCCTTCGGCATGGGTATCGACAAGCCGGACGTGCGCTTCGTCGCCCATGCCGGCATCCCCAAGAGCATCGAGGCCTATTACCAGGAAACCGGCCGCGCCGGCCGCGACGGGGAGCCGGCCGAGGCCTGGCTGTTCTGGGGCCAGGAAGACTTTGCCCGCGCCCGCCGCCGGATCGAGTCGGAGGTGGAGCCCGAACGGCAGGCAGGCGAGCGGGAACGGCTCAACGCACTGGCTGCCTTTGTCGAGACCGCGACCTGCCGCCGGGCCATCCTGCTGCGCCACTTCGGCGAGGAGCCCTCGGCAAGTTGCGGCAATTGCGACAACTGCCTGGAGCCGGCGGCGACGATCGATGCGACGGAAGTGGCGCGCAAGCTGTTGTCGGCGGCGTTCCGGACCGAGATGCGGTTCGGCGTCGCCCATCTCGCCGCGGTGCTTGCCGGCAACGACAACGAGAAAGTGCGCTCGTTCGGGCACGACCGGCTGTCGGTGTTCGGGATCTGCTCGGCGGAGGAGGCCGCCCTGCTCCGCCCGGTTGCTCGGGCCCTGATCGCGCGCGATGCCTTGCGGGCCGATGCCTACGGCGGCTTGAGCTTCGGCCCGGGTGCGCGCCCGATCCTGAACGGCGGCGAGCCGGTGGTGATCGCAGTTCCGCCGCCGCGCCGCAGGACTCGCAAGGAGCGCGTCGCTGGAGAGGAGACGGCAGACCCGTTGTTCGCGGCGCTGCGTGCGGCCCGCCGCGAGATCGCGGCCGAGACCGGCGTGCCGCCCTATGTCGTGTTCCACGACAGCACCCTGCGTGAGATCGCTGCCGCCCGCCCGCGCTCGCTACACGAACTCAGCCGCATACAAGGCGTGGGCGAGGCCAAGCTCAAGCGCTATGGGGAGCAGATGCTGGAGGCAATCCGCCGGCACGAGGAGACCGATCATGCTTCGGCAGCTTGACGCCAAGACGCTGGTGGCGGGTCAGATCGCAGCCGCCGATTTGCCCGAGCTGAAACGGCAAGGGGTGACGCTGCTGGTCAACAACCGGCCGGACGGCGAGGAGCCGGGCCAGCCGCTCAGTGCCGAACTCGAACGGGCCGCGGCCGAGGCTGGCCTCGAGTACCGCCACATCCCGATCGTCCGCGGCATCGGACCAGCCGATGTCGAAGCGATGGGCGAGGCTTTGGCTTCGGTCGGAGACGGCAAGCTGCTCGCCTTTTGCCGCTCGGGCTACCGCTCGACTCTATGCTGGGCCGTCGCCTGCCGCGAAGGAGGCGTGCCGCGCGAACAAGTGGAGCGCTGCGCCGAAGGTGCCGGCTTCAGCCTGACGCCGATCGGCCATCTTCTCTGAGGATCGTCAGCGCCTCGGCGTGATCTTGGTCCAGAACCATTAAGCGTACGGGCACGAGCCCGCCGCCGCCGAAGAAGCTGTTCACCTCCGTGTCGAGCATGACGGCGTCGATGCCGTTGGCTTCCAACGCGAGTCTGGCGAGATCGGCCTCGACGCGACTGCCGAAGCGCGCCAGCTCGACAAGGCTCAAGCAGCCGTTCCGCCGACCGTCAGCCCATCGATCAGCAGCGTCGGTTGCCCCACGCCGGCCGGCACCGATTGACCGCCTTTGCCGCAGATGCCGACGCCCTCATCGAGCGCCAGGTCGTTGCCGATACCCTTGACCCGGGTCAGCACCGTCGGCCCATCGCCGATCAGCGTCGCGCCCTTGATCGGCGCACCGAGCTTCCCGCCCTCGATCTTGTAGGCTTCCGTGCAGGAGAAGACGAACTTGCCACTGGTGATGTCCACCTGCCCGCCGCCGAAGCTCTTGGCGTAGATGCCGTTCTTGACGCGGCTCAGCAGTTCGGCCGGGTCGTCCTGCCCGCCCAGCATGAACGTGTTGGTCATGCGCGGCATGGGCGCATGGGCGAAGCTTTCGCGGCGGCCGCTGCCGGTCGGCTCGACGCCCATCAGCCGGGCGTTCAGCCGGTCCTGGAGGTAGCCCGTCAGAATGCCATCCTCGATCAGCGTGGTGCGGCCGGTCGGCGTGCCCTCGTCGTCAATGGTGAGCGAGCCGCGGCGCTCGGCCATGGCGCCATCGTCCACCACCGTTACACCGGGCGCGGCGATGCGCTCGCCGATCCGGCCGGAGAAGGTGCTGGTGCCCTTGCGATTAAAATCGCCTTCCAGCGTGTGGCCGACGGCTTCGTGCAGCAGCACGCCCGGCCAGCCGGGTCCGCAGACCACCGTCATCTCGCCCGCTGGTGCGTCCACCGCCTCCAGGTTCACCAGCGCTTGCGCCAGCGAGATGTCGATCGCGCGGTTCCAGGCCGCGGGATCGAACAACCGGTCGTACAGGTAGCGGCCGCCAATGCCATGAAAGCCGCTTTCCCGCCGCTCGCCCGACTTGGCGACGATGCTGACGTTGAGCCGGACCAGCGGGCGCACGTCGGTCGCCACGAAGCCATCGGCGCGGACGATCTCCACCACGCTCCAGCTGCCCTGCAGGCCGACGCTGACCTGCGCCACCCGCGAGTCGCGGGCGCGGGCGGCAGCGTCGATCTGCTGGCATAGCGCCACCTTTTCCGCGAACGGCAGCAGGCTGAGCGGATCCGCCGCGCCGTACATCGCCTGATTGGTCCGCGATGGCGGCGCGGCGCGTGGGCCCGTGGCGGGATCGAGCAGCTGCAGCGTTTGCGCCGCCCGCTCGATCGCGGCCGGGCTGATCTCGTTGGCATGGGCGAAAGCGGTGGTCTCGCCCACGACGCCACGCAGCCCGAATCCGGTGGCGGTGTTGTAGTCGGCCGTCTTCAACCGCCCATCGTCGAACCCAAATGCTTCGGACGAGCGATACTGCAGGTAGAGCTCGCCGTCGTCGCAGCCGCTCAGGTGCCGCGCCGCAAGCCGCTTCGCTTCGTCAGGGTCGAGCGCTTCGCGGTAGAGAAAACGGCGGGGATCGTGCAGCGTCATGACGGCACCTGCCCCGGCGTGTCCGCCGGCCCGCCCTCCAGCACGAAACGGCGGTCGCAATAGCCGCATTCGACGAAGCCCTTTTCGTCGATCCGGAGGTAAACTCGCGGATGGCCAAGCGAAGGGTCGATCTGGCCGCCCCCGTCGCATGACACGGAGTTGGTGCGGACGCGGAAGACTTCGGGCGGAGGAATGGATGCCATGGTTTGCGAGGTAGCCCCTTGCTTGTCTCCCTTCAATAAGCCGCTATTCGCTTCGGGATGGACGAGGCGGCGATCCGGATCGAGGGGCTGGGCAAGACCTACGCCGGGGGCAAGCGGGCGCTCGAGGACGTGACTTTCGACGTCCCGCGCGGTCAGATCTTCGGCCTGCTCGGTCCAAACGGCGCGGGCAAGTCGACCCTGATCAATATCCTCGCTGGCCTGGTCACCAAGAGCGAGGGCCGGGCCGTCATCTGGGGCTTCGACGTCGACCAGCACCCACGCAACGCCCGCCTGTCGATCGGGGTGGTGCCGCAGGAAATCATCTTCGACCCCTTTTTCACCCCGCGCGAAACGCTGGAGATCACCGCCGGGCTGTACGGCGTGCCCAAGGCGGAGCGGCGCAGCGACGCCCTGCTCGCCGCCATGCACCTTACGGACAAGGCCAACGCTTATTCGCGCACCCTGTCCGGCGGCATGAAGCGGCGGCTGCTGGTCGCCAAGGCAATGGTGCATTCACCACCGATCCTGGTGCTGGACGAGCCCACCGCGGGGGTGGACATCGAGCTTCGCCAGCAGCTGTGGTCCTACGTTCGCGACCTCAATCGTCGGGGGGTCACGGTGGTGCTGACCACCCACTACCTCGAAGAAGCCGAACAGCTGTGCGACCGCATCGCCATCATCGACCGCGGCACCGTCATCGCCAACGAGCCGACCCGGCAGCTGGTCGGCCGGGCGCAGGAGAAAAAGGTCGTCGTGACGGTGGACCGCGTGGTCCCCGTTGCGCCGGAGAACGCCTGCTTCGACAAGATCGAGGTCAGCGGCGAGCGGCAGCTCACCATCACCTACCGCAAGGACCGGGTGAACGCGGGCGAGGTGCTGGCGGCACTCGGCCGGGCGGGGCTCGGTATCGTCGACGTCACGACGCGTGATCCCGACCTTGAGGACGTGTTCCTGCAGCTCACCCGGCGGACCGAAGCGACCGCATGAGCCGCAGGTTCGACGTGCTGGTGGTCGGCTCGGGCGCCGCTGGGCTCACCGCCGCGCTGAACCTTGCCGGTCAGCGTCAGGTAGCGGTGATCGCCAAGGGCGCACTTGGCGAGGGCGCGACCGGCTGGGCGCAGGGCGGGATCGCGGCGGTGCTGGAGGAAGGCGACAGCTTCGAAAGCCATGTCGAAGACACGATGACCGCCGGCGCCGGACTCAACGACCGGGCGGTGGTCGAGCATGTGGTCGGCGCCGCGCCCGCCGCGATCGCCCGCTTGAAGGAGCTCGGCGTACCCTTCGCCGAAGAGGGCGGAGCACTGCACCTGACACGCGAGGGTGGGCACAGCCACCGGCGGATCGTCCATGTCGCCGACGCTACCGGCTGGGCGGTGCAGCAGGCCCTGGAGGGGGCCGCAGCAGCCCACCCGAACATCGAGCTGGTGCCGGACATGGTCGCGATCGACCTCGTGACCGGGCGCCACGCCGAACGCTTCTCCACCGGCGGCGCGGTGCATGGGCTGTACGCCTACAACCGCCGGTCCAGGCGCGTGGAGACGCTGACGGCCCGCGCGACCGTGCTGGCAACGGGCGGGGCAGGCCGCACCTACCTTTACTCCACTGCCCCACGAGGCGCGACCGGGGACGGCATTGCCATGGCTTGGCGGGCCGGCTGCCGCGTCTCTAACATGGAGATGATGCAGTTCCACCCGACCTGCCTCCACAACCTCCAGGTCAAGAACTTCCTGATTACCGAAGCGGTGCGCGGCGAGGGCGGGCAGCTCAAGCTGCCGGGTGGCGTGCGAGACGGGGGCGAACGGTTCATGGCCCGCTTCGACGAGCGGGGAGAACTGGCCTCGCGGGACATCGTCGCCCGGGCGATCGACCATGAAATCAAGCGGCTCGGCCTCGACTATGTCCACCTCGACATCAGCCACCGCGATCCCGACTTCGTCCGGACGCATTTCCCGAACATCTACGACAAGCTGCTCGGGCTCGGCATCGACATCACCCGCGAGCCGATTCCGGTGGTACCGGCGCAGCATTATACCTGCGGCGGCGTGTGCGTGGACCTTCAGGGGCGCACCGACGCGCCCGGCCTTTACGCCGCGGGCGAGGTCACGGAGAGCGGCCTCCATGGCGCCAACCGCCTCGCCTCCAACTCGCTGCTGGAATGTCTGGTTTTCGGCGAAGCGGCCGCAAAGGACATCCTGGCACGGTCGGACGAACTGCCGGCCGTCCCGGCGGTCCGGGAATGGGACGAGAGCCGAGTGACCAACTCCGACGAAGAGGTGGTGATTGCCCAGACCTGGGGCGAGATTCGCCGCTTTATGTGGAACTACGTCGGGATCGTCCGCACGACCAAGCGGCTGGAGCGGGCCAAGCGCCGCGTTGACACGCTGCGGCAGGAGGTCGCCGAATATTATCAGCACTTCCGGGTGACGCCGGACCTCATCGAATTGCGTAACTTGGTGGAGGTCGCCGACCTGATCATCCGCTCGGCCTTGGCCCGGCAGGAGAGTCGCGGGCTGCACTACACGCTGGACTACCCCGGGCAGCTCGCCGAAGCTCGCGACACGGTGCTGGTGCCCTAGCCGCCCACTGTTCGTTGCTCCGCCATGCTGGTGGACTCCGAAGCCATCCGGGAGGTCGAGTACGCCCCGGGTTCACGCATCCTCCGCATCCGCTTCGCCGACGGCCGCTGGTGGCGCTACTTTGATGTGCCGGCGCAAGTTCATGAGGCCTTGATCGCCGCTGAGTCTCACGGCCGCTACTTCCACGAGCATATTCGCGGCCGCTTCGACTACGAACGCGGCTGACCTGCCGAAGCCCGCTAGCGCGCCGCGCCCTCTCTGCTAAACCCGCCGGCGCATGTCCGAGCAGAACCACCTCTATCTTGTCGATGGGTCGAGCTACATCTTCCGCGCCTACCATCGGCTGCCGCCCTTAACTAATCGGCATGGTGCACCGGCTGGCGCGGTCTACGGCTATACAGCCATGCTGTGGAAGCTGGCGGACGGGCTCAACCGGGCGGACGGGCCGACCCACATGGCGGTCATCCTCGACAAGTCGGAGTCCACGCACCGCAACGAGATGTACGGCGAGTACAAGGCCAACCGGCCGGCGCCACCCGACGACCTGGTCTCGCAATTTCCGCTAATCCGCGTGGCGACCCGCGCCTTTTCGATTCCGTGCATCGAAGAACAGGGGCTGGAAGCGGATGACATCATCGCCTGCTACGTCACTGCCGCCAAGCAGGCCGGGTGGAAGGTCACCATCGTCAGCTCGGACAAGGACTTGATGCAGCTGGTCGACGGGGACGTCGACATGCTCGACACCATGAACGACCGACGGATCGGGCCGGAGCAGGTAGTCGAGAAGTTCGGCGTGGGTCCGGAAAAGGTCGGCGACGTGCTGGCGCTGATGGGCGACAGCGTCGATAACGTGCCGGGCGTCCCGGGCATCGGCCCGAAGACCGCGACCCAGCTGATCCAGCAGTTCGGCGACCTTCAGACCGTGCTCGCTTCGGCCGACCAGATCGCCAAGCCCAAGCTCCGCCAGTCGCTGATTGACCATGCCGACAGCGCTCGGCTCAGCCGCGAGCTCGTCCGGCTGGTGTGCGACAGCAAGCTGCCCGAGCCCCTCGACGCGCTGACGCTAACCGGCATCCCCAAGGACCCGCTGCGCGCCTTTCTGGAGGACCAGGGCTTCAAGACGCTGATGAACCGCATGGTCGGCGCGGGCTCGTCCAAGCCGACCGGTCCGGCCGACGGCGTGACGCCAGCACCACCGCGAGTGCATGGACCGGGTGAAGCGGAGCCGACCGAGCTCGACCGCTCGGCTTACCAATTGCTCACCGAAGCCGACGCCGTGCGCAGCTGGTTGGACGAAGCACGCGCACAAGGCTGGCTAGCACTCGACTTGCAGTGGGATGGCACTGCCGGACTCGCGGCCGGGCTGGCGGGCGTTGCGCTGGCGCTCGCTCCTGGCCGTTCGGCCTACCTGCCGTTCGGCCACCGCGGCGGCGACCTGCTCGGCGGCGGACCGCAACAGCTCGGGCGCGACGAAGCGCTGGCTCTGCTCGAGCCGCTGCTGGAAGACGACAGCGTCCTCAAGATCGGCTTCAACCTGAAGGACCAGCTGCGCCTCTTGTGCGACCGCGGCGTCGCTGTGGCGCCGCACGAGGACGTGCAGCTGGTGAGTTTCGCGCTTGACGCAGGGCGCTTCGGCCAGAACCTCGAGGACCTCGCCAAGGCGCACTTCGACCATCAGCCGATGAGCCTCAAGGCGGTGTGCGGGACGGGCCAGAAGACGATCCGCTTCGCCGACGCGCCCGTCGCGGCTGCCGCCGAGTATGCAGCCGAGCGGGCCGACCTGGTGCTGCGGCTATGGCAGCGGCTGCAGCACCGGCTTGCGGCGGAAGGCGGCAACCGCGTCTACCGGCTGGTGGACATGCCCCTGATCGGCGTCGTAGGGCGGATGGAGCGGCACGGCATCAAGGTCGACCGCAGCTATCTGGCCGAACTCAGCGAGACCTTTGCGGCCGAGATCGCCGCGCGCCAGGAGCAAGTGTTCGCGGCCGCAGGCGGACCGTTCACCATCGGCTCGCCGCAGCAGCTCGGCTCCGTGCTGTTCGAGCGTCTGGGCCTGAAAGGCGGGCGCAAGGGCAAGAGCGGCGCCTATTCGACCGATCAAGCCGAACTCGAACGGCTCGAAGGCGAGGGCGTGGAGGTCGCGCGGCTGGTGCTCGACTGGCGGCAGCTGACCAAGCTCAAGATCACCTACACGGACGCCCTCCAGGCCCAGATCGACCCCTCCAGCGGCCGCGTCCACACACGCTACAGCCTTGCCGCCGCACAGACCGGGCGATTGTCGTCCACCGACCCGAACCTCCAGAATATCCCTATCCGCACCGAAATCGGCGCCCGCATCCGCAACGCCTTCATCGCCGAGGAAGGCCATAGCTTGCTCAGCGCCGACTACGGTCAAATCGAGCTTCGCCTGGCGGCGCACATGGCCGACGTGCCGCAGCTCAAGGAAGCGTTCGCCGCGGGGGAGGACGTCCACAACATCACCGCGCTCGAGCTATTCGGGGACACCGGCAAGGACAGCCGCAACAAGGCCAAGACGATCAACTTCGCCATCCTCTACGGCATCTCCGCATTCGGGCTCGCCTCGCGCCTCGGCATCAGCCGGGAAGAAGGCCAGGCGATGATCACCCGCTATTTCGAGCGTTTCCCCGGCATCAAGAACTATATTTCGACGGCGCTCCAGCAGGTGCGCGAGTGCGGGTTCAGTGAAACGCTGTTCGGCCGCAAGACGCACTTCCCCAACATCCGGTCGCGCGTGATGAACCTCCGCCAAGCCGCCGAGCGCGCGGCGGTCAACGCGCCCATCCAGGGCACCAGCGCGGACATCATCAAACGCGCGATGGCGCAGGTCGAACCCGCGCTCGCTGCCGCGGGCTTCTCCGCTGTGCGACCCTTGCTGCAGGTGCACGACGAACTCGTCTTCGAAGTGCCGCACGGGCAGGAAGAGCGCGCCGCAGCCGTTATCCGGCAGGTCATGGCCGAAGCGGCCGAGCCGATCGTGAAGCTGAGCGTGCCGCTCGCCGTTGAAGTGGGCTGGGGCGAGCACTGGGGCGTTGCCCATTGAGCGAGCGGGAAGCTGGCGTGGCCGGGCGTGGAACGGATGGCGGGTCGGCCGATCTCGCGGTGCTGGCGCGGGGCGGCCGCCTCAACTTCTTCGGCTTCCTGCTGAGGCTGCTGGCTCGGCTGCCGTTCCTGTTCATTGCCGGGCGCATGTACGGTGCGGAGGCGCTCGGCCGCTTCGCCTACGCCGTGCTGATCGTCGAGTTCGCGGCGCAGATCGCGACTCTGGGGCTGAAGCGCGGGCTTGCCCAGCAGCTCGCCGCGTCGGACAAGCCGCACGTCAGCGTGACCTGGGACGCCTTGCTGGTAGCGGCAATTGGAGCCGCGGTCGGCATGGCCCTGCTGTTCCTGTTCCCGCAAGCCATGTTCCCCAACAGCGAAATCCATGGTCTCGAACGGCTGCTGCCGATCGCCGTGCTGGCGCTCGCCTGGTCCGACGTCATGCTGGCGGCGTTGGCCTACCGGCATGACGTCGGCTCTACCGTTAGGGCGCGGGCGGTCGTCGAGCCATGGACGATCAGCATCGCGGCCTTTGTACTCGCCTTCCTGTCCAAGCGCGACGGGCTGATCATCGCCTACGCGCTGTCCATGGTCGGCGCGCTGATCGCCTCCGCCATTCCGTTCCTCAAGGCCTATGGGGTGCCGGCAGGCTGGCGGCCTGACCCCGCCACCTTGTGGCACATGGCGCGCCGCAATCTTCCTGTGGCGGCGGCTGACGCAGTGGAATGGGGCAGCCGCCGGCTCGACATCGCAATCCTGGGCCTGTTCGCGTCTCCGGCGATCGTCGGCGTCTACTACGTTGCGCAGAACGTCGCCTCGCTGCCGTCCAAGCTCAAGACGAGCTTCGACCCGATCCTCGGCCCAGTCATCAGCCGCAACGTCGAAGCCGGTAATCGGAGCGCGGTCGCCAGCCAGGTCCGCCAAGTCGGCTTCTGGGTGATCGCCGCGCAGGCCGGAGTGGCCCTGGCGCTCGGCATCCCGGGGGAGGCCGTCATGGGTCTGGTCGGGCCCGAGTTCGTGGCCGGGGCCGCCGCCTTGGCCTTTCTGCTGGCCGCGGAGGTGGTCGCCGCTACCGCCACCACCAGCGAAGCCGCGCTGATCTACCTCGCGCGCCACCGCAACATGGTGCTCTCGCTCCTGATGATCGCCTTTCAGGCTGCCCTTACCGTCGTTCTTATCCTGCTCATGCGCCGGCTAGGCTGGCCCGAGGCGTGGCAGGCGACCGCCCCCGCGATTGGGCTGATGCTTGCGCTCGCCTTCGCCGCCATCACCAAGGCGCGGCTGCTGTCCGGCCTGCTCGGGCAAGCGGTCAGCGGCTGGCGCTGGCCGCTGCTGTGGGCGGCGGCGGCAGCGATCGTGGTCGGCCAAATCGCGGTGCTGCTGCCCGAATGGCTCGAACTTGCGCTCGGCATCCCGGCGATCATGGCCGCGTTCGGCGCGGTGATCTGGATCAAAGGCTTCGGCCCCGAAGACCGCGAACTGTTCCGGATGCGCAAGGCGGACATCCAGGCCGCGGAAGCACTGGAACCCGCTCCGGGTGCCAGCCCCGGAGCGCCGCTGACCTAGTGGCGGAAGTGGCGCATGCCGGTAAAGATCATCGCCAGGCCCGCCTCGTCCGCGGCCGCGACCACTTCCTCGTCCCGGATCGAACCGCCGGGCTGGATCACCGCCGTGGCACCAGCCTCGGCAGCCGCCAGCAGCCCATCGGCGAACGGGAAAAAGGCATCGCTCGCCACGGCCGAGCCGACCGTGCGCGGCTCCGGCCAGCCATAGGTCTCCGCCGCTTCCCGCGCCTTGACGGCGGCGATCCGCGCGCTGTCCCGGCGGTTCATCTGCCCAGCGCCGATCCCGGCTGTGGCGCCGTCCCTGGCGTAGACGATCGCGTTCGACTTCACATGCTTGGCAACCGTCCAGGCGAAGCGGCAGTCGGCCACCTCCTGCTCCGTCGGCTGCCGGCGGGTCACTACCCTTAATTCCTTCTCGACCACTACCCCGCTGTCGCGGCTCTGCACGAGCACTCCGCCGGCGATGGTCTTAAGCGTGAGCCCCGGGCGGCGCGAATCGGGCAAGTCGCCGGTCAGCAGCAGCCGGAGGTTCTTCTTTGCGGCGAAGGCGGCCAGCGCTTCCTCGTCGGCCTCGGGTGCGATCACCACTTCCGTGAAGATTTCGGTGATCGCGCGGGCGGTAACTCCGTCCAGCCGTCCGTTCACCGCAACGATGCCGCCGAAAGCCGACACTGAATCGCACTGGAGAGCAGCAGTGTAGGCGCGGAGGAAATCGCCACCCTGCGCCACCCCGCACGGGTTGGCATGCTTGACGATCACGCAGGCCGGCGCCGAGCCGCGGAACTCACTGACCAGCTCCAGCGCCGCGTCGGCATCGTTCAGATTGTTGTAGCTGAGCTCCTTGCCTTGCACCTGCCGGGCACCCGCCACGCCAGCGACGCTCCGCTGCTGCGGCAGGTAGAGGGCGGCGGACTGATGCGGGTTCTCGCCGTAACGCAGCTCCGTCGCTTTGCGCAGGGCCAGCGGGAGCGCCGCGGGGAACAGCTGCTGCTGATCGGCGAACGCGAACCAGCTGGCGATCGCCGCATCGTAAGCCGCGGTGAGCGCGTAGGCCTTGGCCGCGAGGCTCCGGCGCAGGCCCAGCGACGTCATGCCACCTTTGGCGTCCAGCTCTTCCAGCAGCCCTGGATAATCCTGCGGGTCGGTGAGGATCGCGACATGCGCATGGTTCTTGGCGGCCGAGCGGACCATGGAGGGCCCACCGATGTCGATGTTCTCGATGATCTCGTCGCGCGCCGCGCCCCGGGCCACCGTCTGCTCGAACGGATAGAGGTTGACGACCACCAGGTCGATCAGAGCGATCCCATGGGCTTCCGCAGCTGCCTGGTGCTCCGGATTGTCGCGCACTGCGAGCAGTCCGCCATGGACCTTGGGGTGGAGCGTCTTCACCCGGCCGTCCATCATCTCGGGACAGCCGGTCAGGTCGGCTACGTCCGTGACCTCATGCCCCAGCTCCCGCAGCCGGGCCGCGGTGCCGCCGGTCGAGACCAGCTCCACCTGGTGGCGTTTCAGCCCCGCCGCCAGCTGTTCCAGTCCATCCTTGTCCGACAAGGAAAGCAGGGCCCGGCGGATGGGCGCGAGATCGATCACGATGACAACTCCCGTTGCGGCTCAGCTTGACCGGCGGAATTGCCAGCCGACTTCAGTTCCTTCGGGCGGTACCTCGCCGGTCACGGAAAGCTGAAGCGTCGAGCGGAGCCGGGCTCCGCCGTCCACCCACAGGCTTTCCTCGACCTCGAGCTGCCCGCCGCGGCAGCGGAAGCTCCACGGCGGGGCAGCGGGGGAGCGCAGGATCGCGCCCTGGCCGTCGGCCGTGCGGGTGGCTTCGACGTTCGGCCCGAGATGGAAGCGGACGGAAAAGGGAGCAGTTCCGCGGATTCGCTTGCGCCCGCGTGGCACTAGCCGGTCGAGCCCGCGCAGCTCCTTGCCGTCGTTCCCCAACGCCAGACCGCGGTTGTGAAGGAGGCCGAACCGACGGAGATAGCCGTCATGCTCCGCTTCCAGCCGGCTGAAGTCGTCGCCATCGCTGCGAGCGACCGTGACATCCGTCACACCTTTGCCGAGCGAGCCATCGGCAAGGACTGCCGTGGAATTGGTGTCACCCAGGGTCAGCGTGCTGTGCGCGGCGGTGGTGCGCAAGGCACCGCCCAGTTCTGCCGGAAAGTCCGCAGGGGACATGCCGGGTCCCCCGCAATTGACGAGCAGGCGCTGGGGTCCGTCGCTCATCTCCAACGCCAGGGTGGACGCGCAGCCTAGCGGCGCCATCTTGGACGGGGGAGGAGCCGCGGCGTCGATCACGGCAGTCGTGCCAAGTGCCGACAAGCGGTGGTAGCCCCAACTTCCGGCCTGCCGCAGGGCCCGGGCGCGCAGGCCGCAGCCGTCAACCAGGACTGTGACCCGCGCAGGGTTGCCAGAGTTGCCCCATTGCCAACTGCCAAGCCCGCCATCACCCATGACCACGCCGCCAAGCGCGCTCAACGCCGCCGTCGCGGCATTCTCGAGCACGTCGGGCACTTGCTGCTTGGCCGCCAGATAGGCGGTCCGCAGGAGCGCCAGGCGGTCGACCAAAAGCAGCTGCTCGGACGGCGAACGGCTGAGCAGGCCGCCGTCTGCGGATTGAGCCGACGCCAAGGCCCGAGCAAGCCCCGACTCCGCACGAGCGATGCCCGTCGAGCCACCCTCCAGCAACAGGCTGGCGGCGTTTAGCCCCGCCCAGGCGGTGATGCGTGGCAGGCCCGGTAGAGCCTGGTCGGCGGTAGACAGGAGGTGACGGGCGCCGCGGGCCGCGGTGTTCAGGAGGGCTGCGCGATAGGCGGAGTCATGGGTCGACAGCAGGTAGGGCGCATAAGCGATCCAAAACAGCAGCCGCTCGCCCCACAGGTCGGCACGCCACGCCGCATCCGGCTTGGTCCCGTGCGCCAGGAGCCAGCGGGCTGCGACGGCTTCCGCGACCTTGGCGCCGCGGTCCCGCGAGGAGGACGCGGCGGCGAGGTCGCGCAGCCAGGAGAAGCCATGCAGCTCCCCGGCCAGCGGCCCGGACGTGCCCACCACCGCGAAGTCGAGATCGGCCAGCGGAAGCAAGCTTCGGCCCCGAGCGAAGGTGCCAGCCAGCAGCTGCTCGCCCCGGGCGCGGTCGCCTTGAACATGGTCGCGCGGCACTGCCAGGAGCCGCAGCGGTGCCCGTTTCTGGCGGAACAAGCGTGGCAGGAGTGGCCGGCGGCCGAACCTGCCCGCGATTGCCGGCTCGTTCACTGCGCTCCCCGCAACGCGGCAATGTTCTCGGCATAGCGTTGTGGACCCCCGCGGAAAGCTGCCGTGCCGGCGACCAGCACCGCGGCGCCCGCGTCCACGCACTGCCGGGCGGTCGCGGGATCAACCCCGCCATCCACCTCCAGCTCGACGGTCAAGCCCTCCTTCGCAATCCGCTTGGCGATCGCCTCGATCTTGCGGAGCTGACTTCCGATGAAGCTTTGCCCGCCAAAACCCGGGTTGACGCTCATCACCAGCACGAGGTCGATCTCTTCCAACACATAGTCGAGCATCTTGGCCGGCGTCGCCGGGTTCAAGGACACGCCGACCTTTTTGCCCAGCGCCTTGATCCGCTGGATCGTGCGATGGAGGTGCGGCCCGGCTTCGGGATGAACGGTGATGATGTCGGCGCCCGCCTCCGCAAAGGCGTCGAGCAGCGGGTCAACCGGGGAGATCATCAGGTGAACGTCGAAGGGCTTCGCCGAATGCTGGCGGAGCGCCTTTACGACGCCAGGGCCGATGGTCAGGTTCGGCACGAAGTGGCCGTCCATCACGTCGACGTGGATCCAGTCGGCGCCCGCCGCGTCGATGGCTCGCACC
This sequence comes from uncultured Sphingomonas sp., assembly GCF_902806265.1. Classification (GTDB taxonomy): domain Bacteria; phylum Pseudomonadota; class Alphaproteobacteria; order Sphingomonadales; family Sphingomonadaceae; genus Sphingomicrobium. Next base: position 25,597 of record NZ_CADCVZ010000016.1, on the reverse strand, counting down.
TCCTCGCCCAGCTTGGCGAAATCGGCGGAAAGGATGGAGGGTGCGATCAGGGGCATGGGCCCGATTACACACTAAGCGTCCGGGCGGACAAGGCGAGCGATGAAGAAGCCGTCGAGACTGCCATGTTCTTCCAGCATGCCGGGCAGGATTCGCACCCAGCCTTGCGGCGCGGGCTTGATCCCGGCGGGCAGTTCCGCGTCTTCGATCGGGTCAAGCCGGAGTTCGCTCCTTGCTTCGATCACCGCTTCCCCTTCTTCCCGCTCGAGCGAGCAGACGGCGTAGATCAGCGTGCCGCCGGGCCGGAGCAGCGTCGCGGCATGGGCCAGCAGGCGATGCTGTAAGGCCGCAGCTTCAGCGATGATCTGCGGCCGCGCGCGGTGGAGAACCTCCGGGTGGCGGCGAAAGGTGCCGGTGGCGGAGCATGGCGCGTCGAGCAGCACGGCATCGAACGGCCCACCGGTCCACTCGAGCGCGTCCGCAATTATGGTCGTTGCAGCGACCCCAGTTCGCGCGAGATTGTCGGCAAGTCGCCCCAGACGACTTTCCGAGCGGTCGAGCGCCGTTACGTGGTGGCCAGCCGCAGCAAGCTGCATGGTCTTGCCGCCGGGCGCCGCACAGAGGTCGAGCACCTCGCGGGCTCCGGTCGGGATCAGGCGAGCGGGCAGCGACGCGGCGAGGTCCTGAACCCACCAGTTGCCCGCTCCGAAGCCGGGCAGTTCGGTAACGCTCTTGCCGCCCCGCAGGCGCAAGTGAGCGGGCGCGAGCTGCTCACTCCCCTGCTCCGCCGCGAACTGCGCGGCCTCCTGCGGGTCGGCGAAGCTGAGATCGAGCGGCGGACGGCGCACGATCGCCCGGCGCCCGGCCGCCACAACTCCCTCGCCCCACTGCTCGGTCCAACGCGCCTCCACGTCTGGCGGCAAGCGCGCTTCCTGGCCCAGGTCGAAGTTGCCGCGCAGCAGGGTGCCAAGCACGCCATGCACCAGCCGCCGCGGACCACCCTCGACCAGCGGCAGCGCGGTCGCGACCAGCGCATGGTCAGGCACGTTCAGCGCGACCTTCTGCCCCAGCGCGAGCCGCAGGACGTTGCGCGCCTTGGCGTCATCGGGCAGCCGCTGCCTGGTCGCCCCATCGATCGCGGCATCGAGGTCGGGCAGGCGCCGCAATGTTTCGCCGGCGATCGCCAGGGCCAAGGGACGGTCGGGCGTGGCGACCTTCTGGGCGGCGGCGTCCAGCGTCTGTCCGCGCCGCAGCACCGCATCCAGCAGCTGCAGCGCCGCGCGCCGGGACCCCAGCCCCTCCGGCCTTGGCGTCACGCCCATGAGCGCCCATCTCCATCGGCATGAAACGCCCCGAACATCTGGATCCGCCGCCCTATCTCAGCAAGTCGCCGCCGGTGCCCGAGCCGGAGCTGGCCGACGATCGCAAGCAGCCCGCGGGGGAGGAAGGCAAACCCGATCCGACGCGTTATGGCGATTGGGAGAAAAAGGGCATCGCCTGGGATTTCTGACGTCACCTAATGCGCTTCCGGCCGCGGCGGGCGGCTGAGCAAGCCTTCGAGCACCTCGTCCACGCCGCTCCGGGCGGCCAGCAGGTCGTCCACCGCCGCGACGATCGGCATGTCGATGCCGCGCTCCCGTGCGATCCGGCGGAGCACCGGCGCGGTAAAGGCGCCTTCCGCCACTGTCTTGCGGTCGGCCATCAGCTCGGCCGCGCTTCGTCCCTCGCCGATGCCCTTGCCCAGCGAGAAGTTGCGCGAGCTGGTGGAGGAACAGGTCAGCACCAGATCGCCGAGCCCGCTCAGCCCTGCCAGCGTTTCGCGTTTGGCGCCGAGCGCCAGGCCGAAGCGGGTCATCTCGGCGAAGCCCCGAGCGATCAGCGCCGAACGGGCGTTCTGGCCCAGGCCCTTGCCTTCGACCACTCCGCACGCGATCGCCAGGACGTTCTTGACCGCGCCACCGACCTCGGCCCCGGCGACATCCTCGCTCAGGTACAGCCGAAATTCCGGCAGCGCGAGCCGCCGACGGACCGGTTCGGCGGCGTCCAGCTTCTCGGCCGCGATCGTCAGGGCGGTGGGGAAGCCGGCCGCGACTTCATGGGCGAAGGTCGGGCCCGACAGGACCATGACGTCGCTCGTCGGGCAGACCTCGCGCGCCACCCGGTGGAGCAATGCCCCGCTGTCCGCTTCGATGCCCTTAGAGCAGAGGATCAGCGGTCGGCCGCAGTTCGCCAGTCCACCCAGCACGCTGCGCATGTGCTGCGCGGGCGTCACCACCAGCAGAGCATCGCAGCTTTCCATGTCGCTGAGGTCCGCCGTCGCAACCACCGCTGGGTTCAACGGGTAGCCGGGCAGGAATATTGAATTCTCGTGCGCCCCGTTGATGGCCTCGGTCACTTCGGGCTCGCGCGCCCACAATAATGTCCGTTGCCCGCCGCTCGCCGCGACCTGGGCGAGCGCCGTTCCCCAGGCTCCGCCGCCGAGGACGCCGATATGCTCGATGGTCATGCCTTCACCCCCGCGCCCCGAACCGTCTCCGCCGCGGCGTCCAGCGGCCAGCGCGCACGGGCTGGCGCCTCAAGTGGATCGGTCAGGCCCAACGCCAGCCGCTCGGCCCCGGCCCAGGCGATCATGACGGCATTGTCCGTACACAGCCACCCGGGGGGAACGGCAAAGCGGCGGCCCTCTTGCTCCGCCAGCCGCTGCAAAGCCCGCCGGATTGCCCCATTTGCTGCAACGCCGCCCGCCACGACCAGCGTCGGCGCTGCGCTTCGCTCCAAGGCAAGGCGGGTTCGATCGATTAGACAATCCACCACCGCCTGCTGGAAGCTGGCAGCGATGTCGGCCGGTCGGTAGGCGCCCGAAGCCACCGCCCGCTGCACCGCGCTCTTGAGGCCGGCGAAGGAGAAATGCGGTTCGCCCGAGCCCACCAGTGGGCGGGGCAGCGGAACGGCGGACGAACAGCCCTCGGCGGCCATCGCCTCGATCGCGGGTCCGCCCGGGTAAGGCAGACCGAGCAATTTGGCCGCCTTGTCGAACGCCTCGCCCGCCGCATCGTCGATGGTGGTCGCCAGCCGCCGGTACCGACCGATGCCACGCACCTCCAGCAATTGGCAATGGCCGCCGCTGGCCAGGAGCAGCAGGTAAGGAAAGCCGAGCCCGCCATCGATCAAGCGGGGCGACAGCGCATGTCCCTCCAAGTGATTGACCGCGATCAGCGGCTTGCCGCCTGCAAGCGCCACGCCCTTGCCCGCCAGCAGGCCAACCATGACGCCGCCGATCAGGCCCGGGCCTGCGGTGGCCGCCACTGCGTCCAGGTCGGCGATGGCGACACCTGCCTCGTCGAGCACCTGGCGGATAAGCCCGGGCAGCACCTCCACATGGGCCCGGGCGGCGATCTCCGGGACCACGCCGCCGTACGGCTGGTGCGCGCTGTTCTGGCCAACCACGGCCTCTGCCAGGACTTGACGGTCGCCCGTCACCAGCGCAGCCGCGCTGTCGTCGCAGGAGGACTCAAGGCCAAGGATCAAGATCATCAGTGCGAGCGCCTTTGCCCGACCCGGCCCTGCTCGGCTAGAGGCCGGCCGGTGAACAGACCACCCATCCTCGGAACGCGTGCTTCCCCGCTGGCTCTCGCCCAGGCGCAGATGGTTGCCGCCGCGCTGGAAGCCGCGCATGGCTGGGCGCAGGGCACCGTTCGGATCCATCCGGTTAAGACCAGCGGAGACCGAATCCAGGACCGGCCGCTGGCGGAGGTGGGGGGCAAGGGGCTGTGGACCAAGGAATTGGACCTGCTGCTGCTGCAGGGCGAAACCGACCTATCCGTGCATTCGATGAAGGATGTGGAAAGCGTGCGGCCGGAGACGCTGGTGGTTGCGGCCATGCTGCCCCGGGCCGACGTGCGCGACCGGCTGATTGGCGCCGCTACGATCGATGAGCTCAGCCAGGGTGCGGTGGTCGGGACCTCGTCTCCGCGCCGGAGCGCCCAATTGCTGCGCCTGCGTACCGACCTGCAGATCGTACCCATTCGCGGCAACGTTGCGACCAGGCTGACCAAGCTGGCGCAAGGCGAGGTTGACGCCACATTCCTCGCCGCCGCGGGGCTGGACCGTCTCGGCATCGAGGAAGGGGTGCCGATCTCCCCTGACGTCATGCTGCCTGCACCAGCGCAGGCGGCGATCGGGGCCGAGTGCCGGGCGGACGACGAGGCGACGCGGGGGCTGCTGGCGGCGATCAACCACTTGCCGACCTGCGCGGCGATCGGGGCCGAACGGACGTTTGCGCGCGCGGTCGGCGGGTCCTGCCACTCGCCGGTAGCGGCGCTGGCGGTGCAGGGCGGCGACGAGCGGCTGTGGCTGCGCGCGGAGATCCTCAGCACGGACGGGAGCGACCGGGTCGCCGGCGAGGTCCGCTTCACTCCGGGCGACGAAGCGCCGCAAGCGCTGGCCCGCGAGCTCCTCGACCAGGCGCCACCGTCGATCCGCGGCTTGTTCGCGTGAGGCCGGTCGCCGTGTTGAGACCGGAGCCCGGAGCAAGCGCAACGCTGGCCCGGGCCAGGGCGCTGGCGCTGGAAGCGTTCGCGGTGCCGCTGTTCGCCGTGGAGCCGCTGGCCTGGACCGCGCCCGATCCGAGCGCGTTCGACGGGCTGCTGCTGACCAGCGGCAATGCCATCCGTCATGCCGGGCCTGAGCTGCGGAAGCTGCATGGCCTGCCGGTCCACGCCGTTGGAGCGGCCACGGCTGAAGCCGCGGCAGCAGCGGGTCTAACGGTTGCCACCGTCGGTACCGGCGGGATCGAGAAGTTGCTGGGGCGACTGCCGCCAGGGCTGCACCTGCTTCACCTGTGCGGCGAGCACCGCCGGAGCGCAGAGGCATGGGGAGGCCGGGTGACGCCGGTCCCGGTATATCGTTCGGCGGCAATCGCCAGCCCGCCGGACCTCCACCGGCTGGAGGATGCCGTGGCCCTGGTCCACTCACCCCGGGCCGGACGCCGGCTGGCCCAGCTTGTGCGGAGGCGGGAGCAGATCGCGGTGGCGGCAATCAGCGCCGTTGCGGGCGAAGCGTGCGGCGGCGGCTGGCAGGAGATTGGCGTTGCTGAACAGCCGACCGACGATGCGGTGCTTTCGCTCGCCGCTTCCTTGTGCAAACGTGCCGACCCGGAATGACCGGCGCCTCGTCCCGCAGTAAGCTGAGCCTCAGCAGTTGGCTCCTGCTCAGCCTGGTGTTGCTGCTGGTGGGTGCGGCAGCGGCGGTCTGGGCCATGGCTCGCTATGACGCCGCCGCCCGCTTCTTCGGCATCGCGCCAACGGTTGTCCAACCGGCCGCACCACAGGCATTGGCCATCCCGCTGCGGCAGGCTCCTCCCGTTGGTCCCCATGCTGCGGGCACCCCGACAGGAGAGCTGGAGGAGCGTGTCGCGCGGCTGGAGAATGCCACGGCCCAAGTTGCCGGATCGGCCGGGCGGGCGGACGCCCTGCTGGTCGCATTCGCCGCCCGGCGGGCGATCGACCGGGGAGTTCCGCTCGGCTACCTGGAGCCATTGCTCCTTGATCGCTTCGGCACGACCCACCGCCGAGCGGTCGCCACCGTGATCACCGGTTCCCGCACCCCGGTTCGCCTGGAGCAGCTTAGCGCCGAGTTCGACGCGTTGGAGCGGACGCTGCAAGGGCGCGGCCCCGCCGAAAGCCTGTGGACGGGCGTGCAGCGCGAATTTGGCTCGCTGGTCTCCATCCGTCGTGCCGACCGGCCGAACCTGCGTCCGTCGGCCACTTACGAGCGGGCCAAGGCACGGCTCGCGAGCGGCCAGGTCGACCTGGCGCTCGCTGAAGCCATGCGCCTGCCCGGCGTCAGCCGCGCCGAGCCGTGGATCGCCAACGCCCGCACCTACGTCGCGGTGCATCGCGGCTTGGATGAGATTGAAAGCGCCGCGCTGCTGCCGCCACGCTGATGGGCTTGCCAGCGACTCCGGCTTTTGCGAATCTGGCCCAAGCGGCGGCGAACAGCTTCTGTTCAGCGCTGCGGGGTAGAAGGCGAGCCTTAGCATGGGCTTCCGATGGGGGTTCTGACGTCATGACGGCATTGCTTGTCCGTTTGGCCGCGGCTGCCGCGGTGCTCGCTGCGCCAGGCCTTGCCGCGGCGCAAACCGCACCCGCATGGCAGCCGGCCGTCGTCCGACCGGCTGCTCCCGCCGCGCTCGCGAGCCGCCTGCAGGCGCTCGGCAGCAGCTTTAATGGCCGGGTGGGGATTGCGGTGCAGTCGGTCGAAGGCGGTTGGCGTACAGGCTGGCGGGCCGACGAGTTCTATCCCCAGCAGAGCGTCAGCAAGTTCTTCGTGGCGCTGGCAGCGATGGACGCGGTCGACCGCGGCCGCATCCGGCTTCACGACCCGGTGACCCTCACCCGTAGCGACCTGACGCTGTTCAATCAGCCGATCGCCCAGCGCGTGCTCGGGAACGGCAGCTTCACAACAACGGTGGAGCGGTTGCTGGTGGAGGCCATCACCAAGAGCGACAACACGGCCAACGACAAGCTGATGCGGGTCGTCGGCGGTCCGGCCATCGTGCGGCAGATGATTGCCGAAAAGCGGCTCGGCAGCATCCGCTTCTACGAGGGCGAGCGGGCGCTGCAGTCGCGCATCGCGGGCCTCACCTGGACCCAGGGCTACTCGGTCGGCGACGCCTTCTACAAGGCGCGCAACGCGCTTCCGTTGACGCTTCGGCGCTCGCTGTTCGAGCGCTACATCGAAGATCCCTACGACGGCGCGGCGCCCTCCTCCATCGCCGACACGCTCGCCCGGCTGAAGCGGGCCGAACTGCTGTCCCCGTCGTCGACCGCGCGGCTGCTGACGATCATGGGCAATACGCAGACCGGCAAGAACCGGCTGCGCGGCGGGCTGAAGCCCGGCTGGACGCTGTGCCACAAGACGGGCACGGGCCAGGTGCTCGGCGGCGTTCAGGCCGGCTACAACGACATCGGCATCATCACTGCCCCGGACGGCCGCAGCTATGCAGTGGTCGTGATGATCAAGCGCACCGCAACGCCGCTGATCGTCCGCATGAACCTGATGAACAATGTGGTGCGCGCGGTGATCGCGCAGCACGAGACAGTCTACGCGAGCAACTTCCGCTTCTAGGAGCGAAGCCCGGGTGAGCAGATGGTCCGCCTGGCGAAGCGCTAACGCCAGGATCGTGAGCGCAAGGTTAGCTAAGCCGCCGGTCGGGGCCAACCGTTTCAAGGTGCGCGGGTGCGTACCGATCGTGGACTGGAGCGGGCGAAGGGATTCGAACCCTCGACCCCAACCTTGGCAAGGTTGTGCTCTACCCCTGAGCTACGCCCGCTCTGGCGCCTGGACCGGAGGCCGGTCGGGTAAGGCGGCGCGCCTAGCATGGGGCTTAGCGCACGCGCAAGTCCTCTGCCGCGGCGGCTCCGCCAGCCTTGCGGCGGGGCAAGCGCCCGCTCATATGATCGCGGCAGGTTTCAACAAGCAAGACAGGTAAGCGTGGCGACTCTCCCACTGACCGCCGAAGAACGCGACGCGATCGCCACCTTCCAGGCGAACGTCCTCCAGCCGTCGATGACCCAGCTCGTCATTCTGGACTTCTGGGCGGAGTGGTGCGGACCCTGCAAGCAGCTCGGCCCGGTGCTCGAAAAGGTCGCGGCGGACTACGCCGACAAAGGCGTCAAGCTGGTCAAGATCGATGTCGATGCGGATAAGGTGATCGCCGCCCAGTTTCAGATCCGCTCGATCCCTACCGTTTACGCCATTTTCGGCGGTCAGCCAGTTGCGGACCTCACCTCATATCGCAGCGAGGGTCAGATCAAACGGGCGCTCGACCAGCTGCTCGCCCAGCTTGGTGTCGGGGGCGAAGCGCAAGCGCGCGGGGCCGAGATCGAGCCGCTGATCGCAATGGCCGAGGAAGTGCTCGCCGGCGGCGACGCGGCCCGGGCCGAGAACATCTTCCGCCAGATCCTGGACATGGCGCCTGACCATCCGGAGGTCGCCGGCGGCCTGGCGCGGGCACTGCTTACCGAAGGGCGGGTCGAGGAAGCGCGAGCGATCCTCGCAGCGCTGCCAGCCGATGCCCAAAAGGGCCCCGCAGTGAGCAGGGCTAGGGCAGCGCTCGACCTGGCCGAAGCGGCGCCGGCGGCGGAGACGGGCGACCTGGAGGCGCGGCTCGCGGCGGACCCGGACGACCATGAGGCCCGCTTTGAACTCGCGGGAGCGAAGATGGCGACGGGCGACCGCGACGGGGCGGCCGACGCGCTTCTGGAGATCATCCGCCGGGACCGCGGCTGGAACGAGGGGGCAGCCCGCACCCGCTTCCTCCAGCTGCTGGAAGCGTCCGGGCTGGAGGATCCGTGGAGCGGAGCCCAGCGGCGGCGGCTGTCGGCCTTGTTGTTCACATGAGCGCATCCGCCCGCATCCCGCTGTTCCCACTGCCGGGTGCCATTCTCTTTCCCCGCAGCCAGCTGCCGCTCCACATCTTCGAGCCGCGCTACCGGGCGATGATCGAGGACGCGGCGGCCGGGGCTGCGCGGATCGGGATGATCCAGCCTCAGGTCTCCGAAGCCGACAATGTTGAGCATCCGCCGCTTTACCGGGTAGGCTGCATCGGTGAGATCGTCGGGCTCGAGGAACTTGCGGACGGGCGGTTCAACGTGGTGCTGCAGGGCTCGACCCGCTTTCGCCTGATCGCGGAGGCCGACGTCGGCACTCCCTACCGTCAGGCGGATGTCGATCTGGAAGCGTTCAACGATGTCGAGCCCGAGCCGCTCGGCCTTGCCCAGCGCTCGGAGGTCGAGCAGGAGGCGCGCCGGCTGGGCGATGCCATGGGCCTGACCGTAGACTGGGAAGCGGTGAACCGGCTGGATGACGAGATGCTGGTCAATGCCATCGCGCAAGTCGCTCCCTTCGACGTCGGCGCCAAGCAGGCGCTGCTCGAGGAGGGGACGCTTGCCGACCGTGCGGACCTGCTCGTCCAATTGATGCAGTTCCTGCGGATGGCGCAAGGCGGCGGGGAGACCAGTCCGCGCCTGCACTGACGCGGCCGGCTAGATCGGCAGGCCCCGCAGCAGCAGCGGGAGGTCGCCGGACGTGCCCCGGGCCTCCGCATTGAGTCTGGCCTTGAGCGGGCCGACGCGATCCACAAGACCCATGCCGAACCGCCGAACCGCCGATGCGGCTCGGCCGCCGATGCCGTAGAGGCGGGTCAGCGAGTCGGTCGACATCGCCACCATCAGCGTGTCCAGGCTCCGCCACCGCCCGTAGCGGCCGAGCAGCTGCGCGTCGCCGAGGTCCAGCCCCAGGCGCGCTCCGTCCACCAGCACTTCGGTCAGCGCCGCGACGTCGCGGAAGCCGAGGTTGAGGCCCTGCCCGGCAATCGGGTGAATGGCATGGGCCGCGTCCCCGACCAAGGCCAGTCGACGGTCGGTGATCCGATGGGCATGGTGGAAGCCGAGCGGATAACTGGACCGCGGGGCCGCCATGCTGACGCGACCAAGGAACCCGCCCATCGCTGCCTGTGCTTCCGCCGCAAAGGCGTCGTCGGCCAGCGACATCCAGCCATGCGCGTCTTCGCTCGGGACCGACCAGACGATGGCGGAGCGGTGCTGTCCGTCACTGGCGTCCGTCATCGGCAGCAGAGCAAACGGACCGGTTGGGTAAAAGATCTCGTATGCGACATTGTCATGAAGCCGCTCGTGGAAGAGCGTGGAGACGATTGCCGCATGATCGTAGCGCCACCGTGCCATGCGGATGCCGGCAGCTTCGCGCGTGGGAGAGTTGCGGCCTTCCGCGGCGACCAGCAGCGGAGCACGCAACTCCTCGCCACTTTCGAGCAAGACCGTTACACCGAGTTCGGTGCGCTCGATGTGCGTAGCCGAGGTCCGCCAGCACACTTGGATGTGCTCGCCTGCTTCGACCCGGGCGCGCAGAGCCGAGCGCAGGTGACGGTTCTCGTGCATCCACCCGAGCGGCTCTCCGTCCTCCTCGGGATCGAAGCTGAGCCCTCCGGGCGCCAACCCATCCGCCACGCGGATCTGCAGGATCGGGCAGCCGGGCCCGGACAGATGATGGCCCACGCCTATCGTGTGCAGCATCCGCATGCTGGACGAGGACACCGCGCTGGTGCGGGCGTCGAAGCTCGCACCGAGCCGTGCGTCGGGGTCGGCCGGGTCGATCACCACCGAGCGCAGTCCGCTGCCGTCGAGGGCCGCGGCGAGGGTCAGGCCGATCAGCCCACCGCCCAGGATGATGACGTGCGTCTGCTCCATCGGTCCTCCCTACAATCTTGCCGCCGCGGCGTCATCCTTGACCGAGGAGTCCGGCACAAGGCATTGTGCCGAGTAGCTGAAAAGGTGGGGACAGGGACATGGCAACCGCAGCGGGGCGGGTTCGAAGCCGCGAGGCCGAAGGGGATTGGCGCAGCAGGCTGGCCGACTCGGCGCGACAGTTCGCCGTGCGCGGCGTGGGCGCCCTACTGTTGGCCCTCGCCCTGGGGCTTGCCGTGGCACTGCTCACGCATCGGCCGACCGACCCCAGCTGGAGCACCGCGGCCGGCGGACCGCCTGCCAATTGGCTCGGGACTCCGGGCGCCTACGCAAGCGACTTCCTGCTGCTGCTGCTGGGGCTTGGCTGCGTGCTCCTGCTGCCCGTGCTGGGCATCGCTGGCATCCGGCTGCTGCGCGGGCAGGGCAGCGGACGGCTGGGTCGAGCGCTGCTGTTCTCCAGTAGCGGAGCCATCCTGCTCGGTGCGTCGCTGGCGTTGACGGCGGGCGCTGCCGTGTCGGGGCTTCCTGCCGGCTGGGGCGGGGTGTTCGGGCTGGCCGGCGCGAACGGCGTGAACTTCGGGCTCGACCGCATCGGGGATCCCGCCATCGCCGGCCCGACCCGGCTGGCGTTGATCCTCCTGCTCGGGCTCGCCGGTGTGGCGCTGGGCTTTGTCGCACTGGCGCTGCGGCCCGAGGAGCGCAACTGGGTGGCCGAGCGGTTCCGCCGCGACCCGGTCGCCCGCCCGATCGCGCCCCGGCGCACCGCCGAGCCAAGGGCGGGACGGGAGCCGCAGGGTACGGCGCCCCCGCGCCCGCGCCCGAACGTCGCAGTGGCGGAGCCATCGGGGGCCATCGCGCCCGCCGCGCTGAAGAAGGACGGAAAAACCCGCGGCCGCGCAACGCAGCAACCGAGCCTGGCGCTGGGCGACAGCTATCAGCTGCCGCCGATCGACCTGCTCGCTGCCCCTCCCGATAGTGGGCGACAGCAGATCGACCGCGCCGGACTGGAGCGCAACGCCAGGTTGCTGGAGTCGGTGCTCGAGGACTTCCACGTCCGCGGCGACATCGTCGAAGTCCGCCCCGGGCCGGTGGTCACCATGTACGAGCTGGAGCCCGCCAGCGGGATCAAGGCGAGCCGGGTGATCCAGCTGGCCGACGACATTGCCCGCAACATGTCGGCGCTGTCCGCCCGGGTCGCCACCATTCCCGGCCGCAGCGTGATCGGCATCGAGCTGCCCAACCCGAAACGCGAGTCGGTGGCGCTGCGCGAACTGGTTGGGAGCCAGGCGTTCGAGGACCAAAGCATGAGCCTGCCGCTGATCCTGGGCAAGGACATCGCCGGCGATCCGATCATCGCCGACCTGGCGCCCATGCCGCACCTGTTGGTCGCCGGCACCACCGGCTCCGGCAAGTCGGTCGGCCTCAACTGCATGATCCTGTCGCTGCTCTACCGGATGGGGCCGGACGAGTGCCGGATGATCATGATCGATCCCAAGATGCTGGAGCTCAGCGCCTACGACGACATCCCGCACCTGCTCTCGCCCGTGGTGACCGAGCCCGCCAAGGCGATCCGCGCGCTGAAGTGGGCGGTGGAGCAGATGGAGGAGCGCTATCGCATGATGGCCAGCCTCGGGGTGCGGGCGCTGGCCAGCTACAACGCCAAGGTCCGTGACGCCAAGGCCAAGGGCACCAAGCTCGGGCGCAGGGTGCAGACCGGCTACGATGCCGATAGCGGACAGCCGCTCTACGAGACCGAGGAGCTCGACTACGACGTCCTGCCGCAGATCGTGGTGGTGGTGGACGAGCTCGCCGATTTGATGATGACGGCAGGCAAGGAAGTCGAGTTCCTGATCCAGCGGCTGGCGCAAAAGGCCCGCGCCGCCGGCATCCACCTCATCATGGCGACGCAGCGCCCGTCGGTCGACGTCATCACCGGCGTGATCAAGGCCAATCTGCCGACCCGCATCTCCTTCCAGGTGACCAGCAAGATCGACAGCCGCACCATTCTGGGCGAGCAGGGTGCGGAGCAGCTGTTGGGCAAGGGCGACATGCTCTACATGCCTGGCGGCAAGCAGATCCTGCGCGTCCATGGCCCGTTCGTCAGCGACGACGAGGTCCGCGCGGTGGCCGAACATTGGCGCGGCCAGGGCTCGCCCGAATACATTCAGGCCGTGACGGAGGAGCCCGAGGACGGCGGCTACGCCTTCGACGGCCAGCCCGACGGTGAGGAGGATGCGGAGTCGCAACTCTACCGCAAGGCGGTGCAAATCGTTGCGGAAAGCCAGAAGGCATCGACCTCCTACCTTCAGCGGCAGATGCGGGTCGGCTACAACAGCGCGGCGCGGCTGATCGAGCGCATGGAAAAGGACGGCAAGGTCGGGCAGCCCGACCACGTCGGCCGCCGCGAAGTGCTGATGGACACGGACGGCCATCCGCTGTGACGAGCTGGACGCTGACAAGCTGAACGGCGGAGAACCGGGCAGTTCAGAACGCATTCAACGGCCGGCCGCCATCCATCGCCTCAAAGCTTGTCCTCAGGAGTGACCATGTCCCTGCTCTCCCTTTCCGCGCGATTGCTCGTGCCCATGGCCGCCGTGGCAGCAATCGGCGGCGGGCAGGCGGTGGCACAGACCGCCAATCCCCTGCAGCAGGTCGAGCGGTCGCTGTCCGCCACCCAGTCGCTCACTGCCGACTTCGTGCAAACCGATGGCCGCAATCGCTCGATCCGCGGCACGCTTCAGCTAAAGCGTCCAGGCCGGGTTCGCTTCGACTATGGCTCGGCCGCCAACATGTTGCTGGTCGGCAATGGCAAGACGCTGACCTTCGTCGATTATGATGTCGGCCAGAAGAACAGCTGGCAGATCGGCAACTCGCCGCTGAGCGTTCTGCTGTCGCCGCAGCCCAACCTGGGACGGATCGCTCGGGTGCTCCCGAGCAAGGACCCACGAGTGGTGCTGATTCGCGCCCGCGACGCGCGCCGGCCGGAGTTCGGCACCATCGTGATGGCCTTTGTGCGTTCTCCATCGGCACCGGGCGGCCTGCTGCTGGAAGGCTGGACGGCGTTCGATGCGCAGAACAAGCGCACCACGGTGAAGCTCGACAAGCAGCGCTACAACGTCGCCATTCCGGAGAACGCCTTCAGCTATGCTGAGCCGAAACGCCGCGGCTGACTTCTTTTAAAAGCGTATCTAAATTGCAACTGTTAATCGGGCCGACAGGCTCCATGCGCTAGTTAAGGCGTGATCGGTGCCGCTTAGGGTTTCCCCCTGTTACCTGGGCCGGCTCGATCACCTCGCGTGACGAACGCTTGGTCGGCCCTCGCTCCATGCCCCCGGAGCGGGGGCCTTTGCGCGTTGGGGGCAGTGGGGGCTAAGCGGCCATTGTGAACACGCTCAAGATCGCTTCCTGGAACATCAACTCCGTCCGCGCGCGAGCCGGCATCGTCGAACGCTTCCTGCGCGACGAATCGCCGGACATCCTGTGCCTGCAGGAGACCAAGGCCCACAACGACGTCTTCCCCGCCGATCTATTTGAGCGGCTCGGCTACCTGCACCACCAACTCAATGGGCAGCGCATGCACCATGGCGTGGCGATCCTCAGCCGGGTGCCGCTGCACGATCCCGGACGTCACGACTGGCAGGACAATGGCGAAGCGCGGCACGTCGGGGCGCGGCTCGATTGCGGCATCCGAGTCGAGAACGTCTACGTGCCCGCCGGCGGAGACATTCCCGACCGCACGCTAAATCCGAAATTCGGGCAGAAGCTGGACTTCCTCGAACGGATGACCCGGTGGTCCGAAGGGCTGCGAGAGCCCACCTTGATCCTCGGGGACTTCAACGTCGCACCGCTCCCCTCCGACGTGTGGAACCACAAGGCGCTGCTCGACGTGGTCAGCCATACGCCGATCGAAGTCGAAACGCTTGGGCGGCTGCAGGCGGCCCATGATTGGGTCGACCTTGGCCGCCATTTCGTTCCGGCGCCGGAGCGCTGCTTCACCTGGTGGAGCTATCGCGCCAAGGACTGGGCGGCGAGCGATCGCGGCCGGCGGCTCGACCATATGTGGGCCTCGCCCAGCCTGGCGCCGCAGGTCACTGCCCACCGCGTCCTCGAACCCTGCCGCGGGTGGGAGCGTCCGTCCGACCATGTGCCGTTGGTCGTCGAGCTGGCGCTTTGAACGAGCCGGCCGCTCTTGCCATGGCGCTAGCCGCGCTGCGGGCGGGCCGGGTAGTGCAGGTGGGTACGCTCGGGATTCTGTCGGTGGAGACGGCCACCGATGCCATGCTCCGGCTGCTGGACCCCGGCTTCGGTGCGGCGGTGCTGATCAGCGGGGACCGCGCGGCTGCGCTGAACCTCGCCAACCGGCGCGAGGCAGCGGGCGGCCCGGTGGCGATCGCCCCCAACGATTGGCTGGACCGCAGGCTGGTGCGCTCCTTGGCGGATCCGGCGCGCGACTTGGACCGCATTGTTCCTGGTCCACTACAGCTGCAGGCACCAGGAGACGGGGAAGCCGCGGCTGCCGCGATCGAGTTGGCCCGGCTGGCCGGAGTGCTTCCGGCATTATGGCTGGTGCAAGCGGATACCGTCGCCGCGGTAACTCCCGAAGACGTTCTCGCCGCGACGCGGAACCGCCGGGCCGAGATCGTAGCACGCGCGCGCCTGCCGCTCGCTGGCCAGGACGACGCGCAGATGGTCGCCTTCCGCAACCCGGCCGACGGTGGCGAACATGTCGCGCTGCTGGTCGGAGCTCCAGGGGGCAAGCCCCCGCTGGTCCGGCTGCATAGCGAGTGCCTGACGGGCGACGTGTTCGGCTCATTGAAGTGCGATTGCGGGCCGCAGCTGCAGGCCGCGTTGGGCCTGATCGGCGCCGCGGGTGGCGGCATCCTCCTCTACCTGCGCCAGGAAGGCCGCGGGATCGGTCTGGTCAACAAGCTGCGGGCCTATGCCTTACAGGACCGGGGGCTCGACACAGTGGAAGCCAACCGCCGGCTTGGTTTCGCCGACGACTCGCGCGACTACGGGCTGGCCGCGGCGATGCTGCGCGCTCTGGGCCACGACCAGGTCCGCCTGCTCACCAACAATCCGGCCAAGGTGCAGGGCCTGGAGGAGGCGGGATTCGCGGTGGTGGAGCGCATGGCGCATCATATGCCGGCCAACCCGCACAACGCAGATTACCTCGAGACGAAGCGCGTCAAGAGCGGGCATCTTCCCTGAGCCGGCCGTACTCGGAAGATGTGCTCAGTCCTCGAACAACGCCGTCCCGACCCTCACAACCGTAGCACCGAGCATTACGGCTGCGCGGTAGTCACCCGACATCCCCATCGACAGGCCGCTGACGCCATGACGCCTTGCGAGCTTGGCCAGCAGGGCGAAGAAGGGCGCAGGCTCGGGCCCCTGCGGCGGGATGGCCATCAGGCCGGCAAGCGGGAGCGGCGAGCGTCGCATGCTCTCCAAGAGATTCGGGAGTACCGTCAGTGCGACGCCACCCTTCTGCTCTTCCTCGCCGACGTTCACCTGCACGAAGACCTGCGGGTGCCTCCCCGTCTTCTGGGCTGCACCAACCAATGCGTCGAGCAAGGATACCCGGTCGAGCGAGTGGACGACCTCGAACAGTTTGGCGGCGGCCTCCGCCTTGTTGGACTGGAGCCGGCCGATGCAGTGAAGGCGGATGCCTGAGTGCTGCTGAAGCAACGGTGGCCATTTAGCTTCGGCCTCCTGCACGCGGCTTTCGCCGAAGTCGCGCTGCCCTGCCTCGATCAATGCGGCGATTTCGTCGGCAGAGCGCGTCTTCGACACCGCGACCAACGTCACCTCGCCCGGGTCCCGGCGGGCAAGCCGGGCCGCGGCCGCGATGTTCTCGCGAATGTGGTGCAAACGGGCAGCAGCGCTGGTCACGGCGCGGCTGCTATAGGCACCGCGATGCCGCCCCGCCACCCTGCGCCCATCAGCTGGCTGTTGACCGACTCCCGGCTCGGCTCCGACTTGCCCGGGATCGTGCGCCGGCTGCCGCGGGGCTCCGGCGTGGTCGTCCGCCACCATCACCTTCCTCCTGCCGAACGGCGGGCGCTTCTGCGCCGCCTGCGTCGGCTCGCGACCGGACACGGGGTTAAGATCGTCGACGATCAAGGGGGCTGCGTGGCTCGGGTGCACTCGGCCCGCGAACTGTGCCGCGCCTTGCTCCGTAAACCTGAGCTGTTGTTCCTGTCACCGCTGTTCGCGACGCGTTCGCATCCGGACTGGCAGCCGCTGGGGCACATGCGGGCGGCGGCGCTGGTGCGCATGGCTAAGCGCCCGGCAATGGCGCTTGGAGGGATGAGTGCACGCCGCTACCGACAGGTGCGCTCGCTTGGCTTCGCAGGTTGGGGCGGGATCGACGCTTGGACTGGCCGCGGTTGGAAGAAGCCGTCACGGGAGTAAATCCCGCGACGTCGATGCACTTGTCCTACGGCTGGTGGTCGGCCGGCCTGCGCCGGCTCTCCGCGCTGCTCCGGCGACGCTTTTGCGTCGGCGTCGCTGCGCTCGGCGGTTTGGCTTAAAACTTGATCGCTGTCCCTACGTAGACCGCTTGGCTGTCGCGCCGCTGGTCGTTCAGCGTGGCGAGCTTGTCCCGCTCGATGCGGTACCGCACGCCGCCGGTCACGGCGACCCGGCTCGAGATATTGTAGGCCCCGCCAACGTCCAGGGCGTAGCTCGGGCTGTCCCCCAGCGCCGGCGCGGGACGGCCCGTCGGGCGATCCGCGCTCGCCGCTACGCGCCCGGTAAACCGCTTGAGGTTGTAGCTGACCCCGACCACTGCGCCTTCGCGGCCGCCGAGCGCCGGATTGCCCGTCTTGGCCTTGGCGACGTCGCCGGCGACGGCAAAACGCTTCCAGCCCACGGCCACGCCGAGATTGTAGCTGGCAGGCGTCAGGTCGACACCGGCTGCTGACGGGGTGGACTGGACCGCCAGCTCACGCGCCCGCAGCGCCGCCTGCTTGGGGTTCGCCGCTTGCGCCCGAATTGCAACCCGCACCTGCGAAGGTCGGCGCTTGTTCGCCGGCGGGGTGAAATGAAAGTCGTTGGTAAACGCCGGACGACTGGCCAGCGCCGCCGCGAGCCGCGGATCGGCCTGCGCCGGAGTAAAGCTCCGCTCGAAGCTAAGCGACACCGGGCGCGGCTTGCTTTTGGGAGCCGGCGCAGCGATCACGATCGAAGCAGGCAGCAGCAGGCTCATCGCAGCAATCGCCACGGCCGACTTACCCCGGCTGATGTTCCACCTGCTCGACAAGCTTCATGCACTCCCTGTCGACTCGATATAGCTCCGCGAGAGCGAATGTTCCACGGCGCGAAACTGTAAGTTCCGCCATGTGACATCGAATCCACAAACCGCGGGTGGTTACTCCTCGCTTGCGGCGCTCCGGCGAGCTCCTATAACGCCGTGCATTCCCCCGCTCCACTTACAGGATCGCCGATGTCCCGCACCAGTCTGACTGCCGCCGCGCTGATCCCGCTGGCGCTCCTCGCCGCGGGCTGTTCGCGCAACCGCAACGTGCCCACGAACCTCGCGCCTTCGCGCATGACGGCCATTGGCGTGAACACCTATCTGTGGCGCGCCGCCATCGACACGTTGAGCTTCGCACCACTGGTCCAGGCGGACAGCAACGGCGGGGTGATCGTCACCGATTGGTACGCCAACCCGAACACTCCGGGCGAGCGGGTCAAGCTGACCGTCTCCATCCTCGACCAGGAGCTGCGCGCCGACGCGTTGCGAGTCGCGGCCTCGCGCCAGGTCAGCCAAACCGGAAGCTGGGTCGATGCGCCCGTCAGCGCCGCCACCGTGCAGAAGCTGGAGGACATCATTCTCACCCGCGCCCGCGACATCCGCCGCGCCACCATCGCAGGCTGAGCTCCACAAGGACCATACATGACTGATCGCTTCGACCCGGCGGCGAGCGACTCCCGGTGGCAGAAGCGGTGGAGCCAAGAGGGCTGCTTCCGCGCGGACAGCAGCAGCCCCAAGCCCAAGGCGTATGTGCTCGAGATGTTCCCCTATCCGTCGGGGCGCATCCACATGGGGCATGTCCGCAACTACACCATGGGCGACGTGCTCGCCCGTTATCGCCGGATGCAGGGCCACGAGGTGCTGCACCCGATGGGCTGGGACGCCTTCGGCATGCCGGCCGAGAATGCCGCGATGGAGAAGAAGGTGCATCCGGGTGACTGGACCCGGGCCAACATCGTCACCATGCGGGATCAGTTGAAGCGGCTCGGCTTCGCGCTCGATTGGAGCCGGGAGCTCGCGACCTGTGAGCCCGACTATTACGGGCACGAGCAGGCACTATTCCTCGACCTGTTCGAAGCGGGGCTCGTCTACCGCAAGGAGTCTGAGGTTAATTGGGACCCGGTCGACATGACCGTGCTCGCCAACGAGCAGGTCATCGACGGCCGCGGATGGCGTTCGGGCGCTCCGGTGGAGCGGCGCAAGCTCAGCCAATGGTTCCTCAAGATCACCGACTTCGCCGACGAGCTGCTCAAGGGGCTCGAGGGCTTGGACCAGTGGCCCGACAAGGTCCGGCTGATGCAGGAGAACTGGATCGGCAAGAGCCGCGGGCTGCAGTTCCGCTTCCCACGCGCGGACGGCCCGGGTGAGATCGAAGTCTTCACCACTCGGCCCGACACCATCTTCGGCGCAAGCTTCGTCGCCATCTCGCCCGGCCATCCGCTCGCGGAAGCGCTTGCGGCAGAGCGCCCGGACGTGGCCGAGTTCGTTGCCCGCTGCCGCCAGGGCGGAACCACCGCGGCGGAGATCGAGACGGCGGAGAAGCTCGGACTCGACACCGGGGCGGAGGTCATCCATCCGCTCGATCCTGCCTGGCGGTTGCCGGTATGGATCGCGAACTTCGTACTCATGGACTACGGCACCGGAGCGCTGTTCGGAGTGCCGGCGCACGACGCCCGCGATTTCGAGTTCGCTTGCCGGTACGACCTTCCGATCCGCCGTGTCGTCGCCCCTGGTCCCGAGCAGGCCAGTCTCCCCGTGACCAAAGCGGAGAGCGGCGCCGGCATTACCGTCAACTCGCGCTTTCTCGACGGCATGACGTCGGAGCAGGCCACCGCCGAGATCATCCGCCGCGCAGAGGCCGAACGCTGGGGCCGGGGTACTACCCAGTACCGCCTGCGTGACTGGGGCGTGTCGCGACAGCGCTATTGGGGCACGCCGATCCCCATCATCCACTGCAATGGGTGCGGCGCCGTGCCGGTCCCGCGCGAGCAGTTGCCGGTGGTCCTGCCCGAGGACGTGACCTTCGACGTGCCCGGCAACCCGCTCGACCGGCACGAGGACTGGCGCAACGTCCACTGTCCCAAGTGCAACGAGGCCGCGCGCCGCGAGACCGACACACTCGACACCTTTGTCGACTCCAGCTGGTACTTCATCCGCTTTGCCAGTCAGCCTTCGGACAAGCCGTTCGACCGGGCCGAAGCCGAGACTTGGCTGCCGGTCGGGCAGTACATCGGCGGCGTCGAGCATGCGATCCTGCACCTCCTCTACGCTCGCTTCTGGACCCGCGCGCTGCAGCACATGGGCCGCCTGGGCATGGCCGAGCCGTTCCGGGGGCTGTTTACCCAGGGCATGGTCACGCACGAGACGTACCGGGCAGGCGACGGCAGCTGGCTCAGCCCCGATGAGGTGGGGCGCGACGGCGACGACTGGGTGCATATCGACAGCGGCCAGCCGGTTACTGCCGGCCGGGTCGAGAAGATGTCCAAGTCAAAGAAGAATACGATCGACCCCGAGCCGATTGTCGACCGCTACGGCGCGGATGCGGTGCGCTGGTTCATGCTGTCCGACTCGCCGCCCGAGCGCGATCTTGAGTGGTCCGAAGCCGGGATCGAGGGGGCGGCCCGTTTCGTCCAGCGAGTATGGCGGCTGGCCGCTGCGGTTTCGCCAGGTACCGGTGAGGACAAGGAACTCGGGCGCAAGCTGCACAGGGCCGTTGCCGCGGTTGGGTTGGCGCTCGACGCGCTGCAGTTCAACAAGGCGGTGGCGACCCTCTACGAGCTGACCAGCGCCATCGAGAAGGCGAAACCTTCCGCCACCCGCACCGAGGCCGTCCACACGCTCGTCAAGCTGATCGCGCCCATGGCGCCGCATCTGGCGGAAGAGGCCTGGGCGAAGCTCGGTGGCGAAACCATAGTCGCGCAGGAAGCATGGCCCGAGCACGATCCAACCTTGCTGGTGGACGAGGAGGTCACCGTTGCGGTGCAGGTCAACGGCAAGCTCCGGGACACGCTGGTCGTTGCCCGCGGCGCACCGAAGGACGAGCTTGAACGCCAGGCGCTTGGCGCCGAGAAGATCGCGCGCCTGATCGGCGATGCGAGCCCGCGCAAGCTGATCGTCGTGCCCGATCGGCTGGTCAACATCGTCCTGTGACGCGCATTGCGCCTCTTCTGCTGATCGCGGCAGTGCTCGGCGGCTGCGGCCTGCGTCCGCTTTATGGGGGTGGCGAGAGCAGCTCGGTTGCGCAGCTACTGCGCTCGGTTGCGGTTCAGCCGATCGGCGGCGGCCAGACCGGTTGGCTGGTCCGGACCGCTCTGGTAGATCGTCTCGGCCAGGCAGAGGGCAGCGCGCGCTACCGTTTAGAGGTGGAATTGGACGACGACCTCACTGGCTTCGGCATCCGCGGCGACTCCGCGGTCACCCGCGAACGCCGTACGCTACGCGCCCGTTATCGCCTGGTCGACGCAGCGACGGGCAGTGTTCTGCTTGACGCAACCGCTGGATCGGACGCCGGCGTCGACGTGGTCGGATCGGAGTATGCGACGGTAGCGGCAGAGCAGACCGCGGTGGAGCGACTGAGCCAGATCGTCGCAGACCAGATCGTGGCCCGGCTTGGTCTCTATGCCGCCAGAGGAGGCACTACTCCGTGAAGCCGGCCAGCGGAGCGATCGGCGGTGCGCTCGACCGTCCGGACTCGTCCGTCCGCTTCTACCTTTTCCACGGTGCCGACGAGGCCGGTTCGCGAGCGCTGGCAGGCAGGCTGCTGGCTGGCCTGGCCGCCGACAAGCACAGGCTTGCAGGTGGGGCGCTCAAGAGCGACCCGGCGCAACTGGCCGATGAAGCGGGCGCCATTGCGATGTTCGGCGGCAAGCGGCTGCTATGGATCGACCCCGCCGGGGAGGAGATCACCGCTGCCGTGCAGGCCTTGCTCGAGCTGCCGGTCGTCGAGCACCCGGTGGTCGCGATCGCCGGAACGCTGCGCAAGACCTCGGCTTTGTTGAAGCTGGCCGAGAGCGACCCGGCGGCGCTTGCCCAGATCTCCTATCTGCCGGAGGGTCGGCAGGTGGACCGGATCGTGCAGGAGCTCGGCCGCGGCGAAGGACTGCGGATCGCGCCTGAACTCGCGACCCGCATCGCAGCGGCGGCCTATAATGATCAGGCGGTGATCGCCCAAGAAGTGCGCAAGTTCGCGCTCTACGCCGGCGCGACGATCGACAGCCCGCGCGACCTTACGGGCGAGATGCTGGACCTGCTGGGTGCCAACGCTGCCGACGGCGACGCCAGCCGACTCGGCGATCTGGCACTCAGCGGCGACATGCTCGGCCTGAACCGCGAACTCGAGCGGCTCGAAAGCAGCGGCATCGACACGGTCTCGGCGCTTAGGGCCATCCAGCGCAGATTGCTGATGCTCGCACCGCTGCGCGCACGGATCGAGGCGGGGCAGTCCGTCGAGGCGGTTGGCGCTTCCGTGTTCTGGAAGGACCGGCCGCTGGTCGCACGAGCGCTCGCCCGCTGGTCGAGCCAGCGCCTCGCTCAACTTGTCGGCCGGATTGCCGGGCTGGAACGACAGCTGCTGCTGGGCTCGGTGCCCGATCGGGTGGCACTCGGCCACGAACTGCTGCAGATCGCCCGCGCCGGACGCTAGCCACGATCTGGCGACGCTAGATTGGCTCGCCGGACAGCCGCTGACAGATGAGATCGAGTTGATCGAGGCTGGAGAATTGCAGGCTAACCGTGCCCGCCGAGCCGTTCGAGGCGACCTTGACCTTCAAGCCTAGAAGATCTCCCAGTTGCCGCTCGAGTGCTGCGATGTCCGCATCGCTCGCCGAACTTCTGCCCCCGCGTGCGGAGCTCCGCTCGCCGCCCGCGGCACCGGGTTTCTCACGCCTGGCGAGGGCTTCGGCCTGACGGACCGACAGACCGCCGTCGATGATCTTCCGCGCCAGCAGCTCCGGGTCCGAAGCTGCTGCGATCGCTCGCGCATGCCCCATGTTAAGGTCGCCGCGCAGCAGCGCCAGCCTAACAGAGTCGGGAAGATCACGTAATCTCAACAGGTTGGCGACGTGGCTACGGGACTTGCCGACCAACCGACTTAAATCGTCCTGGCTGTGGCCATAGTTGGAGATGAGCTGCGCATAGGCGTCGGCTTCTTCCAGCGCGTTGAGGTTTTCCCGCTGGATGTTCTCGATCAGCGCAACTTCGGCAACCGCCGCCTCGTCGAAAGTCCGGACGATCGCGGGAATGCGGTGCAATTGCGCTTTCTGTGCTGCCCGCCAGCGACGCTCTCCGGCGACGAGTTCGTACGCGCCTGCGCCGGTCTCGCGAACCAGGATCGGCTGCAGCACGCCGCGAGCGCGGATCGAATCGGCTAGTTCGGAGATCGCCTCTTCGGCGAAGATCCGGCGCGGCTGGTGCGGATTGGGCCTGATCGCGGCAACGTCGATCTCCCGCACGCCGCCAGATTGCGCGTCAGGCTCAGTCGGTGCGTCGCCCAGCAACGCCGACAAGCCGCGCCCCAGTCCTCTCGTGCGAAGCTCGCTCATGCCGCTTGCGCCGGCCTCGGCAAGCGACCCATCAGCTCCTTGGCAAGCCGAACATAAGCTTCACTCCCGGAGCAGCGCAGGTCATATATCAGCGCCGGCAGGCCGTGGCTCGGCGCTTCGGACAGCCGCACGTTGCGGGGCACCACCGTTTCAAACACTGCTGCACCCAGGCAGGCGCGCACATCCTCGCTGACCTGCCGGGACAGGCTGTTGCGGCGGTCGAACATTGTCAGCGCCACACCCAATATCGACAACTCGGGATTGAAGCGGGTGCGGATGCGCTCGACCGTCTGCAGTAGCTGGCTGAGACCTTCCAGAGCAAAGAACTCACATTGCAGCGGCACCAGCAACTGCTTGGCCGCGATCAGCGCGTTGACCGTCAACAATCCAAGCGACGGTGGGCAGTCGATGAGGCAGATGTCCCAACGCCCGGGCGCCGCCCGGTCGAAGCTGTCGGCCAGCCGGTGGGTTCGCCGTTCGAAGTCGACGAGCTCCACTTCGGCACCGGATAGATCCTGGGTGGCTGGTACGACCTCAAGTCGCGGGACCCGCGTGCTTACCGCCGCTTGCTCCAGGCTCGCCTCGCCAAGCAGCACGTCGTAACTCGAACGCTCACGCGCAGCATGGGTCACCCCTAGCCCTGTCGATGCGTTGCCCTGCGGATCGAGGTCGACCAACAACACGCGCCAGCCCGTGGCGGCGAGCGCGGTGGCAAGGTTGATGGCCGTGGTGGTTTTGCCCACGCCGCCCTTCTGATTAGCGACTGCAATGCGGATCATCTACTGGTCCCATCCCTCGGCTTTACGCCCTCCGCGACCAGAACCACCGCTTCAGGGTCGGTGATGCTGACCTCAGCCCGAAACCGACCCTGCCACGCACGACGTGCATCCGCCAGTTCCTTTGCGCCGCTTCGACCTTTGGGCAGGACCCAGCGCGTACCGGGGTGCGAAAGGTGCAACGTCATAGCGAGCAAACGGTCGACGGGAGCGACGGCGCGCGCGGTGATCACTTCGAAGCTGCCGGCTACCTGCTCGACTTTGCGGCAGACCACCTCCGCGTTGCTGAGGTGCAGTTGGTCTACGCACCTGCAAAGGAAGTCTGCTCGAAGCCGCCGAGGCTCAACCAGAGCGATCGGGTCCCCTGACAGGATCGCGAGAACAATCCCCGGCAAACCCGCCCCCGAACCCACATCCACCCAGCGGTTAACCCTTCCAGGAGCGTGGCGCAGTAGCTGGGCGCTGTCGATTAGATGCCTGTCCCAGAGGGTTGCGAGTGTTGAGTGGCCTACAAGGTTCTGACGCTCGTTCTCCGTCCTGAGCAATCCTGCGAATGCTTTTACTCTCTCGAATGTTTCACGTGGAACATCGCGTCCTGCAGCTTCAGCTAGATCGCTGATCATGCCGCTCTGCGCATCGCGGCCAGATACAGCGCCGACAACGCTGCAGGGGTGATCCCGGCGATCCGGGCGGCCTGATCAAGCGTCTCGGGCCGCACCGCCCTCAGCCGCTCGCGCATTTCGTTGCTTAGCCCCGCTACGGCGGAGTAGTCGAAGTCAGCGCAAAGGCTGACGTGGCGATCGCTGGCGACCACGTTCCATTCGCGTTGCTGGCGCTCAACATAGGGCGCATACAGCTTGTCTGCGCGACCTTCCTCCGTTTCAGCAAACGCCTGCTCGCCGCGACAGACAAGGTGACGCTCGATATGGCGTCGGCGCTCCACTCCGAGACAATCGGCAGCCAACGCCGCCTCTCCAAGCCGGGACGTCGCATTGTCGGCGCGCAAGGATAACCGATGTTCGGCACGCGCAGTCATCATTCGGTAGGGCTCGGTAACACCTTGGATTGTTAAGTCATCAATCATCACCCCGATGTAGCTGCTGCGGCGGTCGAAGATCACGGGCTCCAAACCTAGTGCGGCAGCTGCCGCTCCTAAACCCGCCACCAGCCCCTGTGCCGCAGCTTCCTCATACCCGGTGGTGCCATTGATCTGTCCTGCCAGGAACAGGTTGGCTACATCGATGGTGGCCAAATTCGCCCGAAGCTTGCGCGGATCGACGAACTCATACTCCACCGCATATCCCGGACGAGCGATGGCCGCACGCTCCAGTCCCGGGATGCTGTGGACGAACTGGAGCTGTAGGTCCTCAGGAAGCGACGTCGAAATGCCCGCCGGATAGATCAGTTCCCTCTGCAGGCCTTCGGGCTCAAGAAATATCTGGTGCCCGTCACGATCTCCGAACCGCTTCACCTTGTCCTCGATAGACGGACAATAACGCGGTCCGCGACCCTCGATGGCACCGGCGAAAAGGGGCGAGCGGGAGAAACCGGCACGAATGATGTCATGCGTGCGGGCGGTGGTGCGGGTCACCCCGCACCGGAGCTGGGGATTGTTCGTGGCGACCAGCAGCGCAGACATGGACCAGGGTTCAGGGTCACTGGGCTGCTCGTCCAGCGCAGCCCAGTCGATGGTTCGCCCGTCGAGGCGTGGCGGCGTCCCCGTCTTCAATCGTCCTTGACTGAGCCCGATCTCGCGGACCT
>NZ_CADCVZ010000015.1 GCF_902806265.1 uncultured Sphingomonas sp. | reverse complement strand
CACGATGAGGATGCGCTTGACGATCCGCTTGCGCTTGCCGAACAGCACCAGGCACCCCCACGAAGGAACAGAGTTTTGCCCCCGGAACGAACGAACGGCTTGGCGGTGCCGCAAAGACCGGCGCGGAATCGGCGCAACCCGGCGCAGGGCGCCCGCAGCGGACCGCCTTCGCCGCGCGACGCCGGCCCACAGCGGATCGCTAAGCTGCTCGCCCGCGCCGGCATCGCCTCGCGCCGCGACGTCGAGCGGATGATCGCGGACGGACGGGTCGCGCTGAACGGGGAAGCGCTGACCACGCCCGCCACCCTGCTGGAGAGCCTCACCGGCGTCACCGTCGACGGCAAGCCCGTGCGCGCGCCCGCCGCGACCCGGCTGTGGCGCTTCTACAAGCCGCCTTCCTGCCTCACGGCCGAGCGCGATCCCAAGGGGCGGCCGACCATCTACGACCGGCTGCCGTCCGGCCTGCCGCGGGTCGTGCCGGTCGGCCGGCTCGACTTCATGACCGAAGGGCTGCTGCTGCTGACCAACGACGGCGAGCTGAAGCGGCAGCTGGAACTGCCCAGCACCGGCGTGGTCCGCCGCTATCGCGCCCGGGCGTTCGGCGAAGTCACCCAGGCCCAGCTGGAAGCGCTCTCGGAAGGGGTGGAGATCGAGGGCGTCCGCTACGGGTCGATCGACGCCAATCTGGAGCGTCGCACCGGCCGCAACTGCTGGATCGAGTTGGCCTTGACCGAAGGCAAGAACCGCGAGGTGCGGCGGGTGCTCGCCTTTCTCGGGCTGCAGGTCTCCCGCCTGATCCGCACGTCCTACGGACCCTTCACGATCGAGGACCTGGAGCCCGGCCAAGTGGGCGAGGTCCAGCGGGAAGAGCTGTTCCAGTTCCGCCGCACCCTGGCGTGAGGATCATCGCGGGCCGCTGGCGAGGGCGGCCGCTGACCGCGCCGCCGGGCCTGGCCACCCGCCCGACCGCTGACCGCACCCGCGAAACGCTGTTCAACATGCTCGCCAGCCGCCTTGGCAGCTTCGATGGCCTGCGCGTCGCCGACCTGTACGCCGGAAGCGGCGCGCTGGGCTTCGAAGCCCTGTCCCGCGGCGCCGCTCACGCCACCTTTGTGGAAACGGACGCGGCCGCCCGCACGGCCATCGGCGCCAACGCCCGGGCGCTCGGCGCTGCGATCACGGTCGTGGCGCACTCCGCCGAGCGGCTGCCGCCCGGACCCGCCTTCGACCTCATCCTCGCCGACCCGCCCTATACTGCGGGAGCGGGCAGCACCGTGGTGCGCGCGGTCGAAACGACCGGGTGGCTTGCGCCCGGTGGATGGCTGGCGGTCGAAACTACGCGGGGCGACCGCGTCGAGCCCGGGACCTTGCTGCTCAAGACCGAGCGCGACAGCGCCCGCGCGCGCCTCACCCTGCTTCGCCGGCCCGCCTAGACCCCGTTCGGCTTCTTGGCGCCGCCGCTCCCGCTTACCTCCTTGAGGAGCCGCGCACCGATCGCCGCAGCCGCTGCCTTGCCGGCCGCCTTGACCGCATTCGCCGACTTCACCTTGGCCGTGTCGTCCTTGCCGCTCTCGGCGATCGCCGCCACCGCCGCCAGCGCGCCGACCGCGATCAGGTCGCCGACCAACGGATGGTCGGCCAGTCTGGCCAGGCTCTCCAGGCCGCTGCCCCTGCCGTCGGCCTTAGCCTTTTTCGCCTTCTTGTCCTTGCCGGCGCCCTCGCTCTGGGCGCCGCCGCCGTCCGGACCGGCAATCAGGGCCAGCTTCTCGTCGTGCTTTTTCGCTTTCTTGGTCTTCTTGGCCATGACCTCTCCCCTTCAATCCATGTGCTTGATGCCGGTGCGCAGATAGTCCCAACCCGTGATCAGCGTCAGCGTTGCCGCTGCCCACAGGCTGGCAAGGCCCACGGCATGCACCCACTCCTCCCGCGGCACCGCCCCCGCCAGGATCAGCGCGCCCAAGGCGACCAGCTGAAAAGTTGTCTTCCACTTGGCCAGGCGGCTCACCGGCATCGATACATGCAGCGGCGCCAGGAACTCCCGCAGCCCGGACACGATCATCTCGCGCAGCAGGATGGTCAGCGCCGGCAGGATATGCAGCCCATGGATGATCGGCTCGCCGCTCGACTTGCGGGTGGAGACCAGCATCATGATCACGGCGGCGACCATGACCTTGTCGGCAATCGGGTCCAGGAACTGCCCCAGCCGACTGATCTGCCCCTGCGCCCGCGCGAGATAGCCGTCGAAGTAATCGGTAATACCGACGATGCAGTAGAGCACAAAGGTGATCGCGTAATCGAGCGGCGCCGGCCGCCACAGCAGGAACACCAGGATCGGCACCGCCAGGATGCGCGACAGGGTCAGGAGGTTGGGCAGCGAGAGCATGTCAGCCCCCGCCTATTAGGCCGTGCTGCCCGCTTTGCAAAAGCTTGGGGCGGACCCCGCCCTTGCCGAGCGCATCCGAGCCGTTATGGCTGCCCCGCGCCTCTGCGCGTCCATGCGCATCCCCAAGGGCCCGCCACTTGACCGAAGCCTCGTCCAGACTGCTGCTCCGCCGCCGATTCCTGCCGATCTTCGTCACCCAGTTCCTGGGCGCGTTCAACGACAACCTGTTTCGCACCGCCATGGTGCTGCTGGTGATTTACGGCATTTATCGCAGCGCCGAGCAGGAAGCGACCTTCAGCGCGGTCGCCGGTGGTCTGTTCATCCTGCCCTTCTTCCTCTTGTCGGCGCTGGCCGGCCAGCTCGCCGACGCGATCGACAAGGCGCGGATCATCCGCCTGGTGAAGACCGCAGAGATCGCCATCATGGTGTTCGGAGCGGCCGGGCTGCTGCTGCACAACATCCCGCTGCTGCTCGCCGCGCTTACCGCCATGGGCGTTCATTCGACCTTCTTTGGGCCGATCAAATACGCGATCCTGCCCCAGCACCTGCGCGAGGACGAGGTGTTGGCGGGCACCGGCCTGGTGGAAGCGGGCACCTACATCGGCATTCTCGGCGGAACGATCCTCGGCGGCCTGCTGGTGCTGCAACGGCCGAACGGCAGCTACCATGCCGAATGGGCAGCAGCGGCGGTGCTGCTGGTGGCGATCATCGGGCGAGTCGCCGGACAGTTCGTTCCCCCGGCCCCGCCGTCGGACGTGCCGGACGATCCCGAGTTTCCCGAGCCCGGGATGGACTGGCACATCCTTCGCGCATCCGTCCGCCTGATCAAAGCCACCATGCACATCCCGCGCCTGTTCATGGCGATCATGGCGATCAGCTTCTTCTGGGCGATGGGCGCCGTGCTCGCCGCCCAGTTCCCGCCCCTCGTCAAAAACGTCTTTTCGGGCGACCAGAGCGTCGCTACCCTGTTTCTGGCGGTGTTCTCGGTCGGCGTCGCGGTCGGCTCCGTCGCTATCAACCGCCTGCTTAGGGGCGACGTGTCGGCCCGCTTCGCGCCCGCATCGGCGCTGGTCATGGGGCTGTTCGTGCTCGGCCTCTTCCTGCTCAGCCGGAGCTGGCCGCCATCATCGCAGCTGCTCGACCTCCGCGGCTTCCTCGACAACCGCTGGGCGTGGCTGGTGGTAGTCGACCTGTTCGGGGTCGCCGTCGCGGGCGGGATGTTCGTGGTGCCGCTCTACGCTTTCCTCACCACCACCGTCCCTAAGTCCGAAACGGCGCGCACGGTGGCGGCCAACAACATCGTCAACGCCGGCGCAATGGTCGGTGCGACCCTGCTGCTGACGGCGCTGGTGCAACTGGGCGTATCGGTGGCCGGCACCCTGCTGCTGGTGGCGGTCGGCACCGTCGTGTCGGCCTGGCTAGGCTGGAAGCTCCACCTCGCCTGCGGTCACTCCGTCAGACAATCAGCAGGCTGACGAACAGGAACCCCGCCGCGTAAGTCAGGCCGAACAGCTTGAGGTTGCCGGTCCAGCCTTCCTCCATCCGCCCGTCGGCGATCCCCATTTCGGGTGCGGTCTGCGGTGAGGGGACGGAAGCAAAGCGGCGGCGCATGAGCGAAAGTCCTAACGCGGTGTTTACCATCTTCAAAACGCCAGCTCGCCCGCAGCGGTCCCTATGTCCCAAGCCGGGATTTCACAGCTTCGCGAGCCTCGCGACAATCGACACCGTGCAAGCAGCCACGGCTGGTTGAACGGGGCCTGCCCCACCCCAGCTTAGGACGATGGTCCCGCTTTCCATCCTCGATCTCGCCCCGGTCCCGGAGGGCGAGGACGCCGCGCAGGCGCTCCGCAACTCCGCCGATCTGGCGCAGGCGGCGGAGCGGTTCGGTTACAACCGCTTCTGGATGGCGGAACATCATGGCATGCCCGGGATCGCCAGCGCCGCTACCGCCGTCGCCCTGGCCTTTGTCGGCGCGCACACGTCGTCCATCCGCATCGGCGCCGGCGGCATCATGCTGCCCAACCACGCACCGCTGACGATCGCGGAGCAGTTCGGCACGCTGGCGTCGCTCTACCCGGGGCGCGTGGACCTGGGCCTCGGCCGGGCGCCGGGCACCGACGGGGCGACCGCTTATGCGCTCCGCCGCAGCCTCCAGTCGGACGAGAACCAGTTCCCGCGCGACGTGGTCGAGCTCATGGGCTACTTCGCAGGTGAGAACGGCCGGGTTCGAGCGATTCCCGGCGAAGGCCTCCACATCCCTATCTGGATCCTCGGCTCCAGCCTGTTCGGGGCCCAGTTGGCCGCCACCCTGGGCTTGCCCTACGCCTTCGCGTCCCATTTTGCGCCGGCGCAGCTGGATGATGCGATCCGCATCTACCGCGAGCGGTTCCAGCCATCGGAACAGCTTGCACGGCCCTATGTCATGCTGGGCTTCAACTGCATCGCCGCCGACACCGACGAAGAGGCTGAGCTGCTGGCCACCTCCATCCAGCAGGCGTTCGTCAACCTGCGCTCGGGCCAGCCCGGCAAGCTCCCGCCGACCAGGCCGGGCTACCTCGACAGCCTGCCGCTGCACGCCCGCGCGACGCTCGACCATGTGCTCGCCTGCTCGGCAATCGGCAGCGTTGCAACCGTCCGGAGCCGGGTGGAGAATTTCGTGGAACGAACAGGCGCCGACGAGCTGATGGTGACGGCGCAGATTCACGATCATTCCGCGCGGGTCCGCTCCTACCAGCTCCTGCGCGAATCGGTGCCGGCGCGCGAGCTGGTTTCAGCCTAGCGCTCGGCACCAAGCTGCGAGTGCGGACGGCGGGACTCGAACCCGCACGCCCAAGGGGCAGAAGATTTTAAGTCTCCAGCGTCTACCATTCCGCCACGTCCGCACAGGCCGGCTTGTTGGGCCGAGCGGACGGCCGGTCAAGCATCCTTCGTCATCCCAGCGCGGGCTGGCATTCAGGCGCGGATCAGCGACGTGGCTGATGTCTTCTGGACCCCACCCTCCGCTGGGGTGACGCCCCGCGACAGCTAGTCGGCGACCTCTTCGGTCATCTCCGAAAGGTTCAGCCGCTCGCGCATCTCCTTGCCCGGCTTGAAGTAGGGCACGCGCTTGGCATCCACTTCAACGCTGGCGCCGGTGCGCGGATTGCGGCCGACCCGGGCATCGCGGCCACGCGTCGAAAAAGCGCCGAAGCCGCGGAGCTCCACCCGGCCACCCTGCGCCAGCTGCTCGGTGATGGTGTCGAAGATCGCCGAAACGACGCTCTCCACCTCACGCTGCGTGAGGTCCGGAAAGTCGCCGCAAAGCTTGTGCACCAGTTCCGACCGGATCATCCCGCCTGTCCCCAACTGATTGGCCGTAAAACGCTGTACCCCGATCCCAAGCTGTCAGAAGTCCGCCGCAAGCGCAAGCGGACCTCTGCCACCGCCGGGACAGGGGGAGCGCGCCGATGCGGCGCTCCCGTTCCCCGGCCTACTTCTTGGTGCCCGCTTCCTTGAGCGCCGCACCCAGGATGTCGCCCAGCGAAGCGCCGCTGTCGGACGAACCATATTGCGCGACCGCCTGCTTTTCCTCGGCGATCTGCATCGCCTTGATGGAGAAGTTCGGCTTCTTGGACCGATCGGTGCCGATCACCATGGCATCGAACTTCTGCCCGACCTGGAAGCGCTCCGGCCGCTGCTCGTCGCGGTCGCGGCCTAGGTCGGTACGCTTGAGGAAGCCGGTCGGACCGTCGTCGCCGACCTGGACCTCCAGCCCGCCGTCGCGAACCTCGAGCACGGTGACCGTAACGACCTCGCCCTTGCTGGCGCCGCCGGAAGCACCGCCGGCCGACACGCCGCCGCGCTCCAGCTGCTTCATGCCAAGGCTGATGCGCTCCTTCTCCACATCGACGTCGAGCACCTGCGCCTGAACCCGCTCACCCTTGTGATGCAGCCCAAGCGCATCCTCGCCGGATACGCCCCAGGCGATGTCCGACATGTGGACCATGCCGTCGACATCCCCGTCCAAGCCGATGAACAGCCCGAACTCGGTGGCGTTCTTGACTTCGCCCTCAACGGTGGAGCCGACCGGATGCTTGTCGGCGAAGTCCGCCCACGGGTTGGACTGGGCCTGCTTCAGGCCAAGGCTGATCCGGCGTTTCTCCTGATCGACCTCCAGGACCTTGACGTCGACTTCCTGGCTGGTGCTGACGATCTTGCCTGGATGGACATTCTTCTTGGTCCAGCTCATCTCCGACACGTGGACCAGGCCCTCGATGCCCGGCTCGAGTTCGACGAACGCGCCATATTCGGTGATGTTGGTCACGCGGCCGCGGAACACGCCCTCGATCGGATACTTGGCCGCGGCGCCCTCCCACGGGTCGCTCTCCAGCTGCTTCATGCCCAGGCTGATGCGCTGGGTCTCGCGGTTGATGCGGATGATCTGCACGCGCACCGTGTCACCGATGTTGATGACCTCGTTCGGGTGGTTGACCCGCTTGTAGCTGATGTCGGTAACGTGCAGCAGGCCGTCGATCCCGCCCAGGTCCACGAACGCGCCATAGTCGGTGATGTTCTTGACCATGCCCTCGATCACCTGACCCTCGGCCAGCGTCTGGATGAGGCCGCTGCGCTGCTCGGCGCGGGTTTCTTCCAAGATCGCGCGGCGCGAAACCACGATGTTGCCACGGCGGCGATCCATTTTGAGGACCTGGAACGGCTGGGGAATGTCCATCAGCGGCTGCACGTCGCGGACGGGGCGAATATCGACCTGGCTGCCCGGCAGAAAGGCGACGGCGCCGCCCAGGTCGACGGTGAAGCCGCCCTTGACCCGCCCGAAGATCACGCCCTCGACGCGGTTGCCGGACTCGAACTCCTTTTCAAGCGTGTCCCACGCGGCTTCGCGGCGCGCGCGGTCGCGGCTGAGCATGGCTTCGCCATTGGCGTTCTCCACCCGATCGACATAAACCTCGACTTGGTCGCCGACCTTGAGCTCCGCCTTCTGACCCGGCGCGGCGAACTCGCGCAGCGGAACGCGTCCCTCGCTCTTGAGGCCGACGTCGATCACCGCAAGGTCGTTCTCGATCCCGGTGACGGTGCCCTTGACGACGCGTCCTTCAAAGGCCTCGTTCTCGCCGCCAAGCTGTTCGTTGAGGAGTGCCGCGAAATCGTCGCGGGTCGGAAAAGCCGCAGTGGCCATAAGTTTTCGTGTCTCTCGTATCTCTGGTCGTGTGCCGCCAGCCGGACCGCTGTTGGTCGGCTTTCCATCTGGCGGACCTGGCAACCCTAAGTCCTGCCCCGCCGGCCCCATGCCGGAACGAAGCGTCCTCGCAGATGTGAGCTCCGGGCAGCTGCCGTTCAGCGCGAACAGCGCGTGCGGCACGGGACCTCTTGGGTTGCCCGTGGCTTCACGCGCGCCGAAAAGACGAGCTTGCCCGCGGGAAGCTCCTGCCCGCTGGACGACGCGCGCCTTAGCCGAGAAGCCTCCACGGAGCAAGCGGAAGCCCATGATCGGCACCGCAAGGATGACGAACCCCGCCATTTTCTGGTAAGCACGCCGGCAATGAACGCGCCCGTGGTCCGAACCCGTTTCCGCACCCAGCGCTACCAGGCGCTGCTGCTCGCGGGCTGGCTGATCCTGCTGCTCGCGGCAGGTACCGCAGCCCTGCCGCTGCTGGAACGAAGGTCGGGCGCGATGCTGGTCGGCGGCATCCTGCTCGCGGCAGGCGTGGCCGAGCTGATGGCCGGCACCCTGCGCAATGCGGCCCGCCTTCCCTCCATGGCTGCGGGCGCAGTAACGATCTTGGCGGGCGTGCTGTTCGTGCTGCGGCCGGAAACGTCGCTGCTCCCCACCGCTTATGTGATCGCCGCTTGGCTGCTCGCCCGTGCGATCACCGTCGGCATCGCCGGCTTGCGCGCGGAAGGAGGACCGCGGCGCTGGAGCCTGATCTCGGCTGCGACAGACCTGCTGCTTGGGCTGCTGCTGCTGCTCGGCCTGTCGATCGCGACGCTGGTCGTGACGCTGTTCGGCCCGACCCCCGACATTATCGCCAGCTTCGCCTGGTTCCTCGCCGCGAGCCTGCTGACCACCGGCTTCTACCTGCTGGAGGTCGGCAACTGCGAGCGCGAGGCTACCAGCCTGCCGCCCGAGCCCTGAGACTCAGATCCGGCCTGCGCGCATCGGTCCGATCACCTGCTCGGCGAAGCGGTCCATCTCTTGCGCTTGTGGACTGAGCTGTAGCAACAGCAGGTCCAGCCCGACCGCTTCATAAGCCCTGATGCGCTCGGCCATCTGCTCGGGCGTGCCGACGAGGTTCGGCCGGAGCCCCCGGTTCGACACGCTATACTCCTGCAGCTTCAGCTCGCGCTCCAGCTGCGTGCCCGACAGCCATTGATCGAAGTTGGCAAAGCCCGGCGGCGGGCTCGGCGGCATGGCGGTGATCCGCTTGAGCTCGACCTGTGCTTCTTCCTCCGTGTCGCGCACAATGGCGAACGCGGCCATCCCGAACCGCATCGGCCCCTCGCCGATCGCCTCCCGGCGTCGCGACATGTCGGCGATCTTGGGCGCAACCGCGTCCACCGGATCGCCGTGCATGACATAGGCGTCGCAATCGCGCGCGATCAGCGTCTTGGCCGCCTCGCTCTCCCCGCCCGCGTAGATGATCGGCCGCGGCGACTGCGCGGGCTTGGGCTCGCAAATCGCATCGCGCACCTGATAGCGTTCGCCTTCGAAGGTGAAGCGTTTCTCCGACCAGAGCCCGTCGACCACCGCCAGCCATTCGGCAGTGCGTCCATAGCGGTCGTCATGGCTGTCGAACTGCAAGCCGTATTGCTGCGCTTCCTCCGCCCACCAGCTCGACACCACATTCAAGGACAGCCGCCCACCGGAGATCTGGTCGATGTTAGCCGCCTGTTTGGCGAACAGCGCCGGATGGTGGAAGTTCGGCCGCACCGCGACCATCAGCTCCAGCTTGCGCGTTACCGCCGCCAACGCCGCCGCCGTCGACCAGGCGTCGAGCGCGGGCTCCTCGACACCCTTGATGTCGTTCAGGAACAGCTCGGCAATCAGGGTCAGGTCCCAGCCGGCCTCCTCCGAGCGCAGCGTCAGGTCGCGCACCTGGCTCCAAGTGGCGGCCGGTCCCTCGTCGGGGATGTTGCGCAGCCAGCCGCCGAACACCGGCATCCAGTAACCGAACCTCATGCTTGCACCTTCGCGATGACAGATTGCAGGTAATCGACCAGCCGGTCGTGCGGGTCCCAGCCAAGCACCTCCAGCGGCTTGGCGACGAAATTGGACAAGGCGTTGATGTCGTAAAAGCGCGGGCTCCCGTCGCGGTCGTCGATCACCACCTCGACCCCGCCTACGTCCATACCCACCGTTTGAGCGATCTCCTCGGCAACCCTAACGATCTCGGCAGCCGGCTCGACCGCCTGCATGCGGATCGCTGCCTTGCCCGGCTGCGCGAGGCAGGCGTCGGCCGGACACAGGTCGAAGCTGTCGCCGCCGCTCTCCACCTCCAGCGCGTAGAGGAACTTGCCCGCCAGCGTCTCCAGCCGGAGGATCGTGCCCCCGCGCGGCGGCACATAGTCCTGCAGCAGCAGCACCTGGTCGATCGAGGTCGGCGTGCTGCCCTCGGCCACCGAACGCTCCAGCTCCTCGCGGCTGGCGTAGCGCGTGATCCCCGCGCCCGACCCGCCGATGTTCGCCTTGACCAGCAGCGGCCAAGCCATGCCCTCACTCGCCGCCGCCAAGTCCGCCGCGCGATGTACGACCCGCGTGTCCGGCACTGCATGACCCAGGCTCCGGATCAGCGACAGCTGCCGCGCCTTGCTTGTGTCCATGGCCAGCACCTCGGGCCCGTTCAGCACCGTTGCGCCACCACGCCGCCAATGATCGAGCAGCGCGGTCGTATAAAACAACGGATGCTCCGGCTCCCGCAGGAAGCTCGACATGGCGACCCGGTTGAAGACCACCGGCGCGGGCGGTCCTCCCGCCAGGTCGAATTGGTGGTCGGTGACCCGCACCGCCTGGTAGTCGATGCCACTCCGGTCCAGGGCCGCGAACAGCGGCTCGAACCATAGGGGATGCTCGTAGAGGATGAGGAGGTCGGGCACGCAAACTCCCATTCTCCGGCGACCGCCGGAGCTTCAGCCGTCGGTCGAAGAAGTCAGGCCTGATGAATGGCCTTGGTCACCTGATAGCTCTGCAGCCCTTCGGGACCACCCTCCGAGCCGAAGCCGCTGTCCTTGACCCCGCCGAACGGCGCATCGGACACCGAGATCGCAAACGAGTTGATCCCGACCATCCCGGCCTCGATCGCATCGCCCATAATGTTCGCCCGGCGGCCGTTCTCCGTGAACAGGAACGCCGCGAGGCCGTAAGGCAGCCGGTTCGCCTGTTCGATCGCCTCCGCGTCGCTGGCGAACGGCCGCATCAGCGCGAGCGGTCCAAAGGGCTCATTGTTCATGACCTCGGCTTCCAGCGGTACGTCGGCCAGCACCGTCGGCTGGAAGAAGAAGCCGCCCTCACCCGGCTCGCCGCCGGCCAGCACCTTGGCGCCCTTGGCCCGCGCGTCCTCGACCAGGCTCCCGATCGCCGGCACCCGCCGCCCGTTGGCGAGCGGTCCCATGCGCGTATCCGGCTCCAGCCCGTTCCCGACCTTCAGCGCCCGGGTCCGCTCCGCGAAGCCGCGCTGAAAGGCGTCGTAGATCCCCTCCTGCACATAGAAGCGCGTCGGCGACACGCACACCTGGCCAGCATTCCGGAACTTCTGTGGCACCA
Source organism: uncultured Sphingomonas sp. (assembly GCF_902806265.1). GTDB lineage: Bacteria > Pseudomonadota > Alphaproteobacteria > Sphingomonadales > Sphingomonadaceae > Sphingomicrobium. Next base: position 100,606 of record NZ_CADCVZ010000015.1, on the reverse strand, counting down.
CCATGTCGAGCGTCTTGTCGAGGTCGCAATCGTCGAACACCAGCACGGGTGCATGGCCGCCCAACTCCATCGTGATCCGCTTCATGCCGTCGGCGGCGAGCTTCATCAGATGCTTGCCCACGGGTATCGATCCCGTGAAGCTCACCTTACGGATGACGCGCGACCCGATCAGGTGCCGCGAGACCGTGTCGGGCACGCCATGCACCAGCTGGAACACGCCCTTAGGAATGCCAGCGTCGGCCAGCGCCCGCGCCATCGCCCCCGTGCAGCCCGGCGTCTCCTCCGGCGGCTTGGAGATCACCGTGCACCCCGCCGCCAGCGCCGCCGCTACCTTCTTGGCCAGGAGGTAGATCGGGAAGTTCCACGGCGTGAAGGTCGCGGTCGGCCCGACCGGCTGCGGGATGACGATGGAGCGCTGCCCGGTCGGCCGCACCAGCACCCGGCCATAGGCGCGCTTGGCCTCCTCGGCATAGAAGTCGAACATCTGTGCGGAGCCGATCACCTCCGCCTTGGCTTCGTGGAGCGGCTTGCCTTGTTCCTGCGTCAGCAGCGCGCCGATGTGCTTCGCGCGCTCGCGCAGCAGGTCCGCGGTGCGGTGAAGGATCGCCCCGCGCTTTTCCACGTCCAGCGCCCGCCACTCGGGCCAGGCCCGCTCCGCCGCCGCCAGCGCCTCGTCCAGGTCGCCGGTGCTCGCCAGCGGCACCTCCGCAATGGTCTCGCCCGTGGCTGGGTTCACCACCGGAAAGGCGTCGCGCTCCTCGCCGGAGCGCCAGGCACCGTCGATGAACAGCTGGAGGTCGGCGTCGTAGCGAGTCTGTGCGTCCATCCGCCGCAGATAGGTCGCCCGCCCTTGCCCGCCAAGCGCCGCGCCGCTAGCCCGCTACTGACAAGATTGTTTTTTAAGGAGCTATTCGCATGACCAAGCAGGAACTCGTCGCCAAGATGCAGGAAAACCAGGCCTGGCTGCCGGGCAAAACCGTCAAGCTCGACTTCGGCGGCGACGAGGGCTCGGTGCTGCTTGACGGCAAGAACAACCAGGTGAGCGAAAGCAGCGACGGCGCGGCGGACACCACCATCAAGGTCAGCTGGGCCGACTGGCAGGCGATGGCCGGCGGCCAGCTCGACGGCATGACCGCCTTTATGACGGGCAAGCTCAAGGTCGAAGGCGACATGAGCAATGCCATGCAGCTGCAGGGCGTGCTGGCCAAGCTGCGATAGTCAACGCGCGCTTCACGCCGGTTCTTTTCGGACTGGACCTCGGCCTTCGCCGGGGTACTAAGACGGCATGAAGAAAATCTACCCTGACGCCGCCGCCGCGCTCGACGGCCTGCTCCGCGATGGCATGACGGTCGCCGCGGGCGGCTTCGGCCTGTGCGGCATTCCCGAGCGGCTGATCGACGCCATTCAGGCAAGCGGGGTCACCGACCTCACCATCGCCTCCAACAACGCCGGCATCGACAACGAAGGCCTCGGCAAGCTGCTCCGCACGCGCCAGGTCAAAAAGATGATCAGCAGCTACGTCGGCGAGAACAAGGAGTTCGAGCGACAATTTCTTGCCGGCGAGCTGGAGGTCGAGTTCTGCCCCCAGGGCACGCTCGCCGAGCGCCTTCGCGCGGGCGGCGCCGGCATTCCTGGCTTCTACACCAAAACGGGCGTCGGCACGGAGGTCGCGGAGGGCAAGGAGCACAAGGAGTTCGACGGCGAGACCTACATCCTCGAACGCGGCATCCGCGCCGACTTGTCGATCATCAAGGGCTGGAAGGCCGACGAGGCCGGCAACCTGGTGTTCCGCAAGACCGCCCGCAACTTCAACCAGCCCGCGGCGACCAGCGGTCGCATCTGCGTCGCCGAGGTCGAGGAGATCGTGCCGGTCGGGAGCCTCGACCCCGACTCCATCCATCTGCCGTCGATCTACGTAAAGCGCATGATCCTTGGCGCGCCCTACGACAAGAAGATCGAATTCCGCACCGTTCGCCAGAGGGAGGCCGCGTGATGGCAACCGCCGTTGAAACCAAGGGCTGGACCCGCGACCAGATGGCCGCGCGGGCCGCCAAGGAGCTGCGCGACGGCTTCTACGTCAACCTCGGCATCGGCATCCCGACGCTCGTGGCGAACAACATTCCCGTCGGCATGGAAGTGACGCTCCAATCCGAGAACGGGATGCTCGGCATCGGCCCCTTTCCTTACGAGGACCAGGTCGACCCCGACCTTATCAACGCCGGCAAGCAGACCATCAGCGAGCTCGCCTCGTCCAGCTACTTCAGCTCCGCCGACAGCTTCGCCATGATCCGCGGCGGGCACATCGACCTGACGGTGCTCGGCGCGATGGAGGTCAGCCAGGATGGCGACATCGCCAACTGGATGATCCCGGGCAAGATGATCAAGGGCATGGGCGGCGCCATGGACCTGGTCGCCGGCGTCAAGAAGATCATCGTGGTGATGGAGCATACCTCCAAAAACGGCGACCCCAAGTTCATTCCTGAGTGCACCCTGCCGCTGACCGGCAAGAACGTCGTCGACATGGTCGTCACCGATCTTGCGGTGTTCCAGCGGCCCGATCACGAGTCCCCCTTCAAGCTGATTGAACTCGCGCCGGGGGTGACGCGGGAAGAAGTGCGCGAGAAGACCACGGCCAACTACGTCGAGTGAGGTGGCCCGCCGCCCTCGCGCTGCTGCTCGCGGGCTGCGACGGTGGTGAACAGGCGACGGCGATCGACGGTTCTTCGCCGCAATCCTTTCAGCGGACCACGGAGGCGGCCCGCTCCGACCTGCCCGTGGGCGACCGCCTCGACTACGACCGCGCGCTCGCCAGCGTCGGGACCCGCCGCTTCGCCGACGACGACAAGGCCGCACTCGCCCGGACGACCTTCGACGGCATGACGGCGGCGCAGGTGGTGGCGGACTATCGCGCGCGGCAGCAGTAATCGTCACCCCGGCCTTGAGCCGGGGTCCGCCTTCCTTCATGGCCGGCTCGAAGAAGGCGGATGCCGGATCAGGTCCGGCATGACGTAGGAGAGCATTGTGCGCGCACTCTTGAGCCACGCACCCGGTGGCCCCGAAACCCTCCAGGTTACCGACCTCCCCGACCCGCAGCCCGGCCCCGGCCAGCTCCTGGTCCGCGTCCGCGCGGCGGCCATCAACTACCCCGACGTGCTGATCATCGAGGACAAGTATCAGCTCAAGCCGCCCCGCCCCTTCGCGCCGGGGGGCGAGATCGGTGGTGTGGTGATCGGCGTCGGCCAGGGCGTTGAGGGTTGGAGCGAAGGCGACCGCCTCATCGCCGTCCCGGGCTTCGGCGGTCTGTCGGAGCAGATCGCCATCCCCGCCGCCAGCGCCTTTCGACTGCCCACCGAGCGCAGCTTCACCGAAGGCGCGGCGCTCCTGCTCACCTACGCGACCAGCATCCATGCCCTATGGGACCGCGGCCGCCTGCAAGCCGGGCAGGCCGTGCTCGTGCTGGGCGCAGCCGGCGGGGTCGGCCTCGCCGCGGTGGAGCTCGGCAAGGCTCGTGGCGCCCGGGTGATCGCCGCCGTCTCGTCCGAGGACAAGGCGCAGGCTGCCCGCGCTGCCGGTGCCGACGACGCCATCGTCTACCCACGAGGCCCCTTTGACCGCGACGGCCAGAAAGCGCTCGCCGACCAGTTCAAGACCGCGGTCGGGCCCGCCGGAGCGGACGTCATCTACGATCCGGTGGGCGGCGACTATGCCGAGCCGGCGCTGCGCGCCATCGCCTGGGAGGGCCGCTACCTGGTGGTCGGCTTCCCCGCCGGGATTCCCCGGCTTCCGCTCAACCTGACCCTGCTCAAAAGCTGCGACGTGTGCGGCGTGTTCTGGGGCGCCTTCGCCATGCGCGACCCGCAAGCGAACGCCGCCCACGTCGCCGAGCTGTTCCAGCTATGGGACGCCGGCAAGATCAGCCCCAAGGTCAGCGCCACTTTTCAGCTCGAGCGCGCGGGCGAGGCGATCGCCGCCATCGCCGCCCGCCAAGTGATCGGCAAGCTGGTGGTGGAGATCGGGTGAGCCTGGAAGTCCGGCGTCTCACACCCGGCGACTTCGAGGCGTTCCGGGCGATGAACCGGCTGTTCGCTCGCGCCTTCGACGACGCCGAGCACTACGGTTCAGCGCCGCCGAGCGATGTGTACATCGAAGAACGGTTGGCCGACACGACCTTCGTCGCTCTGCTCGCCACGCTCAACCAAGAGCCGGTCGGAGCGCTGGCCGCCTACGAGCTCAAGAAGTTCGAGCGGGAGCGCAGCGAGCTCTACATCTATGACCTGGCGGTCGAGGAAGCGCACCGCCGGCAGGGCGTCGCCACCGCGCTCATCGGCTGGCTCCAACACTATGCCGGCAGCACGAACGCCTAGGTCATCTTCGTCCAGGCCGACCCGCCCGACCTGCCCGCCGTAGCCTTGTACGACAAGCTTGGCACGCGCGAGGAGGTGCTGCACTTCGACATCCCGGCCGGACTCAACCAAAGTCCGGACCTTCCCAGCTGACACGTTGCCTGCCGCCCCGGCGCGCCCTATCTGCGGGTGAACGAACAGGGGGACGGTGAGGCCATGACCACCTTTGACGATCGCGAACGCGCCTTCGAGACCAAGTTCGCGCATGACGAGGAGATGCGCTTTCGCCTGCTCGCCCGGCGCAACAAGCTGCTTGGGCTATGGGCGGCGAAGCTGATGAACCTGTCGCCGGCCGAGGCCGACTCCTACGCCATGGATGTGGTGCGCGCCGACTTCGAGGAGGGCGGTGACGAGAACGTGATTCGCAAACTGCTTGGCGACCTGACGGGTGCCGGCGTGGATGCCGACGACGCCCAAATCCGCGAGCAGCTTGGGTTCAAGACGGCCGAAGCCAAGCGCCAGCTGGTGGACACGCAATAGCCATGCCGATGGCCGCCCAAGATATCGAAGCGCTGATCCGCGCCGCCATCCCGGACGCGGAGGTGACCATCCGCGATCTCGCCGGCGACGGCGATCATTATGCCGCGCGCGTGGTGTCGGCGAGCTTCGCCGGACTGCCGCGCGTCCGCCAGCACCAGCGGGTCTATGCCGCGCTCGGCGGGCGCATGGGCGGCGAACTTCATGCACTGCAGCTCGAAACCGCGGTGCCCTGACGGAGAAAAAGAATGACCGACGCAACCAGCCGCATCGACCAGCTCGTCAAGAGCAACGACGTGGTGCTTTTCATGAAGGGCACCGCCCTGTTTCCGCAGTGCGGCTTTTCCAGCCGGGCGGTGGCGATCCTCGACCGCCTCGGCGTGCCGTTCGAAACGGTGGACGTGCTGCAGGACCAGGAGGTTCGCCAAGGCATCAAGGCCTATTCGAACTGGCCCACCATACCCCAGCTCTACGTGCATGGCGAGTTCGTCGGCGGCTCCGACATCATGATGGAGATGTTCGAGAACGGCGAGCTGCAGCAGCTGGTCACGGCCGAAGCCTGAGCAAAAGAAAGAAGGGACGGCGCGCGGGGACCAGATCCGCGGCACCGTCCCTTCTAGCTTGGTGTGGGAACCAAGGTGGACGCTCTTACTAAGCACCCTCCATGCCAACTAGATCGGAACCGCAGTTTTCGGCTCTTTTCGCCTGCAGCCCTCTGTATGCGTCGGAAGCTTTTGTAAATTCCATCGACAGTTTGCCGTCGGGCGGGCCGTTCCGCTAGACGGTGACCCCATGCACGGCCCCATGCTTGAACCGCGAGGCGGTGCGCGCCTCTACTGCGACCTGACGCAGAGCTGGTCGGCGGTGGGCGGCGGCGTCGGCACCTATCTCCGGGCCAAGCGCGCGCACATTCTGGAGAACACGCCGCATCGGCACCTGTTGATTCTGCCCGGCGATTGCGACCGGGTGGAGGCGGACGGCCGCGCCACCACCGTGTGGATCAAGTCGCCGGCCGTGCCGTTCAGCCCCAATTACCGGCTGCTCCTCCGCAACCCGGCCGTGCGCGAGGCACTTGAGCGCTTCCGGCCCGATGCGATCGAATGCCAGGACGCTTACAACCTGCCCTGGGCCGCGCTCGCCCATCGCATGCGGCATCCGCATACCGTTCTGGTGGCCGGCTACATGACCGACTTCCCGACCGTCTACGCCGGACGGCCGTTTTCCAAAACCTTCGGAGCGGCCGTGGGCGGCGCCGCGGCTCGGCTCTGTTATAACTACTGCGGCCGGCTCTATCGGCAGTTCGATGCGGTCTACGCCCTGTCCGATCATGGGGGCGGCAACATGCTCCGCTCGCTTGGCGTTGATCCGGTGCATATCCTGCCGCTCGGCGTGGAGTTGGAGGCGTTCGGACCGGAGAATCGCGACCTGGACCTGCGCCGCGAGTTGGGCCTTGACGACAACCAGCCGCTGCTGATCTACGTCGGCCGGCTGGATATCGAAAAGCGGCCGGACCTCGTGGTGGAAGCCTTTCGCCGCCTGCCCTCCGACCTCGGCGCCAAGCTGGTCATCCTCGGCCAGGGTCCGCAACGCGAGCAGTTCGAAGCGCTCGGCGATCCCCGGATCATCACGCCGGGGTTCGTCACCGACCGCCCGAGCCTCGCCCGCTGGCTGGCGTCCAGCGACATCTACGTCTCCGCCATGCCCAACGAGACCTTCGGGGTATCGGTGATCGAGGCGCAGGCATCGGGTCTGCCGGTGGTCGGAGTAGCGGCAGGCGCGATGCTCGAGCGGGTGTTTGCAGGCATGGGCAAGCTCGGGCCCGTGGCCGACCCCGACGCGATGGCCGCCAACATCCTTGAAGTCTGGCGCGACGATCCTCGCGGAACCGGCGCCCGCGGCCGGGCGCATGTCGCGGGCGAGTTCAGCTGGAGGCACAGCATGGACGTGCTGTTCGGCGAAGTGCTGCCGGCCGCTTTCGCCCGCCGTGCAGCCGCGCTCGGCAGCAGCGGCCCGGCCCCGCTCGCCGCGGCGGCCTGAAGCAAGCTCCACCCATGAACGCGCCCTATGGTCAGCTGATCGAGGCCGAGCCCGGCATCGCCCGCCTGCTCGCGCCCAACCCATCGCCCTACACCGCGACCGGCACGCAGGTGCACCTGGTCGGCACCCGCGAGCTGGCGGTGATTGACCCCGGCCCCGACGAGGCCGCGCACATCGACGCACTGCTGGCTGCCATCGCCGGCCGCCCCGTCATGGCCATCCTGGTCACCCACACCCACCGCGACCATTCGCCGGCAGCAGCAAGCCTCCGCGAGCGAACGGAGGCACCGGTGGTCGGCTGCGGCGCCCTCCCGCTCGCCGACCTCGGCCCGGGCGCGGAAGCATTCGATCGCGACTACCGCCCCGACCGCGTGCTGGCGGACGGCGAGAGCATCGCCGTGGACGGCCGCACCCTGACCGCGATCGCGACACCCGGCCACACCTCCAACCACCTGTGCTTCGCCGACCAAGGCAGCGGCGCCCTGTTCAGCGGCGACCATGTGATGGGCTGGTCGACCAGCGTCGTCATCCCGCCCGACGGGCACATGGGCGACTACCTGCGCAGCCTGGACAAGCTCCGCACCCGCGCCGACCGCATCTACTACCCCGCACATGGCGACCCGGTCACCGACCCGCAGCGGCTGGTCCGCGGCATGCTGAACCATCGGCTGCAGCGCGAGGCCCAGGTCCGCCGCCGCCTGGACGAAGGCGACCGCACGGTCGAGCAGATCGTCGCCGCCGCCTACCCCGCATTGGACCCGCGCCTGATCCCCGCCGCGGGCGCTTCCGTACTCGCCCACTTGCTGGACCTTCAGGAGCGCGGGCTCGTTCAGCACGACAACGAGCAATGGAAACCACTCGCATAGACCGCCCCCGCCGTTCCCGACTCCGGGTGCGAAACCTGCTCTGGGGCTTGCTGGCCATCGCCGCGCTGATCGGCCTCGGCTACTACCTCGCCCGCCACCAGGATCGGCAGGTGCAGCAGCAGGTCGAGGAAAGCGACCTTGACCGGCTGGTCGTCGCGCTGCGCGAGAACCGCAACCGGCTGCAGGTCTACCGCCTCTCCGGCACGGTGACGACCAAGCGCGAAACCCGCGGCGGCATCGGCGACATCCTCCAGGGCGAGATGGCGGTGCGGCAGCCCTGGTCGGTGGCCTACTTCGTCAACATGGGCGACCTTGGCCTGGACGATTATGTATGGGACGAGCGGACCCGGACCCTGCTCGTCCGGGCGCCGGGTGCCACGCCCGAGACGCCCAACATCGACGAAAGCCGACAGGTGGTCGCCTACGACGGACCACTGATCACCCGCGACATGCAGACGAAGCTGCGGCAGGGCGTAGCCATCGGCGCGCGGCAGCAAGCGGCGGCCGAGGCGGCCAAGCCGGAGAACCTCGCCGCCGCCACCCGCGCTGGCCGCGAGGCGATCGCCCGCAACCTGCAGGCGCCGCTCCAAGCCGCCGGGCTGGGCAACGTCACGGTGGTGGTGCGCGCCCCCACGGACGGCCAGCCACGCGACGGCGAGCGCTGGGACGTCAGCCGTTCCATTGCGGACGTGCTCGAGGAGCGCGCGGCAAGTCGCTAAACTCTTCCGTTTGGACGCCGCAACCTACATATACGCAGGCATGACCGCACCCGTGCACAACCTGAGGGGCGTTGACCTCCTCGCCGAGATCAAGCGGCTCAAGACCGAGCGCAACGCCGTCATCCTCGCGCACTACTACCAGAAGCCGGAGATCCAGGACCTCGCCGATTTCGTCGGCGACAGCCTCGACCTCTCACGCAAGGCCGCCGCCACCGACGCGGACGTGATCGCCTTTTGCGGCGTGCGCTTCATGGCCGAGACCGCCAAGATCCTGTCACCGGGAAAGACGGTGATCCTGCCCGACATGGACGCCGGCTGCAGCCTGGAGGACAGCTGCCCGCCCGACCAGTTCGCCGCCTTCCGCGCGGCGCACCCGGACCATATCGCGCTGACCTACATCAACTGTTCGGCGGCGGTGAAGGCATTGAGCGACATCATCGTCACCAGCTCCTCGGCCGACATCATCCTCCAGCAGATCCCGCCCGAGCAGCCGATCATCTTCGGCCCCGACCGGCACCTCGGCGGCTATCTCGCCCGCCGCACCGGCCGCGACATGCTGCTGTGGCCGGGCGTGTGCATCGTCCACCAGGCGTTTTCCGAAACCGAGCTGCTGAAGCTCAAGGCGCAACACCCCGGCGCGCCGGTCGCGGCCCATCCCGAATGCCCGCCGCACATCGTCGACCATGCCGAGCTCGTCGGCTCGACCAAGGCGATCCTCGACTTCGCCATCCGCAGTGACAGCGACACCATCCTGGTCGCGACCGAGCCGCACATCATCCACCAGATGGAGAAGGCCGCGCCGCACAAGACCTTCATCGGCGTGCCCGGCGGCGACGGCAACTGCAACTGCAACATGTGCCCCTACATGGCGCTCAACACGCTGGAGAAGCTCTACGTCGCCCTGCGCGACCTCGAGCCGCGCATCGAGCTATCGCCTGAGCTCATGGACCGCGCCCGCGTGCCCCTCGAGCGCATGCTGGAGATGGCGGGCCGCACGGTCGGGCAGGGCGACGTGGGACGGCCGGTGATCGGCGGAAGCTAGGCCCGCGCCTGCGATACACGAACGTCGGCTATGGGTGGAAAGCAGACAACAGAGAATGCGCTAGTAGCTCGCGCCATCGATCAGGCGACGCGGCAGCTCGCGCAGCAGCGCTGGGTCAAACATCCTGAGGTTTACCGCCATGCGCCTGTAAGCCGGATCGGTCGGCGTCCAGTGCGTCGTGCAGCCACAAGTCTGGCAGTGCCACAGGTCGAGTGCGCGATCGCCCTGCTGGTACGAAACGCCTTCTCCCTCCACAGTTACGGCGTCGGGGGCGCAATAGTGCCAGAGCCCGGCCGTGCGCCGACAAATCGAGCAATTGCATTCGCCGGCGTCGGACGGCTCATCGCGCAGGGTCAACCGAACCCGCCCGCAGTGGCAGCTTCCGTGATGCTCGCTCATCCTCGCGCCTCCTAAACTGTGCAGGCAGAGCTCGCTGGCCGACCGCGTCTCGTCGGATAGGGCGACCCCTGACTGCTGCTTCGTTGCTTTTTCGCAGCGCTTGAATGTCCGCAATGGGTCGAAAGCGGACATCGCTCAACCGCGTCCCCGGGCCTCCACGTCCACCGTCTTCGTGCCCGGATGGTGCTTGTCGAGATACCGCTTGATCATCCGCAGGTTGCGGGTGTTCGAGCGGAAGAAGAAGTCGGGCACCGCGCCCACGAACGGGATCATGCCAAGCGCCCAATCGACGCCGATGTTGCCGCCCATGCGCGTGATCTGCCACTTGGACATGCCGAGGTTCTTGGCTTCCCACGCCAGGTAGGCGCCGATGCCCGCGGCGATCGTCGGCCCGACCACCGGCACGAAGTCGAGCGCCACATCCAGACCGACACCCTTGTTCGTCCCGGGCACCGTGACCAGCCGCTCCATCAGCTTCTCCAGCCGTTCGAGCCGTTCCCGCACGGCCTGCGGATCCCGGCCGAAGGGCGGCAGCGGCGAACGGTTCAGCGGTTCGGGCCGGATGGCCATGTCAGCGGTTCTCGCCTGGTGGGTTGCGGAGGTCGGTCAGCGTATGCCGCGCGAAGCGGTTTTCCGCAAAGCCCGGCAGCGCGCGCGATACCAGTGACCAGCGGACCGGAGCGGCGATCGGCAGGAACAGGGTCTGCTCGCGGATCAACCGCTCGGCATCGGCGAACAGTGCTGCACGCTGCGCCGCCACCGGGGCGAGCCGGGCTGCGGCCAGCAACTCGTCCGCCTCCTCCGAGCAGATCGGCGCCACCTCGCAGCGGAACTGGCGGAGATACCAGGCCGGCGACACGGACGGCGCGACCACGTCGAGCAGCCGGAGGTCGGCGCCTCGCGCCCGCTCCGCGTGCTCCACTTGCAGCCCGAGCGGGCCCCAGTCCGCTTGCAGCCGCCGAATGACGATGTCGCTGCCGGGTCCTTCGGGCAAGAAGACGCGAAGCGTCGGCGGCTCGCCATCCTCCGGCTCGAACAGCGCGCGGCCGCGCGCGACCAGGTCGGCCCGCCGCTCGGCGATTGGCACGGCGGCCCACGGCGGCACCGCTGGCGCGATGTTCCCGTCCAGCCCCGGCTGCAGCACGCCGGCGCGCGCTTCCAGGTCGGGCGCCCCCAGCGCCGCAACCAGCGCCTGCCGGTCGATCGCCTCGTCCAGCAGCGCGCGGACCTCCGGATTGGCGAGCAGGCCGCCCTCCCGCGCAGGGATCAGTCCGAACAGTCCCGCGGCCGGGTCGAACCGCAGCGTGCCCCGCGGCAACCGCGTCCCCGCTACATAGGGCGCGTCGACGAAGGTCCCGCCCAGGACCATGTGGGTTCGCCCCGCCAGGAAGCCGCGTACGGCCGGCACGATCTCGGCCGCACCGAGCTCCACCACTTCTTTCGGCTGCTCGCCGCGATCGCCGGGATCGCCAAGGTCGCGCTCCAGCCGAACTGGCGCTTCGACTCCCTCGGCGCCGTCCTCCGCAAGTGCGAACGGCCCCGTCCCTTCGCCATTGCGAACCAGCGCGAACTCCGGCTGGGCCAGCAATTGCAGCAAGTGCGGCCGGGGCGCCCTCAAGCGGATTTCCAGCACACGGTCGGTCATCGCGACGATCTGGTCGACCGCGCCGAACGCATCCTTGAGCGGATTTCGGCTCGCGGGGGTGAGCTGCCGGCGGAGCATTCGAGCCACGTCGTAGGCCGTGATCTTCCGCCCCGACGGCCACTCGCCCGTCTGCAGCCGGAAGATGTAGCTCAGCCCATCGTCGCTGACGTTCCACCGCTCGGCGAGGCCCGCCTCGATATTCCCCTGCGCGTCGAATCCCACCAGGCCCTGCGCCGCGTTGCCCAGCAGCACTTCCGTCGGACGGCTGAGCGGCAGCGCCGCCGGATCGACGATCCTGAGCGCCTCGCCGATCACCGTCACTCGGACGGGCCCTTCCTGCCGCTCCTCGCATCCGGCGAGCGTCAGCGCGGCCGCACCCAAGGCACCGCACAGCAGTCGGCCGATACAGATGCCCTTCATCGTCCTTGCTCTAGCGCCGCCGCCCGTTACACCCAAGCTCTCTAGCCAAGCTCGCATTGCTGTATTAGTGGAGCAAGGCAGTATGACAAGGTGGCGCACCCCGTAAGATGGCCGATCGCGACTCTCCCTGGCAGCGCAACGGCGCTAACATCGAGGAGTTGCCCGACCCCTTTGCGCCGCCGCCGCGGCCATATGCCGACTATTCCGATGCCGATGTCCCGCAGCCCAGGCCCAGGCGGCGCTGGTGGCGGATGGGCTTCACCGCTTTCTTCGCGGTGCTGCTGCTGATCGTCGGCTGGCTGATCATCACCGCGCCCTTGTCGCGCGCGATGGAGCCGCTGCAGGACCCGGCCATGCTGCTGCTGTCGGCGGAGGGCACGCCCATCGCCCGGCGCGGCGCGGTCAAGGAAGCGCCGGTCGTCGCCTCCCGCCTTGATCCGCTCACCCCTGCCGCGTTCGTCGCGATTGAGGATCGCCGCTTCTTCCGCCATTGGGGCATCGATCCGCGGGCGATCGGACGCGCGATGGTCACCAACTTCTCGGCCGGCGGAGTCCGCCAGGGCGGCTCCACCATCACCCAGCAGCTCGCCAAGACCAGCTTCCTGTCGTCCGACCGCAGCCTCAAGCGCAAGGCGCAGGAGGTGATCATCGCCTTCTGGCTCGAAAGCTGGCTGACCAAGGATGAGATCCTCTCGCGCTATCTCTCGTCCGTCTACTTCGGCGACGGCGTCTATGGCCTGCGCGCGGCGTCGAAGCATTATTTCGGGCGGGAGCCGAGCCGGCTCACGCTCGCCCAGTCCGCCATGCTCGCCGGGTTGGTGCAGGCGCCCTCGCGGCTTGCCCCGACCAAGAACCTGCCCGCGGCGCAGAAGCGCGCCCGGCTGGTGCTCGCCGCCATGGCCGACACCGGCGTGATCACGGAGGCACGCGCCCGCTCGACCAAGGCCGCACGCCCGATCGCACGTTCGAACCGGGTCCCCACCGGCACCTTCTTTGCCGACTGGGTGGCCCCGTCCGCCAGCCAGGCCTTCGAAAGCGACTTCGGGCAGGTCAAGGTTCGTACCACCCTGGACGCCGACCTGCAGAAGATCGCGGTTCGCGCCATCAGCAACGCCGAGATCGGCAATGCCCAGGCGGCGCTGGTAGCGATGCGCCCCGACGGCCGGGTCGTCGCGATGGTCGGCGGCAAGAGCTACAAAAGCTCGCCATTCAACCGGGCGACCCAGGCGCGTCGCCAGCCCGGCTCCGCCTTCAAGCTGTTCGTCTACCTCGCCGCGCTCCGCTCGGGCTGGACGCCGAACAGCCGCATATCGGACACTCGGCTCACCATCGACGGCTGGAGCCCGGCGAACAACGACGGCGTGTACCGCGGCGAGCTTACGATGCGCCAAGCCTTTGCCCGCTCCAGCAACGCCGCGGCGGTGCGCCTGTCGGAGGCGGTCGGCCGGGAGAACGTGTTGCGCACCGCCCGCGACCTCGGCATCACCACGCCGCTGCCCAACTCGCCCAGCGTGGCGCTCGGCACCGCGGGCGTCAGCCTGCTGGAACTGACCTCCGCCTATGCGGCCGTCGCCTCCGGCCGCTATCCAGTGAAGGCGACCGGGCTGCCGGCGACCGGCAACGAGGACCAGAAGCTTGCCGCCAGCTTCTTCGGCCGGGGCGGCCGGCTCGACCGCGGCCGCGACTGGAAGCCGATGCTCGACCTCCTGTGGGCTTCCGCCAACGAAGGCACCGGCCGGCGCGCGGCGCTGGCCACGCCGACGTTCGGCAAGACCGGCACCAGCCAGGACAATCGCGACGCATTGTTCGTCGGTTTCGCGGGCGATCTGGTGGTGGGCGTGTGGGTCGGCCGCGACGACAACAAGTCGCTGGGCAAGTCGGTCAGCGGCGGCACCGCACCCGCGCAGATCTGGCGTAGCTTCATGGCGCCCGCACTCGCGGTCGATGGGCGCACCTCCACCGCGCTCCCATCCGACTATCAGGCGCCCCGCCCGGCCCCGCGGCCGGCCGAACGCCGCACTCCGCTGCCGGAGGACTGGACCGATCAGCCGCCGGCCTGGCTGGAGGACGTCGCACGCGAAGTCGAGCGCATGTTCGAGGGCTGGTAAGCGGCTGCCAACGCCTGAAGAATTGTTAACCCGCCGCTTTAAGAAGTCTTCAACCGTTCAACCGTAGAAAGGTCTCAACCGACGAGCTCTTTGGGCCGCCGGTGGGGGGGTAACGAGCCCCATAGTGTGGAACCAGGAGACCGGACATGGCGAAGTTTCTCAAGATCATCAAGGACAACAGCGGTGCAACGGCCATCGAGTACGGCCTGATTGCGGCTCTCATCTCGGTCGCCGCGATCGGCGCGCTGGGCCTGATCGGCGACAATCTGTCGGGCACGTTCAACAACGTCGCGACCAACCTCGATTAATCGAGGTTAGAGCGAAGCTCACGGGCGGCGGCGTCGAAAGGCGCCGCCGCTTTCGTTTGTGCTGGCGAGGCTAACGCAGGCGCTCGGCGGCCGATGGATGGAATGGTGGAGCCGAGGGGGATCGAACCCCTGACCTTCGCAATGCCATTGCGACGCTCTCCCAGCTGAGCTACGGCCCCGTGTTCCGCGCGCTTTAAGCGGTTTTAAGCGCGCGTCAAACCCTCTTCGTCATCCCGGCGGAGGCCAGGATCTCAGGTCATAAGCGCGCCATCCATCTGCGGGAGCCCAGGCCCGCGCAGAGGTGACCCGAACCTACAGATTCTCCTCGTCGTCGTCCGCGGTCTCGACGCCCAGGTCATCGTCGCCCGTGCCCAGATCGACCTCGTCGTCCGCGCTCGGCTCCTCGTCCTCGTCGGGAATGGCGAGATCCTCCGCACCCAGATCCTGGTCGGCCGCTGCGGGCTCAGGCACCACACCAGCGGCCGCGGCCGGGGTCTCGAACGGCAGGGGCTGCTTGGACTTCAGCACCGGCTCGGGCATCCAGGCGTTGCCGCACTCGATGCAGGTCACCGGATCGTCCTTGCCGAGATCGTAGAAACGGGTCGAGCATTTGGGGCACATGCGCTTGGCGCCCCATTCGGGCTTCACCATCGTGAAAACTCCAACAGTTCATGGAGCCGGCGGACGAGGGTCGCCGGCGAAATCGGCGGCGCCTTGCCATAGCGGCGGGTGGCTGTCAAAGCCGCCGCCGATGCGCCGTCCCCCCGACCTCGTGATCGCCGTCGACGGCCCGGCCGCCAGCGGCAAGGGCACCGTCGCCCGTGCGTTGGCCGCACGCTTCGGCCTGCCGCACCTCGATACCGGCACCCTCTATCGGGCCGTCGCGCTGAACCTGCTGCGCTGGGGCGGCGATCCCGAAAGCGAGTTCGCGGCCCTGCGCGCGTGCGACGGCATCGCCAGCCTGGCCGACGATCCCGAGCTTCGCGCCGAGGCCGTAGGCGGCGTCGCCAGCCGCATCTCGGCCTACCCCGCCGTCCGCGAAGCCCTGCTCGAACGCCAGCGCGACTTCGCCGGGCAGTCCGGCGGCGCAGTGCTCGACGGCCGCGACATCGGTACGGTGATCGCGCCGGCTGCGCACGCCAAGCTATTCGTCACCGCCTCCGCCGATGCCCGGGCCGAGCGGCGCCTCAACGAGCTGGAGCATCGCGGCCTCACCGCCCACCTTGCGGACGTCCTGCTCGACATCCGCGCCCGCGACGAGCGCGACAGCCACCGCGCCACTGCCCCGCTCGCCCGGGCGGAGGACGCGCTACTGCTCGACACCACCACGCTCGACCGCGACGCGGCGGTGGCCGAGGCGATCCGGCTGGTGGAGCAGCGCCTCGCCGGGTAGAGCCGCGGCCATGCCCGACTCCCCACCCCTCCGCACCGGCGGCCGCATCCTGGTCGACCAGCTCCGCATCCAGGGCTGCGACCGCATCTTCACCGTCCCGGGGGAAAGCTTCCTCGCCGTGCTCGACGCGCTGCACGACACGCCGGAGATCGACAGGGTGGTGTGCCGGCAGGAGGGCGGGGTGTCCTACATGGCGGAGGCCGACGGCAAGCTGACCGGCCGGCCCGGCGTCGCCTTTGTCACTCGCGGCCCCGGCGCGACCAACGCCACCCCCGGGGTGCATGTCGCGTTTCAAGACTCCACCCCCATGATCCTGTTCGTCGGCGACCTCGACCGCCGCGACAAGGACCGGGAGGGCTTTCAGGAGATCGACTTCCCCGTCTTCTTCGGGCCGATCGCCAAGTGGGCGGCCCGGATCGACGATGCCGCCCGCATCCCCGAATATGTCGCCCGTGCCTGGCGCGTCGCCACCGCCGGCCGCCCCGGCCCGGTCGTGCTCGCGCTACCCGAGGACATGCTGCGCGATGAGGTGGCGGTACCCGACCGACCGCCCGTTCCGCCAGTTGCGGAGAGCCCAGACCCGAGCGCCGTCGCTGCCTTGATCGAGCTGATGAAGGACGCCGCTGCACCCGTCGCCATCGTCGGCGGCGCGGATTGGGGCCCCGCCGCCGCCCACCACTTCGCCAACTTCGCCGCGCGCAACGGCATCCCCGTCGCTGCCGCCTTCCGCCGCCAGGACGCCGTCCCGAACAGCTGCCGCGTCTACGCCGGCAACACCGGCTACGGCCCCAACCCGAAGCTCACCGCGCGGATCAAGGCCGCGGACCTGCTGCTGGTGGTCGGTGCTCGGCTCGGCGAGTCGACCACCGACGGCTACACCCTCGTCACCCCCGATCACCCCGGTCAGACGCTGGTCCACGTCCACCCCGACCCCAACGAACTCGGCCGCGTCTACCACGCCGACCTGCCGATCTGCGCCGACATGGGCGAGTTCGCGCAGATGCTCGACACCTGGATGGACCCGGACCTCGTGCGCTTCGGCGCCGGCGAGGAGGCGCATGCCGAATGGCTCGAGTGGAGCGAGCCTCAAGCACGCGAGGGCGTCGCGATGGATCTCGGCGTTGCGATGCGGGCGCTCCGAGAGCAGCTCCCCGCCGACACGATCGTCTGCAACGGCGCCGGCAACTTCTCCGGCTGGGTCCACCGCTACTGGCGCTATGCCGGCTGCCCGAGCCAGCTCGCCCCGACCAGCGGGTCCATGGGCTATGGCCTCCCCGCCGCGGTTGCTGCCGCGCTACGCTTCCGCGATCGCCAGGTGCTGTGCGTCGCGGGTGACGGCGACTTCCTGATGAACGGCCAGGAACTCGCCACCGCCGCCCAGTACGGCGCCGACCTGCTGGTGATCGTGGTGGACAATGGCAGCTACGGCACCATCCGCATGCACCAGGAGCGCGACTATCCCGAGCGCCTGTCCGCCACCGACCTCACCAACCCCGATTTCGCCGCCTTAGGCCGCGCATACGGGGCCTGGGCCGAGACCGTCGAACGCACCGAAGCCTTCGCCCCCGCCTTCACCCGTGCGCAGGAGCGCCGCGGCATCCGCCTGCTCCACGTGAAGACGGACGTCGAGGTGATCAGCAACCAGACAACGATCTCCGCGCTGCGGGCAAAGGCGCGCGGCTAAAGACCGAACGGCCACAACTCGTCCTCACCCGCGCCGTGTACGTCGCTGAGCGGCGTCACCGCCCGCGTTTCATCGAACCACACCCAGCCGTCGAACTGCTCGGCGAGCACGCTCTCGACATAATGGCTCCAGCGCTCGGTCTCGGGCCGGTAGATCACCCCGATGTAGCGCTCCAGCCGCTCCTCGCGCGTCGGCGCGGGGCCATCCTCGCGCAGGTCGAGCAGGAAACGTCCGACGCCCGCGTCGTGACACAGCCGCTCATGGCTGCCCTCCACGCTCGACCGCACCTGCTTGACCTTCATCGGCGCATCCCAGTCGTCCGCCGCCGCCACCGTCCCACTGTGCGTGCCGAAGCCGATCAGCCGCGCCTGCTCGCCGAATCTCTCCTTCGCCAGCTGCCCGATGTTGAGCTCGCCGCGCTCGCGTCCCATGCCGGTCGCCCGTGCGTCGCCGATGTGGCTGTTGTGCGCCCAGACGACCGCCTTGGCGTTCGGTCCCTTGGCCTCGAGCAGTTGGCAGAGCGTCTCGAACATGTGCGTGTCGCGGGCGTTCCAACTGTCCTCAGAGGCAAGAAACATGGCGCGGTAGTAGCCCTCGGCGTTCTTGACCAAGCGCGCGTTCGCCGCGGCGTCGAGCCACTCGTCGCAGTCCCCGCCGAGGCACTGCCGCTCCAGGAGATCGGTCAGCATTGCGACCGCTCCGTCCGCACAGAAGCCGAAGCCCGCCGACTTCGCCATTGCTCCATATTGCGCGGGATTGCGGCTGAACGGGGCAAGGCACGAGTACCGTTCCCGCGCTTCAGCCGCGAGCTGCGGATCACGCTCCTCCAGGAAGCCGATCACCGCCTGCATCGACCCGTGCAGGTTGTAAAGGTCGAGCCCGTAGATGCCCGCCTGCGCGCCGTCGCTCAGCAGCCGGTTGTGGCCGTGCAGCCAGCGCACCAGCCCGTCGAACTCGGCATTGCGCCACATCCAGCTCGGGAAGCGCTGAAACGGAGCATCCTCGTCGGATGCTCCCTCGCCCACCCGCCGACCGCGGTGCCGCACATAGCGGTCGAGGTTCGCGGCGTCCGGCCAGTCCGCCTCCAGCGCAACGATGTTGACGCCGTGCCGCTCGACCAGCCGCCGCGTGATTGCCGCTCGCGCCCGGTAGAACTCGCTGGTCCCGTGGCTGGCCTCGCCTAGCAAAATCACCCGCGCGTCGGCGTAGCGGTCGAACGCTTCGGCAAAGCCGGGATCGTCGATGTCAGGCAGCGGTACCGCCGCATCGCGGATCAGCTCGGCAGGCTCAACTTGGGTCAGGCTCGTCATAGGCTTGGGCTCCGATCAGGGGAACGAACCTGACGGGCTCAAGCTCCTCACGATGCGGCTGGCGATCGCGGTCCAGGGTCACCCGGACGAGCTGCTGCACACCCTCGATCGCGCCGACCGGCATGACGATCCGGCCGCCGGGCGCGAGCTGCTCCAGCCAGGCCTGCGGCACCTGCGGCCCGGCCGCCGCGCAGACGATTGCATCGAACGGCGCCTGCCCCGGACAGCCAAGCGAGCCGTCGCGGGACAGTACCAGCACGTTGTCGAAGCCGAGGCTCCGCATCCGCTCGTCCGCCAGCCGCGCCAGCGCGGGGATGCGCTCCACCGCGATCACCGCGCGCGCCAACCGGCTCATCACCGCCGCCGCATACCCCGACCCTGCGCCCACCTCGAGCACTCGGTGGTCCGGCCCGATCTCCGCCGCATGGACTGTCAGCGCAACGATGTACGGCTGGCTGATCGTCTGCCCGCACTCGATCGGCAGCGCGCAGTCATCGTAAGCGCGCTCCTCAAGCTCGCGCGGCACGAACAGCTCGCGCGGCACAGCACTGAACGCTTCAAGCAGCCGCGGATCGCGCAGCCCCCGCCCGGCAATCTGCCGCTCGATCATCCGCTCGCGCGCTGCCGCAAAATCTGACATGATGCAGGAGCAGGAAAGCGGAACCAGGAGTGCCGTTCCATGCTCAATACCGATAGCGCGTTCGCCGGCTCGATCCCGGCGATCTACGACCGCCATCTCGGTCCCTTGCTGTTCAAACCCTATGCGGAGGAAGTCGGCCGCCGCGCCGCGAAACTGGGGGCCGAGTGCATCCTGGAAACTGCCGCGGGCACGGGCCTGGTCACCGAAGTTCTGCTGCAAGCCTGCCCGGCGGCGCGGATCGTCGCCACCGACCTCAACCAGGCCATGCTCGACCAGGCAGCGCAGCGGCTTCGTTCCGACCGGCTGCGGCTGAAGGCCGCGGATGCGCAGCAGCTACCGTTCGGCGAGGCCGAGTTCGACCTCGTCGTTTGCCAATTCGGGCTGATGTTCATGCCCGACAAGGCCGGGGCGAACCGGGAGGCCTACCGCGTTCTCCGGAGCGGCGGCCGCTACCTGCTCGTCATATGGAACGGTCTCGACCACAATCCGGTATCGAGGATCATCGGCCGCCGGATCGCGGCCATGTTCCCGGACGATCCGCCGAGCTTCCTAGCGCGAACCCCGTTCGGCTACTCCGACCCGGCGCGAATCGAACACGACCTGCTGGCCGCCGGCTTCAGCGATATGGAGTTCGAGACCGTCGCGCTTGCGAGCGCGCCCGGCACGACGCCCGAAGACGCGGCAGTCGGCATAGTGCAAGGCACGCCGCTGAAGTCCGAGATCGAGGAACGCGATCCCACGCGGCTGCAGGACGCCACGGATGCGGCCCGCGACGCCTTGCGCGAACTCGAAGGACCGCACGGCTTCGACTCGCGCCTGTCGGCGCACGTCGTAGTCGCGATCAAATAAGGCCGGCCAGCGGACTCGACGGATCGGCATAGCGCCGCTTGGCCATGCGCCCGGCCCGGTAAGCGAGCCGCCCGGCTTCAACCGCGGCCTTCATCGCCTGCGCCATCAGCACCGGGTTCTTGGCCTCGGCGATCGCGGTGTTCATCAGCACCCCGTCGCAGCCGAGCTCCATCGCCGCCGCCGCATCGCTGGCCGTGCCGACGCCCGCGTCGACCAGCACCGGCACCTTGGCCCCTTCCACGATCAGCCGGATCGTCACCGGGTTCTGCACCCCCAGCCCCGACCCGATCGGCGCGCCCAGCGGCATCACCGCCACTGCGCCCGCATCCTCGCACCGCCGCGCCATGATCGGATCGTCGGTGCAGTAGACCATCACCTCAAAGCCCTCTTTCGAGAGCAGCTCCGTCGCGCGCACCGTCTCAATCATGTCAGGGTAGAGCGTCTTGGCTTCCGCCAGCACCTCCAGCTTGACCAAGCTCCAGCCGCCCGCTTCGCGCGCCAGCCGCAGCGTGCGGATCGCCTCCTCCGCGCTGAAGCAGCCGGCAGTGTTGGGCAGGTAGGTCACTTGGCTGGGATCGATATAGTCGGTCAGCATCGGCGCGCTGGGATCGCTGACGTTGACCCGCCGCACAGCCACGGTGACGATCTCCGCACCCGAAGCCGCGACCGCCGCCGCGTTCTCCTCCAGGCTCTTGTACTTGCCGGTGCCGACGATCAGCCGCGAGGTGAAGCTCCGCCCCGCGACGCTCCAGCTGTCGGCCTCGATCTGCGTTTGTACGTTCATCTCAACCTCCACCGACGAAGTGGACGATCTCGTAATCGTCGCCATCCTCGACCTGCACCTCGGCCAGGGTCGAGCGCGGCACGATCGCCAGGTTCCGCTCCACCGCCACCCGCGCCGGATCGAAGCCGATCTCCTGCACCAGGCCGGCCACGCTGGTCCCCGCCGCCACCCGCCGGTGCTCGCCGTTGACCTTGATCATGCAGGTGGAAAGCTCGTTCATTTGACTTGGACCATCTAGGTGGCGCACGCCCCTGCCGCAATGCGCAAGGTCTTCGTCCTCAACGGCCCCAACCTCAACCTGCTGGGCAGCCGCGAGCCCGACATCTACGGCCGCGACACGCTCGACGACATCGCCGCCGCGCTCACCGAGCAGGCTCGCGAACTCGACCTTGAGCTCGACGTCCGCCAATCCAACCACGAAGGCCATCTGATAGACTGGCTGCATGAAGCCGCTGCAACGGGGGTGCACGCCGTGGTCCTCAACGCCGGCGGTTTCACCCACACCAGCGTTGCCTTGCGCGATGCCGTTGCGGCGATCGCCACCCCCGTGATCGAGGTCCACTTGTCCAACCCGCATGCCCGCGAAAGCTTCCGCCGCCGCAGCCTTATCGCGGGGGTTGTCAAGGGAACGATCAGCGGCTTCGGCGCGCTTTCCTACCGGCTGGCACTGGACGCGGCCGCGCGGCTCTGACAGGAGCGCCGCCGAAACGAACATGGGACAGTACATGGCTGACGAAACGGGCGGCAGCGGCAGCGGCAAGCAGATGCGCGTGGACAGCGCGCTGGTGCGCGAGCTGGCCGAGCTGCTGAGCGCCAACGAGCTGACGGAGATCGAAGTCGAGGACGGCGACCGCAAGATCCGCGTCCGCCGCGAGCTCACCATGGCCGCGGCCCCGGTCGCCTACGCCGCGCCGGTCGCCGCGCCGATCGCAGCGGCAGCTCCCGCGCATCCTTCCACCCCGACCGCGGCCGCCAGCGACGCCTCCGCCGCCGCCGAGTCCCTCCCCGCCGGCGACCTAGTCCGCTCGCCCATGGTCGGCACCTGCTACCTGTCCGCCGAGCCTGGCTCCAAGCCGTTCGCTACCCCCGGCGAGACCGTCAAGGAAGGCGATACCCTGCTGATCGTGGAAGCGATGAAGGTCATGAACCCGATCACCGCGCCGCGCGGCGGGATCGTCCGCCAGCTGCTCGTCGCCAACGCCCAGCCGGTCGAGTTCGACCAACCGCTGGTGGTCATCGAATAACCATGCGCAAGATCACCAAGCTCCTGATCGCCAATCGGGGCGAGATCGCGCTGCGCATCCACCGCGCCTGCCACGAAATGGGCATTAAGACCGTCGCCGTGCACTCCACCGCCGACGCCGACGCCATGCACGTCCGCCTGGCCGACGAGACGGTGTGCATCGGCCCGCCCGCGGCGGCCGACAGCTACCTCAACATCCCCAACATCATCTCCGCCGCCGAGGTCGTCCACGCCGACGCCATCCACCCCGGCTACGGCTTCCTGTCCGAGAACGCGCAGTTCGCGGAGATCGTCGAGCTCCACAACATTATCTGGGTGGGCCCTAAGCCCGAGCACATCCGCGTCATGGGCGACAAGGTCGAGGCCAAGCGCACCGCGGCCAAGCTCGGCCTTCCCCTCGTTCCCGGCTCCCCCGGCCCGCTGACCAGCGTCGAGGAAGCCCACGCGATCGCCAACGAGATCGGCTATCCCGTCCTGATCAAGGCCGCGTCGGGCGGCGGCGGGCGCGGCATGAAGGTGGTGCCCTCCGAAGAGCAGCTCGAAAGCCTGATGATGCAGGCCGCGTCCGAGGCCCGCGCCGCCTTCGGCGACGACACCGTCTACATGGAGAGATACCTCGGCGACCCGCGCCATATCGAATTCCAGGTGTTCGGCGATGGCAACGGCAATGCGGTGCATCTGGGCGAGCGCGACTGCTCCATCCAGCGCCGCCACCAGAAGGTGATCGAGGAAGCCCCGTCCCCCGTGATCAGCGCCGAGCAGCGCGCGAAGATGGGCGGGATCGTCGCCCGCGCCATGGCCGACATGAGCTATCGCGGCGCCGGCACCGTCGAGTTCCTCTACGAGGACGGCCAGTTCTATTTCATCGAGATGAACACCCGACTTCAGGTTGAGCATCCCGTCACCGAGATGATCACCGGCATCGACCTGGTCCGCGAGCAGATCCGCGTCGCGCAGGGGGAAGGCCTGTCCTGCCGCCAAGACCAGATCACCCTCAAGGGCCATGCGATCGAGTGCCGCATCAACGCCGAGGACCCGCAGACCTTTGCCCCCTCGCCCGGCTTGGTGAAGAACTATGTCGCGCCCGGCGGCATGCACGTCCGGGTCGATAGCGGTCTCTACGCCGGCTACCGCGTGCCGCCCTACTACGACAGCATGATCGGCAAGCTGATCGTCTACGGCAGCAACCGCGAACGCTGCATCATGCGCCTCCGCCGAGCGCTGGAGGAATATGTGGTTGAAGGCATGAAGACCACCATACCCCTGCATCAACGGGTAATCCGCGACCCCGCCTTCGAGCGCGGCGACTACACCATCAAATGGCTCGAACGCTGGCTGGAAGAGAACCCGGCGGAGTAGCCCGGCTCAGCATTCCCTCGCGCCAAGCCCATCGCCTGCCGGCACGGGTGAGTCGCCACGCACCGCGCAAGCACAGTCACCCGCAAGCCTATCAACGTTCAGCGCCGCACCTGCGGTTCAGGCAGCTTGCCGTTCGATCTGCTCGCTGACTTGCAGCCAACGCGTTTCGGCGAGCACCAACTCCGCCGACAGCTTCGCCCGTTGTCGCGACAATTCGCTCATCGGTAGCGACGCGAGCTTCGGGTCGGCCGCGCTCGGATCGAACATGGCGCGATCGATCGCCGAGCACTCGGCTGCCAGGCGGGCGCTTTCCGCTTCGGCGGCAGCCGCCGCTTTCTTCAGCGCGCGGGCGTCTTCACGCGCCTTCGCCTCGGCCTTGCGATCGACCTTGGCCGCTTTCGGCTTCGCCTCGACCTTCGGCTGGTTACGCCCGAGCACCAGGTCGATGTAGTCGTCGATGCTGCCGGGGTAGTCGACCGCCGCACCATTCTCGACCAGGACCAGCCGATCCGCCGTCAATTCCACCATGTGACGGTCGTGGCTGATGAGGATGACCGCGCCATCGTAATCGTTCAGCGCCTGGACCAGCGCCTCCCGCGCATCGACATCCAGGTGGTTGGTCGGCTCGTCGAGGATCAGTAGGTGCGGCGCCTCCCGCGTGATCAACGCAAGCGCCAAGCGCGCCCGCTCGCCCCCTGAAAGCTTGTTGGTTTTCGTGGTCGCCTTGTCGCCCGAGAAGCCGAAGCGGCCGAGCTGCGCGCGGACGGCGCCGGGCGTCGCTCCCGCCATGGCGCGGATCATGTGCTGCAGCGGCGTGTCGTCGCCATGCAGCTCTTCCACCTGGTACTGGGTGAAGTAGCCGACCCGCATCTTTCCCGAGGCATTCATTCCGCCTTCCATCGGGGCGAGCTGGGCAGCCAGCAGGCGCGCCAGCGTCGTCTTGCCGTTGCCGTTGCGGCCAAGCAGGGCGATCCGGTCGTCGGGATCGATCCGCAGGTTGAGGAAGCGCAAGACCGGGCTCGCATCCGCATAGCCGACGGCAGCCATCTCGAGCGTGATGAGCGGCGGCTTGAGTTCGGTCGGGCTCGGGAAAGCGAAGCTCAGGGTCGGATCCTCGGCCAAGGCGGCGATCGGCTGCATCTTGGCAAGCATCTTCGCGCGCGACTGGGCCTGCTTCGCGGTCGACGCCCGCGCGCTGTTCCGTGCGATGTAATCCTGAAGCCGGGCGCGCTGGGCATCCTGCGACGCCTTGGCGGCCGCGAGCTGCGCCGCCCGTTCTGCCCGCTGCCGCTCGAAATCATCGTAGCCGCCCGAGTACAGGTCGATCTTTCCCCGATCGAGGTGGAGAATGGTATCCACGACATTGTTCAGCAGGTCGCGCTCATGGCTGATCACGACCAGGGTTCCGGCATAGCTCTTCAGGAAGCTTTCGAGCCACAGCGTGGCTTCCAGGTCCAAGTGGTTGGACGGCTCGTCGAGCAGCAGGAGGTCGGGCTCGGAAAACAGCAGCGCGGCCAGGGCGACGCGCATCTTCCAGCCGCCGGAATAGCTATCCAGCGGGCGGGCCTGCATCTCCTCGTCGAAGCCGAGGCCGAGCAGGATCCGGGCCGCTCGGGCGGGCGCGGTATAGGCATCGATCGCCAGCAGCCGCTCATGCACATCGCCGAGCCGGTCCATGTCGGTGCAGGTCTCCGCCTCGTCCATCAGCGCGGCCCGCTCCGCATCGGCCGCCAGAACCGTCTCGAACGGCGTGGCGGTGCCGCTCGGCGCTTCTTGGGCGATGTAGCCGAGCCTCGTACGGCGGGGCATGTCGATCTCGCCCTCGTCGGGTTCGAGCTCGCCGATCATCACCTTCATCAGGGTGGACTTGCCCGCGCCGTTGCGGCCGATCAGGCCCACCCGGCTGTTCGGGCGGATCGCCGCCGATGCGCGATCGATGATCGTGCGCCCGCCAAGGCGCACCGTGATACCGTTGATGCTCAGCATGGCGGGTCCCTTACCGGCCAATCGTGGCGAACCCAAGACCTGCAGCGCTGGACAAAAGCCTGTCCTACAGCCCTCGCATTGTGCCATGCCGCGCAGCATGTCTCGCGTCGCTCACGCCCCCAGCCGCATCATCCTTCGCGAGCAGCGAGTTGGCGGCGAGGTCACGAAGGTCACGCCGAAACCGCGATCCACGGTCAACCGAGTCAAGCTGGGGCACGCATGACTGCCACCATCTACCACAACCCCGCCTGCGGCACCTCGCGCAAGACGCTGGCGATCCTGCGGGAGGCCGGGGTGGAGCCGCGGGTGGTCGAGTATCTGGAGGACCCGCCGTCCCGCGAGGAGCTCCGCCGCCTCTACGCCCGCGCCGGCCTCACCCCGCGCAGGGGGCTGCGCGCCAAGGAGCCGCTCGTCGCCGAACTCGGGCTGCTGGAGCCGGGCGTCGGCGACGAGGCGATCCTGGACGCCATGGTGCGGCACCCCATCCTGATCGAGCGGCCGCTGGTCGAGACCGACGGCGGCGTCCGCTTGTGCCGCCCGCAGGACGAGGTGCACGCGATCCTGTAGGGCGGGTCCGTGACCACCCTCGACCCCGACCTAGTGCTGCGCGGCTACGCGGCCGGCATCTTCCCGATGGCCGAAAGCCGCGACGCGCCCGACCTGTTCTGGGTCGAGCCGCGGGAACGGGCGATCATCCCTGTCGGCGGCTTCCGCCTCTCCCGCTCCCTCGCCCGCACGCTCCGCTCGGACCGCTTTGCCGTCACCGCCAACCGCGATTTCGCCGGGGTGATCCGCGGCTGCGCGCACCGACCGGAAACCTGGATCAACGGTCAGATCGAAGAGGCGATGCTTGCGCTGCACGCCCGCCGGGCGGCCCACTCGGTCGAGGTCTGGCAGGACGACCGCCTGGTCGGCGGCATCTATGGCGTGGCGCTCGGCCGGGCCTTTTTCGGCGAAAGCATGTTCAGCCGGGCGACGGACGCGTCCAAGGTCGCGCTGGCCTGGCTGATGGCACGGTTGCAGGTCGGCGGCTACTCACTGCTCGACTGCCAGTTCATGACCGACCATCTCGCCAGCCTCGGCGCGGTCACCGTGTCGCGCGACACCTACGTCGGGTTGCTGTCCGAAGCGCTGCGCTTCGCCGCCCGGTTCGACGCGCTGGACGAGTCGCTCGTCTCCGCGGGCGGGTCAGGCATGTCCGGGGCCGCGGGGAAGCTCATCGTGCAGCTCTTGGGCCAGACGTCGTAGACCGGATGCTCGACCACGTTGAGCGAGGGCGACTCCTTGTACAGCCAGCCGCTGAACACCCGCCGCCAGCCGCCGCCCGGCTGCTGCACGTCGAGCTGCACGAACGCGCCGGTCAGCCGGTCGAACTCCCACGGCGGCGTGGTCTCGCATGCCCGCAGCCGCACGATCGCGTCCTTGATCCGGATCGCCTGGCCCGGGCGCAGGGTCAGGTCACGGGCGATGCCGTTGCGCTTGTTGAGGAAGCCGAGCACCGCCACCCGCTTGTTCATCGGGGTGGTCCCGGGTTGAGCTACGGCGGTGGGCTGGGCCGGGGCGGTGGGCGCCGCGGCCGGCGCCGCGGGCGCCTTGGCTGGCTGCTCCGTTTGCCGCTGCTGCAGCTGGTCGCACGCCGCAAGCGCCAGCGCGCTCATCAGGATCGCCGGAACCGCGCGCATGCTTAATCCGGGGTCCAGGCCTGGTAGTCGCCCGTCGCCGCCGGGCGCTGCCCGGCCCGCGACAAGGAGCCGGACGGCCGGTAGGTTTCTCCCGTGCCCGTCAGGTTCGCTACCGCGGGTTTCTCGAACGGCCGTCGCGGGGGCAATGCCTTGTCGGGCACGTCGTCGATCTGCCCGCGGAGCCAGGTCGACCAGCCAGGCGGCGTGCGGCTGGCATCGTTGGCGCCATGGTAGATCACCCAGCGGCGGTTCAAATCCCTGCGGTGCTGGTAGTAGATGTTGCCGAGCTCGTCGCGCCCCACCTCCCGGCCGTGGCGCCGGGTCATCAGCCGGGTGGTCAGGCCCGCGCCGTTCCACCAGGTGAAGATCGAAGCGAGAAATCCCATGGGGCGCAGCCTGTGACGCGGTTGGCGGCGGAGCGCAAGGCTCAGCGCGGCCAGCTCACCCGGTCGCCGCCCTTGATGCCCAGCTCCGCCGAGCGCCCGCCGGCCAGCTCCAGCACCGCGGCCACGGGTTCGGTGCTCATCACCGGCTCGAGGCTCAGCGGCACCGTGTTCTCCTCGATGCTGGCGATCGTGCCGTCGGGGCGGACGAAGATTATGTCGAGGGGAACCAGCGTGTTCTTCATCCAGAAGCTCGCAGGGCGCGGCGGAACCATCGGGAAGATCATGCCGGCATCAGCTGCAACCGACTGCCGGTTCATCAGCCCCTGGGCCTGCTCTTCCTGCGTGCGCGCCACCTCCACGGTGAACCGGTGGACCTTGCCCGCGGCGGTCGTCACGGTGAGCGGCACCTGCTGGAGACCAGCAACCGAGCGCTGCAACTGCGCCTCGCTAGCCTGCGACTGACAGGCGGCGGACATGAAGTGGAGCGGCAGAAGCGCCGCGGCGAGGCTCAAGCGGACAGCTGTACGTCGACTGCGGTCAGACCCTTGCGTCCTTCCGCGACCCGGGCCTTCAGGCCCTGCCCGGGCTGCAGATCCGCGATCCCGGCCCGGCGCACGGTCTCCATATGGAGGAAGATGTCCTGCCCGGGATCGCCTGGACGATTGACGAACCCATAGCCTTTTACGCGGTTGAACCACTTCACCTCCACGATCTCGAACGCACCCGCCCCGTCGAGCAGGTCCTGGCGATCCGAGCGTTCAGCCGCAGCAGCGGCCGGGAAGACGCTCGGGCTCGGGGCCTGGCTCAAGTCGATGGCGACAATGCGGCTCGCCTGAAGGCCGCGGTTCTGCCGCACCACCTCGCATTCCACAAGCGCTCCCTCCGGCAGGCTCCGCCGGCCGTGATCCTTGAGAACGCTGAAATGAATCAGGATGTCGCCGTCGAACTCGTCCGAAACGAGAAATCCGAAGCCGCGGGTGGCATCGAACCACTTGACCCGCCCCGTTGCACGAACCGGCTCCGCGCCGGGCGCACTTATGGGTCCTCCCACGGATGTTCGTTCGGCGACTCGCGTGGCGGGCTCCGGTTGCACAATACTGTCAGTAGCACGACCGGCGCCCTCGGGGCAAAGCCGTTACGCCGCGATTACAATTAATGCGGGCCGAAGTCGTCGAGATCGAGCTGTTCGCCAGGGGCAGTGTTCACGATCGCCTTCGCCAAAGCAAAGCCGTGGCCCGCGCGAATCATCGCAGCGAGCGCTTTCTCGCGTGCCGCCGGATCGCCCGGCCCGGTGGCGAACGGCCCGATGCGACGGCGGCGGGCGAAGAGCACCGCGGCTTCCACAGCGCCGTCCCCGGCCACTGTCCGGGCGTCCTCCCCGTCCGCTTCGGAGACCCCAGCTTGGGCAAGCGCCTGGCTGACCCGCCGGAGCCCATAGCCGCGTGCCCCCAGCGAACCGGCCTTGGCCCGCGCGAAGGCGGCGTCGTCGATGTAGCCCAGCGCCGCAAGCTTGCTCACCAACCCATCCGGGTCCGGCGAACCCTCGCCGTTCCAGCCGCGCTCGCGTAGCTTGCGGCGGAGGTAATCTTCGGCCTTGGCCCGGGTGGTTGCGAACCGGGAAACGTAGCGTAGCGCCAGTTCCTGCAGCTTGGCCGGGTCCAGCGGCTGCGGTGCCCGGCGCCCGCGCTCACGTTCCCTGCTGCCCCCCTCGCCTCTGCTCACGCCTTGATTGTGCCACACTATCCCGGGACATTGAACGCCATTGCTCGGGCATTCGCGCCCGGTGCGACTTGTGCTTGTTAACCATAGGATCACGGCGTGCTCGACCGCAATCATCCGTCCGCAGCCGACCTTGCACCGCCGGGCGCCACGCCCACGCTGGACCGCCAGCCGCGCCGCGTTGCGGACTTCGCCACCCTGGGCGAAGCCCTCGACTATGCTGCCAAAGGCCGCCGCGGGATGAACTTCCACGATGCGCGTGGGCTCCTGGAGCGGTCTTACCCTTATGCCGAGCTGCGCCAGGACGCGCTCGCAACCGCCCACCGCTTTTTGGCGCTCGGGCTGCGTAAGGGCGACCGGGTCGCGCTAATCGCCGAAACCGGAGCCGAGTTCGCCGACTGTTTCTTCGGCGCGGTCTACGCCGGGCTGTGGCCGGTTCCGCTGCCGCTCCCGACCAGCTTCGGCGGTCGCGGCGCTTATGTCGATCAGCTCACGGTTATGCTGGAGAGCAGCGCCCCCAGCCTCTTCCTTTATCCCGCGGAACTTGCCGAGTTCGCCGAACAGGCCGCCGGGCGGGCTAAGGTCGCTGGTCGCAGTTGGGAAAGCCTGGCCGAAGTCGCCGCCGCAACCGCTGAGCTGCCGTCGGCCGACCCGGGCGAGATCGCCTACCTCCAATATAGCAGCGGCTCGACCCGCTTCCCGCATGGGGTGGCGGTCACCCACCATGCGCTGCTCGACAACCTTCGCGCGCACGGCCTTGGTCTGCGCGTGCAGGACACCGACCGGGTGGTCAGCTGGCTCCCTTGGTACCACGACATGGGGCTGGTCGGCTGCATGCTGTCGCCGCTCGCCAACCAGCTCAGCGTCGATTATCTGAAGACCGAAGATTTCGCCCGTCGCCCGCTGGCCTGGCTCGACCTCATCAGCCGCAATCCCGGCACCACCCTCTCCTACTCGCCGACCTTCGGCTACGACATCTGCGCGCGCCGCATGTCGAGCCAGATCAAGGCCTCCGACCGCTTCGACCTGTCCCGCTGGCGGATAGCCGGCAACGGCGCCGACATGATCCGGCCCGACGTAATGCAAGCGTTCGTGGACGCTTTCGCCGGAGCGGGCTTCAAAGCGCAGGCCTTCTGCCCCAGCTACGGCCTCGCCGAAGCCACCCTGGCCGTGTCCTTGATGCCGCCGGGCGAAGGAATCCGGCTCGAGCTGGTCGAGGAGAGCGAACTCAGCGGCCTCGGCACCTCCGCCCAGGAGCGCCCGCGCCGCTACCGCGCGGTGGTCAACTGCGGCAAGGCGGTCGAGGGCATGGCTATCGAGATCCGTGACGACCGCGGCGCCCCGCTACCCGACCGCGCCGTAGGCAAGGTCTGGGTGCGCGGCGCCAGCGTCATGGCCGGCTACTTCCGCGACGAGGAGGCGACCGCCGCCTGCATGGCCGACGGCTGGCTCGACACCGGGGACATGGGCTACCTGTCCGCGGGCTACATCTTCATCGTCGGCCGCGCCAAGGACATGATCATCATCAATGGCCGCAACCATTGGCCGCAGGATATCGAGTGGGCGGTGGAGCAGCTGCCCGGCTTCAAATCCGGCGACATCGCCGCCTTCGCCATTACCGGTCCGTCCGGCGAAGAGCAGCCCGCGGTGCTGGTACATTGCCGGGTGTCCGATCCGGACGAGCGCGGCAAGCTGCGCAACGACATCAAGGAGCGGGTCCGCGCCATCACCGGCATCTCGCCCGTGGTCGAGCTGATCCCACCGCGCACCCTGCCGAGAACCAGTTCGGGCAAGCTTTCGCGCACCAAGGCGCGCAACCTGTACCTGTCGGGCGAGATCCAGCCCTACGACATCGCCGCCTGACGCCTGCGCCCGTCCGCTGCCAGGTTGCGGCGAGCGATCACCATTGCGCCAATGGTGAACGCCCCGAACAAGGCGCCTTCAAGTCCGCTCGTCACCAGCCGACTGAGGGCTCCGTAATCGGTCTCGCCGAACAGGCCTCCGATGCGGCCAAGCTGCAGCCGTGAGCCCGGGAACTGGCGAGCAAGCAGGTCGAGGCTGCCGCCCATCAGCCGCCCGCCCGCCGCCGCGATCAGCAGTCCCGCGACCCCGCCGGAAGCTGCGGCCAGCCCTATCGTGCGGCGGACCGAGCCGCGGTCCAGGCTGTAAGCAAACCCGGCCGCCGCGCCAAGCAGCGCGCCTTCGCTCGCTCCCGTGATGTCGCCGGGCGACTGGCCGAGCAGCAGGTTGAACGCGTCCAGACCGACGAGCTTGACCGTCGCTCCGACCAGCAGCCCTCCCGCCGCGCCCCCCACGACGCTCCACGGCAGAGACCGCGGCGCCGCGAGATGGGCGACCGCAATCCCCAGTCCCACGCCCGCGCCCGCCGCCAGCCCCAGCAGAATGGTCAGGCACACCAGCACCAGCAGCACGGAGATTGCGCCCATGCCCGGCTCCAGCGGCTGCACCGCGGCGGCGAACCCGTAGAACAGGCCGACCAGGATCCCGCCAAGGCCGCTGCCGACCATCCCCGCGCCGCCGAGCAGCAGCACGTTCTCCCATGCAACCCGAGGCCCGCTGACTTCCGTGGCCGGCGGCTCCGACACCCGCCCTTCCCCGGCTTCCTGCACGGCCGCGATGAAGCGGTAGCCGTGCTTGGGCACCGTTTCGATGAACCGCGGTGCCGCTGCGCTGTCGCCCAGTTGCCGGCGCAGCGTTCGGATGCACTGGGTCAGCGCTTCATCCGTCACCGGAACGCCGCGCCACACCTCCTCCAGCAGCCGGTCCTTGGTCACCAGCTTGCCCGCCTCGCGCACCAGCAGGACCAGCGCGTCCAGGTACCGCCCGCTGAGCTCCACGGGCTGTCCCGCGCGGGACAGTCGGCGATCTTCCGGGTCGAGCAGGTAACGGTCGAAGTGGAACGGGCCGGACATCGCCGCCAGATCATGCACGGGAAACGGTAACGTCTGCAACGCTGGGGGACTCGAAGCGTTTGGAGCCCGTGGAACTTGCACCATCATACCGCGCGCTGCGCCATCGACGCCAGGTGGCCGACAGTCTCGATCTTGCGATGAAGACCAAGGCTGCCGCCTCGCTCGCGCTGCTGATCGACACGGCCATCGAGAGTCAGCAGCAGGCGGCCGAGGCCGAGCGCGCCGCCAACCCGCGTTAGCGACCCATAAGGAAGGGGTCCGTCGCCTAAGCCACGGACCCCTTCGATGTCGGACGCATGCCTTCCCCGCCGGGGCAGGGAAAGCATGCTCCTATTCTTAAAAGCTCGACGTGCCGCCGCCACCGGTGCTCATTTCATTGTGGCGCTGGCCCTGGCCGAGCGCGCTCTGGCCGAACTCGGTCGACTGGTCGTCCGTGCTCGCGTTGGGCGTGACGCCCGAGGCGTAAGCACTGCCGCCGCCCTGTCCGTCCTGCGTGCTGCCGATGTCCTGGCCGCCGCTCATGCCCGAGCTCGCGCCGCCGGCCATGCCGGAGCCCATGCCCGAGCCGCCGCTGCTCATGCCGGAGCTGCTGCCCCCGCCCGAGCCGAACTGGTTGAAAGCGCTGCCCGAACCGCTGCTGCCGCCCTGCACTTCGCGCATCAGGCGGTCGTGGAGCAGGCGCTTGCCTTGCTCCGCAAGCTGGCGCTGCTGCTGCCCGGCCTGATCGAAGAACTGCCGGAGCTCTTGATCGTCGGCTGCGTCATCGGCGTAGAGTTCGCAATTCTCCGCACCCTGCAGCGCATGGTAGAGCACGGCGATGATGTCGTAGGTATCGTCCTTGGTGCCGGTGTCGGCGCTGCCTTGCATCTGGTCCATTATAAACTCCTCCAAACGGCCCGCGTCAGGGGGAACGCGGTCGAAAAGGGAACGCTCGGAAACGCCCGAATGTCCGCCCTTTCGTCGCGTCGGCAATGCCTTACAGCGCCTGGGCCGCTGCCCAGCCGCTCGCCCAAGCCCATTGGAAATTATAGCCGCCGAGCCAGCCGGTGACGTCCACCGCTTCACCGATGGCGAAAAGGCCGGGCAAGCGCCGCGCTTCCATCGTCTTAGAGGACAGGCCCTCGGTGGCGATGCCGCCGACCGTCACCTCGGCCTTGGCGAAACCTTCGGTCCCGCTCGGCTGAAAACGCCAGTCGGCGAGACGGCGACCCGCCTCCGCCAGCGCCTTGTCCGTCAGGCTGCCGAGTTCCGCGGCAAGTCCGAGACGCTCGCCCAGCGTCTCGGCGAGCCGGTCGGGCAAGCGCTCGGCGAGCACCGTGCGCGGCCGGGCGCGTGGCCGGGTGCGCTTCGCTTCAACCAGCCACGCCGGCCCGCTGTCCGGAAGAAAGTCGATCGCGACGGCCTGCCCGTGGCGCCAATAGCTGCTGACCTGCAGGATCGCGGGACCGCTGAGGCCGCGGTGGGTGAACAGGGCGGCTTCGCGAAAGCTCGCGCCGTTGCAGCGCGCTTCGACGGTCGCTGCTACTCCCGACAGGGTACGGAACAGCGCTTCCTCGCCACCGAGCGTCAGCGGCACCAGCGCCGGGCGCGGCTCGACCAGCTTGAGGCCGAAGCGCTTGGCCAGTTCGTAGGCAAAGCCGCTAGCGCCGAGCTTCGGAATCGAGGGACCGCCGGTAGCGATCACCAGCTTCGGCGCTTCCGCCACCGTTTCGCCAGCCGCGACACGGAAGCGCCCGTCGGCATGATCCACCGAGCGGACCGGGGACGACAGTCGCACGGCGACCGCTCCCATGGCGCACTCGTCCAGCAGCATGGCGACGATCTGCCGCGCCGAGCCGTCGCAGAACAGCTGCCCGAGCGTCTTCTCGTGCCAGGCAATGCCGTGCGTCTCGACCAGCGCGAGGAAATCGTGCGCGGTGTAACGGCTGAGCGCGGACCAGGCGAAATGCAGGTTGGCGGACAGGTAGCGGTCCGGCACCGTGCCGAGGTTGGTGAAGTTGCACCGTCCGCCGCCCGAGATCAGGATCTTGCGGCCAGGCTCGTCATTGTGGTCGAGCACCAGCACGCGCCGACCGCGCTGCCCGGCCACGCCGGCGCACATCAGCCCGGCTCCACCCGCACCCAGGATGATAGCGTCGAACTGCTCGCGGCCTGACATCGCGCCCGCTTAGCCGCGCGGCTGGGCGATCACCATCGATCCCGCGGCCGTTCCCGTGGCGAACGCCGCGATGGCGCCGGCGATCTTGGCGCCGCCGGCGACCGAGGGCTCAATCGGATTGGCATAGTCCTCCGCCCGGTCACAGATCAGCCGCAGGTCGATGAGCGGCAGCCCGCGCGCGAACGCCGCCCGAGTGATCACATCGTTAAACAGGGCCAGTGCGGCGCGGATCACCGTGCCTTCCGGCGGCGGGAAGTTGCCGTCGTAGATGGTGCACAGCGCGACCGGCAGCCCGCGTGCGGCGACGAGTTCGGCCATCGCGTCGTAGCGCCG
The DNA here is from genome assembly GCF_902806265.1 of uncultured Sphingomonas sp. Classification (GTDB taxonomy): domain Bacteria; phylum Pseudomonadota; class Alphaproteobacteria; order Sphingomonadales; family Sphingomonadaceae; genus Sphingomicrobium. The sequence goes on along the minus strand of NZ_CADCVZ010000015.1, from coordinate 65,723 downwards.
GGTGAAGTCCCGCTGGGCCGCGGCGAGCAGGCCGACGGCCTCGCCTACCGTGCGCGCACCCTGCCGGAGGAGGTGCGACTCCCCGAGCGCATCGTTGCCGCCGACGCTCACCACCAGTAGGCTGGCATCGTCCGGCAGCCGGCCGAGCTGCCGCGCGACCCCGTCCACCACTGCTCCGTCCACGGCCAGCAGGTTAGCCTTCCAGCCAGGCGGCAGGGTCCCGCGCACTTGCCGCACCACATCGGGCCCGCCCGGCACATAGGACGCATTGTCGAAGATCGAGTCGCCCAGCAGGACGACATGCCCCGGCGTCAACGGCGGCTATCGCCTCCCGGCGAGCCGCTCCCTGCCGGCCCGGCGCCGCCGCCTTGGCCGAGCGTTGCGCCGCCGCCGCCGAGGTCGCCCTTGTCGCCCGGCGTGCCCGAGCCGACGTCCATGCCCGCCGCCGCGCCGATTGCGTCGCCGAAGGTCTGGTCGAGGGTGCCGCCGACGCCCGTCGCATCGGCCAGGCTGCCGTCGGCCGCGCCGAGCGCCGCTGCTTCGCCCGCGACCGGGTCGTGCATGATTCCGGCCAGCTCGGACTGAGCCGAGGTCGGCACGCCGTCAGGCCCGGCGTCCATCTGGTCCGCGGTTGCGCCCGCGGGATCACCGCTGCCGCCGATCGTTCCGCCGCCCGAGCTGCCGCCCGTGCCGCCGAGCGGCTCACGGGTGGCAGGCTCCAGCGCCCGTTCGTTCAGCCCGCCGCCCTTGTTCGATACATCCTGGGTCATGGTTATCTCCTTCTCACGCATCCAACGCGCGAGACGAAAGGCGGCTGCGCCCCAGACCTCAGCTACTCGCCAGTTCGTCGCCCGCGGCAGGGCCGATCCCGCCTTCGTCCAGCTCGTCCGGGTCTGGATCAAGCGCCGCCAGCTCCGCCGCCAGCGCCCGGTCCGCCGTCCCCGCCAGCTCGCCCGGCGAAGACAAGGGATGCGCGTTGCCGAACTCCGGATCGTCCTCCGTGATGTCGGCTTCGGGCGGAGTAGGGTCGCGGGGATCGTCGATCATGGCTGTCTCCTTCACGGGCGGAAACGCGCGGGGCAAAGGAAAGGGCCGGAGCATCGCTGCCCCGACCCCTTCCGTCATCCCGGCGCAGGCCGGGATCCCTGTCGATCTGCGCCACTCTGCTGTGGAGAGATCCCGGCCTTCGCCGGATGACGCATCAGGCTCCAGCCACCTCTTCGAGGCTGACCTTCACGCCCGGACCCATGGTCGAGCTGATCGCCGCCTTCTGGACGTACTTGCCCTTGGCGCCCGCCGGCTTGGCGCGGACGATGGCGTCGACGAACGCGTCGAAGTTGGCGCGCAGGTCTTCCTGAGCGAAGCTCGCCTTGCCGATGCCGGCGTGGATGATGCCCGCCTTCTCGACGCGGAACTCGATCTGACCCGCTTTCGCGTCGGTGACCGCCTTGGTCACGTCCATGGTGACGGTGCCGAGCTTCGGGTTGGGCATCAGTCCCTTGGGACCGAGCACCTTACCCAGGCGCCCGACCACGCCCATCATGTCGGGGGTGGCGATCACGCGCTCGAAGTCGATCTGGCCGTTCTGGATGGTCTCCATCAGGTCCTCGGCCCCGACCACGTCAGCGCCCGCTGCGGTGGCTTCCTCGGCCTTAGCGCCGCGCGCGAACACCGCCACGCGGACCGACTTGCCGGTGCCCTTCGGCAGGTTGACGACGCCGCGGACCATCTGGTCGGCGTGGCGCGGATCGACGCCGAGGTTGAGCGCCACCTCGACGCTCTCGTCGAATTTGGCGGTGGCAAGATTCTTCACCAGGCCGATCGCTTCGTCCACGGCGTAGAGCTTCTCACGGTCGACCTGGTCGGCCTGGTTCTTCTGCTTCTTGGTCAGCTTGGCCATGTTCAGCCCTCCACCACCTGGAGGCCCATGGCGCGCGCCGAGCCTTCAATGATCTTCGTTGCGGCCTCGACGTCGTTGGCGTTGAGGTCCTTCATCTTCGCTTCCGCGATCTCGGACAGCTGCGAGCGCTTGATGGTGCCGGCGCTGACCTTGCCCGGCTCCTTGGAGCCCGACTTCAGCTTGGCCGCCTTCTTGAGCAGGAAGCTCGCCGGCGGGGTCTTCATCGCAAAAGAGAAAGAGCGGTCGGCGTAGACGGTGATCACCGTCGGGGTCGGCGCGCCCTTCTCCATCTCCTGCGTCGCCGCATTGAACTGCTTGCAGAATTCCATGATGTTGACGCCGCGCTGACCCAAGGCTGGGCCGATCGGCGGAGACGGATTGGCGGCGCCGGCTGGCACCTGCAGCTTGATATAGCCGGTAATCTTCTTGGCCATGTCACTCTCGTTTCTGTGGCGCCTGGACGTGCAACAGCAGCCAAGCGCGCGAAGTTAAGCGGTTCAAGCGAACGCCTGGGCGTCCTCCCGCACGGCTCCGATGATGTCGGAAGGCGGTGCCCTTAGCAGCGCCTCGGCCGTTTGCCTAGTAACCAGCTAGCGAGCGTTAGGAACCATCCGCGTCAGGGATCGCTCAAGCCAAGAACAGGGAGAGCATAGCCATGGATCGTAATCCGGATACCCCGCGTGCGCGCGGCGACAAGGACGCACCGCACTACAGCCCGGTAGCCCCGGCTGAGGACCTGCGCACCGTTGAGATCAACCAGATCGCTTGGGGCGCCGTGTTCGCCGGCGTGGCGGTGGGCTTGATCAGCCAGTTGCTGCTCAACATGCTGGGCGTGGGGATCGGCCTGGCGACGCTGGACCCGGGTACGGCCGACAACCCGAGTGCCAGCGGGCTGGGCATCGGGGCCGGGATTTGGTGGGTGCTGTCCGGGATCATCGCGTCATTCCTCGGCGGATGGACCGCCGGCCGGCTGGCCGGCAAGCCGCGCGAGTCTACCGGCGGCTGGCACGGGCTCACCGCCTGGGCAGTAACTTCGCTGATCGTGATCTATCTGCTGACCAGCGCCATCAGTGGCCTGGTCGGCGGCGCCATGCGGGCACTCGGCAATGCGACCAGCACCGTGGCCACCGCCGCGGCCAACAACCCCAATGCCGCGGCCGACACGGTCCAGTCCGGGGTCGCTTCCGCCACTCAGAACACCAATGTGGAACAGCTCGGCAATCAGCTGCAGCAGTCCGCGCCGCGTGCTGCCGACACCGCCGCCAATGCAGCCTCGACCGCAGCGCTGGTCAGCGCGATCGCGCTGATGCTCGGCGCACTCGCCGCCTGGGTCGGCGGACGCAAGGGTGCGGTCAATCCGACAATGACGCGTCGGACGCTTCGGGATGGCGGTGAGGGTCAACGCATTAGCTGACTATGAGTCTGGGAGGGTGCGAACCGCATCCTCCCGTTTGACCGGAAGCTTGGCGGGCGGGCTGCCCTACTTGACCCGCTCGACCTGCTCGAACTCGAGCTCCACCGGCGTCGCGCGACCGAAGATGGACACGCCGACCTTGACCCGGCCGCGGTCGAAGTCGAGCTCCTCCACAGTTCCGTTGAAGCTTGCGAACGGCCCTTCCAACACCTTGACCGCATCGCCGATCTCATAATCGACGTTAATCTTGGCCTTGGGCGCGGCCGCTGCGGCCTCCTCCTTGGTGTTGAGGATGCGCGCCGCTTCCGCTTCGCTGATCGCCTGCGGCTTGCCGTTCGGCCCCAGGAAGCCCGTTACCTTGGGCGTGTTGCGCACCAGATGGTAGACGTCGTCGTTCATCGCCAGCTTGGCCAGCACATAGCCGGGAAAGAACTTGCGGTCGGAGGTGACCTTCTTGCCCCGCCGGATCTCGGTCACCTTCTCGGTCGGGACCTCGACCGACTCGACCAGCTGCTCGAGTCCAAGGCGCCTGGCCTCGCTCTGGATCGACTCGCGAACCTTGTTCTCGAAACCGGAATAGGCGTGGATGATATACCAGCGGGACATGGGGTTCTAACCTACGGAAGTGAGGATCAGCCGAGGAGGCCGAGGAGGAACTGGACGATCGCGGAGAAGAAGCTGTCGACGCCGAAGAAGAAGGCGGCAAGCAGCGCAGTCATGATAAACACCATCACCGCCGTCACCCAGGTCTCCTTGCCCGTCGGCCACACCACCTTGCGCGCTTCCACGCGGACCTGGCGGATGAACTCGCCTGGAGACGTCTTGGCCACGGCTGCTCCAACTTTCTGGCAGATAGAAAAACGAGGTCCGCGGATGGCTCCGCCGGACCTCGAACGAAGGGCGATGTAGCGCGGTTGGGCGAAGGCTTCAAGCACGCCCCTTGCACCGCGTTCCCGGCCAAGCTACCTCCCCGCCGCGCCTAGGGGTATAGCTCAGTTGGTAGAGCATCGGTCTCCAAAACCGAGGGTCGTGGGTTCGAGTCCCTCTGCCCCTGCGCCGGAGCGAGGCGCGTAGCATGGCAGGGCGCCGGTCCGCACAGCGGACGCCAGCTCAGCTAAGCGCCCCGCTCCCGCGAGTCGCTCATTGCCGGTCATCCACACAGCAACGGGTGTTATTCTTCCGAACCGAACTCCACTGACCCGTCGGTCGTCCGCCCCGCACGCTGCTGACGCCAGCTGCCGAAATCGCGGCCGAACTGCTGTTCCTGCTCGCGGCACCACGCGTGATAGTCGCGGTCGAGCTCGTCGAGGTGGCGCTGGCGGTAGCTCCCATAAGGCTCGTCGTGCCGGGCATAGCTGCCCTCGTAGCCCTCGCGGCCATGTTGGCGGCGCCAATCGTCGGCTGCGGCGACCGCGCGGGGATCGTCGGCCAGCCTCTCGCCACCGGGCCGCATTCCATCTTCGCGGCCGAGCCATTCCCGTACCCGTTCTTCCGAGTGGCCCATCAGATTGCCTCGCCCGGCGCCCTGGCGCGGTTCCCGATTCCAGAACGATCGATCGCCGTCCGGTTCGGGCCCTCGCCGCCCTCGTTTGTCGTCGCCTTCGCCGAAGCGGAAAGTCTCGTCGCCGTGATCGCCGTGCGCCCCATAGCCGTCGCCGCGGTAACCGGACATGCTGATCCTCCCTGACTGAAGTCTCACCGGTTCAACGATCAAAGCGCATGCGGGTTCGAGCGCGGAGCCAGCCGTTTGTCGCTCCGTCGACGGCTCCTGGCGGTTTGCGACGGCATTTCCCGCCTGCCGATCCTGGGCCTCTTGCTCGCCGAACAACAGATGCACGCCAGACCCAACGGTCGCATGCCCCTCCCGAATACAGCGGGAGATCGAACATGACCAAGCAGCTTTTCCTCACGGCGTCCCTCACGCTCGCCGTTGCAGCGGCAACCGCCCCTGCCAGCGCGCAGGCTCCGCTCCAGGTGATCGGCGAGCGGACTCAGGACGATCAGATCACCGAACGGGTCAGCCACCGCGACCTCAACCTGGCCAACGCTTCCGGTCAGAAAAGGCTGACTTCCCGCGTGCGCTCGGCAGTTGGCATGGTTTGTGCGCCGCTCGATTTCACCGGCCTGCGCACCCAGCGCCAGGCATGCCGGTCGGTGGCCTGGCAGGGAGCCAAGCCGCAGATGGCGCGGGCGATCGCTCGGGCGGAGCAGCTTGCAGCGAGCGGCACCACCAGCCTGCCCGAAGTCGCTATTGCCGTACGGGCGCCCTCGGCCTTCTGACTTGTCCTCCCTCGGGCCGCGGCTGTCCTCCTTCAGTTCCGCCGCGGCCCCACCTTCCCCGAAGCGCAGCAGGCAGCTTGATCCGCTGCGATTATCCGCTATAGGCCCGCGCTGCTCCGGCTTGCCGGGGCGCCGTCCGAGACAGTTGGTGGCCGCAAGGCCTTAATCGCCAACCTAGACGGGGAAGAGAGATCATCCGGGCGCTTGCTTGCGCCCGTTCGTGCGTTGCACCGCACCTCGATCACCCGACCCCACGGACAGTGCTTGGAGGCGGTTGCCCCCAAGTTGTTTGAACCTCGCCCGCGACACCGTCGCGGGTGAAACATTGGAGTGGGCATGGATCGCAATGAAAAAGCGGATCTGGTTGCCGAGCTGAAGCAGGTGTTCGTCGAGACCAGCGTGGTGGTGGTCACCCGCAATCTCGGCCTGTCGGTGGCTCAGTCCACCGATCTGCGCCTAAGGATGCGCGACGCCGGGGCGCAGTTCAAGGTTGCGAAGAACCGCCTTGCCCTGATCGCGCTGGACGGCACGCGCTACCAGCCCATCGGCGACCTGCTGAAGGGCCCAACCGCGCTGGCCACCTCGCCCGACCCCGTCGCCGCCGCCAAGGTGGCGGTGGACTTCGCCAAGACGACCGACAAGTTCGAGATTCTTGGCGGAGCGATGGGCGACACCGTTCTGGACGTGAACGGGATCAGGGCGCTGGCCGAGCTCCCGAGCTTGGATGAACTTCGCGCAACCATCGTGGGCCTCGTACAAGCGCCTGCGAGCAAGATCGCGCGGACCATCAACGAGCCGGGCGCGATGCTGGCACGGGTCTTCGGCGCCTACGCGGCTGACGCCGCGGAAGCCGCATAAGCTTTCATCAACGCACGATAAAAGGGGCCTTGCCCCGCACAGGAGTAGAAAATGGCTGACATTCAGAACCTCGTCGACCAGCTGTCGGCGCTTACCGTCCTTGAGGCTGCGGACCTCGCCAAGGCGCTGGAAGAGAAGTGGGGCGTTTCGGCCGCCGCTGCCGTCGCCGTTGCCGGCCCGGCCGCGGGTGGCCCGGCTGCCCCTGCAGAGGAAGAGAAGACCGAATTCGACGTGATCCTCACCGGTGACGGTGGCAAGAAGATCAACGTCATCAAGGAAGTCCGCGCCATCACCGGCCTGGGCCTGGGCGAAGCCAAGGCGCTGGTCGAGGGTGCTCCCAAGGCCGTCAAGGAAGGCATCGGCAAGGACGAGGCCGAGAAGATCAAGAAGCAGATCGAGGACGCCGGCGGCACCGTCGAGCTGAAGTAACTAAGTGGCCCCGCAAGGGGCTGCGCAGAGTTACCCTCGCCACCGCGGGGGTCCTAGCTCAGCAAAGAACAAGGGCGGCTCCCACCGGGGCCGCCCTTTTTGCCATGAATGCCTGTCGCCTTACCGCTGCCCGCCGCTCGGCTGGGGTTGTTTCTGTTCCCCGCCCATCTGCATGCCAGGCTCCTTAGTGGTGCCGACCATCCGGTCGGGTGGCACGGTACCGTCCTTCCGGTTCGAGTTCTGCGGAAGGTTCGGGCGAGCCTGAACGCTGCCGGAAGGCGGTCGGGACGCTGCGCCCTGCGCGTTCGCGACCTGCGCGACCCCACCCTGCTGCAGCGCCTGCTCCGCCGCCTGGTAGCTGTTGGTGCCGGTCGCCTCCATCTGGTTGGCCCGTTCCCGCAGGACCTGGGCCGCCGCGGGATCCGACTGGTTGGCGGCGTTGCGCAGCGCCTCGGCCGGATCCTCCTGCGCGATCTCGCCGGTGGTCTGACCGCAGGCGGCGAGCAACAGGGCAGCGGGGGCGAGCAAGGCTAAGCGCATGGGAACTCCTGTGAACGGCTGGTCGCCCCGCTAACTGCCCGGAACGGCTTTGGTTGCTTTGCCCCTTCCAATCGCCGGGCGGCGGCGTATATAGGAGCTATCCAACACATATCGGCTCCGCCGCACAAGGTCGTGCGTCCGGAGCTTTTTCCTGTCCCCGCCGGGACACGGGCCGCACCGCGCATCGGCCTGCACGTATGGCGGGGAGTTTACAGGAACCGCGCCGGACTTGACGGGGCCCGCGGCGATGCCGTGCGCCCCAAGCGCAGGGAAACACATGGCGACCAAGGCGATCGACGCTCCCCACAACACCTCCAGTGGGGTCAAGACCAACTCGCGGCGCATCCGCAAGATCTTCGGCAACATCCACGAGATCAGCGAGATGCCGAACCTCATCGAGGTTCAGCGCGAGTCTTACGAACAGTTCCTCCGCTCCGACCCGAGCATCGGCTATGTTTCGGGCCTCGAGAAGACGCTGCGCTCGGTCTTCCCGATTCAGGATTTCGCCGGCACCGCGCACCTCGACTTCGACCATTATGTCCTGGAGGAGCCGAAGTTCGACACCGAGGAATGCCGCCAGCGTGGCCTGACCTACGCTGCGCCGATGCGCGTCACCCTGCGCTTGACCTCGTTCGAGATTGATCCCGACACCGAAGCCAAGTCGGTGATCGATATCAAGGAGCAGGACGTCTACATGGGTGACATGCCGCTCATGACGTGGAACGGCACCTTCATCGTCAACGGCACCGAGCGCGTCATCGTGTCGCAGATGCACCGCTCGCCGGGCGTGCTGTTCGACCATGACCGCGGCAAGACCCACGCCTCGGGCAAGTATCTGTTTGCCGCGCGCGTAATCCCCTACCGGGGCAGCTGGCTCGATTTCGAGTTCGATGCCAAGGACATCGTTAACGTCCGCATCGACCGCAAGCGCAAGCTGCCGGTGACGGCGCTGCTGCACGCGCTTGGCCTGTCGTCCGAGGACATCTTGGCCGAGTTCTACAACACCGTCAGCTACGGCCGCGGGCCGAACGGCTGGCAAATTCCCTATGTCGCCGAGCAATGGCGCGGCCAGAAGCCGACCTACGACGTCGCTAACGCGGACTCGGGCGAGGTCGTGTTCAAGGCCGGCGAGAAGATCACTCCCCGTCGCGCCAACCAGGCGGCCAAGGAAGGCCTTCAAAACCTTATCATCCCGACCGAGGAGATCTTCGGCCGTTTCTCCGCCTATGACCTGATCAACGAGAGCACGGGCGAGATCTACATCGAGGCCGGCGACGAGGTGAATGCCGAGAAGCTGGAGAAGCTCGACAAGGCCGGCGTCGACCGCCTCGAGCTGCTCGACATCGATTACGTCAACACCGGTCCCTGGATCCGCAACACTCTGAAGGCCGACAAGGCCGAGGACGGCGACCAGGCGCTGAGCGACATCTATCGCGTAATGCGCCCGGGCGAGCCGCCGACCCGCGAGACCGCGGACGCGCTGTTCTACGGCCTGTTCTTCGATCCGGAGCGATACGACCTGTCGGCCGTGGGCCGGGTCAAGCTCAACATGCGCCTCGGCCTCGACGCCGAGGACACGGTCACCACGCTCCGCCGCGAGGACATACTGGCGGTGGTTAAGGAGCTGGTGAACCTCAAGGACGGCAAGGGCGACATCGACGACATCGACAACCTCGCCAACCGCCGCGTCCGTTCGGTCGGCGAGCTGCTCGAGAACCAGTATCGCGTCGGCCTGCTGCGGATGGAGCGCGCGGTCAAGGAGCGGATGAGCAGCGTCGACGTGTCGACCGTCATGCCGAACGACCTCATCAACGCCAAGCCGGCGGTGGCCGCGGTGCGGGAGTTCTTCGGCTCCTCGCAGCTGTCGCAGTTCATGGACCAGACGAACCCGCTGTCCGAAGTGACCCACAAGCGCCGCGTTTCGGCGCTCGGGCCCGGCGGTCTGACTCGTGAGCGCGCGGGCTTCGAGGTTCGCGACGTCCATCCGACCCACTATGGCCGCATCTGTCCGATCGAGACTCCGGAAGGGCCGAACATCGGCCTAATCAACAGCCTCGCCAGCTTCAGCCGGGTCAACAAGTACGGCTTCATCGAAACGCCGTACCGCAAGGTCGTCGACCACAAGGTGACCGACGAGGTCGTCTATCTATCGGCGATGGAAGAAGCCAAGCACACCATCGCTCAGGCGAATGCCGAGATCAATCCGGACGGCAGCTTCGCCGAGGAGATCATTTCCTCGAGGCGGGCGGGCGACTTCCTGATTGCGCCGCGCGAGCAGATCACGTTGATGGACGTCAGCCCCAAGCAGCTGGTGTCGGTCGCGGCTTCGCTGATCCCGTTCCTTGAGAACGATGACGCCAACCGGGCGCTGATGGGCTCCAACATGCAGCGCCAGGCGGTGCCGCTGCTGCAAGCCGACGCGCCGCTCGTCGGCACCGGCATGGAGGAAACGGTTGCCCGCGACTCGGGCGCTGCCATCGCCGCCCGCCGTCCCGGCATTGTCGACCAGGTGGACGCGACCCGCATTGTCGTGCGCGTCACCGGCGAGCTTCGCCCGGGCGATAGCGGTGTCGACATCTACACGCTGATGAAGTTCCAGCGCTCCAACCAGAACACCTGCATCAACCAGCGTCCGCTGGTGAAGGTGGGTGACACGGTGCAGGCCGGCGACACCATCGCGGACGGTCCCTCGACCCAGTTCGGTGAGCTCGCGCTCGGCCGCAACGTCCTCGTCGCGTTCATGCCCTGGAACGGCTACAATTATGAGGACTCGATCCTGATTTCCGAGCGGATCGTTAAGGACGACGTCTTCACCTCGATCCACATCGAAGAGTTCGAGGTCATGGCCCGCGACACCAAGCTTGGGCCGGAGGACATCACCCGCGACATTCCCAACGTCGGCGAGGAAGCGCTGCGCAACCTCGACGAGGCGGGCATCGTCTACATCGGCGCCGAGGTCGAGCCGGGCGACATCCTGTGCGGCAAGATCACGCCCAAGGGCGAGTCGCCGATGACACCGGAGGAGAAGCTCCTCCGCGCGATCTTCGGCGAAAAGGCTTCGGACGTGCGCGACACCTCGCTCCGGCTGCCGCCGGGCGTCACCGGCACGGTGGTCGAGGTGCGGGTGTTCAACCGCCATGGCATCGACATCGACGACCGTACCCGCGCCATCCAGACCGAGGAAAAGGACCGGCTGCGGCTAGATGCCGAGTCGGAGCGTTCGATCCTGAACCGCGCGACCTTTGCGCGCCTCAAGGAAATGCTGCTCGGTCAGGTCGCGACCGCGGCTCCCAAGACCCTCAAGAAGGGCGCGACCCTGGATGATGCCACGCTGGAGGCGGTCGAGAAGCACGACTGGTGGAAGATCGCCGTCAAGGACGACGCCCGCCAGGCCGATATCGAGGCGCTGAAGGCGCAGTACGACGAGGCCGCGGGCGTGATCACCCGCAAGTTCGAGGACCGCGTCGGCAAGCTGGAGGCGGGCGACGAGCTGCCCCCGGGCGTGCTGAAGATGGTCAAGGTGTTCGTAGCGGTGAAGCGCAAGCTGCAGCCGGGCGACAAGATGGCCGGCCGTCACGGCAACAAGGGCGTGATCAGCCGCATCCTGCCGAACGAGGACATGCCGTTTCTGGAGGACGGCACCCCGGTCGACATCGTGCTCAACCCGCTGGGCGTGCCTTCACGCATGAACGTCGGGCAGATCTTCGAGACGCACTTGGGCTGGGCCGCGCGCGGCCTGGGCAAGCAGATCGGAGACATGCTCGAGGAGATGCACCACCGCGGTGCCGGGCTGGCCGGACAAGACGTCGGTGACGTTCGAACCAAGCTCAAGGATATGTACGGCGAGCAATACGACGGCGCCATCGACGCGCGCGACGACGACGGCGTGATGGAGCTTGCCCGCAACCTGGTCGGCGGCCTGCCGATGGGGACTCCGGTGTTCGACGGTGCGCGCGAACCGGATGTGGCTTTCATGCTGGAGAAGGCGGGTCTCGATCCGTCGGGCCAGGTCACCCTGTTCGACGGCCGCAGCGGCGAGCCGTTCGATCGCAAGGTGACGGTGGGCTATATCTATATGCTGAAGCTGCACCACCTGGTGGACGACAAGATCCACGCGCGCTCCATCGGCCCCTACTCCCTCGTCACCCAGCAGCCGCTGGGCGGCAAGGCGCAGTTCGGCGGCCAGCGCTTCGGCGAGATGGAGGTGTGGGCGCTCCAGGCCTACGGCGCCGCCTACACGCTGCAGGAAATGCTGACGGTGAAGTCAGACGACGTGATCGGCCGCACCAAGGTCTACGAGGCGATCGTCAAGGGCGACGACACGTTCGAAGCCGGCATTCCCGAGAGCTTCAACGTGCTGGTGAAGGAGATGCGGTCGCTGGGCCTCAACGTCGAACTGAACAGCGTTGACAATCTGGACGACGAGCCGCCGGCGCTGGCGGCGGAGTGACGGCCTAGCGCTGTCGCCTTGAACTTGTTTCAGGGTCCATCCTTTCGCCCGAGCTGCGGTTCGCGCTGAGGGATGGATGCCGGAACGAGTTCAGCAAGACGAGAAAACAAGTTTCGAACTCAGGCCCTGCGGGGCTCAGGAGTAACAAATGAACGAACTGACCCCCTTCGCGAACCCGGTCGTCAAGCCGGAGACCTTTGACCAGATCAAGATCGGCATCGCGTCGCCCGACAAGATCCGCAGCTGGTCTTTCGGCGAGATCAAGAAGCCCGAGACCATCAATTATCGCACGTTCAAGCCCGAACGTGACGGCCTGTTCTGCGCGCGCATTTTCGGTCCGATCAAGGACTACGAATGCCTGTGCGGCAAGTACAAGCGGATGAAGTACAAGGGCATCGTCTGCGAGAAGTGCGGCGTGGAGGTGACCGTATCCAAGGTCCGCCGCGAGCGCATGGGCCACATCGAGCTGGCCGCCCCTGTCGCCCACATCTGGTTCCTGAAGTCGCTGCCGAGCCGCATCGGCCTGCTGCTCGACATGCAGCTGAAGCAGCTGGAGCGCGTGCTCTATTTCGAGAGCTACGTCGTCATCGAGCCCGGCCTGACGCCGCTGGAGAAGTTCCAGCTGCTGACCGAGGACGAGCTGCTGAACGCGCAGGACGAGTATGGCGAGGACGCCTTCTCGGCGGGGATCGGCGCGGAAGCCGTTAAGATCATGCTGATGGACCTCGACCTCGAAGGCGAGCGCAAGGCGCTGCTGGAAGAGCTGGCGGTCACCAAGTCCGAACTCAAGCCCAAGAAGATCATCAAGCGGCTCAAGGTCGTCGAGAGCTTCCTTGAGTCCGGCAACCGGCCCGAGTGGATGATCCTGGACGTCGTTCCCGTGATCCCGCCCGAGCTGCGCCCGCTGGTCCCGCTGGACGGCGGCCGCTTCGCGACGTCGGACCTCAACGACCTCTACCGCCGGGTCATCAACCGCAACAACCGCCTGAAGCGGCTGATGGAGCTGCGCGCGCCGGACATCATCGTCCGCAACGAGAAGCGCATGCTGCAGGAAGCGGTCGATGCGCTATTCGACAACGGCCGCCGCGGCCGCACCATTACCGGCGCCAACAAGCGGCCGCTGAAGTCGCTGTCCGACATGCTCAAGGGCAAGCAGGGCCGCTTCCGCCAGAACCTGCTCGGCAAGCGCGTCGACTATTCGGGCCGCTCGGTCATCGTCACCGGGCCGGAGCTCAAGCTCCATCAGTGCGGCCTGCCCAAGAAGATGGCGCTCGAGCTGTTCAAGCCGTTCATCTACTCGCGCCTGGACGCCAAGGGTCTGTCCATGACCCTCAAGCAGGCCAAGAAATGGGTCGAAAAGGAGCGCAAGGAAGTCTGGGACATCCTGGACGAGGTGATCCGCGAGCATCCCGTGCTGCTGAACCGCGCGCCGACGCTCCACCGCCTCGGCATCCAGGCGTTCGAGCCGGTGCTGATTGAGGGCAAGGCGATCCAGCTGCACCCGCTGGTCTGCGCCGCCTTCAATGCCGACTTCGACGGCGACCAGATGGCCGTGCACGTGCCGCTGAGCCTCGAAGCGCAGCTGGAAGCGCGCGTGCTGATGATGAGCACCAACAACATCCTCAGCCCCGCCAACGGCAAGCCGATCATTGTGCCTTCGCAGGACATGGTGCTGGGTCTCTATTATCTCTCGATCGAGAAGGACGGTGAGCCGGGCCAGGGCATGCTGCTGGCCGACATGCAGGAAGTGCACGCCGCGCTGTCCGCGGGTGCGGTGACGCTGCACAGCAAGATCGTCAGCCGCGTTCCGCAGACGGACGAGGCCGGCAAGACCTACATGAAGCGGTTCGAGACCACGCCGGGCCGCATGCTGCTCGCCGAGACCCTCCCGAAGAGCCACCGGGTGCCGTTCGAGACGGTCAACCGCCTGCTGACCAAGAAGGAGATCGGCGACGTCATCGACATCGTCTATCGCCACACCGGTCAGAAGGAGACGGTGCTGTTCGCCGACGCGATCATGCAGCTTGGTTTCCGCCACGCGTTCAAGGCCGGGATCAGCTTCGGCAAGGACGACATGGTCATCCCCGCCGCCAAGGAGCCCCTCGTCGAGGAGACCCGCGCGCTGGTGAAGGACTATGAGCAGCAGTACCAGGACGGCCTGATCACCCAGCAGGAAAAGTACAACAAGGTGATCGATGCCTGGTCGCGCTGCGGCGACCGCGTCGCGCAAGAGATGATGAAGGAAATCCAGGCCACGCCCAAGGGCGCCGACGGCCGCGAGACTCCGGTGAACTCCATCTACATGATGGCGCACTCCGGCGCGCGTGGTTCGCAGGCTCAGATCAAGCAGCTCGCCGGCATGCGCGGCCTGATGGCCAAGCCCTCGGGCGAGATCATCGAAACGCCGATCATCTCCAACTTCAAGGAAGGCCTGACCGTCCTTGAGTACTTCAACTCGACCCACGGCGCCCGCAAGGGCCTGGCCGACACGGCGCTGAAGACGGCGAACTCGGGCTACCTGACCCGCCGCTTGGTCGACGTGTCCCAGGACGCCGTGATCATCGAGGAGGATTGCGGAACCGACCAGGCGCTGGAGATGCGGGCGATCGTCCAGGGTGGCGCGGTGATCGCTTCGCTCGGCGATCGCGTGCTGGGCCGGACCACGGCGGAAGAGGTTGCCGATCCCAAGACCGGCGAAACGCTGGTCAAGGAAGGCGTGCTGCTCGACGAGGCGATGGTTGCCAAGCTCGAGGCGGCCAGCCTACAGGGCATCAAGATCCGCTCGCCCCTGGTGTGCGCGTCCAAGTCGGGCGTGTGCGGCAAGTGCTACGGGCGCGATCTCGCCCGCGGTACGCCGGTCAACATCGGCGAGGCGGTCGGCGTTATCGCCGCCCAGTCGATCGGTGAGCCGGGGACGCAGCTGACGATGCGGACCTTCCACATCGGCGGCGCGGCCCAGCTCAACGAGCAGTCGAACCTGGAGGCGCCGGTCGACGGCACGATCGAGCTCAGGGACATGCCCACGATCACCGATCCGCGCGGCCGGCATATCTCGCTGTCTCGCTCGGGCGAGATCGCCATCCTCGACATGGACGGGCGCGAGCTTTCGACCCACCGCCTGCCCTATGGCGCACATCTGCTGTGTGAAAGCGGGCACATCGTCAGCAAGGGCGACCGTATCGCCGAGTGGGATCCGAGCTTCAGCCCGGTGATCACCGAGCGCGCGGGCATCGTGAAGTACCAGGACCTCACCGAGAACCGCACCATGACGGAGCAGACCGACGAGTCGACCGGCATCTCGCAGCGGGTCGTCACCGAGGACATGGCCAAGTCGAAGAAGGAGGATCTGCGTCCACGCCTGACCCTGCTTGGTCAGGATGCCACCGAAGCGGGCGTCTACCGCCTGGCTCCGGGTGCAATCGTCGCGATCGACGACGGCCAGCAGGTCGAGGCCGGCGAGGTGCTGGCGCGCATGCCGCGGGAAGCCGCGCGGACGCGCGACATCACCGGCGGTCTGCCGCGGGTCGCCGAGCTGTTCGAGGCGCGCAAGCCCAAGGAGAACGCGATCATCGCCAAGGTCTCCGGCCGCGTGAACTTCATGAAGGACTACAAGGCCAAGCGAAAGATCGCGATCATCCCCGACGACGGTGGCGATCCGGTCGAGTATCTGGTGCCCAAGTCCAAGGTGATCGACGTGCAGGAAGGCGACTTCGTCAAGCGCGGCGACAATCTGGTCGGCGGTTCCCCGGACCCGCACGACATCCTGGAAGTGCTCGGCGTAGTTGCGCTGGCCGAGTATCTCGTCAGCGAGATCCAGGAGGTCTACCGACTGCAAGGCGTGAAGATCAACGACAAGCACATCGAGGTGATCGTTCGCCAGATGCTGCAAAAGGTCGAGATCACCGACGGCGGCGACACCACGCTGCTCAAGGAAGAGCAGGTGGACCGCGAGGAAATGGACGAGGCGAACGCCAGGCTTACCAAGGGCCAGAAGCCCGCGGCGGGCAAGCCGGTGCTGCTGGGCATCACCAAGGCCTCGCTCCAGACCCGTTCGTTCATCTCGGCGGCATCGTTCCAGGAGACCACGCGCGTCCTCACCGAGGCATCGGTGCAGGGCAAGATCGACAACCTGAATGGCCTCAAGGAGAACGTGATCGTCGGCCGGCTCATCCCGGCGGGGACCGGTGCGGGCATGAACCGGCTGCGGGTGGCGGCGACCAGCCGCGACACGGCGCTGCGCGCGGCGCAGCGGCGAATGGCCGACGCGCTCGTTGCTCCGGACTCGGCGGAGGAACTAAGGGCGGCCGAACTTGCCCGTTCGCCCCGTGACGACACCGCGGGCATGAGCGACGATCCCCTGGCCGAGGTGGTGACCTCCGGTACCGGCACCGACGCCGACGCGGGCGACTACCTGCAGGGGTAGGTCGACTAGCTGCTCTCCCGCAGTGGCGAAGCCCACCGCGGGAGAGCAGGCGGCCGCGCAGCAGGCGGCTGGGAGCGAGCTTCCTCCGGCTCCCGTGGGCCACCTCCCGGCGGTGCACCTTGGCGCACTTCGGAAAGGGCCGACAAAGAAAAGCCCCGCCGGCTCATCGCCGGCGGGGCTCTCTTTTTTGGCTTGCTAGCCCGTGCCGCTTAGCAGCGCGTGCCCTGAATGGTGTTCTCCGTGCAATTGGCCGCGGTACCGAGGTCCTGCCCAACTCCACGAACGGTGTTGCAGGCCGCAAGACCCAACGCTCCACCGATCAACGCCACCGTTACAAGCTTACGAACCATGGTCATCTCCACTGAAAAAGCGAAATGACCATGGCTCGGATCAGGTCGCGTTGTCGACCGTGTTGGCGGCCGAGTTGACGTCTGCTGCTGCGCCGCGGACCGTGTTGCAGGCCGCAATCGCGAGGCTGCCGCCGATCAGGGCCAGGGTCATTACCTTACGCATCATGGTACAATCTCCTGTCTAGCGACTGAACAAACGCGCTTTCCCCGGAGTGGCTCCATAACGGGTGCGTTATTTTCTCCTACACCGCTACCGGCGCCGCGATATGCGGGTGCGGGTCGTAACCGCTGACGGTGAAATCCTCGAGTTCGTAGCCGAACAGGTCCTGGCCGCGGTCCTTGATCTGCAGCTGCGGCAAGAGCCGTGTCTCCCGGGTCAGCTGCAGCCGCGCCTGCTCCAGGTGGTTGGAATAAAGATGCACGTCGCCGCCCGTCCACACGAACGTGCCGGGCTCCAACCCGCACTCCCGCGCCAGCATGTGGGTCAGGAGCGCGTAGGAGGCGATGTTGAACGGCACGCCCAGGAACAGGTCGGCGCTGCGCTGGTAGAGCTGCAGGTTCAGCCGCCCGGCTGCCACCTGGGTCTGGAACAGGCAATGGCACGGTGCCAGCGCCATCCGCCCGAGCTCGCCCGGGTTCCAGGCGGTCACGATCTGCCGCCGCGAAGCCGGATCGCCGCGGATGAGCTTCAGTAGCTCTGCGATCTGGTCGATGTGCCGTCCATCCGCGGTCGCCCAGTCGCGCCACTGTTTGCCGTACACGGGGCCGAGGTCGCCCGTCTCATCCGCCCACTCGTCCCAGATGCTGACCTTGCGCTCCTGCAGCCAGCGCACGTTGGTGTCGCCCCGCAGGAACCACAGCAATTCAATGATGATCGAGCGCAGGTGGAGCTTCTTGGTCGTAAGGAGGGGGAAACCCTGCGCCAGGTCGAACCGCATCTGCGCGCCGAACACCGATAAGGTGCCGGTGCCCGTCCGATCGTCCTGCGGCAGGCCCTCGTCCAGCACCCAACGCATCAATTCATGATAGGCTTGCATAGTCGGAGCTTAGCCCGCCGCGAGCCAGGCCGGAAGCGCTGACCAGCTCCCCTCCGTTCCGGAATTAGCGGAGCCGCCGGAATGGAGCTTGTTCCGGTAGCCGGGGCACCCTCCCGCGGATAGCCTTTCAACCATGTTGCATCAGCGTGCCGACGATCCAGCGACCCTCACGGGAGTCGAGGCCAGCAAGGCGTTCTTCGCACCCTCCTTGCAGGACAGCGGCCGTGAGAGCCTGTGGGTCGCGCATGTCGACGGCCGGACGCGCTGCCTCCACCTCGCGAGCTATAGCGGCGATCGCCACGCTGAGATGCCGGTCGGCGCGATCCTCCGCGACGCCGCCCTGTTCGGCAGTGCCGGCCTGATCCTCGCCCACAATCACGCGGGGCGAAGCTCCCGGCGCGATCCCGAGGTTGTTAGGGCAACCCGCGAGCTGGCCGGAGCAGCGGCCGCGCTGGATCTGGCGGTGATCGATCATCTGGTCTTCACCCCCTTTCCTGCACCAGCATGCGCCGAATGGGGCTGCTCTAATAAACGGAGGCGCGCTCGGACGCAGGCTGGAGCGAGTGTGCTCTTCAACCGCCGCCGCAGTGGAAAACAGGGGAGCTGAGAGCCGCCCTACTAGCTACGGGCGCCGATCTCGCGAAGTCTGAAGCGCACCAGGGCGGTGGTGTAGTGGCATTCGAACGTGCGCCGCCGCTGCTGAGCGTCAGTGACCGATCCCCATACCACCAGCCGGTCGGCGCGTTGCTGCTGAACGTCGACAATGTGGACTGAGCCATGTTGCCCTGCGCGCTTCGTGCATGCCTCCGTCGCTGCGGGCCTGAGGTGCGTATTGCTGCGCCGCTCGGTCTCGGGAAGGTAGCGCACCAGTTCCGCCGCAGCCAAGCCGGCCTGCACCACGCAGCCACTCAATACAGGAGCCGCCACCAGCAATGCCGCTAAGCCGATTTTCCGTGTCATGCCCGAGACTTAACCGCCCGAACGGCGCTTGGGAAGTCTCGGGAGCGCGTCCGAGTGCGAGGAGTTCAGGACGGTACGCGACTCTGATTGACAGCAGTTCGAGGTATTAGTCAGCCGCGGGGCCGCTGGCCGCCGGCCCGCACGGCTTGATCGCCTCCGGCTCGGGCCTCGGTCCGCCGGGCCTGAACGCGGCGAAATAGCTGTCTCCTCCCGGCAGCCGCTCGACGCGCTGCAGCTGAAGCCCGACCGCCGCCAGCTCGCACTTGAGCTGCGCGGGCGGGATGCCGTGGCGCTTGACGGGCCGGTCAGCGTCGACCACGACCACCTCGCCAGCCGGCTTCAGCCCAGTCCGCAGGTGCCACAGGAAGGAGTAAGGGTCGGTCACCTCATGGTACATGTGCACCAGGAAGATTCGATCGAAGCTGGCCGGCGGCAGCTTGGGATCCGCAGGCTCGCCCAGGCGCACGGCGACATTCTCCAGCCCCTCACGCTCGACCCGCTGCGCCAGCAGGTCGCGGGTCTCAGGCATGATGTCCTGCGCCAGCACTCGTCCCTGTGCGCCGACGATGGGAGCGAGCCGCACCGTATAATAGCCCTCGCCAGCGCCGATGTCGGCCACCCACATGCCCGGCTTCACGTCGGCCAGTTCCACCACCTGCTCGAACTCGCCGGCGCGGTCGCGAACGTCTTCGGTGGAGAAAGCGTCCGACACGATCGGCGCGACGTCGCGCCCCGATGGCGGAAAGGACGAACGCGGTTGCGGCTCGGCCCGGCAGGCGGTGAGCAGAAGCGCAACAAGCAGAAGAACGCCGTTCGTGCCGAGCAAAGTCGAGGCACGCTGACGGACGGTATGCACTAGCGTCCCTCGACGATGTTTGTCGTGAGCGGCTGCCGCAGGCGGGCAGCCAGAGGGCTCGGGACGAACGCAGACAAGGGAGCTTGCATCAGTCCACGTCCTCCACCTCGACCTTTTCGCCCGTGACCCGCTGCGACAGGGCGGCAGCCATGAATCGATCGAGATCGCCGTCCAGCACATCGCCCGGCGCGGTGGAAGTCACGCCGGTGCGCAGGTCCTTCACCAGCTGATAGGGCTGGAGCACGTAGGAACGGATCTGGTGGCCCCAGCCGATGTCGGTCTTGGCGGCATTGGCGGCGTTGGCCTCGGCTTCGCGGCGCTGCAGCTCGGCTTCGTACAGCCGGGCTTTCAGCTGCTTCATCGCCTCTGCGCGGTTCTTGTGCTGGCTGCGCTGGTTCTGGCAGGCTACGACGATGTTGGTGGGGATGTGGGTGATCCGCACCGCACTGTCGGTGGTGTTGACGTGTTGCCCACCCGCACCGGACGCGCGGTAGGTATCGATCCGCAGCTCGCTTTCGTTGATCTCGATGTCGATATCGTCATCGACCTCAGGATAGACCCAAACGCTTGCGAAGCTGGTGTGGCGGCGCGCGTTGGCGTCATAGGGGCTGATCCGCACCAGCCTGTGCACGCCGCTTTCGGTCTTCAGGTTGCCATAGGCGTTCTCGCCCTTGACCAGCAGCGTCGCCGACTTGATCCCCGCCTGCTCGCCCGAATGATGGTCGACCAGCTCGACCTTCATCCCATGCCGTTCGCCCCAGCGCGAGTACATGCGTTGCAGCATGCCGGCCCAATCCTGGCTTTCGGTCCCGCCCGCACCTGCGTTCACCTCGACATAGCTGTTGTTGGCGTCCGCCTCGCCCGCCAGTAGCGCCGCCACCTTGTCCTGGTCGGCGCGCTCGGCGAGGTCCTCGAGGCTGCGGACGCCGTCCTCGACCATCCCGCCGTCGCCCTCGGCCTCGGCCAGCTCGATCAGCTCCACCGTGTCGGCGAGCTCGGTCTCCAGCTTGCGCGTCGCGCCGATCGCTTCTTCCAGCCGACGGCGTTCGCGCATCACGTCCTGCGCCGCCTTGGGATCGTTCCACAGGTCGCTGTCCTCGACCTTGGCGTTGAGCTCGTCGAGCCGCTTCAGCGCGCGATCCCAATCTAGGAAGCGGCGCAGGAGCTGGGAGGCGGCGTTGATCCGGTCGATATGGGCCTGCGCTTCGGCGCGCATTATTCACACTCTCGCTCTTCACTCGTCATTCCCGCGCAAGCGGGACCCAGAGTGTCCTGGTTGGCTGGGCCCCCGCTTTCGCGGGGATGACGGCAAGCGTCAATAAATGCCGCCCTGCCTCTGCAAGAAGTCGTCGGACGGCGCCGGCTGCGGCGCTGCCTCACGGCGGGCGGCAGGGCGCGGGCGTGGTGGCGCTGCGGCGGTGGCGGCACGCGCGCGTGGCCGTCCGGCAGTCGCTTGAGCCGCGGACGCATGATCGCGGCGGATCGAGCGGCGCGGCTCGGTCTCAGGCTTGAACGCTTCCCAGATCACCGGCGA
This sequence comes from uncultured Sphingomonas sp., assembly GCF_902806265.1. GTDB lineage: Bacteria > Pseudomonadota > Alphaproteobacteria > Sphingomonadales > Sphingomonadaceae > Sphingomicrobium. The sequence continues at coordinate 44,692 of NZ_CADCVZ010000015.1, read as the reverse complement.
CTTGGGATCCTCCTTCAGCGGGAAGGCCCCGAACACCCGCCGTCCCGAGTTGCGGTCGATCCGCACCATGCGGACGCCAGCCGGCGCCACAAACGGCACGGGCGGCTGGTTCTTGAACGCGACCTCGGCGAACTGCTTGAAGATCGGCGCGGCGAGCCGCCCACCCTGTGCGCCGCCGCCCATGGAGCGGGGCTGGTCGTAGCCAAGGTAGGTGCCCGCGACCACGTCCGGCGTGCCGCCGATGAACCATACGTTGGTCGGGCCGGAGGTGGTGCCGGTCTTGCCGAACAGCGGCCGGTTGAGGTCGCGCAGCACCGTCGCCGTGCCCCGCTCGACCACGCCCGTCAGGATATGCACCATCTGGAACGAGGCCTGCGGGTCGAGCAGCTGCTTGGAGCGCGATGGCGGCCGCGGCATCGCGCTGCCATCCCAGTCGCCGGCGTTGCAGTTGCCCATGAACTCGCAGCGATTATCCGTGCGGAAGATGACCTTGCCCTCGCGGTCCTGGATGTAGTCGATCAGCGTCGGAGTTAGCGCGCGCCCGTGGTTGGCCAGAATCGCGTAAGCGTTGGTCAGCTTCATCACCGTGGTGTCGCCCGCGCCCAGCGCGATCGACAGGTAATCGGGATAGTCGCCCACCCCCAGCTTACGCGCCGCATCGGTGATCTTGCCCATCCCCGTCCGGCTGGCCGCGCGCACGGTCATCAGGTTGCGCGACTGCTCCACGCCCCAGCGCATGGTCTTGGCGCCGTAATTGCGCCCGTCGAAGTTGCGGAAGCACTTGTTGCCCAGCCCCGCGCCCTGCCACACGCAGAAAGGCGCATCGGGGATGATCGACGCCGGCGTCATCCCGTTCTCCAGCGCCGCCTCGTAGACCAGCGGCTTGAAGGTCGAGCCCGGCTGGCGCAGCGCCTGGGTCGCCCGGTTGTAGGATGAGCCGATCGCGTCAAACCCGCCCTGCATCGCCAGCACCCGGCCCGTGCGCACCTCCTGCGCCACGAACCCGCCGCCGATCTCGGGGATGGAGCGCAGGGCGTAGCTGCTGGTGCCGAGCTGCTTGACAATAATGATCATGCCCGGCCGCAAGTGGGAGAAGGCCGATCCGCCCACCCCGCGCTTGGGCTGCTGCGCCGCGGACGCAGGCAGCGTGCCGGTGCTGCCGTCGGCGAAGCCGATGTCAGCACTGCCGCCGCTCTTTTCCAGCACCACCGCCTTGCGCCAATCTGGAAAGCCCGTGCCCACCGGAGTCCGGTCGAGCTGTCCCCGCCAATTATCGCTGACGTCGATGGTCAGGCCCAGGTCACGCCAGCCGCGGCCACCGTCGAACTTGGCCAAGCCTTCGCGCAGCGCAGCCGCCGCCGCGTCCTGCATGACCGGGTTGACCGAAGTGCGAACCCACAGGCCGCCGGCGTAGACGCTGTTCGGCCCGGTCTTCGCATCCTCGCCATATTTGCCCACCAGGGCGCGCCGCACTTCCTCGGTGAAGTAGCCGCCCTGCTCGCGGAACTTGACGTTGGAGCCGTAGGGGATGGTGCCGAGCGGGGTGGCGGCTGCGGCGGAGCGCTGCGCCTCGGTGATGTAGCCGTTGCGGACCATCTCGCCGAGCACATAGTTGCGCCGCTCCAAGGCCCGCTGCGTCGCCCGGATCGGATCGTAGTTGGACGGCGCCTTGGGCAGCACCGCGAGGTAAGCGGCCTCGGGCAGCGTCAGGTCGGCGACGTCCTTGTCGAAATAAGCGCGCGCCGCCGCCTGGATCCCGTAAGCGTTACGGCCCAGGAAGATCTGGTTGAGGTACAGCTCGAGGATCTGCTCCTTGCTTAGCGTATTCTCCAGCCGGAACGCCAGGATCGCCTCCCGGATCTTGCGGCTAATCGCATATTCGTCGTCCTGCAGCAGCGCTTTCGCCACCTGCTGGGTGATGGTGGACCCGCCGCGCGCCCGCCCGCCGCTGACCGAGCGCTTGGCATAGTCGCCCACCGCGCCGACCAGGCCGGGATAGTCGATCCCGCCATGGCTGAAGAAGGTCTTGTCCTCCGCCGAGATGATCGCGTTGACCACCACCGGCGGGTATTCGTCGAAGTTCAGCTCCACCCGCCGCTCGCGGGCGAAGGTCTGCACCGGCTGCCCGTCGTAGCCGCGGATGTTGCTCGGCAGCGGCGGCTTGTAGGCGAGCAGCGACTGCGACGAAGGCAGGCCGGAGGCGAAGGCGAACCACACCCCGACAAAGGCGAGATAGCCGAACAGCAGCAGGTAGGTCAGGCGCCGCAGCCAGGCACGCGACCACCAGCCGCGAAGGCGGTTCGCGACGCGCTGGTGATGGTGCACCCAATTGGGTTGTCGACGGGTGGAGATTGCGTCCATCTCGGTCCTGCTTAGCCGTTCCCCGCGCTTACGAAAAGCTGAATGGTCAACGGCTTGTCTGCGCCAGCGCCATTTCGGTCTCGATCGCTCCGGCCAGCGCGCTCACCATGCCGCGCCTGACGACCGGGTTTTGCAGCATCGCTTCGTCCTCCGCATTGCTGAGGTAGCCCGCCTCGAACAGCACCGCGGGGGCCTCGGCGCGCCGGAGCACGCGAAAGGCGGCGAACTGATGCGGCTCGGGACGAAGCGCGATGCGGCCCGGCGCCTTGCCCAGCAACCGCACCGCGAAATCGGCCGACGCGTTCATCTCGTCGCGAACCGCCAGGTCGGCGAGCAGCGCGCGAACGCTGCCTTCCGCCGCGCCGGCAGCACCTGCCGCCACGCTCTGCATCGCGGCGAAGCGCGCCGCGTCGGCGTCGGAGGCGACTTCCGACAAGGAATAGACGGTTGCACCGCGGGCCAGCGGGTTCGCGGCGCTGTCGGCATGGATCGACAGGAACAGGTCGGCGCCCAGGCTGCGGGCGATCGCCGCGCGCGTGTCCAGCGGAACGCTCGCGTCCGCATCCCGGGTCAACGCCACCCGCACCCGACCGTTCGCCGCAAGCCGGTCGCGCAGCTCGCGCGCGAGCATCAGGGTCAGGTCCTTCTCGCGAACGGCGCCCGACACGCCTGTCGCCCCCGGGTCGCCGCCGCCGTGCCCGGGATCGATCAGCACTAGCGGGCGGCCGGGACGGCGCGCTTCGGTCACCGCGACGTTCGCCAGCGCTGGCGGCAGCGTCAAAGTGGTGCTTCTCTGCCGCGCTGCTCCCGCGATGCCGAAGCCCGTCCCGGCGGCCCGCGCATGCTCCAGCGCCGCTGCCACCACCAGGCAGAGCAGGAGCGCGCCCCCACCCGCCAGCAGCTGCTTTCGTCGCCCGTCGAACCCCCGCAATCGCTTCCTGCCTCCCGCTCCCGGTGGAAATCTAACCGATAGCTCGCGCTGGCGAAAGCCCGGCATGTTGCGGGCGGACGAAGTGAATGCTACGCCCCGTCACGGTTCGCTGGGTATCGTCCCATCCGGACCGCCGCGGCTTGCTCGCTCACTTGCGCGCACCCGGCATTCACAGGTTGACGCTGCATGACACCCAAGTTCGCCCGCTCCGCGCTCCTACCCGAGCCGGACGGCGCGTCTCTTCCCGAGGTTGGCGGAAGGCTTCACGCAGCAGAGGCACAATCCATCATCATCCCCATCGCCGCCGGTCCGTCCGCGCCGGCCATGGATCAAGCACGTGCGCGACGCCTGGCTCCGCCGGGTTCACGCGCCTGGAGACTATTCAATGACCACGCGCATGCTGATCGACGCGCGCCACCCGGAGGAAACCCGGGTCGCCGTCGTCCAGGGAAACCGGATCGAGGAATTTGACTTCGAATCCGCCGAGCACAAGCAGCTCAAGGGTAACATCTATCTCGCCAAGGTAACCCGGGTCGAACCGTCGCTGCAGGCGGCGTTCATCGATTATGGCGGCAATCGCCACGGCTTTCTCGCTTTCAGCGAGATCCACCCGGACTATTACCAGATCCCCAAGGCCGACCGCGACGCCCTGCTGCGCGAGGAAGCCGAGCATGCCGCGGAGGAGGAGCGCCTGCGCTCCGCCGTCGACGATCTCGAGCCGCTCGATGGCCACCATGAGGACGACGGCTCTGACGACGACCACCCCGAAGAGCCGGAAGAACTGAGCGAAGACAGCGAGCAGGATCGCGAAGCCGCCGAAGAGAATGGCGATGACCGCCCACGTTCGCGCGGCCGCAAGCCGTCGGCCGATGAAGCCGCCGCCGACGAGCTGCGCCGCAAGCGCCAGAACCTGCGGCGCCGCTACAAGATCCAGGACGTGATTCAGCGCCGCCAAGTGCTGCTGGTCCAGGTCGTCAAGGAAGAGCGCGGCAACAAGGGCGCAGCGCTGACGACCTATCTCAGCCTCGCGGGCCGTTATTGCGTGCTGATGCCCAACACGTCGCACGGCGGCGGCATCAGCCGGAAGATCAGCAACGGTGCCGATCGCAAGCGGCTGAAGTCGATCATGTCCGACCTGCAGCTGCCCAGTTCGATGGGCCTGATCGTCCGCACCGCCGGGCTGCAGCGCACCAAGGTAGAGATCAAGCGCGACTTCGACTATCTCGCTCGCCTGTGGGACGAGGTGCGCGAGACCACCCTCGGCTCCTCCGCGCCCGCGCTGATCTACCGCGACAGCGACCTCATCAAGCGCGCCATCCGCGACCTGTACCACCGCGACATCGAGGAAGTGCTGATCGAGGGCGACGAGGGCTACCGCGCCGCCCGGGGCTTCATGAAACTGCTGATGCCCAGCCACGTCCGCCGGGTCCGGCAGCATGCCGAGGCCACCCCGCTGTTCCAGCGCTACGGCGTGGAGGACCAGCTCGGCGCCATGTACCAGCCGCTAGTGCAGCTACGCTCGGGCGGCTACCTGGTCATCAACCCGACCGAGGCGCTGGTCTCCATCGACATCAACTCGGGCCGTTCGACCCGCGAGCACAATATCGAGCAGACCGCCTACGCCACAAACATCGAGGCGGCGGCCGAGATCGCCCGCCAGCTGCGCCTCCGCGACATGGCCGGCCTGGTCGTGATCGACTTCATCGACATGGAACAGTCCAGCCATGTGCGGAAGGTCGAGAAGGCGATGAAGGAAGCGCTCAAGAACGACCGCGCGCGCATCCAGGTCGGCCGCATCAGCAGCTTCGGCCTGATGGAAATGAGCCGCCAGCGGCTGCGCACCGGCGTGCTCGAGGCCTCCACCAAGGCCTGCCCGCACTGCGAGGGAACGGGCCTGATGCGCACCGCGTCCTCCGCCGGGCTGCAGGCGCTGCGCATGCTGGAGGACGAGGCCGCGCGCGGCCGGGGCGACAAGGTCTGCCTGCGCGCGGGCCGCGAAGCCGCGGTCTACGTCCTCAACAAGAAGCGCGCCGAGCTGGCGGACCTTGAGGCGCGCTACGGCGTGATGGTCGAGGTGCTGGTCGACGAGAGCCTGGAAGGCGCGCGAATGAGCGTCGAAAGCTCCGGCCCGCGCCCGGTGGTGCCGATCCGCCCGCAACTCGCCGCGCCGCCGATCGAGGACGAGCCGGAGGTCGACGAGGTCGAGCTTATCGAAGAGGAAGAGGAAGACGAGGAGGAGGAAACCGAGGTTGCCGGCTCCTTCGCCGGCGAGGAGAGCGATGCCCCCGGCCGCCGCCGCCGCCGCCGCCGTCGCGGTGGGCGTGGGCGCAACCGCAACGAGGCTGGGACGTCCCGCGACTCCGTCGAAGCGGATGCAGACTTCGACACCGAACAGCGCACCGACGAGCCCGTTCTTGCGCTCGACGGCGGCGAGGCCGATGGCGACACGGTCTCGGTCGAGGCCGAGGGCCGCGAGGAAGACGGAGGCCGCCGCGGCCGCCGCCGCCGTCGTGGCGGACGCCGCTCGCCGGGCGAACCGCGGCTGAGCGAAGACGGCGGCGAGCCCCAGGCCGAACCGGAAGACGCACCACAGCCGCCCTCTCCCGAAGACGCGCCGATGAAGGAGCCGGTGCCGTCGGAGGACGCGCCGATCGCTCCGGTCGAACCCGCGACCGAGCCGCTCGGCAGCGTCGAGGCCGAGGAGGCCGAGCCGCCCAAGGCGCGGCGGCGTCCACGCGCCCGCAAGGTCGCCGCGTCCGAGAGCGCGCCGGAAGCCTCCGACGCGCTGCCGCTGGAGGCCGCCGCTCCCGAGGCGCCGGCCGACGTTGCCCGTGCGGAGGCGGCCGAGGAAGCGCCCAAGCCGAAGCGCCGCTCGCGTGCAAGAAAGCCGGCGGCGGTGCAGGAAGAGCTCCCGGTAGTGGCAGCTTTGCCCGAGGTCGCGCCGGCGGATGAGCCCGTTCCGGCCGAGACGGAAGCTTCGGCTGAACCGGAACTCGCGGTGGCGATCGAGCAGCCGGCCTCAACTCCGGAAGCGAGCAACGACGCCGTGCCCGACCTGCAGGACGGGGCTGAAGCGGCACCGCGGCGCGGTTGGTGGCAGCGGACGTTCGGGTGAGCGAAGGCGCGCCCCGGTCGCTTGGCCGGGGTGCCGCCCGTTTCACCTGCGGTTCAGGCCGGAAACGAGAAGGCCGCGCAATGGGACGTGTGTTTTCCTCCGTTCGCGGGCTGGCGATTGCGCTGGCAGCGACCGCCGCCGCCGCCCAGCCGGCGGCTGCCCAGTCGATCCTGCGCGACAGCGAGACCGAACAGCTGTTCGCCGACATGTCGGCACCGTTGATCGAGGGCGCCCAGCTCAACCCCCGGTCGGTCAAGGTCGTCCTGCTCAACGACCCCGAGATCAACGCTTTCGTTGCGACCGGCCAGAACGTCTATCTCCATTCCGGCCTGTTGATGGCGTCGGACAACGCCAACCAGGTCCAGGGCGTGATCGCGCACGAGCTGGGCCATGTCGCCGGCGGCCACGCCATCCGCATCTACGAAGGGGCGGGCAAGGCCAGCGCCATCTCCATCCTCAGCCTGGTGCTGGGCGGGCTGGCGATGGCGGCCGGCGCGGGCGAAGCGGCCATGGGCGTGCTCGCCGCCGGACAGCAGATCGCGCAAGGCAGCTTCCTCTCCTTCAGCCGCGCGCAGGAAAGCTCCGCCGACCTCGCGGGCGCAGCTTACCTCAGCAAGGCCGGCGTAAGCGGCCGGGGTTCGCTCGACTTCTTCAAGAAGCTGCAGAACCAGGAGTTCCGCCTGGCGATCTACGCCACCGACAGCTACGACCGCACCCACCCGCTGTCGGGCGAGCGCATCTCCACGCTCAAGGGCTTGTACGAGCGCGATCCCGCCTGGACTCGCCCGACCGATCCCAAGCTGGAGGCGCGCTTCCAGCGGGTTCGCGCCAAGCTGATCGGCTACCTGTCGCAGCCGGAGCAAGTGATCCGCAACTATCCGGAGTCGAACCGCTCTGTCCCCGCCCATTATGCCCGGGCTTACGCCTACCACCGCCAGGGCTTCCGCGACAAAGCGCTGGCCGAGTCCGACGCGCTGCTCAAGACCGCGCCTGCCGATCCTTTCTTCTTGGAACTAAAGGGCCAGGTGCTGCTCGAATCGGGCAAGCCGCAGGAGGCGATCGCTCCCTTGCGCCAGGCGGTGGCCGCCGCGCCCGACCAGCCGATGATCGCGGCCATGCTCGGCCATGCGCTGATCGCCACAGAGAAGTCGGACAACTTTTCCGAGGCCGAACGGGTGCTCAAGGGCGCGGTCGGCCGCGACAACGACAATCCCTTCGCCTGGTATCAACTCGGTATCGTCTACGACCGCAAGGGCGACCGCGCCCGTGCCGCTCTGGCCAGCGCCGAGCGCTTCAACCTCCAGGACGAACCCAAGCTCGCCCTGGTCAGCGCGGAGACGGCGCTCAAGGGCATTCCGGCCGGCACGCCCGACTATCTTCGCGCGCAGGACATCGCCATGGTGTCGCGGGCGGAAGTCGCCAAGAAGAAGGGCAAGGGCAACAGGTGAGCGGAGAGCGGACGGGATCGTCAACCGGCGCGGCGATCCTGGGAGGAGTGGTCGGCGCGGTGCTCGCACTGGTCGCGATGCTGGTCGCCGCGCAGTCAGGCCTATTCGACGGCTTGGTGCGCAACTCTCTTATTCGCCAGCCGGAGGTCCTGATCCAGACCGCCGACCTCCTGCGCGACAAGCAGATGGCCCCGGTCGTGGAGCAGCACCGCGCCGCGCTTGAGACGCCGTTCGGCTCTTCCTGGGAAGGCTCGCCCAACCCCGACGTGACGCTGGTCGAGTTCTACGATTATGCCTGCGGCTACTGCCGCGCCAGCCTGCCGATCCTTGACCGGCTGGTGCGCGAAGATCCCAAGCTGCGCGTCGTCTATCGCGAGTTCCCGATCCTCGGGCCGGAGAGCGAAGCCGCGGCGCGCCTGTCGCTCACCGCCAGCAAGGCCGGGCGCTTCGCCCAGTTTCACAACGCACTCTACGCCGCTGGCCGGCCGTCGCCCCAGACGCTGCAGCAGGCCGCCACCGCGGCCGGCATCGCACCCCAGCCGCAGCAGTCGCCCGAGATCGACACGGAGCTCAAGCGTAACTTCCAGATCGCCGGTGCGCTGGGCGGCAGCGGAACTCCGCTGTTCGTGGTGGGCGACCGGGTGTTCAACGGCGCCGTCGAGTACGAGGTTCTGAGGCAGGCCATCGCGGACGTCCGGGCGAAGCGAGCCTGATCGGCAGCCCGCTGACACCGCAACGCGTTCGATCCCGCTAGTTGCCCGGCGCGGTTGGCAGCGGCGGTGGCGCGGCCGGGGCATCGCTGCTGGCCAGCACCTCGTGCTTCTCCTCGTGAAGGTACAGGCGGCGAACCAGCACCAGCACGACGATCGTCAGCGGCGTCGCCAGCAGCACGCCGGCCACGCCGAACAGGATCCCGGCCGCGATGATGCCGAAGATCGTGACGGCCGGCGGGAGGTCGACCATCCGGTTCTGCAGCAACGGCATGACCAGGTTGCCTTGGATTTGCTGCACTGCCAGCAGCACGCCGATCGTCCATAAGCCCGTATCGGTGCCTTGGCCGAAGCCGAGCACCACGGCCGGAATGCCGGCGACGAAGATGCCGAGATAGGGTACGAATTCCGCCAGGCCCGCGACCAAGCCGATCGCCCAAGCGGCCGGAACACCCACCAGCCACAGGCCAAGGCCGGTCGCAAGACCGACGAACAGCATGCCGAGCGCCTGCCCTTTGAGCCAATTGCGCAAGGACACGGTGATCGCATCGAGGGTTTCGGCGATCTGAGCCCGCGAGCGCGTTGGCACCAGCCGCAGCAGTCCGCCTGCGTACAGCGTCGGCTGCGCCGCGAGGTAGAGGCCCCCCACCAGAACGATGGCCAGCCCCGACAAGGCGCCGCCGACCGCTGCGAGCGCGGCAGTAGCGGCGTTCACCAGCGTCTGGCCGGTAGGTGCCAGCTGCTGCGCCCGCTCCAGGATCGCGGCCCCCGTAGCCGAGCGCTGCAGCCGCGCCTGCACGTCGGCCCAGGCCTGCGGTAGGCGCTGGCCGAACTCCGCGAATTCACCCTGCATGGTCGCGCCGAAGAAGGTGAACGCGCCCGCCAGCAGGATCAGCAGGCCGAGCACGGTGAGCCCAAGCGCCGGGCCGAACGGCGAGCGCGTGCGGCGTCGGATGACGTTGGTGATCGTTAGCAGGATCAGCGAAACCAGAGCGCAGGCGAAAAGCAGCAGAAGCAGATCCACGAGCAGCCACAGCATGTAGGCTCCGGCCAGCGTCGCGAGCACGATAACGGTGGCCCGGAACACCTTTCGCTCGAAGCTGTCGCGCTGCGGCGGCGGGGGCGCCTCATCGTAGCTGATCTGGTCGGCTTGCTCGGTGAAGTTGGGCATGGCCGTGTGACGATCCGCCCCACTGCTTGGTTCCTGCTGAGCTTCAGAAGATTGGCGGCTACTCGGCGGTTTCCTTGAAGCCCTGCGCCACTACATACCATTCGCTGGAATCTTTGCGGCTGGCCGGCGGCTTGGCGTGCTTGACGCTGGCGAAATGCCGCTTGAGCGCAGCCAACAGCTGGTTGTCCGTACCGCCCGCGAGCACCTTGGCGACGTAAGCGCCGCCGGGTCGCAGCACTTCGCACGCGAACTCCAGCCCCGCCTCGACCAGCCCCATGGTTCGCAGGTGATCGGTCTGCGGGTGACCGACGGTGTTCGCCGCCATGTCCGACATGACGAGGTCCGCCGGGCCGCCAAGCGCTTCGCGCAACGCTCCCGGAGCGGCCTCGTCCATCAAGTCCATTTGCAGGATGGTCACGCCGTCGATCGGATCGGTCGGTAGCAGGTCGATGCCCGCGACCCTCGCCGCGGGCACCTTCCTGCGGACCACCTGACTCCATCCCCCAGGTGCGATGCCGAGGTCCACGACGCTCCGGACGCCCTTGAGCAGGCCGAACTTTTCGTCCAGCTCGAGCAGCTTGTAGGCCGCGCGGCTACGGTAGCCCTCGGCCTTCGCGCGCTTGACGTACGGATCGTTGAGCTGCCGCTCGAGCCACCGGGTCGACCCGACCTTGCGCCCCCTGGCCGTCTTGATCCGCTTCAAAGCGCGTGGCCGTCGCGGGCCATCAAGCTGCGCAGGATGCCTTCGCGAATGCCGCGGTCGGCGACGCCGAGTCGCTCGGCCGGCCAGATGTCGAGGATCGCCTCCAGGATCGCGCAGCCCGCCACCACCAGGTCGGCCCGCTCGGCCCCGATGCACGGCAAGGAGGAGCGTTCCGCGAAGTTCATCTCCGAGATGGCGGTGCTGATGTCGCGCATGGCCCCGATCGGCACGTGCAGCCCGTCCACCGCCCGGCGGTCGTAGCTCGGCAATGCGAGGTGCACAGACGCCAGGGTCGTCACCGTGCCGCTGGTCCCCAGCAGCCGGATGTTCGCCGCATCCTTGGGCAGCAGTTCGGCGAAGCGTGAAAAGGCATGGCGGGTCCGCTCCCGCATGCGGCGATAGGCCGGCACCCGCTCGCTCCCTTCGAGCGCCGCCCGCCCTTCGCTTTCGGTCAGCGAAACCACGCCCCATGGCGCGCTCCACCATGCCTTGATCCGGGGCGCATGGTCCTCCTCGCCCGGGCCGACCAGCACCAGCTCGGTCGAACCGCCGCCGATGTCGAAGATCAGCGCCGGTCCGTCGCCGGGCTCCAGTAGCTTGTGGCACCCGAGCACCGCCAGCCGTGCCTCCTCTTGGGGAGGGATGATCTCCAGGGCCAGTCCCGTTTCCTGCCGGACCCGGTCGATGAACTCGCGGCCGTTGACCGCGCGGCGGCAGGCCTCCGTAGCGACCGATCGCGCCAAGCACACCCGCCGCCGTCTGAGCTTGTCGGAGCATACCGCCAGCGCGTCCACCGCCCGGTCCATCGCCTCGCTCGACAGCCGCCCGCTCTGCGCCAGACCTTCGCCCAAGCGGACGATCCGGGAAAAGGCGTCAACGACGGTAAAGCCGTCGTTCGTCGGCCGAGCGACCAGCAACCGGCAATTGTTGGTGCCAAGATCGATGGCCGCATAGGTGTGCCTGGGGGCGGCCCGGCCGGCTGTTTTGTCGATGTCCGCCCTTCCGGACGAGGAAGGCAGCGGCGCGCTGGCGGCAGACTGCGCCATGGATATCGCCTGTTCTTTCCTTCACCGCCCCTCACGTACGATGCGGGGGAGCGGCTGACTTGCCGCCAGCTTAAGCGGAAGTTGCTAGGGCGCGCAAGTTGACAGGCACCGGCGCGAAACTTAGGTGAGCGGCCTTCAAGCGCTGCCCGATCGTCTAATGGTAAGACTACGGACTCTGACTCCGTCAATCGTGGTTCGAATCCACGTCGGGCATCCAAGCCTGCAGCGCCGAGGCTAAGCGCAGGCTTGCGCAGCATAGCGGTGCTTAGCCGAGAGTCGCGGAAGGCCGGCCGACCTGCGAGCCGCAGGCGCGACAGGATCGACGTCGCGGATCCACTCCGCGACGGCTCTCCCGAGACTAGCGCGACGCCAACCGCTGCGCAGCCGCCCCATCCAACCCATAAACATCCGCCGCCACCGCCACCCGCCCATCCTCGACCCGAGCGGTCAGATACGTCACGTACACCGGCACCGCCTGCGGCAAGTTCACCACCTGCTCCGGCACGTCCTCCTTCGCAACCGGCTTGCGGCCCACCAGCCACCGCCCCAGCCGCGCTGCATCCTCCAGCCGGATGCAGCCCGAACTGAACGTCCGGACCTCGCGCGCGAACAGCGACTTGTCGGGCGTATCGTGGAGGTAGATGCCCTGCGCCCGGGCGAACTCGAACTTGACCGCGCCCATCATGTTGCCCGGGCCGGGCTTCTGCCGGACGCGCACCTCCGTCCGGCCGTCGGCTACAGCCTGCCAATCCACTTCAGCCGGCGACAGTTGCCGAGCGTCGGCCTGCCAGCCCGATAGCAGCTCATAGCCCTTGGCCTGGAGATAGGCAGCGCCACCGGCCGCCGCAGCCGGCGCGATGCTTCGGCGAACAAGATCGGCGGGCGCGTTCCAATAAGGGTTCAGCGTCGCAGCTCGGACCGTTCCGGCGATCAACGGGGTCTTCATCTCCGCCTTGCCGACGACCACCTTCATGCTGTCCGCCGGCCGGCCGTCTTCCATCATCCATAATTGCTGCGCGGCCAGATCCACCAGGATATAGCGCCCGCCGGCCGGCAGCCCTCTCGCGCGCTCGAGATTGGCCTGGAGGGTGCGTCTGAGCTGCGGATCGGCTTCCTTCGCCAACGCCGCGCGGAGGTCGGCGTATAGCGGGTTGACCGCCGACACCCGCTCGACATGCCCGGCAAGGGATCGCGCGGAGGCAAGCTGCGCCAGGATCGCCGCGGGCGCCGGGATCTTGGGCGCAACGGAGCTGTCGGCGTAGATCATGCCCGCGGTCGGCCAGTGCAGGGCCTGGACGTACATCACCCAGGCGGCCGACAGCATCCGCTCGGCCTCCGCCCGTTCCACGGCACCGCCGCCCCGCGCCCGCTCGACCGCCGCTGCGCTCGCGGCGGCAAGCCGCGGTCCGATCGCCAAGCCATCAAGCGGAGCTTGGCGCAGGGTTGCGTTTAGCCGCCGAACGGCAGGTCCGTCGGGGCCATCGCGCAGCCACAAGGGCGCCTCGCCCCGCTCCGCCGTGAAGGCAGCCACCGCCGCGGCCGGCGGCAGCTCGGCAAATCCGGTTGCCGCAGCCGGCGCCGCGAGCAGGGCGGCAGCGACACAGGCCAGGCGCTTGAACATGGAGGTTTCTCGCGTGCGAACGAACAGTTGTTCATTCAACGCACCGCGCGATCATGGTTTCCGGGCTGTTAACGCCTGTCCCAGTTCCGTTCGGTCAGGATCGATAGAAGATGTGGGCGCCGATCTTCTCGACTCGGCTCAATCGACGGCCCCAAACGGGCGCGACATAGTCGGCATGGTACCACAGAACGTCCGTGGGAAGCGCACTTGCCAGCCGGTTGCTCGCGATCCGCGTGATCGCCTGCGCGTAGGACCAGCTCGGGCTGGACATATCGACCGGCGGGAAGCGTCCGCCGCGGACAAAGGAGAATTGCCACGGCTGCCTGACCACGTTGCAGTAGCTCGGCGGGTAGCGTCCGCTGCGGGCCCGGTTGATCACTACCTGGGCCACGGCCAGCTGCCCGTCGAACGGTTCGCCGCGCGCTTCGAAGTACACGGCGGTGGCGATGCAGGACAGCTCCTCGTCGAGCGCGGAGCCCGCCAGATTGGCCCAGACGAGCGGCCAGAGCCCGGTATGGCTGACCGCGACGGGAGCAGCCGCAGTGGCTGCAGCTGCCTTCAGCGAAGTCACTGGAGCAGCTGCGGTCGCAACGCTGCCCAGCGCTTGGGACGGGACCGCGATCGACACGGGTGCTGACGAAGCTGCCGCCGGGGTAGCTGGAGTCCCGCTCGCTTGCGCCTGAGCAGCATCCGCTGCGCCAAACGCCAACAAACAGGCAGCGGCCAGGGCCGACGCACGCCGCGCCCACGTCCAAAGGGTCATTCTGTCTCAGTCTCTGGCGGCCGAAGGATCGGGTGCACCCACAACGAAGGGCAGCAACCGTACCTTGCGTCCGTCTCGCTCTACGGCTCAGCGGATCGCCGAACCCCTCGCTTTCAATCGCTGGACCCCAGATACCCGTAGCGTGCGGCAACTCAACCACACTGGGGGTCAGTCGTTGGCTCGGCAGGACGAGCGGAAGGAACCTGGCCCGAAGTGGAACAGCAACTCGAAGCCTAGGCCGCTTCGGCCTTACGCAACTGCCGCTTGCGCTCGTGCGGGTCAAGGAAGCGCTTGCGCAGCCGCACCACCTTGGGCGTGACCTCCACCAGCTCGTCGTCCTGGATGTACGCGATCGCCTGCTCCAGGCTCATCCTCCGCGGCGGAGTCAGGCGGATGCCCTCGTCCTTGCCCGAAGCCCGGAAGTTGGTGAGCTGCTTGGACTTCAGAGGATTGACCTCCAGGTCCTGGGTCTTGGCGTTCTCGCCGATGACCATGCCTTCGTAGAGCATATCGCCAGGCGAGATGAACAGCACCCCGCGCTCCTCCAGCATGTTGAGCGAATAGGCCACTGCCGCACCCGTCTCCATCGAGATCAGCACGCCGTTCTGGCGCCCGCTGATCGGCCCCTTGTGCGCGCCGTACTTCTCGAACAGCCGGTTCATGATGCCGGTGCCGCGCGTGTCGGACAGGAACTCGCCATGATAGCCGATCAGGCCGCGCGATGGTGCGGAGAAGGTGATCCGGGTCTTGCCGCCGCCGGATGGGCGCATGTCCGTCATCTCGGCTTTGCGCTGCGCCATCTTCTCGACCACCGTTCCCGCGAACTCGTCATCCACGTCGATCACGACCGTCTCGTACGGCTCCTCGCGGCCGTTCGGACCGTCGCGGAACAACACCCGGGGTCGGCTGATGCTGAGCTCAAAACCCTCCCGGCGAAGGGTCTCGATCACCACGCCGAGCTGAAGCTCGCCGCGGCCCGCCACTTCGAACGCCTCGCCGCCGGGCGTTTCGCTGATGCGAATCGCGACGTTGCCCTCCGCCTCGCGCTCCAGCCGCTCGCGGATGACCCGGCTCTGGACCTTGTCGCCGTCCTTGCCGGCGAACGGGCTGTCGTTGACCGCAAAGGTCATCGACAGGGTCGGCGGATCGATTTCGCGTGCGTGCAGCGGCTCGGTGATCTGCGGCGTACCGATGGTGTTGGACACGGTCGCCTTCATCAGGCCCGCGATCGCGACGATGTCGCCCGCCTTGGCGGTTTCCACCGCGACCCGCTCCAATCCCTGGAAAGCAAACAGCTTGGTGACGCGGCCGTCTTCGACCGATTTGCCGTTGACGTCGACCGCGCGGATCGGATCGTTGATGTTGAGCGTGCCGCTCTCGATCCGGCCCGTCAGGATGCGGCCCAGGAAGTTGTCCCGGTCGAGCAGGGTGACCAGCATCTTGAACTCGCCCTGAGGGTCGAGCGCCGGGGCCGGGACATGATCGACGATCTTCTGGAACAACGGCGTAAGGTCACCCTCGCGCACCGTGTCCTGTTCGCCGGCATAGCCCGCGCGACCCGAGGCGTAGAGCACCGGGAAGTCCAATTGCTCGTCGTTCGCCTCGAGGTTGAGGAACAGCTCGAACACCTCGTCCAGCACCTCGGCCGGGCGCGCGTCGGGGCGGTCGATCTTGTTGACGACGACGATCGGCCTGAGGCCGAGGCTCAGCGCCTTGCCGGTCACGAACTTGGTCTGCGGCATCGGCCCTTCGGCGGCGTCGACCAGCAGGATCACGCCGTCGACCATCGACAGGATGCGCTCGACCTCCGCGCCGAAGTCGGCGTGGCCCGGCGTATCGACGATGTTGACGTGGGTTCCGCGCCACTCGACCGAAGTGCACTTGGCAAGGATGGTGATCCCCCGCTCCTTCTCCAGGTCGTTGGAGTCCATCGCCCGCTCCTCCACCCGCTGGTTGTCGCGGAAGGTGCCGGACTGGCGGAAGAGCTGGTCGACGAGGGTCGTCTTGCCATGATCGACGTGGGCGATGATCGCCACGTTGCGAAGGTTCATCAGATTGTCCTTGGAAAAGTCGCGGGCGCGTTAGCCGAAATGGTGCATTGCAGCAACCGCCCCGACCGCCCTCAGCGCCCGGCGAACTTCTCGCCGCGCTCCGCCTTGTCGAGCAGCAGCCGCGAGAAGCTGAAATTGCTGCCCATGCGCCCTTCCTGCCGGCGCAGGCCCTCGACGATCTTCGGCAATCCCTCCGTGTCCGCCCAGAACATCGGTCCGCCCCGGTAGACCGGCCAGCCATAGCCGTAGGCCCATACCACATCGACGTCCGACGCGCGCTGGGCCATGCCTTCCTCCAGGATCTTCGCGCCTTCGTTGACCATGGTGTAGAGCGTGCGCTCGACGATCTCCTGGTCGCTGATCTCCCGCGGCTGCACCCCGGCCTTGGCGCGGAAGTCCTCGATAATCTCCTGTACCTTGGGGCTGGGCGAAGGCTTCCGCTTCTCGTCATAGTCGTAAAAGCCAGCGCCCTTCTTCTGGCCCCAACGGTCGACCGCGCAGAGCGCATCGCGAATGTTCTCGATACGGGTGGGGTCGCGATGCCAGCCGATGTCGACGCCCGCGAGGTCGGCCATCTGAAACGGCCCCATCGGCATGCCGAAGTCGACATGCACCTTGTCGATCTGCGCCGGAGTGGCGCCCTCCAGCAGCAGCTTGGTCGCCTCCGTCTGCCGCGGAATGAGCATGCGATTGCCGATGAAGCCGTAGCAGACGCCCGCCACCACCGCGACCTTCCTGATCTGCTTGGAGAGGCTCATGGCGGTGACCAGCACGTCCGGCGCGGTCTTGGCGCCGCGCACCACCTCCAACAGCTTCATGATGTTGGCCGGCGAGAAGAAGTGCAGCCCGAGCACGTCCTGCGGCCGCGAGGTCGCAGCGGCGATCTCGTCGACGTTGAGGTAGCTGGTGTTCGACGCCAGGATCGCGCCCGGCTTGGCGATCTTGTCCAGGCGCGAGAAGATCTCCTTTTTGATCTCCATCTGCTCGAACACCGCCTCGATGATGAGGTCGCAGTCGGCGAGCTCGTCGAAGTTCAAGGTCGCCTTGAGCAGCCCCATCGCCGTCCCGACCTGCTCGGCGGTGAGCTTCCCCTTGGCAGCGCTCGCCTGATAATTTTTGAGCATCACGCCGGTGCCGCGGTCCAGTGCGTCCTGCGCCATCTCGACGATGGTCACCGGGATGCCGGCCGACAGGAAGTTCATGGAAATGCCGCCCCCCATGGTCCCGGCGCCGATCACGCCGACGCGCCTGATCTCGCGCGGGCGCACGTCCTCGCCGACGCCCTCGATCTTGGCTGCCTTGCGCTCGGCGAAGAAGAAATACTGCTGGGCCTTGGCCTGCGTGCCGCTCATCAGCTCCATGAACAGGCGGCGCTCTTCCTGCACTCCTTCCGCATAGGGCTTCTTCGTCGCGACCCGCACCGCTTCGAGGTTCTTGAGGGGTGCTTCAAAGCCCTTGAAGGTGCGCGGGTTCGCCCGCACGAACTCGTCGAAGATCGCGGGGTCGGTGCCCTCAATCTTGTCCTGACGCTCCGACGACCGAGGCAGCGGCCGCACCTGCGCCACCTCCGTCGCGTAAGCCACCGCATGCTGCAGCAGGTCGCCCTCGATGATCCGGTCGACCAAGCCGGCGTCGGATGCGTCCTTGGCGCCGATCGGAGTGCCGCTAGTCGTCATTTCCAACGCGTGTCGCACGCCAGCCACCCGGGGCAGCCGCTGCGTCCCGCCCGCGCCCGGCAGCAGGCCCAGCTTCACCTCCGGCACACCCAGCTTCGCCGAGGGCACCGCCACCCGGTAGTGGCACGCCAGCGCCACCTCGAGCCCGCCGCCCAGCGCCGTCCCATGAATCGCCGCCACCACCGGCTTAGAGCAGTTCTCGATGATGTCGACGACCTGCGGCAGCATGGGCTGCGCGAACGCCTTGGGCGTTCCGAACTCACTGATGTCCGCTCCCGCGAAGAAGGTCTTGCCCTCGCCGATGATCACGGCGGCGGCGACGCTCTCGTCCGCTTCCGCTTCCTCGATCCCGCGCACCAGCCCCTCGCGCACCGCATGGCCGAGCGAGTTCACCGGCGGGTTGTTGGAGCGGATGATGAGAACGTGGCCGTGCTTTTCCGTGGTGATGGGGGAGGTCATCTCTTGCTCCGAAGTTAGAAACTGGTTTGTCCGTAGACTTGCCGATGGAAGGGGTGCGACACGGACAGCCCGCCGTCCACGACCAGCGCATGTCCGTTGACGTAACTCGACTCGTCCGAAGCGAGGAACAGGGCCGCGCGGGCGATCTCGGGCGGCTCGCCGCCGCGCTTCAGCGGATTGAGCTGACCGATCAGCTCCGCCTTTCCGCCGGCGCGGGCCATGTCGTAGAGCGGCTTGGTCATGCCCGTTTCGATCAGCCCCGGGCAGATCGCATTGACCCGCACGTTCGATCCGGCAAGCTGGGTCGCGGCGACCTTGACCAGGTTGATGACGCCGGCCTTGGACGCCGAGTACGCCGGCCCGCCCGCCCCCGCGCGGATGCCCGCGACCGAGGCGGTGCAGATGATGGAGCCGCCGCCCTGTTCCTTGATTACCGGCGCGGCATGCTTGATCGCCAGAAACGGCCCGATCAGGTTGACCCGCAGGATCTTTTGCCAGTCTTCCGGCGATTGCTCGAAGATGCTGGCGAGCCCACCCGAGATGCCGGCGTTGGCGAAGAAGCCGTGCAGCGCGCCATGTTCCTCGCGCGCCATCGAGATGAGGCGGAGCACATCCTCCTCGCTGCCCGCGTCGGCCTGGTGCTCAGCCCCTTGTAGGTCGGCGGCGATCACGGTCGCGCCATGCTCGCGAAAGAGATCGGTTGTCGCCTTGCCGATACCCGAGCCGGCGCCGGTCACCACGATGACCTTGCCCTCCAGCCGTGGGTGGTGACGGTCTTCGGGTTCGATGCTCATAGTCCCGCTCCGAAGGTCGAGCCGCCGTCCACCACCAGCGTCTGCCCCGTGACGAAGCTCGCCGCGTCGCTCGCCAGGAACACCGCCGCGCCCGCCAGTTCGCGCGGCTCGCCGATGCGCTTCAGCGCCGCGACGGAGGTCACACGCTTGAGGATCTCCGGATTCTCCCACAATGCCCGTGCAAAGTCGGTCCGCACCAACCCCGGCGCGATGGCGTTCACCCGCACGCCCTTGGGCCCGAACTCCGCCGCCAGGTTGCGCACCAGCTGCAGGTCCGCGGCCTTGGAGATATTGTAGGCCCCGATCACCGTCGAGCTGGTCAGCCCGCCGACCGAAGACACGATGATGATCGAGCCGCTACCCCGCTCTAGCATCTCGGGCGCGACCATGCTGGTCAGCCAGTGGTTGGCCAGCACATTGTTGTCCATGATCTTGCGAAACTGATCGTCCGTGATCCCGGCCATCGGGCCGAAATAGGGGTTGGACGCGGCGTTGCAGACGAGGACGTCGATGCGGCCGAGCTGCGCGCGCGTCTCGTCGACGAGGTTCTGCAGCGCCTGCTTGTCCGAGATGCTGGCAGCGACCGCGACCGCGGTGCCCTCGCCATGCCTGGCGTTGATCTCGCCTGCTACCTCTTCGCAGGCGTCCTGCTTGCGGCTGGAGATGACGACGGTGGCGCCCTGCTCGGCCATGCCCTCGGCGATGGCCCGGCCGATGCCCCGGGAGGAGCCGGTGACGATGGCGACCTTGCCGGTCAGGTCGAACAGGGACTGATCCATCTTTCCTCCGTCATCCCGGCGCAGGCCGGGATCTCAAGCCAATAGCGTGCCGCAGCTCGAATAGGATCCCGGCCTACGCGCCCCATCAAAGTACTACTTTGATGGGAGCCCTGCGCCGGGATGACGCCTCACGGCACCTGCGGATCGACCGGGGCGTGGCGGCCGAACTCGATCAGTGCGATCGCCCGGTTGTGCACCTCGTCCGGCCCGTCCGCCAGCCGCAGCGTGCGGATGCCCGCCCAGCTCGACGCCAGCGGCGTGTCCTGGCTCACCCCCGCACCGCCGTGCGCCTGCACCGCGTCATCGATGATCTTCAATGCCATCTGCGGCGCCTTGACCTTGATCATCGCGATCTCGGCCTTGGCGGCCTTGTTGCCGGCCTTGTCCATCAGGTCCGCGGCCTTGAGGCACAGCAGCCGCGAGCAGTCGATCTCGATCCGCGCTTCCGCCACTCGCTGTTCCCAGATCGAGTGCTCCGACAGGCGCTTGCCGAACGCCACCCGGCTCTGCAGTCGCCGCACCATCAGCCCCAGCGCTTCCTCGGCCGCCCCGATGGTCCGCATGCAGTGATGGATGCGCCCCGGCCCCAGCCGCCCCTGCGCGATCTCGAACCCGCGGCCCTCGCCCAGCAGCAGGTTGTCCGCCGGCACGCGCACCTCCTTGAGCTCGATCTCCATATGCCCATGCGGCGCGTCGTCGTAACCGTAGACGTTGAGCGCCCGCTCGACCGTCACGCCCGCCGAGTCCATCGGCACCAGGATCATCGACTGCTGCTGGTGCTTTCGCGCCTCCGTGTCCGTCTTGCCCATCAGGATGGAGACCTTGCAGCGAGGGTCGCCCGCCCCGCTCGACCACCACTTGCGCCCATTGATCACGTAGTCGCCGCCCTCGCGCCGGATCTCGCACCGGATGTTGGTGGCATCCGAGCTGGCCACTCCGGGCTCGGTCATCAGGAACGCCGAGCGGATTTCGCCCCCCATCAAGGGCGCGAGCCACTCGTCCTTTTGGGCCCGCGTGCCGTAGCGGTGCAGCACCTCCATGTTGCCGGTGTCGGGCGCGGAGCAGTTGAACACCTCGCTCGACCAGCCGATGCGGCCCATCTCCTCGGCGCACAGCGCATATTCGAGGTTGGTCAGCTGCTCGCCCTGGAAATCGAAACTCTCGTCGACGTGCTGCAGCGCGCCGCCCGGCGGCATGAACAGGTTCCACAGCCCTTGCTGCCGCGCTACCGCCTTCAGCTCCTCGATCAGCTGCAGCGGCTGCCACCGGTCGCCCTGGCCGATCTCCGCGTAATAGTCCTTTTGGCGCGGCCGGACATGCGCGTCGATAAACTCGCGGACGCGACCCTGGAAGTGGGCCTGGCGGTCGGTGTGATCGAAGTCCACTTGTGCTCCTTCGCGCTGCGGAAAAATGCGCTAGGACGCGGGGCGAAGGGAGACAAGTCCGATGGCCGACCTCGAGGAGTTCCGCGGCGAGATCCGCGCCTGGCTGGAGGCGAACTGCCCGCCCGAGATGCGAACGCGGCCAAGGTCGGAGGACGACGCCTGCTGGGGCGGGCGCAAGTGGACCTTCTCCTCCGATGCGCAGCGCCAGTGGCTTGAGGTGATGGCCGAGCGCGGTTGGACCGTGCCCGACTGGCCAAAGGACTACGGCGGCGGCGGCCTGTCGCCGGCCGAGTCGAAGATACTCCGCGAGGAGCTGCGCGCGATCGGCGCCCGTCAGCCGCTCTACAGCTTCGGCATCTCCATGCTCGGCCCGGCGCTGCTGAAGTACGGCACCGAGGAGCAGAAATGCCGCTTCCTCCCCGAGATCGCCCGCGGCGAGATCCGCTGGTGCCAGGGCTATTCCGAGCCCGGCGCCGGGTCCGACCTCGCCGGCCTTCAAACTAAGTGCGAAGATCGGGGCGACCATTGGCTGGTCAACGGCCAGAAGGTCTGGACCAGCTACGCCGATCAGGCCGACTGGATCTTCTGCCTGGTCCGCACCAGCACCGAGTCGAAGCAGGGCGGGATCAGCTTCCTCCTGTTCGACATGGACTCGCCGGGCGTCTCGACCAAGCCGATCCTGCTGATCAGCGGCTATTCGCCTTTCTGCGAAACCTTTTTCGATGACGTGAAGGTGCCCAAGGATCAGGTGGTGGGCGAAGTGAACCGCGGCTGGGACGTCGCCAAATACCTCCTCCAACACGAGCGCGAAATGATCAGCGGCATGGGCCTAGGCGGCGGCGGATCGGCGCTGCTGGGCAAGCAGCTTGGTCAGATCGAAGACCCGTTCCTGCGCGCGGAGGTGGCCGCGTTCGACATCGACGCCCTCGCCTTCACCGCGATGAGCGAGCACTTCATGGATCAGCTCAAGGCTGGCGAAGCGCACCCGGCTATGCCGAGCATGATGAAATACTCGGGCACCGAGCTGAACAAGCGCCGCCACGAGCTGGTCATGGCCGCTGGCGGCTCGGACACGCTCGAGTGGGAGAGCGAGCGCACTCGCGGTGGGAAACCGGCGCGCGAATGGCTCCGCACCAAGGCTAACTCGATCGAGGGCGGCACCAGCGAGATCCAGCTCGGCATCGTCGCCAAACACATCCTGCGCCTGCCGGGAGCCTGACGAATGACCCTGCTCACGGACGATCAAAGGCAGCTGCAGGACATGGCGCGGACCTTCCTGGCCGAGGAAGGCACCATCAAGAAGCAGCTGCGCCACTGGCGTGGTACGGGCTGCAAGGACGGCTTCGGCCACGGCCTGTGGAAGCAATTCGCCGAGCTTGGGCTGACCGGAGTGGTCATCCCCGAGGACCAGGGCGGCCTCGGGCTTGGCGCGACCGAGGCGGCGCTGGTGCTGAAGGAGATCGGGCGCAACCTGACGCCCTCGCCCTTTCTGACCACGGCTGTGGCGGCGGCGAAGGCGCTGGAAGGGACGGCGCAGGGCGAACGCTGGTTCCCCGGCATTCTGGCGGGCGAGACCGTGGCCGCGCTGGCGATCGACGAAGGCAAGCACCATGCGCCCGAAGCAGTCGCGCTGGAGGCCAGGCGCCAGGGCAACGGCTTCGTGCTGAACGGCGCCAAGCAGTTCGTGGTGCACGGCGCCTCCGCCGACCTGATTCTGGTCGCGGCACGGACCGCCGGCGGGGTGGGCGAGCGCGAGGGCCTCACCCTGTTTGCGGTGGAACGCGGCGCGCACAGCCTTGAGGTCGAGAACGTCAACCTCGCCGACTCCAGCAAGGCTGCGCGCCTCGCCTTCAACGATGTCGCGGTCGACGCCGATGCGGTAGTCGGTGAGGTCGACGACGGCTGGACGCCGCTGTCCCGCGCTCTTGCAGCCGGCCGGGCTGGCTCCGCCGCCGAGCTGGTCGGAGTCGCCGCGGGCGCGTCGGACATGACTGTCGATTACCTCAAGGCCCGCCGCCAGTTCGGCCGGCTGATCGGCGAGTTCCAGGTGCTGCAGCATCGCGCGGCCCACCTCCACAGCGAAGTCGAAATCGCCCGCGCGGCGGCGTGGAAGGCGGCCGAGCTGCTCGACCGTGACGCGCCGCAGGCGGAGCTGATGGTCCATGTCGCCAAGGCCAAGGCCACGCGCTCCGCCCAGCTCGCCGTCCAGGAAGGGGTGCAGATGCACGGCGGCATCGGCA
The DNA here is from genome assembly GCF_902806265.1 of uncultured Sphingomonas sp. Lineage (GTDB taxonomy): Bacteria > Pseudomonadota > Alphaproteobacteria > Sphingomonadales > Sphingomonadaceae > Sphingomicrobium. Next base: position 21,439 of record NZ_CADCVZ010000015.1, on the reverse strand, counting down.
TGACAGACGAGCACGACATTGGGCTCTACATGAAGCGGGAAGCTGTGCTCGGGCAGTTATGGGGTGACTGGCGCTACCACGCCCGGCAGGTCGCGGAGCTGAGCGGGTATTAGTGCTCCTGCGTAGGCAGGAGCCCAGTTCCTTTAGCTGTAGCCTGGAAGAACACTGGGCTCTTGCTTCGCAGGAGCACATCACCGCTCCAGCAGGAAGTTGATCCGCGCACTCGCGATCGGTCGCTTGGCATCTTCCTGCCAGGCGAACGCCTCCACATTGGCGACGCTTCGCCCGAGCCGCTCGACCACCGCCGAGGCGTACGTTTCCCGATCGCGCCCGCCGAGCATGAAGTTCACCGTAACCGTGATCGGCTTCATCGTTACCGCGCCGCCGTCCAGCGCCCGCCGCAGCGTGCCATAGGCTGCAAACTCCAGCAGGCCGGCGATGGCCCCGCCGTGCAGGTACATCGGCCGGCCGACCACATCGTCGTGGAAGGGCATGACGAACAACGGCGAGCCGTCCGCCCCCACTTCGGTTCGCAGCTTCAATAAACCGGCGTAAGGTGGAAGGTCGTCCATCGCCTCGTCATTGCGAGGAGCGACGCGACGAAGCAATCCAGTCCCTTCAAGAGAACTGCGGTCGCAACTCCGTAACCGCCTCTGCCCGACTGTCGCCGCACTTCGTTGTCATCGCCACCGCCGAACACTAGGACGCTTGCCCCATGACCGACCGCGACGAACGGCTGCAGACCATCCTTCGGCTCATTACCGAGTTCAACAAGAAGGGCGTGGAGGTGACCGAGGAGACCCGCTTCGCCCAGGACCTCGAATGGGACAGCCTCACCGTGATGGACTTCGTGGCTGCGGTCGAGGACGAGTTCGACGTGCTGATCACCATGAACCGCGCGGCCGAGATCGAGACGGTCGAACAGCTGGTGGACGCGGTGGGCGAACTACAGGGGTCCAAGTGACCGATCCCGGCATCGAGATGACCGTCGGCGGCGCTCCGGACGGGCCGGCGGCACGCGACCTGTTCAGCAAGTTCGACCCGCTCATCGGGCAGCGCGAGCAGCTGCTTTCGACCGGCCTGACCGACCCGTTCAACCTGGTGATGGAGCGGGTCGAAAGCCCGACCGTCGCCATCTGCAACGGGCGCCGCACCATCCTGCTCGGCACCTACAACTACATGGGCATGACCTTCGACCCCGACGTGATCGCGGCAGGTAAGCACGCGCTGGACGAATATGGCTCGGGCACGACCGGCAGCCGGGTGCTGAACGGCACCTACCAGGGCCACCGCGAGTGCGAGGACGCGCTGCGCGAGTTCTACGGCATGGACCATGCCATGGTGTTCTCGACCGGCTACCAGGCGAACCTCGGCATCATCTCGACTATGGCGGGCAAGGATGACTTTATCATCCTCGACACCGACAGCCACGCGTCGATCTACGACGGCTGCGCGCTCGGCAACGCGCAGATCGTCGCTTTCCGTCACAACGACGTCGAAGCGCTCGAAAAGCGGCTGAAGCGCCTGCCGCCGGACGCGGGCAAGCTGGTGGTACTGGAAGGCGTTTACTCCATGCTCGGCGACACCGCGCCGCTCAAGGAGATGGTCGCCGTCTGCAAGGCCGCGGGCGCGATGGTGCTGGTCGACGAGGCGCATTCGATGGGCTTCATCGGCGAACACGGCCGGGGCGTCGCCGAAGCGCAGGGCGTCATCGACGACGTCGACTTCATCATCGGCACCTTCTCCAAGTCGGTCGGCACCGTTGGCGGCTTCTGCGTATCGAACCACCCCAAGTTCGAGATCCTCCGCCTGGTCTGCCGTCCCTACGTCTTCACCGCCTCGTTGCCGCCCAGTGTGGTCGCCACCGCCGCCACCTCCATCCGCAAGCTGATGCACGGCGGCAGCAAGCGCGCGCACCTGCTGGAGAACAGCCGCCAGCTGCATGGCGGGCTCAAGGACCTCGGCTTCAAGCTCGGCACCGACGAGCCGCAGAGCGCGATCATCGCGGTCACCATGCCCGACCTCGAGCGCGGGGCGGCGATGTGGGAAGCGCTGCTGCATGAGGGCCTATACGTGAACCTCGCACGGCCCCCGGCGACCCCGCAGGGCATGACTCTGCTCCGCTGCTCGTTGTGCGCGGAACATACCGGCGAACAGGTCCGCGAGATCCTCGGCATGTTCGGAGCGGCGGGCCGCAAGACGGGCGTTATCGGCTGACCGCCAGCCGCCAGTCTCCGGGCAGATAGTCGACCGACATATAATAGTAGAAGGCGCAGGCTCCGCCGGTCAGAAAGGCGCCGCCCTTCAGCACGCCCAGCGCAGTGGTCCCGATGAATACGGGCGCGCCGCTGTCACCGCGGTTGCATTGGGGTCCCTTCACCGTCACCCAACTGGTGGAGCAAAGTCCGCCGCACAGCTCGCCCGGCGGCGCGAAGTCGGTCATTTCAACGAGGGCGCAGCTCGCTCCGCTGGCTTCCCCGCGCTTGCACACCCAGTCGCCGGCGCGGGTCATTGGCCGGGTCAGCCAGCCGGTGACCGGCCGCGCGACCGAGCGCGCCTGGTCGGCGAAGAACAAAGGCTCGGCGCGGCCCACCCCGGTATGCACCTGAACGTCGCGGTAGGCGGTGCCCCAGCCCCCGGTGAACTTCAGCAGGCGCTCTTCCCCGTCCGGACCACGGTAGGTCAGGGCGTCGGGACAGTGCGCCGCAGTGGTCACTCCCAATTGGCTACCATCGGTGACCAGGAAACCCGTGGTGCAGAACCAGCGCCGCCCGCTGCCGTCCGAGCCTTCGACGCGCGAGCCGCCCGCCGCCCCGGCATTCTCGAAACTCGCCTGCAATCGCCGGAGGCGAGTGGGCACGCCGGTCAGCCGGCGAAGCTCCGCTTCGGCTTCGGCCGCGGGACGGATCACGCTCGACATGCGCTGCATGACCACGAGCTCGCCCGTGCGCGGATCGTGCCCCATGCCGCGGGAGCCTGGGACCACCGCCGCGATCTGCCCGCGGTGCCGGTCGATTGCGCCAAGTACCTCCGCCCGGCTTGCCGCAGCGCCGCCGCGCAGTTCCACGGGAACCTTGAGGTGCCCGGTAGGCATGAGCAGCCTTATTGTGGGTTGCTCTCCCTTGAGCAGTACGACCACCCGCCATTCCGGACTATGCTCGATGAACAGGCCGGCCAGCCGGTCCCCAAATTGTGCCCTCAACCGCTCGGTTACGACGACGCTTGCCCCTTGGAGCGCGAGGCGGCGCTCCGCCTCGGGCGCAGGAACAGCCATTGCCTCGGCATAGCTCGCCGCGTCGGCCGCCAAAGCTGCGCTGGGAGCCTGCAGGATCGGCTCCGCCGCGCGGACCTCGCCGGAGATTGCGGCAAGCGAAACTGCAAGAAGAGCGATAGACAAGGGCAAGCGCATGGGGCCGATTAGCACACGGGGTCTGAATGCCAGCCTCCAAACCACACCCGATCCCGCAACAGGGCTAGCCGAAGCGAAGTAGGCAGCCTAAAGTTACGGTATGTATGTCGGAGGTGAAGAAGATCGCTTCGACTGGCGGCGCGTCGGGGCCGCGGCCGGCGGGCTGTTCGCGACGCTGATCCTGCTCGGCATGGTGTTGCTCGTCGCCGTGTCCAACAAGGCCCGCGACATGGCGCTGCAGCAGGAACGCCACGCCTACGATGTGACCCTGCTGGTACGCACGGTCGACGCCACCCTGTCCCGGGCGGAGGCGGCGCTCGGCCGCTTCGTTCTCGACGAGGAGCTCAAGACAAGCGGCCGCTATTACGGCGATCAATGGACTCGAGCGGGCTACCAGATCCAGCAACTCGAGCAGGCCGTCCGGCGCAACCCCGGCCAGCTCCGCCGGGTCGCCGAGCTCGAGCAGCTTTACCTTGACCGCGGCGAAGAGATCGCCCCCGCTGCCCGTGCTGCGCTGGCCAAGGCGGGCCAGGGCGGCGCGCCGCTGTTCTATGCCGCGTCACGCTCGCAAACCGGACCGGACCTGCGCGAGAAGCTGGTGGAGATCGCCGACGCGGAACGGCGAGTGCTTCGCCGAAGCATGCTGCGCACCCAGTTCTTCTCGGCCGAAGCCGACCGCTTGACGGATTATCTGTCCTGGCTTGGCGTGGTGGTCGGCCTGGCGGCGATCACCCTCAGTTTCGTGTCGATCCAGGCTCTTCGGCAGAACAGCGCATCGCGCCGGGAAGCGGAAACGCTCGAGCGGGCAGTGGCCCTGCGCACGCAGGAGCTGTCCGCCGCCAATGCCGCCCTGAAGGCGGAGGCCGAGGAGCGCGAAGCCGCCGAGGCACAGCTTCGCCAAGTCCAGAAGATGGAGGCGGTCGGACAGCTCACGGGCGGCATCGCGCACGACTTCAACAACATGCTGGCCGTGGTGGTCGGCGGGATCGACCTTGCCATGCGCCGGCTGAATGGCCCGCGGCGCGAGGTTACCACGCACCTCAACAATGCGATGGAAGGGGCCACGCGCGCTGCCGCCCTCACCCGGAGGCTGCTGAGCTTTGCTCGATCTGAACCGTTGCTGCCGATCCGTACGGACCCGCGCGAACTCGTCTCGGGCATGTCCGAGCTGCTTGATCGGACCCTGGGCGAGCGAGTCCGGGTCGACGTGAGGCTCGCGGGAGGCGCCTGGCCCATCTTCGTTGACCCACATCAGCTGGAGAATGCCATCGTCAACCTGGCGGTGAACGCGCGGGACGCGATGGACGGCGAAGGCAGGGTGGAGATCACCACCGCGAACGTCACCCTGGCCGCGAACGAAGTCGGGGATGTCCGCGCGGGCGATTACGTTCGCATTTCGGTGCGGGATACCGGCACCGGCATGACCCCCGAGGTGCTGGAGCGCGCATTTGAGCCCTTCTTCACGACCAAGGAAGTCGGCAAGGGCACTGGCCTCGGCTTGTCGCAGATTTTCGGGTTCGCGCACCAGTCGGGGGGCGAAGTCGGGATCGAGAGCGAAGTAGGCGTTGGAACAACCGTGTCGATCTACCTGCCGCGAACGCAGGTGGAACCGGCCGAGATCAGGATGCATCCCGCCATGCAGCGCCGGACCGAAACCGAGCCAACAGTCCCTGGCGCACGCATCCTGCTGGTCGAGGACGATCCCCGAGTTCGTGCCGCTACTGTCGGTGCGCTGGAGGACCTCGACTATCGGCCGGTCGCCTGCTCATCCGGTGCGGAAGCGATCGCCTTGTTCGATAGCCAGGACTTCGACCTCGTCATCAGCGACGTGATCATGCCCGAGATGGCGGGTCCGGAGCTTGTCCGCGAGCTCAAGGCGCGACGACCGCATACCGCCATACTGTTCGTCACCGGTTACGTCGGCGAGGGCGATAGTGGTGACATGGTCGGCCACGAATTGCTGCGTAAGCCGTTCACCGTAAGCGGACTGGCGGCCGCCGTCGCGACCGCCCTTCACCGGGATAGTCCAGAAGTCAGCCGAGCCGTCGGCTAAGCTACCTTAACGGACCGCCTTCGAGCGAATCAGTCTTGGCGCAAGAGTAATGGCGGCCAGCAGCGGCCAGCGCTTCTGCCACGGCGCCAAGCGAATATCCGTGCCGGCATGGCGATTGATCTTCCAGGCGATGTACTCGGCGCCGCCGGCAAACGTCGTACTCGCTTTGGCGAGCCGGAGCACGGACAGCAGCTTGCCTTCCACCCGGCGGCGGCGCCAGCCGCCCGCCCGCCGCCGACCCTCGGCCCGCGCAGCGGAAAGCGCCGGCCCGGTGAAGCGCCGGTAGCGCGCGGGATCGACGTCGACCACGCTGCCACCCCTGCTATTCTTCTCCGCCCGAAGCTCCGCGGAGTAGGTCAGGGCAAAGGCTCCGCGCCACAGCTCCAACGGCGGCTGGTCGTTCGGCAGTTCGGCAAGCGCCGCGCTGAGCAAGGTTGGGGCGGCCCGCGCCACTGCCGCGACCGCACGGCGGGCCGCAGCCTCGTCTGCCGACCAGACAAGGCGCGAGGGCTGCGCGAACCGTGCCCACACCGACACGCTGCGCGTTTCCGGTCCGTTCAGACGGTGGAAGTCAGCCTCGCTCAGCACCGCATATTTGGCGGCGAGACCGTTGTGCGCGAATGGGAACACGTTAGGCGGAATCAAGCGGTTCGCCTGAGCTAGCCAGCCGGAAGTGTACGCAGCGCGATAGTCGGAAACGATCAGGTAGAAGTCGAGCATCAGCCCATCGAGCTGCCGTTCCCGCAGGCACGAGCCGTAGAACAGCACCGCGCGGGACGCAGCGCCATGGCGCTGCGCGATCGCGGCGGCGACCCCTTCCACTCGGGAATCCACCGGCTGGAGTAGTTCCTCGCGGACGAGGCGCTCGAGTCCACTCATCGCTTGCCTTCAGGCTGCCAGCCGCACGAACGACAAGGGGGAAGCGGGGCTCAGGTGGATCGGACGGCCGACGCTTGCCTGAAAGGTCTCGCCGTCGAGGATCACGCTCGAGCTCTCGCCCTCGATGCTGATCTCGTTGGCCTCCTCCACATGGACGCCCCGCAGGGGCCGATTGGCAAAGCGTCCGGCCAGGCCGTCCATCAGCCCGCGCAGCAGCGAACCAGGCCGCTGTTCGATCGCGATCATCTTCAAGGGCCCACCGCCCGCACCGGCCCGCAGCTGGCTGCCCAGCAGCAGCTTCTCGAGGGTGGTGACCGCGAGCAGTGCAAAGCGCCCGTTTATCGGGCCGCCGTTGGGTCCGGATACCTGAAGCGGTGCGGGCGCCGGCGGGAGGAAGCTCGCCTTGATGCCAAACAGTCCGCGCATGATCACGGCAATGGCGGTAATGAAGTGGCTTAGCCCATTGGGCAAACCCAGCGGATAGATCCGGTGCCGACAGTAGAGCATGGTATCGGCCAGCCCCGCCCCGCCCAGGAACATGCCAATCACCGGACGCTGCTCGCCCGAGCCGCAGCGCAGCGCAATGAGCTCCCGCGCGACGAGGTGATCTCCCAGGTCGTTCCTGGCGATGTCCATGAACCGCTTCAGCGCGTCGACCGGATCGCCGCGCGCGCCAAGATCCAGCGCGATGAGGTTCGTCTTCCCGTTAGGCAGCACCGCTACCGGAGGACGCGTGCTCCCGAAGTGTCCGCCATTGTGCAACTCGGTCAGCGCGGCCTGTACCGTGCCATCCCCGCCGTTGATGACCAGCAGCTTGGGGCGCACCCGAGCGATGGTCTTCAGGGCCTCGCCGATCTGCTCGGCATGCTCGACTTCGTAATGGAAGATGTCCGGGTGATCGGCACAGAACGACCGTATCCGAGGCAACTGCAACAGGTTGCCGGTGGAATTCGGATTCGACAGGAGGGCGATGCGCTTTGCTGCCATGGCGCCCTCAGTCACACGGAGCCAGGGAGCCAAGCTGCTGTCCGACACATGCCGGTGTGAGCGCCACCGTCACCCGGCTCGATGGCCACCGATGTTTTGGCATGGTCTCGTTCATCGATCCCGCTATAAGCACGCGCAACACGGACGGTTGGGCTCGCCACCGTCCACCTGTTATGTTGCTGTGATTTGCGGCCAAATCATGGTGTGGGAGCGACGCAAACCGTGCGCGGCCTTTCGCTGATCGATCGCTACATCGCCAAGTCCGTCCTGGTGCCGCTGCTCGGGACCTTGGTGCTCGCCGCGGCGCTGCTGGTGCTCGACAAGATGCTGCGCTTGTTCGATTTCGTGATCAATTCGGGCGGCCCGGTCAGCGTGGTGTGGCGGATGCTCGCTAATCTGCTGCCGGAGTATTTCGCCTTGGGCATTCCCATCGGGCTGCTACTGGGCGTGCTGCTGGCCTTTCGCAAGCTGGCGGTTTCATCCGAATTGGATGCACTACGCGGGGTGGGCGCCGGCTTTGGGCGGCTGCTGCGGGTGCCTTACGCCTTTGCCGTCGGGCTGCTGCTGCTCAACCTGTTCATCGTCGGCTGGCTCCAGCCGTGGACTCATTATGGGTATGAGCGGCTGCGGTTCGATCTTCGGTCTGGTGCGCTCGGCGCCAGCCTCAAGGTCGGCGAGTTCAACACGCTCTCCAAGCGCTTCACGCTGCGGATCGATCGCAGTGAACGCAATGGCACCCAACTCCATGGTATCTTCGTCCAGGCGGACGACAACTCCGGCACCAGCATCGTGGCCACCGCCCAGCATGGCCGCTTCCTGTCGACGGACGATCCCGACACCATCCTGTTCCGGCTCGATCGCGGTCGCCTCATCCAGCAAAGCGCCAAGTTCCAGACGCCGCGCACCCTGTCCTTCCAGAGCTACGACCTGCCGATCAACCTCCCGCAAGTTGACCGCTTCCGGGCTCGCGGAGCGGCCGAGGACGAGGTGGATGAACGCACCTTGCCCGAACTCTTGAGCGAGAGTTACGGAGGAACGGCGAAGAACCAAGAGGCCGAGCTTGCCGCTCGCTCCAATCTTCACTTCCGCTTGGTCGAGGTGGCGATGATGCTGCTCATCCCGCTGCTCGCGGTGGCCCTTGCGGTGCCGCCCAAACGCAGCGCCTCTTCGCTTGGCATCTTCGTCGGGATCGTCCTGGTGGTGGCTTATCACAAGCTCAACCAGTGGGCGGAAGGCGCGGGAACGCGCGGCAAGATCCTGCCGGAAATCGCGCTTTGGGTACCGTTCCTCCTGTTCGCGGCGCTGATCGTCTGGATGTACCGAACCCTGGCGACCAAGCCCGGGGGGCAGCCGATCGGCAGTCTGGAGCGCGCCGCCGGCAAGGTCGGCAAGGCAATCCGCGGGCTGCTCCCGCAATTTGGTCGCGAGGCCGAAGCCGGGGCATGATCAATCTCCACTTCTTTCCCTCGCGGCGGCTCGCCTTCTATACGGTCAAGCTGTTCCTGACCCGCAGCTTCGCCGTTCTGCTGAGCCTCAGCCTGGTGCTGATGACGCTCAACCTGCTGTCGGAAAGCGGCAAGATCCTGGATGTGCCGGGAAATGGCGAACCGGAGCTGTGGAGATATGTGTCGTTGCGCCTGCCGCAGCTCATCTCCTTCGCGTTTCCCTTCTCCTTTCTGCTTGGCACCCTGATCAGCTTTGCTGCGTTGAATCAGAACAGCGAAGTCATCGCGATGAAGGCCGCGGGCCTGTCGGCCCACCAGATCATCGCTCCCCTCATCGTCACCAGTATCGCGCTGGCGGCAGTCTCGTTCGCCTTCAACGAGTTAGTGGTTACCAAGGCTACTCGGACGCTGAGCGCCTGGGACGACAACGATTATCGCCCGCTGCCGCCCGAGAGCGGAATTTTGAGCAACGTCTGGCTGGTCAACGGTGAAGACATGGTGCGCGTGCGGATGGTGGCCGGACGCGGCCCGGCGACTCGGCTGGAGCGGCTTACCGTCTTCGATCGCGAGGGGGAGAGCGTCGTCCGGATCATCGATGCCGACCGGGCGGTGCCGCAAGGCGATGCTTGGCGCCTTGGGGGGGTTCGACTGTACGACAGCGGCATGAACTTTCAGCGCCGCCTACCGGAACTCACCGCGCTGGAGGGCGTCGAGCCCGAACGCTTCACCCTCGCCAAGGTGGACCCGGATGGCACCGACTATTTTTCGCTCCGCCAAGCGGTGGAGGAGTTACGCCTTGCCGGTCGACCCACCGCCGCGGCGGAAGCGGCCTTGTGGCACAAGCTGTCCAATCCGCTGTCCACCCTGCTCATGCCGCTCCTCGCCGGAGTGGCAGCCTTCGGCCTCGCCCGTTCGGGAAAGGTTCTGCTGCGGGCGGCAGTTGGAATGGGACTCGGCTTTGGCTTCTTCGTAGCCGATAATTTCGCCCTCGCCATGGGCAACGTGGGGGCCTACCCGCCCGTGCTTGCGGCCTGGGCGCCCTTTGTGTTGTTCTTGCTTATCGGCGAAACCGTGCTGATCCGGAGCGAGGAGTAGTCGCAGATGAAGCTTGTTTTGTTACTCGGCATAGCCGTTGCAATCACTGCGGCGGCACCAAGGGACTGGTCGCGCACCGTTGTCAACACGGCGATCGGCTGGCGGACTGGCCAAGCTGCCGCACCGCTCAAGCTGGTTGAGTATGCCTCGCTCAACTGTTCGCACTGCGCGCACTTCAGCCAGGCGGCGGACGAGCAGATCATGGCGCAGGTGAAGACCGGCCGGGTACAATTCGAATACCGCCCCTACCTCATCTTCCCGCACGACGTCGCCGCCACGCTGGTAGTGCGCTGCATTCCGACGTCCCACCGCTTCGCCTTTATCCAAGATTATTACCGCAACAGCGAGGCGATCACCGAGCGGCTGCGCGGCGCGATGGCGGACGCGACCCGTCGCGCAGCGCTCGATGCCGCCAAGGTACAGGGCGTGGGCGCGTTCAACCGGCAGGTGGTGGCAGTCACCGGCATGGGCACGCTCGCGGCTCGGCACGGCCTGACGCCCGTTGCCGCCAACCGCTGCGTTGCCGACCCGGCCGGGCTTAGCTGGCTGCAGAAGACCCAGGCGGCAGCCAAGGCGGCTGGTGTGTCGGGAACCCCGACCTACCGCCTCAACGGTCAGCCTTTGAATGTGCGCAGCCCGGAGCAGCTGCTGGCTGCGCTCAAGTAGCGGCTAGCGCCTCAGGGTGGACGACGCGAGCCGGCGAACCAAGGGCAACAACGCGCGGTGATTGGTCTCGTGAAACGTGCTGTCACCATCGAGCGCGGCGCTGATGCGACGATGCGCCTCGCCCAAATTGTGGTAGGGTACGCCGGGTAGTAGGTGGTGCAGCGCATGATACCGCAGGCCCACGGGCGCCCATAGAACCGGCAGGGTCGCGGGCGGGGGGACGTTGACGCTGTCGAGATACTGGGCCGTAACCGACATCTGTTCGCCCTCATTCTCCCACAGGTGGGCCACCAGCGTCCGGACCTGATTAAGGAACATCACGCCGGCTGCGATCGCGAGAAAGATCCCGAACTCGCGCAGCGGCAGCGTGCCGGAAACGACCAGGCCAAGGATCGTGATCGCCCAGACACTGCAGGCGGCTTCCTGCACCAGCCAGCGCCGCTTGAGTTCACCCTCTGGAGGACGGCGGCGGAAGTGCGGGTTAATCTGCAGTCCCGACAGCCGACCCACAACCGCATCGCGCAACGAACGGCTGACCAGCGACAAGGGAGCAAGCAGGGCGAAGCGGATCAACAGGGCAATCGGGGCCAGCGCCGAGGTCACTAGGAACAGCGGCAGCGTCCACGGCTTCATGGAGGCCAGCGGGAGATACTCCGGGTCCTCCGAGGTGCCGTAGCGCGTCTTGGCGTGGTGGAGGTTGTGGACTCCCTCGTAGAGAAAGGACGGCACCAGCAGGGGAACGCCGATCAGCAGGTTCCATGCGCGGCGGAAGCCCGGCAGTTGGCTATGCTTGATATGGGTGACCTCGTGAATGAAGCTGCCAGCCCGGTACAGCACTAGCATCGCGATAACGCCTGCCAGAAGGGCAACGGCATCCCTGCTTACCACTGCGACGCCTAGCGCAAGGTACCCCAGCGCGGCCGAGCCAGCCAGATCGCACCAGTAGAACGACCGATTCGGGACGTTGAGGTCGCGAGTAAGATCGGCCGCTACACGCAGCATCGCCTTGTCATCTGCAATCGCGCGAGCGCGCCCACCGATAGTGCGATGGTTAGCAGCGCGTGCGAGGCCGCCCAAATGGAAGGTAAGATCTGCCATGGATTACTGTCCTTGTGCGGGGAGTTAGGGTCGAAATCCGGCACCAACAAGGCAGCGCCAGGTGTTTGAGGCTAAGCGCAGAACGGCAGCGCCGCTCCCGGCGCGGGTCGCGCAAGCTAATCGGCTGTTAACAAGCGAACCTTGTTAACCATTGTTGAAGACAGGAAGCCTCTTCGTCCGGCCCACCTCACGCTTGGCCGACAACTTAGTAATCGTTGCTGTTGTGCGACGACCTTGCGAGGTAGCGGGCCCGCGGGAGGAAAGGGCAGCGCCTGCTTTCCCTTGCAATTAAATCCTATAATCGGGCGGGGACCAGATGATCGGAATCAATCTGTCGGGAGCCGAGTTCGGCTCCGGCAACACCTATGGCCGTGATTACCATTATCCGGGGATCGGCGAGATCAAGTACTACGCCGAGCGCGGCGCGGAGCTGATCCGGCTCCCATTCGATTGGGAGCGAATGCAGCCCACTGCCGGCGGTCCCCTGAATCCGATCGAGCTTGGTCGCCTGAAGCAGTTTCTGGCGGATGCGCATAGCGTAGGCGTCAACGTCATCGTCGATCTGCACAACTACGGCCGGTACTATGGCAAGACGATCGGTTCGGGGAGCGTGTCGAACGCGCAGTTCGCCGATTTCTGGCAGAAGCTCGCGGGCGCCATTAAGGGCTCGCCCGCGCTGGTCGGCTACGGCCTCATGAACGAGCCGCATGACATGGGCGGCGCCGGTATCTGGAAGGCCGCTGCGCAGGCCGCGGTAGACGCGATCCGCAGGGTTGACGGTACGGAAGCGATCTACGCTAGCGGCGATGGCTGGTCGGGAGCCCACAGCTGGCTGAGGTTCAACAAGGACTTCATCCTGCGCGACCCGGCCAACAACATCATCTACGAAGCGCACCAGTATTTCGATCGGAACTCGTCCGGCACCTATGTCGGCAGCTACGATCAGGAAGGCGCCTACGCGAACGTCGGGGTGGACCGACTGAAACCCTTCGTAGATTGGCTCAAGGCCAACAATCTCAAGGGCTTCATCGGCGAGTTCGGCGTACCGAGCAACGACGACCGCTGGCTGGAGGTGCAGGAGCGCGCCATCGAGTACATGGAGGCAAACGGCATTGCCGGCACTGGCTGGGGCGGCGGCTTCTGGTGGTCCCAGAACTATTCCATGTTCATGGGTAGCCCGACTAAGGGTGAGACTGACTACTTCGAGGCACTGAAGGACCTCATGGGCGGCGGCGACAGTGACGGCGACAGTGACGACGACAATGACGGCGACAGTGGCGACGACGGTGACCGCGACACCGACAACGACAATGACGGCGGCAGTGACAACGACAATGACGGCGGGACCGACAACGACAATGACGGCGGCGCAGACGGCGGCAGTGACAACGACACTGACGACGTAACCACGCCGCCGCCGCCACCGCCGCCGACCACCACCATCAGCAATCCGACCCGGGTCGGCACGGCGGGAGACGACCGGCTGAGCGGAACGCCGAACGCCGACCGCATCGACGGCCGCGAAGGCAACGACGTGCTGGTGGGAACCGGGCGCGCGGACGTGATGGCCGGAGGTTCGGGCATCGACACCGTCAGCTATCATTGGTCCGGCGCCGGAGTGAATGTCGACCTGACCCGGGCGACCCAGCGGAATGGTGATGCCTCCGGCGACACACTGATCGGGATCGAGTCCGTTGCAGGCAGCGCGAAGAGCGACCTGCTGAGCGGCGACGCCGGCGCGAACTCGCTCAACGGAAACGGCGGCAACGACACGCTCAACGGTCGGGGCGGCAAAGACGTCCTGATCGGCGGCAGCGGCAGCTATCGCTTCATCTTCGATTCGACAGGCAGCGCCAATGGCGATCGGGTAGTCGATTGGCGCGGAGGCGACCTGCTCGACTTCAGCCGGATCGATGCCAACGAACGGGTGACGGGCAACCAGGCTTTTATCGACATTGGGTCGGGTTCCTTCACCAAGGTCGCAGGGCAGCTGCGGGTCTATGAAGATGGCACCAACAGCTTCATCGCCGGCGACGTGAACGGCGATGGCGTAGCGGACTTCACCGTCACGGTTGCGGGCCTGCACAACCTGACGGGGCTGGTGCTTTAGGAAGTCCAGGAGCGAGGGCGCAGCCGGGCCGCCCTCGCGCTGAACCTACATGAACCTTTTTGGTTAGTTTTGGCTTGACAGCGTAACGCTGTTTCGGTACTTACTTGCACGTTGGAGTTCGTAAAGCCGTGGGCCGGGGGCCCTACGGCTTTTTCGTTGGGAATTACGTATTTGACAAAACGTAATCACCTTTTCGTTGCACGAGCGGGAGGGGACCAGATGGGCAAAGAAGCGGAGCCGGCGATCAGCGCGGGGCAAGGGACGGCTGTTGCAGGCGCGGAAGGCACCGGGGCGTGCATTCAGCGCGGTCAAGCGAAAGGCGTTCCTCGATTGTTTCGCGTCGACCTGCAACGTGCGGATGTCGGCATAGACGGCTGGGGTGGACACCACCACCGTGTACCGGCTGCGGCGGCGGAGCAAAGCTTTTCAGGACGCCTGGGTGGCCGCCCAGGAGCAGGGCTATGCGGCGCTGGAGGCCGACCTGGTCCGGCGCGCGCGCGAACTGCTGGACGGAATCGAAACGGACGATGACGCGACCGCGCGCATGAGCGGCATGGACGCCAAGCTGGCCCACGCGATGTTGCAACGGCATCGCCAGAGCATGGGGCAAGCGCCCGGCGACGTCCTGCCCAAGCGATCGGACCTTTCTGAGGCGACCAAGCGGCTTGAGGTGATGCGGCGCATGAAGCTGCTCACCGACGTCCCTCTCGAGGGCAAGGAGCCGGGACAGGGCACGGAGGCGTGAAGCGCTACCTGACGCTGCTGCGGCGGCTGTCGCGGGAACTGGACGAGATCAAGAGCCGCGTCTGGGCCGCCCTGTCGCCTGCGGACGTGCGTGCCTTTGCCTGGACGTGGGATGCCGCGGCAGGCACGAACCAGTGGGAGCCGGAAGGCGACTGGCGGGTATGGCCCCTGCTGGCGGGGCGCGGGTTCGGCAAAACCCGCAGCGGTTCCGAATGGATCCTGGAACAGGCCCGCCGTCATCCCGGCGCGCGCATCGCGCTGGTCGGGGCGACGCTGGAGGAAGTCGCGCGGGTGATGGTGGAAGGAGAAAGCGGCCTGCTGTGCTGCAACCCACCGGGCGAGAAGCTGAAATGGTCGGCCAGCCGGAGCGAGCTTGCGGTTCGAGTCCGGGGCGGTCGCCCACGCTTTCTCGGGCGCCGATGGGGAGCGGCTGCGCGGCCCCCAGCATCATTTCGCCTGGGCCGACGAGCTGGGCAAATGGCGCGACGCCGACAATAGTTGGGACAACCTCATGATGGGGATGCGGCTGGGCCCGCAGCCGCGGGTGCTGGTCACCACCACGCCGGGCAACACCGGCCTGCTCAAGCGGATCAAGGCGCTGCCCGGAGTCGCGGTGCGCGGCGGACGAACCCGGGAGAATGTCGACCTGCCGCCCGCCTTTATCCAGGCGATCGAAGCGGCTTATGCCGGGACGCGCCTCGGCCGGCAGGAGCTGGACGGCGAGCTGCTGGAGGAAGCGGACGGCGCGCTGTGGACGCGCGACCTGCTGGAAGCGCGGCGGTTGATGCCCGGACCGCTTGGCTGCGTCCGGGTGGTGGTCGGGGTGGACCCGCCCGCCACCGCGGAAGGCGACGCCTGCGGCATCCTGGTGTGCGGGCTGACCCGGGACGGGCGCGGGGTGGTGCTGGCGGATGCGAGCTGCCGCGGCGAGCGGCCGGACCGCTGGGCCCGCAAGGTCGTCGCCGCGGCCGACAGCTGGGGCGCCGAACGGGTGGTGGCGGAGGCCAACAACGGCGGCGACATGGTGCTAAGCGTATTGAAGGGCGCGGCGCCGATGCTGGCCGTGCGTAAGGTGCACGCCACCCGCGGCAAGGCGGCCCGGGCGGAGCCGGTGGCGGCGCTGTTCGAGTCCGGGCGCTGTTGGCTGGCCGGCTTCTTCCCCGAACTGGAGGACGAGCTGACCGGCTTCACGCCCGGCGGCTATACTGCCCGCGGGTCGCCGTACCGGGCGGACGCGATGGTGTGGGCGCTGTCCGAGCTAATGCTGGGCGGCGGCGGCAGGCCGATGGTGCGAGGATTGTAGCGGGCGGTGGCGCGGGGTCAGCTTTGGGGCTAGCCCTCCCCTGCCATGAGCCTCGTCATCCGCCCCGTCAGCACCAAGGCAGATCGCCGCCGCTTCGTTGACCTGCTGTGGGACGTCTACCGCGAGGATCCGCAGTGGGTGCCGCCGCTGAAGAGCGAGGAGCTGGCGCTGATCACCCCGGGCAAGAACCCGTGGTTCGAACATGCCCGCGCCGCCTTCTGGTTAGCGGAGCGCGACGGGCGCGCGGTCGGCCGGATCAGCGCGCAGGTGGACGCGCTGGTGCTGGAGCAGATGGGTGCGGGTACCGGGCTCATCGGCATGTTGGAGGCGCTGGACGCCGAGGCCGCGGCGGCGCTGCTCGGGACTGCGGAGGACTGGCTGCGGGCGGCGGGGATGAACCGGGCGCTGGGGCCGATCAGCCTGTCGATCTGGGACCAGCCGGGGCTGCTGGTCGAGGGCTTCGACGAGCCACCGACCGCGATGATGGGCCACCATCGGCGGGGATATCGCGGATGGCTGGAGGCGGCCGGCTACCACGGGGTTAAGGACCTTTATACTTATGAGCTCGACATCCGGGTGGAGATGCCGCCGCTGATCCAGCGGCTGGTGGAAAGCGGACAGCGCAACGGGCGAATCCGGGTGCGGCGGGTGAACAAGCGGCGGTTCGACGAGGAAGCGCCGCTGATTCTTGGGCTGCTCAACGACGCCTGGTCGGACAACTGGGGCTTTGTTCCGCTAACGGAGGCGGAGATCGCCTATGCGGGCAAGAAGCTGAAGCCGATCATCTTCGAAGATCTGGTTTATGTGGCGGAGGTGGACGGGGTCGCGCGCGGCTTCATGATCACCATCCCCGACATCAACGAGCTTATTCGCGATCTTGATGGGAGGTTGTTCCCGTTCGGCTGGGCCAAGCTGCTGTGGCGGCTCCGACGGCCGCGGGTGCGCCGGATACGGGTGCCGCTGATGGGGGTGGCGAAGGCGCTCCAGGGCAGCCGGCTAGCGGGGCAGCTGGCTTTTATGATGATCGAGCGAACGCGGGCCGTGTGCATCGAGAGCTATGGTGCGTCGCGTGGGGAGATCGGGTGGGTGCTGGACGACAATGACGGGATGATCAGCATCGCCCAGCTGCCCGGCGCCAGAATCAACAAGGTTTACCGGGTGTACGAGAAAGCGCTCCGGTAGGCCTGCGGACGCGTCTACTGCGCGATGAGCGCAAGAATATCGCTAGTGATCTTAGTTCCCAGGGCAGCTCGCTGAACCTTCCGCCCTGCGGGGCAATGCCGCGCTAAGAACCGAGTAACACTTTCAACGTAGAACTGACTCATGGGTAGCGCCTAGCGACTACACAAATGATTGTTTTGTATCTTGTCTCAAGAACATCCCGGGGGGGATACTATGATCGGCATTAATTTATCGGGGGCCGAATTCGGTTACGGGAATGTTTATGGCCGTGACTATCATTACCCGAACTTCGACGAGATCAAGTACTACGCCGACCGTGGTGTTGAGCTCATCCGTCTGCCGTTCGGCTGGGAGCGGATGCAGCCCACCCTGGGCGGCCCACTCGACCCGACCGAGCTGGCGCGGCTGAAGCAGTTCCTGGCCGATGCCCAGACGCTTGGCGTCAAGGTCATCGTCGACCTGCATAATTACGGCCGGTACAACGACCAGACGATCGGCTCGGCCAGCGTGTCGAACGCGCAGTTCGCCGATTTCTGGCAGAAGCTCGCGGGCGCCATCAAGGATTCGCCCGCGCTGGTCGGCTATGGCATCATGAACGAGCCGCACAACATGGGCGGCGCCGGCATCTGGAAAGCCGCGGCCCAGGCGGCGGTGGACGCGATCCGGACCGTTGACGCGACCCAAGCGATCTACGCCAACGGCGACGGCTGGTCTGGCGCTCATAGCTGGATGTCGATCAATCGCGACTTCATCCTGCGCGATCCGGCCAACAACATCATCTACGAAGCGCACCAGTATTTCGATCGGAACTCGTCCGGCACCTATGTCGGCAGCTACGACCAGGAAGGCGCCTACGCGAACGTTGGGGTGGACAAGCTGAAGCCATTCTTCGACTGGCTCAAGGCCAACAATCTCAAGGGCTTCATCGGCGAATTCGGCGTACCGAGCAACGATGCCCGCTGGCTGGAAGTGCAGGAGCGCGCCATCCAGTATATGGAGGCGAACGGCGTGTCGGGTACCGCGTGGGGCGGCGGCTTCTGGTGGCCGGCGACCTACTCCATGTTCATGGGCAGCCCGACCAAGGGTGAATCCAACTTCTTCGACCTGCTCCAGAAGTACATGGTCGACGGCTTCGAGGTCGCACCGCCGCCCCCGCCGCCGCCGCCGCCGCCACCGCCGCCGCCACCGCCACCGCCGCCGGCCCCGTCGGGCGACGACGTGCTGAACGGGACGTCGGGGAGCGACACCATGGATGGTGGCGACGGCAACGACGTACTGAACGGCACCGGCGGCGCGGACCTCATGATCGGCGGCAATGGCGTCGATACCGTGAGCTACCACTGGTCCGGCGCAGGGGTCGACGTGGACCTGACCCGGGCGACCCAGGTGAACGGCGATGCCTCCGGCGACACTCTGCGCACCGTTGAGAACCTCACGGGGAGCGCGAAGGCGGACAAGCTGCGGGGCGACGCCGGCACCAACGTCCTCAAGGGGCTGGCCGGCAACGATGTGCTCGAAGGGCGCGGCGGAGCCGACGTCCTGACGGGCGGCACCGGCACCGACCGCTTCGTGTTCGGCTCGGCGATCCACGCTGACGGCGACCGGATCACCGATTGGGAGGCAGGGGACATCCTCGACTTCACCGCGGTCGACGCAAACAGCCTGGTCGCGGGAGTGCAGGGCTTCACCGCGATCGGTTCGGAGGCCTTCACCAAGGTCGCCGGCCAGCTCCGGGTGTTCAACGATGGGACCAGAACCTTCATCGCTGGCGACCTTGACGGCGACGGCAATGCGGACTTCACGGTCACGCTTGACGGGGTACATAATTCGATCCCCGGCGTGACGCCGACCGCAACCCAGACGCCCGTCCCGCCGCCGCCGCCCCCGCCGCCGCCGCCGCCGCCGCCGCTGCCGCCACCGACAACTATCAGCGCGCCAACGCTGGTCGGCACGGCCGGCGACGACACGCTAAGGGGAACGCCCCGCAACGATCGGGTCGACGCTCGCGAGGGCAACGACACGCTGGTCGGATCAGGTGGGACGGACGTGTTGTGCGGCGGCCTCGGCCGGGACACCGTCAATTACAAATGGTCCGGGGCGGCAGTGGACGTCGACCTGACCCGGACGACGCAGCTTTACGGCGAGGCTAGCGGCGACACGCTGATCGGGATCGAGCGTGTTTCCGGAAGCGCCTATGGCGACCGGATGTCCGGCGATGCGGTCGGGAATGCGCTACTCGGCCAGGGTGGAAACGACCTGCTCAACGGACGCGGCGGGGCCGACCTACTGACCGGCGGCAGCGGCAACGACCGCTTCATCTTCGACTCGGCTGCCAACGCGCGTAACGACCGTGTCACTGATTGGCGCAGCGGCGACGTGCTGGACTTCAGCCAAATCGACGCCAATGAACTCGTCACCGGCGATCAGGGCTTCACCAACGTCGGTGCGGGCGCCTTCACGAAGGTCGCAGGGCAGCTGCGGGTCTACAACGACGGGACCAATAGCTTCATCGCAGGCGACGTGAACGGCGACGGGCTGGCCGACTTCACCGTGGCGGTGACCGGAGTGCACAACCTGACCGGCTTGGTCCTGTAAAACAGCCAAAGCCACCCGTTTCGACGGGCGTACGGGAGTCGGTGTGGAGCAGAGATCAGCGCACTAGCCGCTGCTCCGCTTCAGGCCGGCTCCCGTAAGCTGATCCAGGTCGGGGCGTGGTCCGAGGCTTTCTCCTCGCCGCGCGCCCAGCGGTGGACGCCGGCCGCTTCCAGGCGATCGGCGGCAATCGGCGACAGCAGCAGATGGTCGATGCGGAAACCGGCGTCGCGCTGCCAGCAGCCGGCGGTGTAATCCCAAAAGGTATAAAGCCGGTCTTCGGCGGGGTGGAGCGCGCGTAGGGCCTCCGTCCAGCCCTGGTAGAGGATGCGGCGCCAGGCTGCGCGGGTCTCGGGTTGGATCAGGGCGTCGTTTGCGGCAGCCTTGGCGGAGAAGACGTCGCGGTCCTCGGGCAGCACGTTCCAGTCGCCGGCGAGGACCACCGCCCGCTCCTCCTTCAGCAGTTCGGCGGCGTGGGCGCGGAGGCGCTCCATCCAGGCGAGCTTGTAGCTGAACTTCTCCGTCCCGACCGGATTGCCGTTGGGCAGGTAGAGGCTGGCGACGATCAAACCGTCAACTTCCGCCTCAATGTAGCGGCTGTGGGTATCGTCGGGATCGCCGGGCAGGCCGATCCGGCGAAGGTCGGGCGTGCGGCCGCGCGCAAGCATGGCGACGCCGTTGAACCCCTTCTGCCCGTGCCAGACCGCGCCGTAGCCCGCCGCCTCAATGTCGGCGACCGGCAACGCCTCATCGGCGCACTTGAGCTCCTGCAGGCAAGCGATGTCGGGCTGTTCGCGCTCCAGCCATTCGAGCAGGCGCGGCAGGCGCGCGCGGACGCCATTGATGTTGAAGGTGGCGAGTTTCATCGGGTGCGCTTAGCGCGCACGGGGGAAGTCGTCATCCCGGCGCAAGGCGGGTTCCGCGAGATTAGCGGGACGCCAGAAGTCCCGGCCTGCGGAGATGACGCTAGATCGAGAAGCTTGAGCCGCAGCCGCAGCCGCTGGCCGCGTTGGGATTCTGAACTTTGAAGGCGGCGCCGCCCAGATCCTCAACGAAGTCGACCGCGGAGCCTTGCACCAATTCCAGGCTCATCGGGTCGACGACGAGCTTCACGCCATCAGTCTCGGCGACCGTGTCGTCACCGTCGACCCCTTCCGCCAGCGCGAACCTGTAGGTGAAGCCGGCGCAGCCGCCGCCGTCAACGGACAGGCGCAGCATGGGGGACTTGCCCTGGCGCTGCGCGATCGCTGCGACGCGCTTGGCAGCGCTGTTGGTCAGGGTAACGGTCACCTTGAAAGAGGTAAGGTCCGAGTGGCGTCTCGACAAGTTGAAGAGCCGGCACGGATTGAATCCTAGCCGTCGGTCCTATCGCCTGACCGGCGCAGGCCGCCCGGCCAAAGCGCTCTCTCCGCGCTGCTCAGGATTGCCGAAGCAATCCTAGCGCCGCGCTCGGTCGCTTCAGCTTACTTCTTACCGGCAGTGGGGCCGCCGAGCGCGACCTGGTCCATCGAGGGGCCGGTGCCGCGGCTGCGGATGGCGAGCAGGTAGTCGGTCGACTTCATGAAGGGGATCGGATTCACCGCGCGGCCGTCGATCCGGACTTCATAGTGGAGATGAGAGCCGGTCGAGCGGCCGGTCGAGCCCATGCGGGCGATCATGTCGCCACGCTTCACCCGCTGGCCCGGGCGGACCAGGATCTGCGAGAGGTGGCCGTAGCGGGTTTCGATGCCGCGGCCGTGGTGAAGCTTAACGAGGTTGCCGTAGCCGCCCGAGTTCCAGGCAGCGTCGCTGACGGTGCCGTCGGCGGTGGCGTAGATCGGGGTTCCGACCGGACCGGCGAGATCAATCCCAGCGTGCATGGCAGCGCTGCCCTTGA
>NZ_CADCVZ010000014.1 GCF_902806265.1 uncultured Sphingomonas sp. | reverse complement strand
CCTTGGCGGAAGCGGCGATTGCTACCCGGCCGGTGACGGTCCGTTATGCGCCCCGGCCTGCGCCCATGCGTGCGACGGTCAAGCCGGCCGCGGAGTTGCGCGTCGCTGCTTGACCCGGGCGTAGCTGTGCAGCGCCCACGGCAGACATAGCAGGTACAGCGCAGACACGCCGAGCAGGCTCCACCATGGCTCGATCACCAGCGCTGCGCCTAGCAGAGCGACGAATGCCAGCGCGAACAAGCGCATGGAGCGCCGGATCCGGATCGACGACCAGCTGAAAGTCGGGATGTTGGAGATCATCAGCAGCGCGATGAACAAGGTCCATGCCATCACCGGCGGCCAACTGCGGAACAGCTCATTGCCGGTGACCAGCCACAGGTAGACGGGCACAAAGGCCAACCCAGCGCCGGCTGGAGCGGGAACCCCCGTGTTGAAGCCCGCGGACTTGTGCGGCTGTTCGGCGACGTCGATGCGCGAATTGAAGCGCGCGAGGCGCAGAGCACAGCAGACCGCCAACGCGAGCGCGGCGATCCAGCCGAACCGCGGAGCGCTGCTCAAGGACCACATGAAGAGGATCAAGGCCGGCGCCGTGCCGAACGCAATGTTGTCGGCCAAGCTGTCAAGCTCCGCCCCGAACTTGCTCTGCGCGCGCAGCAACCGGGCGATGCGCCCGTCCATTCCATCGAGGACCCCGGCGAGGACCACCGACCCCAATGCCTTGTCCCATTCGCCTCCAACCGCGAAGCGGACGCCGGTCAGGCCAAGGCAGAGCGCTAGGGCGGTGACCGCGTTGGGTACCATCGCCCGAAACGCAATGCCGCCCGGCGCGGCCGGTCGATCGATCACTGGCTCGCCCCGGCCAGCCCCGGGTCTACTCCGAGTTCGGCCACTACCGTTTCGCCGGCGATGGCACGCTGGCCGAGCAGCAGGCGCGAGCCGGTGCCGGCTGGCAGGAACACATCCACTCGGCTGCCGAAGCGGATCAAGCCGATGCGCTCGCCGGCCGTCACCCGATCTCCCTCTGCCACGAACGACAGGATGCGCCGCGCGACCAGGCCCGCAATCTGAGTGAAGCCTACCTTCAGCCCATCCGCTGCCTCCACTACGAGGTGCTGCCGTTCGTTGTCCTCGCTCGCCTTATCGAGGTCGGCGTTGACGAACTTGCCCGGGACATAGGCGATGCGGCGGACGGTCCCGGCAATCGGCGAGCGATTGATGTGCACGTCGAACACGCTCATGAAGATCGACACGCGGGTGAACTCGCCCTCACCGAGGGTAGAACGCAGCTCCGGCGGTGCCGGCACGCGGGTGATCATGGTGACCAGCCCGTCAGCGGGCGCAACGATCAGGCGCGGGCTGACCGGCGTGGTGCGGACCGGATCGCGAAAGAAGGCGGCGACCCAGATCGTCACCCCGATGAGCAGCCAGCCGAGGAACTGGCTGATCGCCCAATAGGTCAGCAGCGCGACACCCGCGGCGATCATCACATATTTGCGCCCCTCCGGATGTACGGACGGGAAACGCCATTTGACGGCGGTCAACTGACTGTCTGGGTTCTCGATATGCGCCATGAAGCCCCCCTACCCTCCGCTTGCCAAGCGAACAACCGCCGCCGTTGCCAGCGCCGCCCCGCGCCGATAGAGCGCCGCCAACCTCCAGACATGCGCAGGACCGAACATGGCCAAGATCACGGTGAAGACCCCGGTCGTCGAGCTCGACGGCGACGAGATGACCCGCATCATCTGGCAGTGGATTCGCGAGCGGCTGATCCAGCCGTATCTCGACATCGACCTCCTATATTATGACCTGTCCGTCGAGAACCGCGATGCGACGCAAGACAAGGTCACGATCGAGGCCGCCAACGCGATCAAGCAGCACGGCGTGGGCGTGAAATGCGCCACCATCACTCCCGACGAGGCGCGCGTCGAGGAGTTCAAGCTGACCAAGATGTGGAAGTCGCCCAACGGCACCATCCGCAACATCCTGGGCGGCGTGGTCTTTCGCGAGCCGATCGTGATCGCCAACGTGCCGCGGCTGATCCCCGGCTGGACTGACCCCATCGTGGTTGGCCGTCATGCCTTTGGTGACCAGTACAAGGCGACCGACTTCAAGGTGCCGGGCGCAGGCAAGCTGACATTGAAGTGGACCGGCGAGAACGGTGAGGAAATCGAGCACGAGGTGTTCGAGTTCCCCGGCGCCGGTGTCGCCATGGGCATGTACAATCTCGACGAAAGCATCCGCGAGTTCGCGCGCGCCTGCCTCAACTACGGCCTGCAGCGCGGCTGGCCTGTTTACCTCAGCACCAAGAACACCATCCTCAAGGCTTATGACGGCCGCTTCAAGGACATCTTCGAGGAAATCTTCGAAGCCGAGTTCAAGGCCGACTTCGAAGCCAAGAAGATCGAGTATCAGCATCGCCTGATCGACGACATGGTCGCTTCGGCTCTCAAGTGGTCGGGCAAGTTCGTCTGGGCCTGCAAGAACTATGACGGCGATGTGCAATCGGACTTGGTAGCTCAGGGTTTCGGCTCGCTTGGCCTCATGACGTCGATCCTGATGACCCCAGACGGCAAGACGGTGGAAGCGGAGGCCGCGCACGGCACCGTCACCCGCCATTACCGCATGCACCAGCAGGGCAAGGCGACCTCGACCAATCCGATTGCGTCGATCTTCGCCTGGACCGGCGGCCTCAAGTACCGCGGTAAGTTCGACGATACGCCGGATGTGGTGAAATTCGCTGAGACGCTCGAGCGCGTCTGCGTCGAGACGGTCGAGAACGGCCAGATGACCAAGGACTTGGCGATCCTGGTCGGCCCCGACCAGCCCTGGATGACTACCGAGCAGTTTTTCGAAGCTATTCGCGCAAATCTCGATCGGGCCATGCAGGCGGAAGGCATCGGTCAGGCGGCTTAGGCCCTTGAGTCCGGCGAGCGCCCGCTCCCTCCAAGCGGCGCTCTCCGCTTTCGCTTAAGCGGCCTTAGCTACCAACGGCTCAACCCGTTCCCGTCGGATGCCGAGCGCGATGGCCCGGCCGGGGATGCGGCGGAGTGCGGGGAAGCGTTCCAGCACCAGCAACGGCAGCGGCGGCTTGCTGAGGAGCTGGTTCCGACGGAGGACAGGCGCAAGCACCCAATCCTGGGTGATCTTCTGCACCAGTTGGATCAGCTTGGTGGAGCCCTCGCGTCGGCGCTGCACCCGCTGGAGCAAGCGGTCGACGTTCTCCCCCTTCGCGAGCGGTTCGGCCAGCAGGTTCGCCGCCGCGACCGCGTCTTGGATGGCGAGGTTGATGCCGATGCCGCCCATGGGAGACATGGCATGCGCGGCGTCGCCAATCGCTAGCAGGCCCGGGCGGTGCCACCGCTTCAGCCGGTCGAGGCTGACTTCCAGCAGGTGCAATTGGTCGAGCTCGACAAGGTCGCCTGCGATGCTGCCCAGCCTGGGCTCGATCGCCTCGATCTCCGACCGGATCGCCCCGATCCCCCGGGCCTTGAGGTCGTTAGCGCCACCTTTGGCAAACACCAGGGCGCATTGCCAATAGCTGCCCCGATCCACGCGGACCAGGATGCGGCCGCGGTCGACCGCGATCCGCAGCGTCCCCGCCTCGGCCGTGCGCTTGGGCAGCTCGAACCAGAAGACGTCGATCGGTGAACCGAGATCCTTGACGGGCAGCAGCTCGTGCCGTCGCACCAGGCTGTGCCGCCCGTCCGCCGCAATCGTAAGCGTCGCCCGGACCTCCTCGCCGTTCGCGAGCCTGACCCCGGCGATCCTGCCGTCCTCTTGGAGATAAGCCGCGACCGGCGTGGCCATATCCAGGCGGAAATCGGGGTAACGCGAAGCCTCCGCACGGAGGAAGTCAAGGAACTCCCATTGCGGCATCATGGCGATGAACGGCGTTCGGCTCCGCACCCGGCTGAGGTCGCCGACCACCATGTCGCGCCCGCCAATGCGGAGCTCAGCACGTTGAAGCCGCTGGTGCGGGCGCTGGAGGAAGCGGTCGAGCAGGCCAAGCCCGGCGAGCACCTCCATGGTCGAGGGATGAACGGTGTCGCCGCGGAAATCGTGAAGGAAGTCGGGGTGCTTCTCGACCACCCGCACGGACGCGCCGGCACGGGCGAACAGCAGCCCAGCCATCAATCCGGCCGGGCCGCCGCCGACGATCAACAAATCCGTGCTCATTGCTCGCTCGTCACTCCCGCACGCGGGAAGTCGGGCGCGACGCTGCGAAATCAAGCCTTCTTCAGCTCGCTCGGCTTGTGCGCGGCTTCCTTGCCGCTCTTGTCGCTCTTGACGAGGTATTCGGGATTGTCCTTCGACGCGGCAACCTTGTGGCCCTTGATCTGCATGGGGCTGGTCAGCTTCTTCTCGACCTTGCCCACGGAGTGTCCTCCGCTCGAGTCCCACTGAACCTTGTCGCCCTTCTTGAACGTCTTCTCGGTCATCGGTTTTCTCCTGCAACCTAGGCGCAAACGAGTAACGCTGCGCTTGGCTCCACCGGTCCCCCCTGCTTAATGGGGCATGGCAGGCGAACTCGGCGGCGGCGGCATCCGCGACGCGTTGGTGATCCTCGGCGCCGCCGGGGTGGTGATTCCCGCCTTTGCGCGCCTGAGGGTCTCGCCCGTGATCGGGTTCATCCTGGTAGGTGCGGCGATCGGACCGGCGGGCCTTGGTGCGCTGGTGCCCCGTCATCCCTGGCTGGAAGCGGTCACCATTACCGATCGCACCAGGATCGAGCCGTTCGCCGAGTTCGGCATCCTGCTGCTGCTGTTCGCTATTGGGCTCGAGCTGAGCTTCCGCCGACTGTGGGGGATGAGATCGGCGGTGTTCGGCTTGGGCGGCCTCCAGATGCTGGCCACCGCTACCCTTGTCGGCGGCGTGCTGCTGCTTGCCGAGGCATCCCCGATCAGCGCGGCAGTGCTCGGCCTGGCTTTGGCCATGTCCTCCACCGCGCTGGTCATGCCGCTGGTGGGGACCGGCACCGCCACCGGCAGGGCGGCGCTTGCCATGCTTCTGTTCCAGGACTTGGCCCTGGTGCCGATATTGTTCCTGCTCGATGCCAAGGGGTCCGCGGGCGAAGTAGCACAGGTGGTCCTGGGCGGGGCGGCGGCGGTCGCCGGGCTGCTGGTCGTTGGACGCCTGCTACTGCCCGGCCTGTTCGCGCAGGCAGCGCGGACCAAGAGCCCCGAACTGTTCCTGGCAACCAGCTTGCTCGTGGTTCTGCTGGCCAGCCTTGCCACGGGCGCGGCGGGACTCGGTGCCGTCATGGGGGCACTGATCGCCGGACTGCTGATCGCCGAAACCGACTACCATGGCGAGGTCGAGGCCATCACCGCCCCGCTCCGCGGCCTTGCCTTAGGGATCTTCCTCATCACCGTTGGCATGCGGCTGGACGTCGCCGCTCTGGCTGCGGCATGGCCAGCCTTGCTTGCCGCCACGCTGTCGCTGCTGGCCGCCAAGAGCCTGCTGATCTTCCTGCTGCTGCGCTGGCGGCGCGCGCGCGCCTCAACCTCCGTCGAGACGGGTTTCCTCATGGCAAGCCCGTCGGAGCTGACGCTGATCGTGCTCGGCAGCGCGCTTGCGGCAGGAGCGATCAGCGGGGCGCAGGCGAGTTTCTGGACCATCGTCACCGCCTTGGGCCTGACCGTGACGCCGCTGCTGGCGGCGCTAGGCCGCAGGCTGTCCCGCCAAGTGGACGCCGACGCGCTTGCATTGGGATCTGCCCCGGAGCCTGAGCAGACGGTTATCCTCGGGTTCGGCCGGGTTGGGCGCCTGGTCGCCGACATGCTGAGCGCGCACGGCCGCCCGTACCTGGGTGTCGACGGCGACGTTGATGCGGTCGCCGATGCCCGGGCTGCCGGCTATCGGGTCGTGTTCGGTGACGTCAGCCGCGGCGACGTAGTGGAGCGCTTCCGCTGCGGCGAGGCTGCCGCCGCCGTGCTGACCATGAACGAACCGGTGCTCACCATCCGCCTGACCCGCGCCATGCGTCGTGCCTGCCCGGAGCTGACCATTGTCGCGCGGGCCCGGGACAACAGCCATGCCGCCGAGCTCTACCGCGCGGGTGCCACCGACGCCGTGCCGGAGACGCTGGAGGGCTCGCTGCAGATGTCGGAAGCGGTCCTAGTGGACATCGGCGTGGCGATGGGACCGGTAATCGCCTCGATCCACGAGAAGCGAAGCGAGCTGCGGGCCGCCATCATGCGGGAAGGCGATCTCGCCGCCGAGCCGGCGCTGGGCCGGCGGCGCTAGGCCGCGACCTTCGCCAGCACTTGCCTGATCGCGGCCAGCGCCTCTGACGCCCTGCTCCCTTCCGGACCACCGCCCTGCGCCATGTCGGGCCGGCCACCGCCGCCCTGACCGCCGAGCGCCGCCACGGCCGCCTTGACGAGGTTCACGGCGCTGACCTGTCCCGCGAGATCGTCGGTGACTCCTGCCGCCACGCTGGCGCGGCCGTCGTTGACGGCGATCAGCGCGCCGACGCCCGAGCCGAGCTGCTTCTTGAGGGCGTCCACCTCCGAACGGAGCGACTTGGGATCGAGCCCCTCGACCACTCGGCCGAGGAAGTTGATGCCGGCGACCTCCTCCGGCCCTGCTGCTTCCGCCTTGCCGCCACCCAGCGCAAGTTGCCGCCGCGCCTCGGCCAGCTCACGCTCCAGCTTGCGAGTGGTCTCGACCAGAGCGACGACGCGGGCGGGCGCCTCGTCTGGCGTCGCCTTTAAACTGGCGGCGATCTCGCGCAGCCGCTGGTCGCGGCCGAGCAACCACTGCCGTGCTGATTCTCCGGTCAATGCCTCTACGCGGCGCAAGCCCGAACCGAC
This sequence comes from uncultured Sphingomonas sp., assembly GCF_902806265.1. Lineage (GTDB taxonomy): Bacteria > Pseudomonadota > Alphaproteobacteria > Sphingomonadales > Sphingomonadaceae > Sphingomicrobium. The sequence goes on along the minus strand of NZ_CADCVZ010000014.1, from coordinate 47,404 downwards.
CGCGCCTTCCGACACGATCTTGAACAGACCAATCTGACCCAAAGCGCCGACGTGCGTGCCCCCGCAGAGCTCGACCGAGTAGCGCCCGCCGTCGGTGCCCATGGACACGACGCGCACCTCATCGCCATACTTCTCGCCGAACAAGGCCATCGCGCCCTCGGCGATCGCGTCGTCGGGCGTCATCAGGCGCGTCGAAACCGGCGTGTTCGCGCGGATCTGCCCGTTCACTTCCGCTTCCACCGTCGCCAGCTCGGACCCGGCGATGGCGCTCGGATGCGAGATGTCGAAGCGCAACCGGTCGGGAGCGACCAGCGAGCCTTTCTGAGCGACATGCTTGCCCAGCCGCTCGCGCAGCGCGGCGTGCAGCAGGTGCGTCGCCGAATGGTTCGCCCGAACCGCATCTCGCCGTGCGTGGTCGACCTCCAGCCGCACAGGAGCACCGACGCTGAGCTCGCCGAGCTCCAATACCACCGTATGCACATGGAGCTTGCCAGCCTGCTTCTGCGTATCGAGCACTCGGGCCTGCGTGCCACCCTCCCCACGCAGCGTCCCTTGATCACCGACCTGGCCTCCGCTCTCGGCATAGAAGGGCGTCTGGTTGGTGATCACCTGCACCGTCTGTGCCGCTGCCGCGCCGTCCACCCGCGAACCATCGCGGACGATCGCAAGGACGATCCCCTCACCTTCCTCAGCGGTGTAGCCGGTGAACTCGGTCGCGCCGAATTCCTCAGCGAGATCGACCCACAGCTCGTCCGAAGCCTTGTCGCCCGAGCCCTTCCACGCCGCCCGCGCCGCCGCCCTCTGCGCCGTCATGGCGTCGTCAAAGCCCGAGCGGTCGACCTGCAGGCCACGGGCGCGCAGCGCGTCTTCCGTTAGGTCGTATGGGAAGCCATAGGTATCGTAGAGCTTGAAGGCCGTCGCGCCGGGCAGCGTACCGCCCGCCGGCAGCTCCGCCGTGGCCTCGTCCAGCAGCTTGAGGCCGTTGCTCAGCGTCTGCCGAAAGCGGGTCTCCTCCTGGTTCAGCGTCGCCTCGATCAGCGAGTGCGCCCGGACCAGCTCGGGATAAGCGGCCCCCATCTCCGCGACCAGCGCGGGCACCAGCCGGTGCATCAGCGGCTCGCTTGCGCCCAGCAGATGGGCGTGGCGCATTGCCCGCCGCATGATCCGCCGAAGCACATAGCCCCTGCCCTCGTTGGCTGGCAGCACGCCATCCGCGACCAGGAAGCCCGACGTGCGCAGATGATCGGCGATGATCCGGTGGCTGGCCGCCATGTCCGGGCTGTTGTTGCTCGTCAGCTCCTCGCTGGCGCCAATCAGCGCTTTGAACGTATCAGTCTCGTAGTTGTCGTGCGTCCCCTGCAGCACCGCGGCGATGCGCTCGAGACCCATGCCGGTATCGATGCTCTTACTCGGCAGCTCGGACACGATCTCGCCGCCCGCCTGCTCATACTGCATGAACACGAGGTTCCAGATCTCAACAAAGCGATCGCCATCCTCGTCCGGGCTGCCGGGAGGTCCGCCGGGGATATGCTCGCCATGATCGAAGAAGATCTCCGAGCAGGGGCCGCACGGGCCGTCGTCGCCCATCGCCCAGAAATTGTCCTTGGTCGGGATGCGGATGATGCGCTCGTCAGGCAGGCCCGCGATCCGCTTCCACAAGTCGAACGCCTCGTCGTCGGTGTGGTAGACGGTGACGGTCAAGCGGTCGGGCGAAAGCCCCCACTCCTTCGTGACCAGGCTCCAGGCGAGCTCGATCGCGCGATCCTTGAAATAATCGCCGAAGGAGAAGTTGCCGAGCATCTCGAAGAAGGTGTGGTGCCGCGCGGTGTAGCCGACGTTGTCGAGGTCGTTATGCTTGCCCCCGGCCCGGACGCACTTTTGGTTGCTGGTCGCGGCCGAGTAGGGCCGGGTCTCCAGGCCGGTGAACACATTCTTGAACGGCACCATGCCCGCGTTGACGAACATCAGCGTGGGATCGTTTTGCGGCACCAGCGGCGCCGAGGCCTGGCGCGAGTGGCCGGCATGCTCGAAGAAGTCGAGGAAGCTGCGGCGGATGTCATTGGTCGACGTCATGGTCGCGCCTCTATCATGAGGATGCTGCAGCGCGGAAGAGTGCTGCGCTTGGGTCCCGATCCGCGACGTGGTACAAGAAGATCAGTGCCAGAGTCCTGCCCACCATCAAAGGAGGCAGCCGATGCAGAACCCGATGTTCGAAGAAGGCGGCTGGTGCGACCGCTGGTCACCCACGTTCCTGTCCGTGCTACGGATAATGACGGCGCTGCTGTTCCTGTCGCACGGCACGTCCAAGATCCTCGGCGTGCCCCTGAGCACCGCCAGCTTTCCGCCGCCGTGGACTCAGTTCTGGGTGGCCGGCATGCTGGAGCTGATCGGCGGCACGCTATTGCTGATCGGCCTGTTCACCCGCCCGACCGCCTTTATCCTCGCCGGAGAGATGGCGGTCGCCTACTGGCTGGTCCACGCCCCCGACAATTTCTGGCCCGCCCTCAACCGCGGCGAGACCGCCATCCTGTTCTGCTTCATCTTCCTCTACACGGTCTTCGCGGGACCAGGGCCCTGGAGCGTGGACGCGTGGCTGCGGCGGCGGCGAGCAGAGGAAGGACCAGACAGCTACTACGAGGGCCTGCGTCGGGGCGGCACGCACCACGGCGCGAGGGTCGCGGAGTAGCGCGGGCCACTCCGCGGCATTACAATCAGCGAGTCAGCTTCTTGTAGCTCATCCGGTGCGGGCGGTCGGCTTCGGGGCCCATGCGTCGGCGCTTGTCTTCCTCATAGGCTTCGAAGTTGCCTTCGAACCATTCGACGTGGCTGTCGCCTTCGAACGCCAGGATGTGCGTCGCGAGGCGGTCTAGGAAGAAGCGGTCGTGGCTGATGACCACGGCGCAGCCCGGGAAGGCTTCCAGCGCATCCTCGAGCGCGCGCAGGGTCTCGACATCGAGGTCGTTGGTCGGCTCGTCGAGCAGCAGGACGTTGCCGCCCTCCTTGAGCATCTTGGCGATGTGGACGCGGTTGCGCTCGCCGCCCGACAGCTGGCCGACCTTTTTCTGCTGGTCGGCGCCCTTAAAGTTGAAGGCGCCGACATAGGCGCGGGTCTGCATCTCCTGCTTGCCGACGGTCATCAGCTCGTGCCCGCCCGAGATTTCCTCCCAAACGTTGTGCTTCGGATCGAGCGCGTCGCGGCTCTGGTCCACAAACCCCAGGTGCACCGTTTCGCCGATCTTGATGGAGCCGCCGTCCGGCTGCTCCTGTCCGGTGATGAGCTTGAACAGGGTCGACTTGCCAGCCCCGTTAGGGCCGATCACGCCGATGATCCCGCCCGGCGGCAGGTTAAAGCTGAGGTCTTCGAACAGCAGCTTGTCGCCAAACGCCTTGGTCAGCCCGTTCGCCTCGATGACATTGCCGCCGAGCCGTTCGGGGGACTGAATGACGATCTGCGCCTTGCCAATGCTGCGCTTCTCGGAAGCCTCGACCAGCGCATCGAACGCCTTGATCCGCGCCTTGGACTTGGTCTGACGCGCTTTGGGCGACTGCCGGATCCATTCCAGCTCTTCCTTGATCGCCTTTTGCCGGCCCTCGTCCTCGCGCTCTTCCTGCTCCAGCCGCTTGGCCTTCTTGTCGAGGTAGGTCGAATAATTGCCTTCGTAGATGAAGTATTTGCCGCGATCGAGCTCCAGGATCCAGTTCACCACATTGTCGAGGAAATACCGGTCGTGGGTGACCAGGATGACGTTGCCCGGATAGTCGATCAGGTGCTTCTCGAGCCATTGGACGCTCTCCGCGTCGAGATGGTTGGTGGGCTCGTCGAGCAGAAGAATGCTCGGCTTTTCCAATAGCAGCCGGGTCAACGCCACCCGGCGCTTCTCACCGCCCGAGAGGCTGGTGACGGGGCTGTCGCCTGGCGGGCAGCGAAGCGCGTCCATCGCGATCTCCAGCTGGTTGTCGAGCGTCCAGCCGTCGACCGAGTCGATCTTCTCCTGAAGCTCGCCCATCTCGGCCAGCAAAGCATCGAAGTCGGCGTCGGCCGGCGGGTCACCCATCAGCATGGAGATCTCATTGAAGCGGGTCATCATGTCGGCGACCGGCTTCACGCCCTCGCGAACATTCTCCATCACGGACTTGCCGGGATCCAGCTCGGGCTCCTGCTCGAGGTAACCGACCGTGATGTTGGTGCCAGGCCAGGCCTCCCCCTGGAACTCCTTGTCGTGGCCGGCCATGATCTTCATCAGGGTCGACTTGCCGGTGCCGTTAGGACCGACGATGCCGATCTTGGCGTCCGGGTAGAACTGCAGGTTGATGTGGTTGAGCACCGGCTTGGGCGCACCGGGAAACGTCTTGATCAGGTCCTTCATGACGAAGGAATATTGAGCGGCCATCGGGTCGCGGGTCCTTGTGTCTGGCGGTGTCGAGAGTTGCCGCGCCACTTAGGGGATGGCGCAACCGGAATCCAGATGCGCGCTAGTCGCGCCCGACCATCGCCTCGGCATCCTTGAAGCGGTAGTCGCGGAACTGCTCGCGCAGCGTCTTCTTGCTGAGCTTGCCCGTGGCGGTGTGCGGCAGTTCGTCGACGAACTCGATCCCGTCCGGCTGCCACCACTTGGCGATGTGGCGCGACAGATGGGCGCGGATGTCCGGCTCGCCGACCGCACTGCCGCCGGCGCGAACCACTAGCAGCAGCGGCCGCTCGTCCCACTTCGGATGCGGGATGCCGATCGCAGCGGCTTCGGCCACTCCTGGGCAGCCGACCGCGCAGTTCTCCAGTTCAATGGAGCTGATCCACTCGCCACCCGACTTGATCACATCCTTAGCGCGGTCGGTGATCTGCATGGTGCCGTCGGGGTGCAGCGCGGCCACGTCGCCGGTGTCGAACCAGCCCACCGCATCGGCGCTGTCCGCATCCTCCTTGAAGTAGCGCTGCACGATCCATGGTCCCCGCGCCTGCAGCCGGCCCGACGCCACGCCGTCGCGCGGCAGCCCGCGACCCTCGTCGTCGATGATCCTCAATTCGACCCCGAACGGCACCCGCCCTTGCCGCGCGACGTAGTCGAGCTGCTCAACATCGGTCATCTCGTCCCAGTTCGCCGGCGGCGCTCCACACGTTCCGATGGGCGAGGTCTCGGTCATACCCCAGGCGTGGCCGACGTTGAGCCCACGCCGGCGGAACCACTCGATCATCGCTCGCGGCGCAGCGGAGCCGCCGATCGTCACGCTCTGCAGCGAGCCGAGGTCGGCGCCGGTGCGCTCGATATGCTCGATCATGCCGAGCCAGATGGTCGGCACCCCGGCGGAGTGGGTCACCCCTTCGTCGCGGAACAGGTCGCACATTTGCTGGGGCCGATAGTCAGCGGAGAGTACCAGCTTGCACCCGACCAGCGGCGCCGCCCACGGCACTCCCCAGGCGTTGGCGTGGAACATCGGGACGATCGGCAGCACCACGGAGCGCGCGGACAGGCCGAACACGTCGGGAGTCACCTCCATTAGCGCGTGGAGCATCGTCGAACGATGCTCGTACAGTACGCCTTTGGGGTTGCCGGTCGTGCCGCTGGTGTAGCAGAGCCCGATCGGCTCGCGCTCGTCGCCGTCGATCCAGCGGTAGTCGTCGTCCTCCGTGCTCAGCCACTGCGCGAACTCGCCGTCGTCGAAGCAGATGTACTGCTCGATGGTGCTCCACTGCGGCTTTAGCGCGTCGACCAGCGGTTTGAACGCCGCATCGTAGAGCAGCACGCGGTCCTCGGCATGGTTGGCGATAAAGGCGAGCTGGTCCGCGAACAGCCGCGGGTTAATGGTGTGCAGGACGCCGCCCATCCCGACCGCCCCGTACCATGACGTCAGGTGATGGGCATGGTTCATTGCCAGGGTGGCGACCCGGTCGCCGCGCCCGATGCCGAGCCGCTCCAGCGCCCGCGCCATCCGCCGTGCCTGCGCCGCGACCTCCCGCCAGTTTGTGCGGGTCAGCGAGCCGTCACCCCACGCGGAGACGATCTCCCGCGCGCCATGCTCGCGCTCGGCATGGTCAACCAGGCGGGTGACCCGCAGCGGCCAGTCCTGCATCGCGCCGAGCTTCATGGCGTCGATCCTCCCTCTTTCAAGCAGGAGAGTGGCGGGGGCGGACGACAAGCGCAATGCCGTCATGCCAGCGCAAGCTGGCACCCAGCCCAGCTAGTGTCGCAGGCTGAGGCAGTATGGACCCCAGCCTTCGCCGGGGGTGACCATGTAACGAAGCCGTTAGAACGGCATCTGGAACCCGGGCGGCATCGGCAGGCTCGACTGCATTTTCTCCATCTCCGCGTTCGCCGCCTGGTCGGCTTTGGCGCGGGTGTCGTTCAACGCCGCAACGATCAGGTCTTCGGCCATGGTCTTCTCGGACGGCTGCAGCAGGCTGTCATCCAGCGTCACCGCGATGATCCGGCCCTTGGCCGACGCCCGCACCTTAACGAGGCCGCCGCCGGACTGACCCTCCACCTCGATCTTGTCGAGGTTGTCCTGCGCCTTCTGCAGCTCCGCTTGGGCATTCTGCGCCATCTCGAGGATCGCATTCAGGTCGGGCATTTCGGGCATGTCAGGCTTCCTTGGCGGTTGCGGACTCGAGTTGAGCGCCGGGAAAGGCGGAAAGCACGGCGGCGACGTTCGGGTCCGCGAGCACGGCGGCTCGAGCCCGATCCTCGGCCATCTGGTCCTGCTGACGTAACGACGGCTGCCCGTCTTCGTTCGACAACTCGACCCGCCACGCGCGTTGCATAACCTGCCGAAGCGCGTCCGCGAGCGCGCGCGGGAAGTCGGCGCCGAGCGGCTGCAGCGGGCGGAGAACCAGCTCGCCCGAAGCGAAGCGGACCACGCCGACCTGGTCGCGCAACTGCAAGCCCAGCAACTGCTTGCCGGACTTCTCCAGTGCCTCCACGAGCTGAACGAAGGTGGCGGGCTCGGAACTGGCTTGAGCCATCGCCGCAGGAGTCGGCACCGGAGAGCGCGCAAGCGGAGCGGCGTTTGGAACGGCCTCTCCGTTCTGAAGGCGGGCAAGCACCGTTGCGGGGTCGGGCAGTTCGGCCGCATGGATGACCCGCAGCAGCGCCATAGCCGCAGCTTCCTGCGGATCGGGGGCAATCTGCACGTCGCTCAGGCCCTTCAGGAGCATCTGCCAGAGTCGGTGCAGGCTGCTCCAGCCGAGCTTGCCCGCCAACTCGTCCGCCGCCTCGCGCTCCTCCGCCGACGCCAGCACGTCGCCGTTGCTGCCGACCTTGGCCCGGGTGACTGCGTGGAGGTGCTCCATCAGCCCACGCATCAACGCAGTGGGATCAATGCCAAGCGCGTGGGCTTCGTCCAATTGCGCCAGAGTTGCTCCGGCATCGCCGTTGAGGATGCTGCCGAGAAGCGCCCGGATGCGCCCGCGATCGGCCAGCCCGAGCATGTCGCGGACCTGGGCGGCGTCGACCCTGCCGTGTCCGTGCGCAATCGCCTGGTCGAGGATGGACAGACCGTCGCGGGCGGACCCTTCGGCAGCCCGGGCAATCACCCGCAAAGCCTCGGGCTCGACCTCGACCTGTTCCGCCTCCACCACCCGCGCGAAGTGGTCGGCCAACTGCTCGGCCCCGATGCGTTTGAGGTCGAAGCGCTGGCACCGCGACAAAACGGTCACCGGTACCTTCTGCACCTCGGTCGTGGCGAACAGGAATTTGACGTGCGGGGGCGGCTCCTCGAGCGTCTTCAACAGCGCGTTGAAAGCGTTCTTGGACAGCATGTGCACTTCGTCGATGATGTAGATTTTAAAGCGCGCGCTTACCGCCGAATAGCGTACCGCGTCGATGATCTCGCGGACGTCGTCGACGCCGGTATGGCTGGCGGCATCCATCTCGATGACGTCGATGTGCCGTCCTTCGGCGATCGCCCGGCACGGTTCGCACGCGCCGCACGGATCGATGGTCGGCCCGCCGTGCCCATCCGGACCGATACAGTTCAGCGCCTTGGCGACAAGCCGCGCCGTGGAGGTCTTGCCGACCCCGCGCACGCCCGTCAGCAGAAAGGCATGAGCGATCCGGCCGGAAGCGATGGCGTTGCCCAGCGTGCGCACCATCGCATCCTGGCCGATCAGCTCGGCGAAGCTCTGCGGCCGGTACTTGCGGGCGAGCACCCGATAGGGCGAGGCGGCCGCGCTCTTCTCCAGCGGCTGCGCGGGCACGTCGAGTCCAAGCCCAGGCGATTCGAGTTCATCCATTATGGACCTTTCTAGATTGTCAGTCGGTCCATGTCATGTCGCCGCCGCTTGCCTTGCCTTGCCTTGCCTTGCCTTGCCTTGCTCTAAACCTCCCGCCATATGCGCCGCGGGAGTCGGGCGGACGGGACTGTCGCCAACCTGGTCAGGTCCGGAAGGAAGCAGCCACAACGATTCCGTCCCGGGTCGTTCCGGCTCCCACCGCGCAGCGCACACGACAGCAGCACCAAGCTGCTGACGAGACGCGCAAGCGCGGCCGGCGTGCGGCGCAACCGACAGGACCGACGCCGCGAATTTACTCCGCGGCCGGCTTGCCCATCGAGTTGATACTACCCCGGCATCCGCACCGTCAGCGCTCCAACCTCCTCCCTCAGCACGATCTGGCAAGCCAGGCGGCTGGTCGGCGTGACGCCTGCCGCAAAGTCGAGCAGATAATCTTCCTCCTCGCTTGCCGGCGGCAGGCGGTAAAAGTCGTCCGAGGCGACTATCACATGGCAGGTCGAGCAGCTCATCTGCCCGCCGCAGGTGCCTTCGAGCGGCTGGCCGGCGTCCTGTGCGACCTGCAGCAGGATCGCGTCGCCCGGCGCGTCCATCTCCCGGTCGAGGCTGCCGTCGCTCCTGAGGAACCGCACCACCGTCACGCGGCGAACCGCGCCTGTGCGTCCGCAGCCGCAGCAATCTTGCGGCACGCATCCGTCAGCTCTTGCTCCGTCGTGTAGCGGCCAAAGCCCAGCCGTAGGGACGAGCGCGCCTGTGCGTCGGTCAGTCCAAGCGCGCGTAGGACGTGGCTCGGCCGGCCCGAACCGCTGGCGCAGGCGGAGCCCAGACTGAAAGCGATCTCGCGCAGGTCGCCCATCAGGCGCGCCCCGTCCAGGCCATCGCGGCGGATGTTAAGGTTGCCGCGGTAGCGCTGCTCGGCGCTGCCGTTGATCTTCCATCCCGGACCAAGCACGTGCATTGCTGCACTCCACAAGCGCTCAATATGCTGCCGATCCGCCGCGCGCCTCGCTGCCGCCAGCGCCGCCGCACTGCCGAACCCCGCGCAAAGCATCGGCGACAGCGTTCCGGAACGCAGCCCTTGCTCCTGCCCGCCGCCGTGGAGGAAGGGCTCGAGCTGCAAGCCGGACTTCAGCCACAAGCCCCCGATCATTTTGGGCCCGTGCAGCTTGTGTGCGCACACCGCGACCAAGTCCGGGCCGTCGGGCACGTTCATCCGGCCGAAGCCCTGAACGGCGTCGCACAGCATGAGCGCGCCTGCCCGGTGCGCTATTGCGGCGATCTCGCCGACCGGCTGAATCACCCCGACCTCATTGTTGACCAGCATGGCCGCGACCAGCAGCGTGCGCCCGTCCACCGCAGCCGCGACCTCGTCCAGCTCAACCAGACCGTCGGGCCTGACCGGCAGCCTGACCACTTCATGTCCCTGCGTCTTGAGCCACTCGCAGCAATCGAGCACCGCGGCATGCTCGGTCGCGACCGTCACCACCTTGTTGCGGCCAGGCACGCGGAGGCCCTTCATCGCCCAGTTGATCGCCTCCGTCGCGCCCGAAGTGAAGATCAGCTCTCCATCTGGGGGCATGGCGGCAGCGACCTGCTCGCGTGCCACCGCGATCGCCGCGGCGGCTTCTCGCCCCCACCGGTTGGGGCTGTGCGGATTGGCGAACTTGTCGAGCCACGGCTCCATCGCCGCGCGCACCTCCGGCGCGAGCGGAGTGGTCGCCTGGTAATCGAGGTAGATCATGCGGCGCGGCTCGCGGCTTCGGCCGCCAGCGACTGCCATGCCCGGGCGAAGGCGAGGACGTCTTCGTCCAGCGTCTTCGGCGCGAAGCTGACCCTCACGGCCCGTGCGGCGACGTCGGGAGATATTCCGACCGCCTCCAGCACATGGCTCGGCTTCATGGAGCCCGACGAGCAGGCGCTGCCCGCCGACACGCTGAAGCCCATGCCGTCGAAGCGGACCAATTGCGCCTGCGCCGACATGTGCGGCATCGCGTATGATGCTACGAAGGGTGAGCGGACGCCGTCGCGGCAGATCACCGTTCCCCCTTGCGCTTCCACCCACGCATCGAGGATCGCACGATTGTGCAGCTGTCGCTCCACGGCCTCAGCGTCACGCGCTCGCACTTCAAGCGCCGCTGCCATGCCCATGATTGCGGGGAGGTTCTCGGTGCCGCCGCGGTAGCCCCGCTCCTGACCGCCGGTCGGCATCAACAGCTTAAGGTCCCGCACCAGCAGCGCAGCCGCGCCCGGCGGGCCGCCGAATTTGTGCGCGCTGATGATCAGCAGGTCGCCAGACGGCAGGGGCAGCTTGCCCGCGCTCTGGGCGCAATCCACCAAGAGATGGCTTCCCGCCGCATCGACCGCTTCGATGAGCTCGCCGATCGACTGCACCACCCCGGTTTCGCTGTTGACGTGCTGAACGGCGACGAGCCCGCCGGGCGCGAGCCGCAGCCAGGTGGCGAGCCCTTCGGGGTCGACCAGCCCATCGCTATTGGCTGGCAGGCTGAAGCCCTCACCGGCTGGGACCTGGCGTCGGATGGCGTCATGTTCGACGGCCGACAGCGCCGGCTTGGGACCGGCGGCTCGACAGCGCGCGAAGGCTAAGGCCGCCGCTTCGCTCGCACTGGCGGTGAACACGAGGTCGCCATTCCAGCCAAGCGCGGCCTTGATCCGCTCGCGGGCGTCCTCCAGTACACGCTTGGCAATCCGTCCGTCCGCATGCGGCGACGATGGGTTGGCCCAGCGCTCCAGCCCTTCGCCCATCGCCGCGCGCGCTTCCGGCAGCACCGGCGTGGTCGCCGCATGATCGAGGTAGATGCGCTGCTTCAATGCTGGACTCGCCTGAAAAAGCCGCCGATTGCCTGTTGTTGACTCCGCCTATATAGGCGCTCCGCCCTGCCGCCCACCACCTCTTGCCGAGAGGCTCAATGCCCGAAGTCATCTTTCCCGGTCCCGAAGGCCGTCTTGAAGGCCGCTTTCACCCGGGACTGCGTCCGCGGGCGCCCGTTGCGCTGATCCTCCATTCGCACCCGCAGGCCGGCGGCACGATGAACAACAAGATCGTGCAACTGCTCTACCAGACGTTCGTGAAACGCGGCTTTGCCACCCTTCGCTTCAACTTCCGGGGCGTGGGCAAGAGCCAGGGCTTGTTCGACAGCGGAGTCGGCGAGCTGTCGGACGCCGCAAGCGCGCTTGACTGGGTGCAGCAGATCCATCCGGAGGCCGAGCAGACCTGGGTGGCGGGCGTCAGCTTCGGCGCCTGGATCGGCATGCAGTTGCTGATGCGGCGGCCGGAAATCAAGGGCTTCATCTCCATCGCGCCGCCCGCCAACATGTATGATTTCAGCTTTCTCGCCCCCTGTCCGTCGTCCGGCATCATCATTCAGGGCGAGGAGGACGAGGTGGTCACGCCATCCGCCGTGCAGAAGCTGGTCGACAAGCTCCGCACCCAGCGGCACATCACCGTCCACCATGACGTCATCCCCGGCGCCAACCACTTCTTCGCCAATGAGCTCGATCTGCTGATGAAGAGCGTGGACGGTTACCTCGACATGCGGCTCGCCCAACCGGTACCCGCGGGCAAAAGGTAGCCGTCTACAACGTCCAGATCAGCACGTTCGCCAGGATCACCAGCCCGGCGACGATCATCAACGCGCCGTGCTTGCGCTGCTCTGGGCGAAGCACGAAGCGGACGCCCATCCCTACAAGCACGAACGCCGCGATCATTGCGATCGACATGGTCGTGGCCGCCACTGCTTCCATTTGTCTCCTTTTAGACAAACTTAACCGGTTTCGGTGCAATGACGCGGGATGAGCCCGTGCGAACAACAGCACAAGCTGGCCGAAGCATTTGAACGGATCGAGGAAACGATCCTGCCGTGCATCGCCATGATGCTGGACACGCTGCTGGACGCGTCGGCCAGCCTCGCGGAAGTCGATCCCAAGGCACTTGCCGCCGAGCTTCAGATCCTCGCGGCCGAACTGGAGGAGCTCACCCAAACGGTGGAGCGGAGCTCGCCCGTCAACCTGGAGCCCGGTCGCTACCGTACCGCGGTAGCGTAACTGGAGGCGGCTGAAGCCTCCAAGATCTCGGCATGCAGCGCCGGGTCGATGTTTCCGCCCGACAGCACCGCTACCGTGCCGTGCTCGGCAGCCACCCGGCCGCTCAGCAGTGCCGCAAGCGCGACCGCGCCCCCCGGCTCCACGACCAGCTGCAACTCCCGCCACGCGAGCGCTATCGCCGCCCGGGTCTCCATCTCGCTGACTGCGACCGCTTTCGCGCCCCGCGCATGGAGCACCCCAAAGGTGATCGATGATACTCGGGTGGTCTGAAGCGCGTCGCACAGCGTCGGCGGAGCGTCGGCCGCTACCAAAACGACGCGGCCTTGTTCCAGCGAGTGCCCCATGTCGTCCCACCCTTCCGGCTCTACGCAGACGATCTCGGCCTCCGGGCAAGCCAGCGCGATCCCGGCGGCGAGCCCACCGCCGCCCGTCGGCACCAGGATGCGTCTCGGCGCCGCGCCGAGCTGGCCAACGATCTCGAGCCCGGCCGTCCCCTGCCCGGCAACGATGTGCGGGTCGTCGAAGCTCGGCACCAGCGTCGCCCCGCGCTCGGTGGCGAGCCGGGTCGCGATCTCCACTCGGTCCTCAGCGACTCGATCGTAGAAGACGATCTCCGCGCCTTGCGCCTGCGTCCCTTCGACCTTGAGCGCGGGTGCATCCGACGGCATGACGATCGCTGCCGGGATGCCGAGCCGCTTGGCGGCGATCGCCACCCCCTGCGCATGGTTGCCGGACGAAAAGGCGACCACCCCGCGCCGGCGCTCGTCGGGCGACAGTTGCAGCAGCCGGTTGCTCGCCCCCCGCAGTTTGAACGCCCCACCGGTCTGCAGGCACTCGGCCTTGAGCCACACGGGCGCGCCGTGGATGGTCGTACGCAGCAGCGGGGTGCACCGGATATGACCCGCAATCCGCGCCGCCGCCGCGAGGACGGCGCTGCGGGTCGGCTCAGCCGCAGCCATTCGGCTTTCCCGCCAACGACTTAGCCGGGCTGTTGCAGAGGAGCGACGGGCCGCGTGCTCGCGTCCCATATCTGCCGAAAACTTGTTGCACGCGGGTACCCCCCTCCATATATGCGCCTCCGCTGCCCCATGGGACTTCCAACCGCAAGGCAGCTCTTGTCGAAACTACCCCGTTGGAGGTCCCTTGAGTTGCACAAGCATCATCGCGCGCTGGGGCTAGCGACCGCCCCGTTCGGCACTGCCGCCACTGGTGCTGCCGAGATCGCGAAGCTTAAGCCGGTTCAGCCGGTAACGCTTCTTCGGCCGCACGCCGCGCACCGCGCCGCCCGCTTCTTCGTGGAGCGGTTCCCCGGTCGGTCGCTTTATGCGGTCAAGGCTAATCCGTCGCCCGACCTGCTGCGGGTACTGTGGGATGCCGGCGTAACTCACTACGACGTCGCGTCGATCGGGGAGGTTCGCCTGGTCAGCGAGACGCTGCCGGCCGCGACCCTGTGCTTCATGCACCCGGTCAAGGCCGAGGAGGCTATCGCCGAGGCCTACTTTGAGCATGGCGTGCGCACCTTCAGCCTCGACACGCTTGAGGAGCTGGGCAAGATTGTCGAGGCGACCGCCCGCGATGGCGTTCCGGCGAGCGACCTTAACCTACTGGTCCGCCTGCGGGTGAGTTCGGAGCATGCCAAGCTGAGCCTTGCGGCCAAGTTCGGTGCGGAGCCCCAAGAGGTGAGGCCGCTGCTGTTCGCCGCCCGCCAGGCTGCGGACGCGCTCGGCATCTGCTTCCATGTCGGCAGCCAGGCGATGACCCCGGCGGCTTACGCCCAGGCGATGGGCCGCGTCCGCGATGCGATCGTCGAGGCGGCGGTGACCGTGGACATCGTCGATGTCGGCGGTGGCTTTCCATCAACCTACCCGGGCATGGAGCCGCCGCCGCTGGAGGCGTACTTCTCGGTGATCCATGATGCCTTCGAGAAGCTGCCGATCAGCTACTCGGCGGAGCTGTGGTGCGAGCCCGGACGCGCGCTGTGCGCTGAATATGCGTCCGTACTGGTGCGGGTCGAGAAGCGGCGCAGCGACGAGCTGTACATCAACGACGGTGCGTACGGTGCCCTGTTCGATGCAGCCCATATTGGCTGGCGCTTCCCGGTCGAGCTGGTGCGGGCAGAATCGTCCGACATCCGCGCGATGCCATTCAGCTTCTACGGTCCGACCTGCGATGATCTCGATCATATGACGGGACCGTTCGAGCTGCCCGGAGACGTGGCTGCCGGCGACTATATCGAGGTCGGCATGCTCGGCGCTTATGGTTGCGCGATGCGGACCGGCTTCAACGGGTTCGGCTCGGAGTGGCGCGTGATCGTGGAAGACGAGCCGATGGCCAGCCTGTACGGCGAGGTCACCCGCGAGGCGGCGCGCTCGAACGTGGTGAAGCTGTAAACGGAACACGCTCTCGCCCTGATGGGCGGAGCGGCATGGAGGGTGAGGCTGTCCCCTCCGATGAGACCAACGACACGCCTTTGTGTAAGGCCCTCCCGGCGCGCCCGGGAGGGCATGCATCGGAGTATCAGATGAATACCGAGACCAAGATCAACGACACGCGCAAGGCGGAACTGCTGTCGAGCACGGTCGAGCATATCGACATCACCAAGTTCGACGCGCGCCCGATCGTCGAGGCGATGGGCAAGATGAGCTTCACCAGCCGCGATCTGTCCCGGGCAACCGACATCTACAACCAGATGCTTGCCGATCCCGATTGCTCGGTCATACTGGTAGTCGCCGGCTCGACCTCGGCCGGCGGCTGCATGGACCTGTACGCCGAGCTGGTGCGCAACAACATGGTCGACGCGATCGTCGCTACGGGTGCGACCATCGTCGACATGGATTTCTTCGAAGCGCTTGGCCACAAGCACTACCAAGCGCTTGAAATCCCTGACGACGATACGCTGCGCTCGCTCTACATCGACCGCATCTACGACACCTACATCGACGAAGAGAAGCTGCAGGAAACCGATCACACGATCGGCGACATCGCCAGCGCCCTCGAGCCGCGTCCGTATAGCAGCCGCGAGTTCATCAAGGAGATGGGCAAGTGGCTTATGGAGAATGGCAAGAAGGACAACAGCCTCGTCAAGCTCGCCTACGAGCATGACGTGCCGATCTTCTGCCCGGCGTTCACCGACAGCTCGGCCGGCTTCGGCCTCGTCAAGCATCAGGTCGACGCGATGAAGGCAGGCCGGCGCTACATGACGATGGACTCGATCGCCGACTTCCGCGAGCTGACCGACATCAAGATCAAGGCGGGCACCACCGGCCTGCTGATGATCGGCGGCGGTGTGCCCAAGAACTTCACCCAGGACACGGTGGTCTGCGCGGAGATCCTCGGGCACGAGGACGTCGAGGTGCACAAGTACGCCGTGCAGATCACGGTCGCCGACGTGCGCGACGGCGCCTGCTCCTCCTCGACGCTGCAGGAGGCGGCGAGCTGGGGCAAGGTCTCGACTGCGCTCGAGCAGATGGTGTTCGCGGAGGCGACTTCGGTGCTGCCGCTGCTGGCGTCCGATGCTTACCATCGCGGTCATTGGCGCAACCGTGAACCGCGGCGTTTCGCCAAGCTGTTCGACTGAGCACGTTGCGCTTGTAACGGAATGAACTAACCCTCCTCCGCAGCAACACGGGGGAGGGTTTTTCATGCCGCATAGTCCATTGCTCGGCCCGATCGTGGCGCTGGTCGCCTGGACCCTGCTCATGCTGTTCTGGTTAGCGATCGTGCGCGGTCTCGCGGCCAAGCGCGCCGGCATCAATCTCACCGCAAAGCGCGGCGGCCGCGGGCAACAGCTCGAGGGCGTGCTGCCCGACCGGGCGAACTGGCCCGCGCACAATTACATGCACCTGCTGGAGCAGCCAACGATCTTCTACGCGATCGTATTCGCACTGATCCTGATGAACTTCGATGACCCGATCAACGTCTGGCTGGCATGGGGTTACGTCGGCTTTCGCGTGCTGCACAGCCTGGTGCAGGCGACCTTCAACGATGTCCGCGTGCGCTTCCCATTGTTCCTGCTGTCGACGCTCTGTCTCGTCAGCCTGACGGTGCATGCGGCCTTGCGCCTCTGGCACTAGCGCGCAAAGGCGGCGGCAAGCTCCACATGGGTCGACCAGCGGAACTGACCCACCGGCTGCACCCAATTCAGCCGGAAGCCGCCATCGACCAGGGTCCGTGCATCGCGGGCGAACGTCGCGGGGTTGCAGCTGACGTAGGCGACCCGCGGAACGGCTGAGCCGGCAAGCTCCCGCACCTGCTCGGCCGCGCCGGCGCGGGGGGGATCAAGGACAACCGCCTCGAACCGCCCGAGCTCATCCGCGGACAAGGGGCGGCGGTAAAGATCGCGGTGCTCAGTAGCCATATCGGGCCGTGCCGCCCTCAGCGCCACAACCGCGGCTTGCCAAGCTTCGGCTGCGTACACCAGCTGACCAAGTGAAAGCGCAAAGGTGCCGAGGCCTGCAAACAGGTCGGCCACCCGGCGAGCTCCGCCAGTGCCTTCACGCACGGCTTCGACCAGCGCAGCCTCGCCATCCTCCGTGGCCTGCAGGAACGCGCCGGGAGGCAGCGGCACGGGCACGCCGGACAGGGTCACAGTTGCAGGTACGGGCTCGTAGCGGATCTCCGCACCAAAACCCTCGTCCAGGCTGAGCCGGGCCAGCCGATGCCGCTCGGCAAAGCCGGTGAGTGCTTCGGCTGCCGCCAGGCTTTTAACTGCGACCTTGGAGAGCGCCAAGTCGACGCCTTGATCACACAAGGTAAGCCGCACCTCGGAAATCCGGTCGCCTCCTGCCAGCTCACCCAGCAATCGGCGCAGCGGCGCCACTAAGGCGAACAGTTCCGGACGAAGGATATGGCACTCGCGAATGTCGACAATGCGGTGCGATCGCTCTTCGTTGAAACCAATCGCCACGCCCTTGCGAAGGCGCATCGCCCTCAGCGTCGCGCGGCGGCGACTATTGGGCGGGGACAGGTGCGGCTCGCGCACCTCAGTCTCGAGCCCATGCTGGGCCAACGCCGATGCGACGCGGTCTCGCAGGTACAGGCGGTAGGCGGCATCGGCGACATGCTGCAGCTGGCACCCCCCGCATTGTGGGAAGTGGCGGCATGGCGGCGCCTGGTGCATCGGTCCGGGCGTCAACGTGGCGTCCTCATGGAGAAGGTCGCCGGGTGCGGCCAGCGCCGCATGCCGGCCGGACGCAGTCACGCCATCCCCGCGGGCGGCGATACGGACGATCGGCTCGCTCACGGGCAGAGTGCGAGCGCGTGGGGGATGGCGGCGGCGAGATCGTCGGCGATCATCTGCGGGCCAGCCAGCTCGGCCGCTCGCCCGTGGAGCCAGACCGCTGCGCAAGCGGCATCGAAGCTCGGCATCCCGCGTGCCCGCAGCGCCGCGATCATCCCGGCGAGCACGTCGCCCGTGCCCGCGCTCGCCAGCCAGGCGGGTGCCGGCGGAGCGAAGCCGAGCCGCCCGTCGGGACTTGCCACGAGTGTATCCGGACCCTTGTAGACGACGACTGCGCCCGATTTTTCGGCGGCGGCAAGGGCGCGCTCCGACTTGCTTCCAGGCAGCTCGCCGAACAGCCGTGCGAACTCACCGGCGTGCGGAGAAAGGATGGCGTCATGCCCGCGCAGCCGCTCCGGCTCGCCAACCTGGCCGATTGCATCGGCATCGATCACCTTGGGTGCATGCGACGTCAGCGCGAGCGTCAGGACTTGGGGAAGATCGCCCATGCCCGGCCCGACGAGCAGGCAGCCGATCCGGGGATCGTTGATCATGGCGGTGTCGGTCTGCACCACGGCCGCGGGCAGGCCATCGATCGCGCGCGACGTGCTGACGCGCACATAGCCGGTTCCGGTCCGGGCAGCAGCGGTGGCCGCGAGGGCGATCGCGCCCGGCATCTTGCCGGCCAACGCATGGACTAGCCCGCGGGTAAACTTGTGCCCCCCCACGTCCAACCCAGGCAGCTCGGGACGGCCGATTTCCAGCCAGCCTCCGCCTGTCGGCACGCCAATGTCGCCCGAGACGACTTTACCCATCTGCGCCATGGCCGGCATCAGCCGGTGCGCCGGCTTCAGCGCGCCAAAGGCCACGGTCATGTCGGCATCCGGAATGGAAGACAGCAGCTCGCCTGTGTCCGCATCCACCCCGCTCGGAAGGTCGCAGGCGATCCGGAGCCGCGCTCCATCGCTGAGCCGGCGCAGATCGCTCGCAAGGGCATCGTCCAGGCCGCACTTGAGGCCGATGCCGAACAGGCAATCGATGAGCAGCGGAGCGGGCGGCGCTGCCGCGATCGGCTCGATCGTGCCATCCCACGCGGCTCTAGCCCACTTCGCCGCAGGCGTTGCCGGAGCGCCGAGGGATGCCACCCGGACCCCTACCCCACGTTCCCGCAACAGGCGTGCCGCAACATAGCCGTCGCCGCCGTTGTTGCCGGGCCCGCACAGCAGCAGCGTGTCGGCAGGGCCGGCGAAGCGCAGGGCAGCCTCGGCGAGGCAGGCGCCAGCCCGCTCCATCAACCGCTCGGTCGAGGTGCCCGCCGCGATCACGGCCTCTTCAGCGGCGCGCATTCGAGCAGCGGTCAGGATTGGGCGTCCGGTCACCAACGCGGCCTAGCGCAAGCTGGTCGCCAGATGCCACCACTCCGGTGGGCAGCAGCCCCCCGCAAGGTCACGGCAGGCTTCGTTTTCGAACAGCGCGAAGCAGGTCGCCCCCGAACCCGACATGCGCGCCAGCTGTGCGCCATCCTGCCCGGCGAGCCAGTCGAGCACGCTGCCCACCTCGGGCACCAGGCTCCGCGCAGCCGGCTCGAGATCGTTGCGCCCGGCACGCCACTCGGTCAGCGGGCCAAGGTCCTGCCCGCTCCACCGCGCGAAGACCCCGCCCGTGGACAGCGCGACACCCGGATTGACCAGCAACACCGGCGTGCCGGCCACCGCAGCATCGACCAGCTCGAGCCGGTCGCCGGCGCCTTCGCCCCGCGTTGTCATGCTGAGCAGACAGGCCGGAACGTCGCTGCCGAGCTCCGGTGCGATCGCCGCGGCATGGGCCGGATCGATGCTCCACATGTCGGAAAGCAGGCGCAACGCCGCCGCGGCGTCCGCCGACCCGCCGCCGATGCCCGAAGCGACCGGCAACGCCTTGTCGAGAGTCAGCGCAGCGCCTTGCTCGGTGTCCGCGCGTCGCTGCAACATCTTCGCGGCGCGCATGACTAGATTGTCGTGGCCCGTCAGCGCGTCCGCAAAGGGGCCTCGAACGGCAAGGCTGAGTTCGTCCGCAGGCTCCGCCCACAGGCGATCGCCGTCCGTGCAGAAGGCAAACAGCGTTTCCAACGCATGCCGCCCGTCCGCCAGCCGGCCGCGCACGTGCAGCGCGAGGTTGAGCTTGGCCGGAGCAAGCTCGCTCCAGCGGCCGGCCTCGACCTGCATCAAGGAGCGGCGTTGGCGGCGCTCAGCCCAGCGCCAAGCTTGCCTTCGATCCGCGCCTTGACGTCATCTTCCGCAGTAAGCAGCGCCGCCTGCCAGGCATGCCGCGCCTCGAACTTCCGGCCCACGGTATAAAGGGCATCTCCCAGATGCTCGTGGATCTCGGTTTCGCTTGGGTCGGCCGCCGCAGCGCGCTGCAGGGTGGCGATCGCCTCCTGTTGCCGTCCGCGCTTGAACTGAGCCCAACCAAGCGAGTCGGTGATGGAGGCATCATCCGGCGCGAGCCGGTGCGCTTCGGCAATCAGTGCTTCCGCACCGTCCAGGTTTTCCCCACGTTCGAGCTGCGCATAGCCGAGATAGTTGAGCACCATCGCGTTACGCGGGGCCAGGCGCCGGGCTGCCTCCAGCGATATCTTGGCTTGCGGCCAGCGGTCGCTTTCCTCCAGCATCGCGCCGCGCAGCAGATGGAGCTGCCACAGCTCGGGCCCGGAGCCACCGGCTTCGACCAGCGCGACCGCACGGCCGAACGCATCGGCCGCTTCGCCTGACCGGCCCATCTCGTCCAGCACGTCGCCCAGGCGCGACCAGTCGTTGGCGTTGGCTGTGCCCGACGCCACAAAGGCCCTTGCCCGCGCCAACGCCTCCTCCAGCCGGGCGGCGCGGGTGAGCGCCCGCACCTCGGCATCGCGCGCTTGCGCCGCGAAGGGGGCGCCCTCTTCAACGGACCGCAACAGCACCAGCGCGTCATCGAGCCGGTCCGCCTCGGTCAGCAATATGCCAAGCAGCACCGGGGTGGTCGGAGTGCGTGGCGCCGCATGCCGGGCGACCTGCATGGCGGCAAGCGGCAGACCGCCGATCTCGGCCCGCTGGAGATCGATCGCCAGCGCCGTCAGCAGCTCGGCAAATGCCTCGGCCGGCGTCGTGACGCCGGCTCCCGGCGCCGAGCCGGCCACGACCTGCCTGCGCGCCGGGTCAAGCGCTACGTCTCGCGCCACCAGCATCCGCGCTGCCCGGGCGCGATCGCCTGCGCGGTAGTAAGCGTCGGCAAACGCCAGCCGTAGCCGGGTCTCGCGCCCACCGCCCACCTGGAGCGCCTGCGTCACGAACGGCTCGGCCTCGGCGATGCGGCGCGCTCGGAGGAGCAGCAGAGCGCGATGTTCGGGTACGTAGGCCGCAGTCGCGCTTGCCGGCGGAACCGAGTTCAAGCGGTCGAGGGCAGCCCTGATCCTTCGCTCGCTCCAGGCCTCGACAAAGGGCGCCAGAAAGTTGAGCTCCGCTCCACCTCCGCGGAGGCGGAGAATGGCGACGGCGTCCCGCTCCTTGCCGTTCTTGAGCCGGTCGGCGGCGAGCAGCAGGCGGGCGTCGACCGGCAGGCTCGCGGGCGAGCGCCGGCCCGTAAGCTGCAGGGCAAGCTTGAGATCGCCAGCCGCAATCGCTTGGCTGATCGCGCGATCGGCGACAAGCTGGTTGCCCGGCTCGCTGGCGGCCAGCGCCGCGTAGAGCAGAGCGGCGCGGCGCGGGTCGCCGGTCAGCTCCGCCGCGCGTGCGCCGACAAAAGTCGTCGGACCGCTCGGCCGCGCCAGATCGATCCGTGCGGAGGCCGGGTCAGCGCAGCACAGCAGCACCCCCGCCAAGCTACATATTCGGGTAATTGGGGCCACCGCCGCCCTCCGGAGTCACCCAGTTGATGTTCTGGCGAGGATCCTTGATGTCGCAGGTCTTGCAGTGCACGCAATTCTGCGCGTTGATCTGCAGCCTGGGCGCTCCATCCTCCTCGACGTACTCGTACACGCCCGCGGGGCAGTAACGCTGCTCCGGACCGTCGTAGTCGGGCAGGTTTACCCGCGTGGGGATCGCCGGGTCGTTGAGCGTCAGGTGGATCGGCTGGTCCTCCTCATGGTTGGTGTTCGAGATGAACACGGAGGACAGCTTATCGAAACTGATGACACCGTCGGGCTTGGGATAATTGATTTTGGGCGCGATGTCCCGGCGCAGCAGGGTGGTGTGGTCAGGCACATGCTTCATGGTGACCGGCAGGCCGATCTTCAGCTGCCGCATCCACATGTCGGTGCCGGCGACCAGCGTGCCGATGGTTGAGCCGAGCTTGGCCACCGCAGGCTCTGCGTTGCGGACCTTCTGCAATTCCTGCCCGATCCAGCCGTTGCGAACCGCCGGCTCGTAGCCCTCCAGCACGTCGCCGCGGCGATCCGCAGCGATCGCCTCGAACGCCGCCTCAGCCGCCAGCATGCCCGACTTCATCGCAGTGTGCGTGCCCTTGATCCGCGGCACGTTCACGAAGCCGGCCGAGCAGCCGATCAGCGCGCCGCCAGGGAACGCCAGCTGCGGAATGGACTGGTAACCGCCCTCGTTGATCACCCGTGCCCCGTAGGACACGCGCCGGCCGCCCTCCAGCAATGGGCGGATCGCCGGGTGCTGCTTCCACCGCTGCATCTCGTCGAACGGCGAGAGGTGCGGGTTCTTGTACGATAGCGCCACCACGAACCCGATCGAGACCTGGTTGTTGGCCTGGTGGTAGATCCACCCACCGCCCCAGGCATCATCCAGCGGCCAGCCCTGCGTATGGACCACAGTCCCCGGCACATGCTTGGCCGGATCGGTGTCCCACAGCTCCTTGATGCCAATCCCGTAGACCTGCGGCTGGCAGTTCTTTTCGAGATCAAAGGCGCGCTTGAGCTGCTTGGTCAGGCTCCCCCGCGCGCCTTCCGCGAAGAAACTGTAGCGAGCGTGGATCTCCATGCCCGGCTGGTAGTCGGCACGGTGCGTGCCGTCGCGCGCAATTCCCATGTCGCCAGTCGCCACGCCCTTGACCGAGCCGTCCTCGTTGTAGAGCACCTCGGCAGCGGGAAAGCCGGGGAAGATCTCAACTCCCAGCTCCTCCGCCTTGCCGGCCAGCCAGCGGCACAGGTTCGCCAGGCTGCCCGTGAACATGCCCTTGTTGTCGAGAAAGCTCGGCATCATCAGGTGCGGAAAGCTGAAGCTCTTCGCCTTGGTCAGTACCCAGTGCTGGTTGGACGTCACCGGCACCCGATTGAGCAGGCAGCTCTCGTCTTCCCGCCAGTCGGGTAGCAGCTCGTCGAGCCCCTTGGGATCGATCACCGCGCCCGACATGATGTGCGCGCCGACCTCCGAGCCTTTCTCCAGAATGCAGACCGAGAGATCGCGCCCGCCTTCGTTCGCCAGCTGCTTCAGCCGGATTGCCGCTGACAGCCCGGCGGGACCAGCCCCGACGATAACAACGTCATATTCCATGGACTCGCGATGGCTCACGGGCAATTCTCTCGACTTGGCAGCAAGTTGGTCCCCTGCCCCTCACAAGGCGGTGGCGTCAATGGCTGCGGGCGCTATGCTACACCCTATGGGTGGGGAGTCCGGACGCTTCGATCAAGCGGAAGCGGCCAGCTTGTTGAGCTGGTGGCTGGACGCAGGCGTCGATGTTGCGGTGGCCGAGCGGCCGCGCAATTGGTTGAAGCAAGCCTCACCTGTCCCGTTCCCGGCAGCGTCCAGCGATGGACGTGATCAGCCAGGCGGCGACCTCCATCCAAGGCATGGGGCCGACGCGCAGCGGGAAAGCGCTCCCGACAGCCTTCAGGCCTTTCATGCCTGGCTGAAGCAAGCCAGCGACCTTCCGCTGTTCCACTCGGGAGCGGCTCGCGCATTGCCTCACGGGCCGGCCGCAGCCGAGGTCATGTTGATCAGCGACCTGCCCAGCCGGGAGTGCGCGGCGGAAGGCAAGCCGATCGGCGGCGAGGCCTGGGAGCTTACGACCCGCATGCTCAAGGCGGCCGGGCTGGCGCCAGAACAAGCCTATGTCGCCTCCTTGTCCTGCTTTCCGGCGCCAGGTCAGCGCATCGACGCACCAAGCCTGGAACGCTGCGCCCAGACCATGCGGCAGCACATCGCCTTGGTCGGCCCCAAGCGCATTCTTCTGCTGGGCGATGGCCCTTCCCGGGCGCTGCTCGGTCAAGCCGCTGTTCAGGCGCGTGGGCGGACCCATCGCATTGATGGCGTACCTGCAGTGGCGACCCTCCACCCGCGGCAGCTGCTGCAACGCCCGTCCGATAAGGCGCACGCCTGGCGCGACCTCCTGTTGATGATGAGTGACGAGATTTCATGAGCGTTTTATTTAGCTTGTCCGCCGCTGTTCTTGCCGCAACTCAGCAGGCCGATCCGCTTGCGCCGGTCTCGCAGCAGGTCCAACCCGGGCTGCAGATCCTCCCTGCCCAGCCGACCGCGCAAGTTCTGACGCCCGCTCCGGTCGCGCCTCCGCCGGTCATCGTGGCGGTGCCGCGGGATTGGCGCGGAGTGTTCGACGCGATCCGTTCGGGCCAATGGGCGGCCGCTTCCGCGGGGATTGCCGCGTTGCCACCCGGCCCGCTGAGTGCCGTGGCGAAGGCGGAGCTGTTCACGGCTCGAGGATCGCCCGCGGTCCCTGCCGAGCCGCTGGTCGCCTTGCTAGCGCAAGCGCCGGAACTGCCGGGAGCCGACCAGCTGCTACGGCTTGCACAAAGCCGCGGGGCCACCGCCCTTCCGCAGATCGCCGGTCGCTACCCGCAAGTTCAGATCGGCCACTCGCCCCGGCGGGTGCGTGCCCGGCCAGTCAGCGGCGAAGTCGAGGCGGACCGCCTTCGCGCCGAGCTGGAAGCCTACGTCAAGGCCGACGACGCGGCGGGAGCGGAGCTGCTGCTGCAGTCGCGAGCGCCCTATCTCAGCCCGGAAGCGCGAGCCGAGGTCAGTCAACGCATCGCCTGGATGCACTATACCCGCAACGACGACGCGAATGCCCGCCGAGTGGCCGAGATCGGTCGCATGTCCTCGATCGGTGAGTGGGCCGTGCAGAACGCTTGGGTTGCCGGGCTGGCGGCATGGCGCCAGAACGATTGCAACACCGCCTCCGCCAACTTCCGCACGGTCGGCCAGCGCGCCGGCGAGCAATCGCTTCGTGCCGGCGGGCTTTATTGGGCGGCCCGCGCGGAAATGGCCTGCCGCCGGCCCGGCGCGGTCACCCCCCTAATGCGCGCTGCGGCGGCCATGAACGAGACGTTCTACGGCATGCTCGCCAGGCGGACCCTTGGCATGGACGCGCGGTTTGCACCGCTCTCCGATGTGAGCGACCCGCGGGTGGAGTCGCTGCCCAATGTCCAGCGCGCAGTCGAGTTGGCGAGGATCGGCGAGCGCGATCTCGCCGGCCAGTACCTCCGCCATCAGGCGCGGCTCGGCCGCCCGCAGGACCAGCTCGGCCTGATCGCCGTTGCCCGCCGGCTCGACCTTCCTGCGACACAGCACATACTGGCGCACTTCGGCCAGCCCGGCACCAGGGTTCCCGCTGCCGCCCGCTATCCTCGGCCCAACTGGGCTCCGCGGGGCGGCTGGCGGATCGATCCCGCTCTTGGGATGGCGCATGCCCTTCAGGAGTCCAGCTTCCGCGCCGAGGCGGTCAGCCCGGCCGGCGCGGTCGGCCTGATGCAGGTGCTGCCCACCACCATGACCCTGATCTCGCGCAATCGCGGGCTGGCAGCCGGCGACCTGCGGGACCCCGCGACCAACATGGAGTTCGGCCAGAGCTGGATCGAGTGGATGCGCGGCCATGGCGCCACCCAGGGTCATCTTCCCAAGATTGTCGCCAGCTACAACGCCGGGCCGTTGCCGGTCGGCCGCTGGGCCTATCTCGACCGCGGCGACCCGCTGCTGTGGATCGAGAGCATCCCCTATTGGGAGACCCGCTATTACGTGCCGACGGTGCTCCGCAACATGTGGGTCTATGAAGGCTTCACGGGTGGGCAGATGCCGACGCTGACGCAGCTGGCTCAGCACAAGTGGCCGGCGCTCCCGGTAGCCAGACGATAGCAATTGCAAACCGGCGAACGCTGAGGGCTTCCCGAGACCGCCAGCTCAGGCGTCTGCCTGGAAGTGCGTTCTTGTTCTGTTCTCGGCTTTGGCGTAGGCTGCAGCCATGCCGCACGAGTCGCTGCACGGCCGCGGGGCCACCCGCAACGTAACCCCCACCCGCTTCAACCTGGCGGAGCGGCAGGCGGACGGCGACTGGCTTGACCAGGTCGAAGCTCTTGACGGCATAACGGCACGGCGCACCAGCGTGACCGTCGAAAAGCCCAAGTCGATCCTGACGTTCAACCGCTCGCCCGATATTGGCTTCGACCGCTCGGTGAACCCCTATCGCGGCTGCGAGCATGGCTGCATCTACTGCTTCGCCCGGCCGACCCATGCCTACCACGACCTATCGCCGGGCGTGGACTTCGAAAGCCGTCTGTTCGCCAAGCCGGACGCGGCCAAGCTGCTCCACTCGGCCCTGTCGCGTCCAGGCTATGATTGCGCGCCTATCGCGCTCGGCACCAACACCGACCCATACCAGCCGATTGAGGAGCGATGGAAGATCACGCGCTCGGTGCTGGAGGTACTGGCGGAGACCAAGCATCCCTTCACCATCACCACCAAGAGCAATCGTGTGCTGCGTGACCTGGACCTGATTGCCCCCGCCGCGCACGAAGGACTGGCGGCGGTTGCAGTATCGGTGACGTCGCTTGACCCCGCGATCAGCCGGACGCTGGAACCCCGCGCTCCGGCCGGCCGCAAGCGGCTGGAAGCGGTCCGCACCCTCAACGAAGCCGGTGTTCCCACGCTGCTGGCGGTCGCGCCTGTGATCCCGCAGATTACCGATCACGAACTCGAAACCATCGTCGAGGCTGGCGCTGAGGCCGGCGCACGGGCTGGCTTCTACCTGCCTGTCCGCCTGCCTCATGAAGTCGCGCCTCTGTTCCGCGCCTGGCTGGACGAGCACTACCCGGAGCGAGCCGCCAAGGTAATGGCCACCATCCGCTCGATGCGCGATGGGCGCGACAACGATCCTGATTACTTCACCCGCATGCAGGGCTACGGCCCCTACGCCGACCTTCTCCGCACCCGCTTTGCAAAGGCAGCCCAGCAATTTGGCCTGGGCACTGGCAGGACGGTGCTCCGCCGGGACCTCTTCCGACCACCGAACGAACGACAGATGCGGTTGTTGTAGCACCTTCCGCAGCATCTACGCTGCAGGTGCTTGCGCCTGCAGGCGGGTGGCTCGGCTACCAACCGGCAGGCGGCACGCGCACAAGGAACATGTTAAGTTCGCCGTTAGCGGTAACAAGTGCGGATTGCGCGCTGAGCCGAGCCACCACGCATGTTCGCTGACGTAACTTAAGTTATTGACTGGGAATGCGATTCTTCCCTGACGTCGAGGGCGTCCGACTGCACCGACGGAACTTGGTGAGCGTTGTCGGGGCGTCTGTAGTAGTATGGACGATGCTCCTCGCGGCGGCTGCTGCGCTCGTCTGACCCTCGCGCTCGCTAGCGGTCTACTCCGCAGCGACCGGCGCGTGCGTGCTTCTTCCTAACGCCTTCCCGTCAGCTGCTCTTGCGGGCTCATCCGAGGACGTCGGCGCCTTGCTCTTCAGACGAACCCACAGCAGTGCAGCAGCGAGGATGATCGCTGGTGCAATCCATAGCAGCAGCCCAATAATCCAGATGTTCACAACCATTCCCCTGTTCCGTCGCTGGCGTAACCAAGCACGATGCAGCGGCGCCACTGCCATCTTGCGCCTGTCGCGAAACGGAACAGCCCGTTCAAACGCCCTTAATGCGTCCGGGGCGGTCTGGGAGGCCTTACGGGTCCCAGCTACTCGACTTGATGCCGGGCATCCGGCTAGGCAGCGGCCATGAACAAAGCATTCACCGCGCTTCTACTCACCGCCACCTCACTGCCCGTCCATGCCCAAACAGCTTCTCCGGCGGTCGACATGGACCGTGTCGCTCAGCTGCGTGATGCAGCGCTGACCGACGATCTCGCCTATGCAATCACCGAAGGGCTGACGACGGAGGTCGGACAGAGGATGGCGGGAACGGCGGCCGAGGCTCGGGCGCGGGACTGGGCCGTGCGGCGGCTTCGCCAGCTCGGCTTCGCCAACGTCCGGGTGGATCCCTTCACCATGCCGGTGTGGGTTCGCGGTGCGGAAAGTGCGGACATCATGTCGCCTTTCCCGCAGAAGCTGGCGATCGCCGCGCTCGGCAACAGCGCTTCCACGCCGCCGAATGGCATCACCGCGGAGGTAATCGGTTTCCCCAGCGTCGACGCCCTCCGGGCCGCGCCAGTCGAGCAGGTTCGCGGCAAGATCGTTTACATCACCCACGCGATGCCCCAGACGCAAGATGGCTCCGGCTACGGCGTGTTCGGCGCGCCGCGGCGGCAAGGTCCGACGGTCGCCAGCCAGAAAGGCGCCGCAGCCATTGTTATCCGTTCGATCGGCACTGACTGGCACCGCAATCCCCACACTGGGGTCATGAACTTCGCAGACGGCGCGCAGCCCATCCCGGCCGGTGCTCTCTCGAACCCGGATGCCGATCAGCTCGAGCGCATCCTGAAGCGAGGGCGTGCTTCGATGCGCCTGGTGCTGCAATCGACGACCCTCGCCAACCAGTCTTCGGGCAACGTCATCGCCGAGGTACCCGGACGCGACCGCACGGCCGCACCGGTGCTGGTGGCCTGTCACCTCGACAGCTGGGACCAGGGTACGGGAGCGGTCGACGATGCCGCGGGGTGCGGGATCGTCACCGCCGCAGCCAAGCGGATCATGGGTGCCGGCCGCCCTTTGCGCCCGATTCGCATCGTCTGGTTCGGGGCAGAAGAGGTCGGACTGTTCGGCGGCCTCGACTACCGCGCCAAGTACGGGAAGCAGCCGCACCACGCGATCGCCGAAAGCGATTTCGGCGCGGACCGCATCTGGAAGGTGGACAGCCGGCTCGGGCCCGCCCGGAAGGCAGAAGCGGATGCCCTGAGGCAGGCCCTGCAGCCGCTCGGCATCGTTCCCGGCAGCCTCGAAGAAGCCGACGGTTCAGACATCGGTCCGCTGTTGCAAGACGGCCTCCCCGGTGTCGGCCTCAACCAGGACGGTACCCGCTACTTTGATCTCCACCATACGCCGGACGATACGCTGGACAAGGTCGACCTTAAGCAGATGCGGCAGAACGTCGCGGCTTGGACGGCAACGCTCGCGGTGCTGTCCGGGGGCGTCCAGCCGCCCGCGCGAGGTCGCCGCCGTTGATTCGCCCCGTCGCGTCGGGCATTCTTGCCGTGCTGCTGGTCGCTTGCGGCTCGCAAGGACAGGACGCGATCGAGCCGCCCTCGGTATCGGAAGCGCAAAGTTCGGATCGCCTGATGGACGAAGCGGTGCGCGCAGCCGACAACGCTGAGGGGCGCTCCCAAGACTTACCGGACGCCAACCAAGGAGATGGACGATGACCAAGTATCCGGCACTGCTGCTAGGACTGGCGCTCACCGCCTGCAACGCGCGCGATGAAGGCAATGGCACGACCGTGATCTCCGTGAACGGCGAGGCGGTCGAGCAGGGTGTCGAACAAGGAGTGGACCAAGCCGGCAACGCGCTGGAAAGGGCTGCTGGCGAGGTTGAGCAGGCCGCAGACCGGGCCGCGCCCGTTTTGGAAAACGCCGCGGAGAAGACGGGCGCCGCAGCCGAGCGCGCGGGCGAACGAGTTGAGAGCGCCGTGGAGAACACGGACGTCGACGTGGATGTCACCACCCGCAACGACGGGCGCTAGCCGCGGCAGCAAAGCGGTGCTAACCGCGCCCGGTCGGGGAGTGGCGCAGCCTGGTAGCGCATCTGCTTTGGGAGCAGAGGGTCGCAGGTTCGAATCCTGTCTCCCCGACCAGCTTCAGCCTTGGACGAAACTTCCCAGCCGCGCTCGTTCAGCCGCACGCGAGCGGGTAGCTTTTGAGCCGAAAACCCGCTAATCGCAGTGCAATTAACTTGAAGCTGCAGGGAGATCGCCGGTGCCGGACAAGCCGATGTCGAAAAAGGTGTGGCGCAAGCCGGAGGTCAGGCGAATGCGAGCTGGTGCGGCCGAGTTCAACAACGGACAGCGCGACGACGGCGACAACGGCAGTGCTCTCAACAACTCATAACTGAAGGTCCGGGCCGCAGATCCGATGCTGCGACGACGCGGCGTTATCGCCTGCTTCGGAGATGAGTAACGGAGTACCGCGTTGACGGCCCTTGCCGGCTTCTGGTCCTTCAACGGCAAGCCGCCGGGCCAGGATTGTGAGCGCATGCTTCAAGGGCAAGCGCTGTACGGCAGCCATCGCGCGCTGAACGACGACGGCGTCCTTGCGCTCGGCCGCAACCTGTTCGCCATCCTTCCCGAAGACAGGTTCGATCGCGGACCGCAACAGCGCGCCAACTTCCGCCTCGTGGCGGACGTCCGGCTGGACAACCGTTTGGAGCTTGCCGCCAAGCTAGGCTTGTCGCGGGTCGAACAGGCCCGGCTGTGCGACGCGGCTTTGTTGTTTGAAGCTCTGCTCGCGTGGGGTGCCGCGACGGTTGATCACCTGGCCGGCGAGTACGCCTTCGCCTTTTGGAACGCCGACGCTGGCGAGCTGCTGCTTGGCCGGGACATCCTCGGCCTGCGTCCGCTCTGCTTTCATCGCGGTCCGGGCTTCTTTGCATTCGCCTCCATGCCGAGCGGCCTGCATGCACTTGCCGACGTCCCTTACGACCTGAACACGGGCTGCATGATGAAGCATCTTGCACTTGCCCCGCGGACGGGGTCGGAGACCTTCTTCACGGGGATCGAACGGGTGGAGCCTGCGCACCTGCTGCGAGTCACCGTGCATGGCACGCGTTCGCAAGCTTATTGGAACCCTCCCCGGCCCGCCAACACGACCGGCTCGCCACAGGATCATGCGGCTGGGCTGCGGGCATTGCTCGATGAGGTCGTATCAGCTCAGCTGCGCGGCGCCGGCGACACCATTGCAACGCAGCTCAGCGCGGGTCTCGACAGCTCGACCGTAACGGCAACGGTGGCCAAGAACCGGCCCGACGCGCAGGTCATCGCCTACACCGCGGTGCCCCGAGCGGGCTTCGCCGGCCCCATACCCCCCGGCACCATCGCGAACGAGTGGGAGCTCGCCGCCGCGACGGCCCGCAGATACCCGAACGTTGAACATGTACGGATCGAAGGCCGGCCGGAGTCCCCAATGCGATGGCTCGACCGGAACTTCGCTTACCAGCAGCAACCGATGGCGAACCTCACCAACGCCGTCTGGGGACAGGCCATCCATGCCGCTTCGCGTGCCAGTGGTTCAAAGGTCATCTTCAAGGCATCGGCTGGCAATCTGACGATCAGCTACTCAGGACTGGAATGGCTGGCGCAGCTGCTGACGAGCGGCCAGCTCCTGAAGCTTGCCGGGATCAGCCTTGCCCTGGCGCGTCGAGGCCGGTCGCTGACGTCGCTGGGAGCGCATGCCGTTGGCCCGTTCGTCCCGCCAGCCATATGGCGGGCGCTCCGGAAGATGACCGGCAGGGTCGAGGATACGCTGGCCATGTCGGCCGTCAGCAGGATGCGCGCCGAGTCGCTCGAGCTGGACCATGCGGGTCGCCCGGCTGGAAAGCCGTTCGAGACGCGACTCTGGGCGCTGCGCCGCGCGGATGGAGGAAACGCTTACAAGGGCGTGCTGGGCGAATGGGGATTGAGCGTCCGTGACCCGACCGCCGATCGCCGCATCATCGAATACTGCCTTGCTGCTCCGCCCGAGGAGTTCGTCCGCGATGGCATTGCACGATCGCTGGCAAGGCGAGCCTTTGCGGATCGGCTGCCGCCGGAGGTCGCCGGCTTCGCGCTGCGCGGGTATCAATCCGCCGACTGGTACGAGGCGATGGACCTTGCCCGCCCCGAGATCGAGCAGGAAGTCGCGGCGATCGCGCGTTGCCCAGAGGCGGCGGAGGCGTTGGAGCTGGCCTGGGTGGACGAGGCTCTGGCCGACTGGCCGAGCGACTGGTCGCAGGCCGCGACACGGGACCGCTACCGCCTGGGACTTCTGCGGGGTCTTTCCGCCGGTCATTTCATGCGCAAGGTGAAAGGCACCAACTAGACGGCCCGGTGATGACAGCAGAAAGAGCAGGTATGCGGATCAGCGAAGACACCCTGTTTGCCCGTGCGACCAGCCTGCTAGAAGCCGAGGTGGATGACGAGTTGGTCGCGCTCGACGTGAAACTCGGCAAGTGCTTCGGCTTCAACCCTGTTGCCACCTCGACTTGGAAGCTGCTGGCTCAGACCCGCAGCTTTGCTGAGCTTCGTCGGGAGTTGATGGAGGAGTATGAGGTCAACGCCGAACGCTGCACGGAGGAACTTGCGGCGCTCCTGCACGAGTTGGTCGAGACGGGATTGGCTGAGCAGGTCGAGGCGGCTGCCGACGCGCGCTGATCGTGCCCGACTAGGCCTGACGCTCGGTTGCCTTCAGCACCTCGGCAATCATCGCGCGGGCGTGTTGGCCGAGGTCAGGCAAGGACTCCGGCCGAACCGTTCTCAGCACTGGCACCGTCCTGCTCAAGTGGACGCAGCTTTCCCAATGCGGCTGCGCGGCGCCCGTCACCGTGACGAACGCGCCCCGGTAGGTGTTCTCGTACAACGCCTCGAGTGCGTCGATGCCGGTGAGCCGCGTCACGGCGGGAGCAGGCCCGAACTGCAGCAGGCAGATTGCACGAAGCGGCACGGGCCCGTCGCTGATGCTGCACGGGGACACGGCCACGTCGAACTTGTCGAAACCAGCGTTGCCCACGAGCGATCGCGAATGATTGTCCGGATTGCCGCCCAAGCTTTCGAGCGCCTGCCGCCACAGCCGGATACGCGCCAGCCCCGGCTGAACGAACGGGCGTCCAGCCCCGTCGGTCCCCACGACACTGACGTCATCGGCGATGATCCGGTGGCCCTGCTCGGCGTACCAAGCGGTAAGCGTCGACTTGCCGGCGCCGCTCGGGCCCATAAAGGCGATCGCCTGCGCGCCGACCTGCAGGGCATTGGCGTGGAGCGGCAGCAGGCCACGCTGATGCAGGATCAAGCCCATCGCCGAGCCAAACAGGAACAGCTGGACGTTGCCCTGCGGCGCGTGCGCTTCAGGCTCTACGGCGATCCGGGAACCGCCAGTGCAAAGAAAGCGTCCTGCCCGAGGAACGGACAACAAGGCGCCGCCACCCCATTGGTGCAGGCCAGGCTCGCTTGGACAGTCCGGGCCGAACGTCGCTTGCGCGATGACGAGGTCGGTGGGCGCCGCCGGGTCGCCGCGGGCAAGACCCTCCAGCGGGAATCCGCTCCAAAGCGTCAGGCCAAAGGCACGATAAACGAAGTTGCCCATCACGCGCCGTAGGTGTTGATTGAGGGCGTCACCCGATCTTCCATCGCGCCTGCCCATGGCAAGCGCAACCGGAGCGCCATCGCGATTGTCGTTCACGTCCATAGAGACTGCCGAGTTCCGGCTGCTGCGCCAGAGCTGTGCGGCGTCTTTCCCCAGGAGCGGCGCTCCGGTTCTGGACGACCTGACCGATCTCAACTGGGATCGCTTCTTGGCGCTTGCGCGACGCCACCGCGTCCAGGGTCTTTGCTCCGCAGGTCTCGAACAACTGCGTGTGGGCGTGCCGGCAGCGGTCCGGGCCGCCCTGCAAGCGGACCGGCGCACGATCGCAGCAGACGGGCTGCGCGCAGTCAGCCTGTGCGGCGACCTCCGGGCGGCCTTCGATAAGGCCTCACTTCCCCTGTTGTTCCTGAAGGGGATCACAGTCGGGCAGCTGGCCTATGGCGACCCGTTCGTGAAGATGGGGTGGGACGTCGACATCCTCGTCCAACCCGCCGACCTGCCGGCCGCCGCGGTGCTTCTGCAGCGGCTCGGCTATGCGGCCATCCTCCCCCTGGATGTTCGCGCCATCGCCGCATGGCATCGCCGCAACAAGGAGTCCGTCTGGGTCAGGGACGGTGGCCTGACCATCGAACTGCACACCCGGCTGGCGGACAACCCCGAGCTGCTCGACGAGCTGAACCCCTTCTCGGCAACTCAGTTGGTGGAGGTGTTGCCGGGCGTGACGCTCCCTACCCTGCATCCGGAAAAGCTGTTTGCCTATCTCGCGGTTCATGGGGCATCGAGTGCTTGGTTCCGGCTGAAATGGCTGTGCGACTTCGCCGCGCTGATCGCCGCGAAGTCCGAGGCGGAAATCGAGCGCTTGCATCGACGCGCGTCTGAGTTGGGCGCAGGCCGCGCCTCTGCCTGGGCGTTGCTGCTGTGCCAGCGGCTGCTCGGCGTAGCCGGAGCAAGCGTCGAGCGCCTGGGACTCGCGCACCATCCTACGCATCGCCAGCTGTTGCGGTTGGGCCTGGCGGAGTTGGCGGACGAAGCTGAACCCACTGGGCGACTGCTGGGGACGCGTCGCATTCACTATGCGCAGCTACTGCTCAAGCCCGGTCTCGGCTTTGCCGCGCGCGAAGCTCGGCGGCAGCTCAAGTCAATCATAGTCAATCGCCGAGCTAGTCCAGACTCAGGTGGCGGGCAGGACGAGTCCTGACCCCTTCCGGCTCCGGGGTTCGACGGACCCGCGGCTCCGCCATCAGCGCGATCAATGTGGCGAACACTGCGGCGATGGCTGCGGTTCTGATCGGGAAGTCGACCGCGCTGTGCGCAAGGATGGCCGCCGAAGCGATCGTCGCCGCCTGTGCGAAACGCCCGCTGACCGGCGAGCGCCACACTTGCACGCTGCGCCGTACCCACCAGAACAGCGCCGCGAGCAGGAGCAGCGCGCCCGGCAGCCCGGCCTCGAGCACCAGCTCCAGATAATCGTTATGGACATGGTTGACGTACACGAAGTCGACAATGTCGGGGTTCTCATACCAGGGATAGACCCGCGGGAAGGCGCCGAGACCCGCGCCGGCGGGGAACATGTCGCCCGCGATCTGGGCCGAGCGCGCGTAGATGTCCTGCCGGGTGGAAACGGACACGGCCGCCTCGCCGCGCACCAGGGCGGTCGTGCTGGCTATCGCAATGCACCCGACCGCGCCGGTCACGAGAGCCACTCCGGCCAACGCGAGCCGCGCCCTGCTCCCTGGCGCAACCAACAGCGCCGCGCTGGCCAGCAGCGTGGGAACACTCAGCAGCATGGCCGCCATGGACCGGTTGAGCGCCAGTCCTAGCAGCAGCAGCGCAAAGGCGCCCGCGATCAACCCATAGACCCCGAACCGCTTGCGCCAGGCTTGGCCTCCTCCTGCCCGATACCGCGCCAGCAGGGCCAGGGTGAACGGGATGGCGGTCAGCAGCAGCGTGCCCATGTAATTGGCGTTGTTAAAGAACCCAGCCGCCTGCCCTCGACTCGTGAAGCTGTACAGGTAGCCCCATCGACTGCTGACCTGAACCGCGCCGAGCAAGATCCCCGCTACGGTCCCGACCACGATGGCCATCGCCAGGTAACGACCACGATGCGCTCCGAGCCGAACGATGCCGGCCACGACCGCCAACGGAGGCAGCAGCGACAATCCGCTCGCCAGCGTGTCGTAGGGCGCCAGCGACCAGGGCAGCCACGGCAGCTCCTGACCCAGCGAAGCATAGCCCTGCGCGATCGACTCCCGTCCGGGAAGCATCGTCCACATCGCGGGCGGAAGTGGCAGGAGCTGCACCGCGACCAAGCACACGGCGGCGGCGCTCAGCCAGCCGAGCGCACGGGCATCGTCGGTTAGAACCGATGGTCTTCGGGTAAGGGCCGCCCACGCTAGAAGCGCGATCGCGCCAAGCTGAAGCAGCAGGTTGCCGAGGATCCCCTGAGTACTGCCGCCCAGCAGCAGGCAGAGGAGGACGTAAGCCGGCACGGCGAACTGGCGCGCCCGCTCGCTCATCCTGCGCCCTCTCGAACGAGCTCGAGCCCAGTGATGGTGAGGTCCACGTTCGCTGGCAGCTCCGCAGGGGAGCCGCGCAACTGCAGCTCCTGCGCACGGCAGCCTGCCCCAACCGTAAAGGTCAGATCACCTCCATCGGCGACAGCCGTTTCCGCCACTTGTTCGTTGCCGGGAAGGCAGTTGATTCCCCATGACAAGGGTATGTCGTTAGGCGGAGACCCGCTGAGCCGGTAGCGCAGCCGATAGCGCCCTGGCCTCAGCAGCATCAGCTGGGCGGCGAGCACGGCAGCCTCGCGACCGTAGAAGAGGATGCGCAGCCCGCCGTTCGGTGCGGCCTCCGCGATCCCGGCGGCTCCGGCGGCCAGCGTCCAATTGAACGGCGGCGGCGCGCGCGAGGAATTGAAGCTCGCGTTGAAGAGCCCCGATTGCGCGTATGGAGCAACCCCAGCGAACCTGGCCCACAACTGGTAGGCCCGGCGGTAATCACCTGCTTGGACGAGGCTTCGCACCAGACGCGACTGCCAGTCTGGCGGCGGACCGGACGGTGGTTGCTCACCCGCCAAATCGAGTATCAACGCGGCATTAGCCGGGTTCTCGGCGAGCGTCGCCAGCACATTGCCGCGCAGCTGAGGATTCTCGCTCAGAATGGCGCGCACTTGGTCCGCGGCTCCCGGTTGCGTGGCAAATGCCGCCAGCGACGGGGTTAGCGGGCCTGCAGCCTTGGGCAAGCGCCGGATCAGGGCTCCGACCTGCCGCAAGCCGTCTGCCGTTCGGCCTTGCCTCAGATAAAGATCCGCCAGCAGGTAGCGTGCTGCCGGAGACCGTGGATCCCGCCGCGCCGCCTCCCGCAACAGCGCACCGGCGCGTTCCAGCTGCCCTTGGCTAAAGGCATTCGTGCCCGCCACCAGGAACGGTTCGGCCGCGAGTGGGTCGCGGGCGAGCACCGCATTCAACCGCCGGAAGACGGTTGCATCGGGTGGCCGTCCCTCGGCAGTGGCTCGGCCGATATCAATCAAGGAGATCTGCGTTGCCACTCTTGGATGGCTGGGCCAGACTTTTGCCGCCAACTCTGGGCGCTTCTCGGCAAGGGCTTGAACGACGGCGTTCCGGATGGCGACTACGCTGACCAGCACAGCCGCCAACGCGACAACGACGATCCGCCAAGTCGCGGAGGAGTCCACCAGCCGTCGAACGGTCAGACGTCCGCCCGATGTGGGATCATGACGATCTTCTCGCGCCGGCCGTCCTCAACGGCGCCATAGCGATAGTTGTAGTAGCCGTACCCCGACTCATTTTCCGCCGACTTGGTCAGCACTGCGCCAAGTATGTGCGCGCCCGAAGCCTCGAGCCGGTTGAGGGCCTCGACCGCAGCGCGGGTGCGGGTCTTGCCGCTCTGGACCGCGAACAGTACACCGGCGACCAGGGAAGCCAGCAGCGGTGCATCGGCCAGGCCCAGCACGGGCGGCGCATCGACGATCACCGCATCGAACTGGCTGGTTGCCTCGCTCAACACTTGCCCGAAGCGCGGGGTGGAGAGCAGGTCCGCGGGGTTAGGCGGCAGCGGGCCGCACGGCAGCAGCCACAGGCTCTCGAACTGGGTTGGCAGCACATGGGAGCCGACATCGTCATGGTTGGTGAGGAGCTTGGTCAGGCCCTGGTCGTCGTCCGCCGCCTTGAACGATGGCTTGCGAAGATCGCCGTCGATCAACAGCACCGTGCGGCCCTGCCGCGCAAAATTCTGCGCCAAGGCCAGCGCAGTGGAAGACTTGCCCTCCCCCGCTTCGGTTGAAGTCACCAGCAACGACCGAGGCACCCCCTCTTCCGTGCTGAACCGCAGCGACGCGGCGATGGCGGCGTACGCTTCAGAGACCGCCGAACCCGGATCCTGCAGGTCCTCAACGAAGCTGCCCTTGCCGGACCGGCGCGGAACTGCACCAAGCGCGGCAAGCTGCAGCTTGGTGCGGACGTCCTCACGGGTCTTCACTGTGTCGTTGAGGAACTCAAGCCCGACCGCCAGTCCGAGCCCGCCCAGCAAGCCCACGCCGAGACCTGCCAGCAGGTTGAACGGCAGGCTCGGCTTGAACGGACCGCCCGGCACTTCGGCACGGTCGACGATGGAGACCGGGGCGGCGCCGATGCCGCCAGCCACGCCGATCTCCTTGTAGCGCTGCAGCAGCGCGTCATACAGGCCGCGGTTGGTGTCTACCTCCCGCTGGAGGATGTTGTAGCGCACGCTGCGCCCGCGGAGGTCGAGAACCGAACCCCGCAGCGCGTTGACGCGGCTTTGCAGCGCCTGCTCCGCCGACAGGGCGCCGCGGTATTCCTGGGCAAGCGAGTTGTTGCGCCCACCCGCCACCTGCGATGTTTCGCGCGCAATCTGCCGGTCAAGCTCTTCAATGCGTGAGCGCAGGCTCACCATGTCCGGATGATCGGGCTTCAGCAGCGTGCGCTTTTCCTGATATTCCGCTTCCAGGCCGGCGCGCGCCTGGCGCATCGGCTGGGTGCTGGTGTTCACTTCGCTGGTTGCTCCCGACGCCTGCGCGGACCGGTAGGCCCCTTCCGCGGCCACGCGGCGGGCGGTCGCCGTCGCCAGTGCCTGGTTCAAGGCCACCAGCGACTCACCCTGGAGCGAACCCGTGGACTCGGACTTGCCGTCGCTGCCGACGCCGGTGCCAAGGCTGATGATCCCCTGGCTCTGCGCATAGGCAACCAGCTGGCGCTCCGACCGCTCCAGGTCGTTGCGGGTCTTGGCGATCTGGCGTTCAAGAAAGCGGCGGGCGTAGGCGGAAGCTTCAAACCGGCGCTGCAGGTTGGAGTTGATGAAGCTGTCCGCAACACCATTGGCCACCTGCGCTGCGAGCTGCGGGTCGTCCGACGTATAGCTGAAGCGCACCAGCCGGCCTTCCTCCGGTGCCTGCACCGCCAGCCCGCCCGCTACCCGCGCGGTGGCCGTCTTGAGCCGGTCCGCAACGCTGCCGCCTTCCCCTGCGAATCGCGGGTTGCCGGCCAGGTTGAGATCCTGGGCGACCCGCTCGGCCAAGCTGCGGCTCCCGAGTAGTCCGACCTGCGTCTGCAGGAAGTCCCAAGTGTCGCCCGACTGGGCCCGCTGGCGTGTTTGCTCGTCGCTCACCTCGACCACGGGCGGGTTCACTTCCAGCGTGACAAACGCCTTGTAAAGGGGGGTGGTGAGGACCGTCGCGATGACTCCGCCAGCCAGGCCCAGGGCGATCGCGCCGAGGATCAGCCAGCGCCATTCCCGCACGATCCTAAGCAGGGTCGGCAGGTCCAGCTTGGGCGCATGGTGAAGCCGCACCTCCGCCTGGGCCGGGCTGCGCGACACAGTCACGCGATCGCTGAGGCTCCGATTGTCGGCGGTGATCGCCACGTCCCTGTTCACGCGTAACCCCTAGGCTTCGACCGATTTGCGGTGGCCCGTCAGAACGGGCGGAAGATGGAGAAGATAGGCAGGCTGTTGAGGATCGACTTCTGGGTGGCCTTGATGGCCGAGCCATCGACCACGACGATGTCGCCGGGGTAGATCTGCGGGTCCGGGGCCTGACCGCGGCGAATGGCGGTAAGGTCGAACGCCGCTGCCTGCCGCTTGCCGCTGACGGTTCTGAACACCGCCACCCGGCGTGAGTTGGCATCCTCGCCGGTGCCACCGGCTAGGGCCACGGCTTGGATCAAGGTCATCGGCCCGGTCACCGGGAACGAGCCCGAGTTCTTGACCGACCCGTCCACCGTTACGCTGCGCCGGGTGGACGCCTTGACCCCGACGCTGATGTCGGGGTTCTCCAGATACTTGACGCCGTATGCGCTGGTCAGCGCCTGGTCGAGCTGCGTGGTGGTCAGTTCGGCGGCAGGGACGCTGCCGATCAGCGGCATCGCTATCTGCCCCGTTAGGTCCACCTCATAGTCGCCCGACAAGTCCGGCATCTTGAACACCTTGACGCTCACTGTGTCCATCGGCGCAATGCGGTAGCTGGACTCAAGTGGAACAATGGTTGGCGCGTCGGGCGCGGCAAGCGGAACGTCGTACGGAATCGGCCCGCCCCGACCTTCCGAGCAGCCCGTCGCGAGCAGCGGAAGCAGTGCCGCCGGCAAAAGCAGGATTGCAGCTTTCGTCGTCATGGCAGCCATGGATGCCTTTCTCCACCTGAGCCGTTGGTGAGTTCTAGGCTGGCTTCATAGGCATTGTTTCCGCCCTTCGTCGAGCGGGTTGCTCGATCGCCGTGCCGCTTTCGAGAAGCTGCCCGGGACGGCGACCCTACGCTGGGCCATCCTCCATCTGCTGCATGAACCATCGCTCCTCCCCCTCAAACCCTAGCGCCGTCAGCACGCCGAAGTGAAAGGCTCCGGTATCGATGCCGATGCGATTGGCGCGCTCGTCGATCGCCTTGGAGATGGTGTGCCCATGAACCACAATCATTCCGTGGTCGCGGCGGTCGCCCAGGAAGGGCTGCCTGATCCAGCGAAGATCGATCGAGGACTGTTGCTCCAGCGGCACCCCGGGCCGGATTCCTGCGTGAACGAACAGGTAACTGCCGAACCGGAAGCTGTCGCCCATTCCGTGCAGGAAAGCCTGATGCTCGGCCGGGATCGCGTGTCGGATATGCTCCAGAGCCGTTTGCTCGGGCATCGTCAGCAGGGACATGGCGTCTGCGCCGTAGCTGGCAAGACATTCCGCCCCGCCAAAGCTGAACCATTGCCGCAGAAGGCCTTCTTCCCCGTCAAGCAGGCGAAGCAGGACCTCCTCATGATTGCCGAGAAGAGCCACCGTCCGGAAGCCCGGAAGCGCCCCGCCCCGCACCCGCTCCACGACCTGGCTGGAGTGCGGGCCGCGGTCGATCAGATCGCCCAGGAATATCAATAACGGCTGAGCTTCACCGCCGCGGGCGCGATGGTCGCCGTCGATCTGCTGCAACAGTCCATCCAGAAGGTCGAGCCGGCCGTGGACGTCGCCGATCGCATACGCCCGGTGGCCCGCAGCGCCGTTCCGTGCCGGCGCCTTCGCTCGCTCGCCCCGCCATCGCTGCAGGATCATCCGGACGCTCCGTTTGCTCTTCTCATCGCTCGCCCGCGACCTCGCTGATAGCCTCCAGATAGGCGGTAACCACTTTTTCCTCGCTGAAGCGTTCCTCCACGAGCCGGCGCGAAGCTTCGCCCATCCGCCGCTTCTCGGCAGGGGGCAAGCTCATGAAGCGCAGCAACGCGTTCGCGAGGCTCGGGGCCGAGCGGACCGTGCAGAGTAAACCGTTACAACCTTCAACAATCACCTCGCGGTTCCCCGGCACGTCGGTCGCGATCAATGGCCTGCCCATCGCAGCCGCCTCGAGCAGGGAGCGCGGCAAGCCTTCACGGTAAGATGGCAAGACCACCGCGTCCGCCGCCGCGAGAAAGGGGCGAACGTCATCCGCAGCCCCCAGATATTCGATAAGACCGTCCCGTTCCCACCTGCCAAGTTCCTCCGTGCCGATGGCAGAACGATTCGCGGCACCAGCAAAGCCCAGCAGCTGAAAACGCGCGTGCAGCTCCGTGGCCTTGACCAACCGGGCAGCCTCAACGAATTCGCGCACGCCTTTGTCGCCAAGAATCCGGCCAACAAAGAGAAAGGTGCAGCAGCGCTCTTGCTTTGGCAGTTCAGACGAAGGCCGGAAGCGCACGAGATCGACTCCGGACCCCGGCAGCAACCGGGCTTGGCCCGGGCGAACCAACTTGCGGCTAACGAACAGGTCCAGGTCTTCGCCGTTCTGAAAGAAGACAACTGGCGCGCAGCGAAAGGCCGCCCGGTACATCAGGCTGATCAGGCGCTGCAGTGCTCCGCGGCGGATGAAGGCCGTGCCCAGTCCGCTTACGTTGGGCAGCGCGGGTACGCCCGCCAGACCCGCCGCCAGTGCGCCATAGATGTTCGGCTTGGCCGTGAAGCTAAGGTAAGCCAATGGCCGAGTCTTACGAAACAGGCGCAGGTAGGCGAGGACCAGCGATCCATCATGGATCGGGTTCAGTCCATCGCTATTGATCCGCATATCATGCTGCGCATTCCACTGCGCCGGCGTCTCGCCGTTGGCTTCGCCCCGAGGCACAGCCACTGCCACCGCGTAACCTGCTTCGGCCAGCCGCTCGAGCAGACGCCCGCGGAAGTTCTGGATGTTCCATAGGGAGTTCGCCGAAACCAGGATGGTACGGGGTTGCCCGACATGCGCCATGACGGGCTCATAAGCTGCCCGCCCCGCTGCGCCAGCCCGTTATCTTGCGGCGCCTCGGCGAACCATCGACCATCGATGTTGAGCTTTGCGCAACACAGGTCACCCAAATGCGTTGGTCTACTGGCAATTGGGTAAAATCCACGGTAAACGGTGTCGGAATGCAGGGGAGACCGCTGGTGAAGCGTTCGAAGTTGAGCAAGCTTACGACCGGCTTGGTGATGGTTGCGTTTGGCTTTGCTTCGCCGGCTACCGCCGCCTCACGGACGTCCTCCGCCATCGCTCCAGCGGTGTCGGTGGAACGCGCATCACTCAGCCCGTGGGTGGCACTTAGCGCTCTGGGGTCCTCCAGTTCCAGTGCCGCCGTCTGTGCATCGGCTGCTGCCGCCGCAAGCAGTGCTGCGCAAGCCCCGGCCCCCGGATGCGTCCTACCGGCGATCGACGCGCCGCCGCCGATCGCGCAGGTTCCGGACGCAGCGCCAGTCTCCTTAGCTGCCGCGCCGGCGACGGCGGCAGGGTTCAGTGTCCTGCCGCTGCTGCTTGGCCTGGCAGGTGCCGCCGCCATTGCCGCGCTTCTTCTTGCGGGCGACGACGACGAGGATGAGATCGACGTCGAGCCGATCACCCAAGGCTGAGCCGTAACGGCGGCAACGCTCTCTCGCGTCAGCCGGCACATTGATCTGGTACGAGCTCAAGCTGTTCCTCGCTCATGCCAGCGGCGCCAGCATGGATGCGCTGCACGTCATTGCCGGAGTTGCCGTTCAGCTGCTCGTTGCGGCCGTGCTGCGGATGTCCGTGGGGAGTTGGCGCCCGTGGCTGGCGGTGCTTGGCCTTGAACTGCTGAACGAGGCTGCGGACCTGCTGGTCGAGCGTTGGCCGCACCCCGGCATGCAGGTGGGCGAAGCGGCCAACGACCTTGTGCTGACCATGGCCTTGCCGACCGCCCTCATGCTGGCGGGACGGTACCGGCCTTCGCTGTTCAGCGGAGCCAGGCCGTCGGAATAGGCAAGCCGTCCTTGTTGCCGGGCGGGCTGTAGCGGCAGATCAGATAGTCGGTGGCGATGCTGGAGTAGACCGCGCATCCGACCCGAGTCGTGCTCGGCCACACCACCTGCGTATAGTGGGACACATCTTCCCACTGACCGGTCGAACTGACCGCGGGATAGATGCCGGGCCGAAGCAAGGCCCGCTCGTCAATCCACCGCCCGACCATCTGCTCCGGGCTGTAGACGCCGCGACTGCCCATCCACAAATTCTCGCGCTGCCCGGGACGGCTCGCACGAGGCGAGTGGACCAGTCGGCCGAGCAACGCCAACGCCGGACCATAGCTTGCTGCCGAGGCTGCGAGCGCCGGATCCCACGCGAGCGGTGCGGCACCCACCCTGCTGCGCTCGACATTGTGCGCGGCCAGCAGTCGCTGTTCGACCGGCAGCCCCGGCTGCGGCTGCAGCCGAAGCGTAGGGCTGGCGCTGCCCGCACTCGTAGCCATGGCAATCGCTGCAAGCAGACTCAGCATAACGCCCTCCTCTGCCGACAAAGGCGGATCGGCGGTAAAGGATTGGTTAGGGCGGCGGCGACTTGCTTGGGAGGCGCGGCGGGCTTCCGCTGATCGAGCTCAGCCCTCGCGCTGCCGGTCCAGCCATGCCTGGAACATGAGGATCGACCAGATCGCGGCCGTGGCGTTCTGGCGGCCGCTCAGGTGACCGCGCCAGCGCGCCTGAATAACATCGGCATCGAAATAGCCTTCCGAGCGCATCCTTGCCGGGTCCAGGAG
Source organism: uncultured Sphingomonas sp. (assembly GCF_902806265.1). Classification (GTDB taxonomy): domain Bacteria; phylum Pseudomonadota; class Alphaproteobacteria; order Sphingomonadales; family Sphingomonadaceae; genus Sphingomicrobium. Next base: position 3,996 of record NZ_CADCVZ010000014.1, on the reverse strand, counting down.
CGCCTCGGCCCAGGGTCGCAGCGGGCCCTTGATCCACTCGCCGACGGGCACCGCGAAGCCGGTCTTCGGGCGGTCGAACAGGCCGCGCGGCAAGTGGCGGGCCAGGAGCTCGCGCAGGATCCACTTGCCCTTGCTCCCAACGATCTTGAACGGGAGCGGGATGCGAGCGGCGAGCTCCGCCACGCGGTGGTCGAGGAACGGAACCCGCGTCTCCAGGCTGACCGCCATGGCGGCGCGGTCGACCTTGCACAGGATGTCGCCCGGCAGATAGTTCACCGCGTCCGCGTACATCAGGCGCACGGCATCAGGAGCGCTCACGAGCGGGTTGAAGTGACCTGACGCCGCGCCACCCGCGCCCAGCACTGGGGGCGGCTCGAAGCGCCACTCGTCCGTGAAGCTCCCATAAACGTCGTCGAGGCTCCGCGCGGTGGCGGCGACTCGCAGCCCCTTGGCGATCTTGGCGCCCGCATGGGCCCGCGGACCCGGCAGCAGCCCTTGCCAAAGGCTTGACGGAAGACGCCCAAGCGGACCAGCGAGAGCACGGATCGGTCGGGGAATGCGGGCCAGCGAGCGCCACAGCCGCGGCCCGGCCAAGTGGCGATGGTAGCCTCCGAATAGTTCGTCACCGCCGTCGCCGGTCAGGGCTACGGTGACCTCGCGGCGGGCGAAGCGACTCACCAGAAAGGTCGGGATCTGAGAGCTGTCCGCGAACGGTTCGTCGTAGATGCTGGGAAGCAGCGGAATGGCTTGGAGGGCTTCGGCCGGACCGACCCGATGTTCATGATGAACGGTGCCCAGCTGCTTGGCTACGGCGCGGGCAGCCGCCGTCTCGTCGAACCCGCCTTCGTCGAAGCCGATGGTGTAGGTCCGCACGGGCGAGGCCGAATGCCGTTGGTACAATGCGACAGCGGCCGAGCTGTCGATCCCGCCCGACAGGAAGGCGCCGACCGGAACGTCCGCGACCGCTTGCTCGGCGATCGCCTGGCCAAGCACTGCATCGAGCCTGTCGAGGCACTCGGCCCCGTCCGCGATCGGTTCGGCCAGGCCCTGCTCCACCACCTGGCGGTAGCTCCAGTAGCGCCGCAGCCGCACGTCCGCATGGCCGGGCGACCCCGCCGCGGGCGCCTCGTCCAGGGCCCGGCCAACCGCCCCGCGCGAAACGGTCAGGATGCACCCTGGCTCCAGCTTATACATGCGGCGGTAGATGGTCGCGGGCGCCGGAACATAGCCGCGTGCGGCGAACAGGCCGAGCGCACCCCGATCGATCTCGCCACGGAACTCGGGATGGCACCGCAGCGGCCTGAGCTCTGACGCAAACAGGAAATCGCCCCCGGCCCATCCATAATAGAGCGGCTTCTCCCCGAAGCGATCGCGGACCAGGTGGAGCAGCCGCTCGCGCCGATCCCACAGCGCCAGCGCGAACATGCCGGCCGATACCTCCAGCGCACGCTCGAGGCCCCAGGCGGAAACGGCCTGCAGCAGGGTCTCCGTGTCGCTCGCCCCCCGCCACCCTCCGGCAGGCACCGCCCCTTCCCGCTCCAGCGCCGCACGCACCGCGCGGTGATTGTAGATTTCACCGTTGAAGACGATCAGCCAGCGCCCGTCGGCCGAGCCCATCGGCTGGTGACCCTGGGGCGAGAGGTCGACGATCGCCAGCCGCCGGTGCGCCAGGCCGATCCCGGCATCGCCGTCGCACCACAGCCCTTCGTCATCCGGCCCCCGATGCGCGATGCTTCCTGCCATGCGCCGCAGCAGCTCGTCGCTCACGCCGCCCGCAGTCAGATAACCGGCAAGTCCGCACATCGGGTTGGTTCACCAGGAAAGAGCGCTCACCCGTTTCCTGGCCGACCGCGCCCACGCCTGCAATGCCGTTGCCGCTTGCCTGCCTGCCGCCTGCCGGTAAGAGCTTGCAGGTGAGCCATGACCTGCCGCCCGGTTGCGCCCTCGTCGACCTGCCCGTGAAGGGCGACTCCCGCGGATCGCTGATTGCACTGGAAGGAGGCGGCGACGTGCCGTTCGAGATCGCGCGCGTTTATTACGTGTATGCGACGCAGCCGAACGTCGACCGCGGCTTCCACGCCCACCGCAAGCTCAAGCAGTTCGCGGTGGCGGTAAGCGGCGGGTGCACCATGGTCCTGGACAACGGGAAAGAGCGCGCCGAAGTCCGCCTCGACCGCCCCAGCCGGGGGCTGACCATCGGTCCCATGGTGTGGCACGAAATGCGCGCGTTCACGCCGGGCTGCGTATTGCTTGTACTGGCCGACGCGATCTACGACGAGGGCGATTATATTCGCGATTATTCCCGCTTCCTCGCGATGGTGCGCGGGTGAGCGTTGCCTTTCTCGATCTCGGCGCGGCAACGCGTGAATTGCGAGGCGAGATCGACGAATCGCTGGCGGAGGTGCTTGCCTCAGGCTGGTACATCGGCGGACCGGCGGTCACGCGCTTCGAGGAGGAATGGGCCGCTTACTGCGGCGCGGCTTATTGCGTCGGCGTGGGCAACGGGTTGGACGCCCTTCATCTCTCATTGCGAGCGCTAGAGATTGGGTCGGGCGATGAGGTGATCGTCGCCAGCAACAGCTATATCGCCACCGTGCTGGCCATCACCATGGCCGGAGCCACGCCGGTGTTGGTGGAGCCCGATCCTGCCACTCACAACTTGGATCCCCGCCGGATCGAAGCGGCGCTCACCCCGCGCACGCGAGCACTGCTACCTACCCACCTCTATGGCCAGCCGGCCGACATGGATGCGCTTCTGGCGCTGGCCGGCAGCCATGGATTGCGCGTTATCGACGACGCCGCGCAGGCGCATGGTGCACGTTACAGGGGTCGACGAGTGGGTGCCTCCGCCGACATCACGGCGTGGAGCTTCTATCCCAGTAAGAACCTGGGTGCGCTCGGCGACGCAGGGGCGATCACGACGAACGATCCCGAGTTCGCGCAGCGGGTGCGAGTACTCGGAAACTACGGCTCGTCCCGCCGGTACATCAACGAAGTCCGCGGACTGAACTCACGCCTCGACCCGATGCAAGCCGCCATCCTGGCAGTGAAGCTTCGGCACCTGGACCGCTGGAACGACCGTCGCAAGGCGGTCGCTGGCTACTACAACGATCGGCTGTCTGGTGCTGGCTTGACGCTGCCGTACGTGCCGGACTGGGCCGATCCGGCATGGCACCTGTACGTGGTGCAGCACAGCGACCGCGGCGGGTTCCAGTCGCGACTGGCGGAACGAGGCATCGGGACCTTGATCCACTACCCGGTCCCGCCGCACCTCCAGCAGGCCTATGCCGACATGAACCTTGCGCGCGGGAGCCTGCCGATCGCTGAACGGCTTGCCGACACGGTCCTCAGTCTGCCTGTCGGCCCGCACATGAGCGACGGCGAAGTCGAGCAGGTCGTGCAAGCCGTTCTGGCGAGTTGCTAGAATGTCTTGGCCAGCCTGAGTTTCAGGGATTCGCTGAAGCAAGGCCCTGCTCGCTCTAACGACCATGCCACCGTGGCGCGCGCTTCTCCAAAAAAGCCACTGCCCCCTCCATGTAGTCGGACGTCTGCTGCAGCGAGGACTGGCTTTGCTCAGCATCCGAACGCAGCACAGCGTCATCGAAGCCGCTTGCGATCCGTGCAATGCGAACGCTTTCACGGACCGCTAGCGGCGCGTTCGCGCGCACTTCGCGAGCGAGTTTCATAGCTTCGGCCAAGACATCATGGGACGGCACCACTCGATTCACCAACCCAAACCCAAGTGCTTCAGCGGCGTTGATCGGACGGCCGGTGGTAATCATCTCCATTGCAACCACGCGGGGAACGATCCTCGGCAGTCGGTACAGGCCGCCCGCCGACGCGATCAGGCCGCGCCGGACTTCGGGCAAACCGAACCGGGCGTCGTCGGCCGCGATCCCGACGGGGCCGCCGCCGGGCCTGGAAAAGCGGAGCTCCGCCGCCCGGAGCAGCAAGCGGCCCCCGCCCCCGCGGCGCGCCCCCCCGGGGGGGGGGGGG
>NZ_CADCVZ010000013.1 GCF_902806265.1 uncultured Sphingomonas sp. | reverse complement strand
TCATCAACTTCATCGCGGCTTACGGCACGCACGTGCTGATCAGGGGGCAGACCACCGCCGAGGGCAAGCGCGATGCGGCGCTAACCATCATTAGTGGGCAGTCGGTGGGCGGCTTGGCCGTGCCTTCCGACCGGCTCGACTTCCTCAATGGCAAAGGCGCTTACGGAGCCGCCGCAGGCCTTGGCGGCGTCGAGCACATCGACCTTTGGATCGGCGGGCTGGCCGAGAAGAAGAATTACGACAGCATGCTCGGCTCGACCTTCGGGTTCGTGTTCCAGATGCAGCTCGAGAACCTGCAGAATGGCGACCGCTTCTACTATCTGCAGCGCCTCGACGGTCTGCACTTCTTTGAGCAGCTGGAAGGCAACACTTTCGCTGCGATCATGGAGCGCGCCACGGACGCGACGCACCTGCCGTCCGACGTCTTCTCGACGCCGGACCTGATCCTGGAGGTCGATCGCGACAGGCAGTTCAACGACATCGATCGCGACGGCGACCTGGAACACGACGATCCGCAAGGTTTTGTGATCCGCGACAATCCGGCGACCTCGGGCGCGGACTCGAACTATCTCCGCTACACTGGCGACTACCATGTGGTGCTTGGCGGTGCGGCAAGCGCCGATACGCTGATCGCGGGCGACGGGGACGATACGCTCCATGGCGATGGCGGAAACGATCGCCTCGAAGGCGGCGGAGGCGGCGACCTGATCAACGGCGGCGCCGGAAACGACATCATCACGGACGAGGACGGCGACGACAACATTAAGGCCGGCGACGGCAACGATGCCGTTCGCTCCGGGCCGGGTGCCGACCTTGTCCTGGGCGGTCGCGGCCAGGACTTCGTCGTCCTGGGCAGCGACGAGGGTTCCGAGGTGTTCGGCGGCGAAGGCAACGACTTCGTCCGCGGCCACGACAATGCGGAGCTGATCTTCGGCAACGAAGGCGACGATTGGCTCGAGGCCGGAGCCGCTGCTGGCGCAGCTGGCGACAACCTCGACGGCATTTTCGAAAAGGACGATGTCGACGGGCACGACGTGTTCGTCGGCAATGGCGGCGCCGATCACTTCATCGGTGAGGGCGGCGACGACATCATGGTCGCTGGCGGGGGCGCCAACAGCATGCGGGGCATGTCCGGCTTCGACTGGGCGACCTTCAAGAACCGTTCGGGCGGAGTTACCGCATCACTGGCGACGCCGAACAGCACCGCCGCCTTCGAGACGGTGGAAGGCCTGTCCGGCACCCGCTTCAACGACAGGCTCACCGGTTCGGACGTCACCTCGGCAACCATCGGTGCCGCCGGCTTCCGCGGGAGCGTCTTAGACGCGCAGGGGATTGCGGCGATCGATGGGCTGCAAACGCTGCTCGGCAGCGGCGTCACTTCCTTCGGTGCAGGCGATATCCTGCTGGGCGGCGATGGAAGCGACCTGATCACCGGCAGGGCGGGCAACGACATCATCGACGGGGACCGCTGGCTCAACGTCAGGATCAGCGTGCGGGAGAACAGCGACGGCACGGGCCGCGAGATCGGCAGCGCCAACAGCATGGGTGAGCTGCAAAGCCGGATCTTCAACGGCACCATCAATCCGGGCCAGCTCGTGATCGCGCGCGAGATCAAGGTTGCGAACGGAGCGAACGACACAGACATCGCCGTCTTCTCGGGCGCGCGAGCCGAATATGACATCAGCTACGGCAAGGATGGTACGGTCACGATCGCCCATGTGCGCGGAAACAAAGCGGACGGCACCGACACGCTGCGCAACATCGAACGGGCGCGCTTCTCGGACAGCGAGATCGCGCTGAACGGTAGCGGCTCGACGGGCAAGCCGGTAATCCGCGACAGCACTCCGACCGAAGGTCAGCGGTTAACGGTCGACACGTCCGCCATCAGCGACTCGAATGGGCTCGGCACCTTCCGCTACCAGTGGCAATCGTCGACGAACGGCACGACCTGGACCAACATCGCCGAAGCAACGCAATCGAGCTTCAGGCCGACGGACGCAGCCGGCCAGGCGTTCGGCCCGCAGGCCGGCCTGCTGCTCAGGGTTGCCGTGAGCTTCATCGACGGCGGAGGAACGCTTGAGACCGTCCACTCGGACGCCACCGATCCGGTCGGCGTGAACTGGTCCGGTTCTGCCGGCTCCAACACGTTCGACGGACCGGCTGGCGACGACATCGCGGACGGCCGGAACGGCAGCGACGGGCTGAACGGCAACGCCGGCAACGACACGCTGAACGGCGGTAGCGGCAACGATAGGCTGAACGGCGGCCGGGGCGACGACCGGCTGGATGGTGGACAGGGCGCAGACACCGCGCTGTTCGCCAGGGCTGCTGCCGACTACAGCTTCGACGGCACCGGCGGCACCATCCGCATCACCGACCAGCGCGGGAACGAAGGCACCGACACGATCAGGGATGTGGAAACGCTGCGCTTCGCCGGGACCGACTATGCGGTCGTGACCGGCTCGCCGGGCAACAACAAGCTTAACAAGATCAAGGACCTCGACGGCCGGCAGACAGTGTTCGGCATGGCTGGCAACGACACCATCGACGGTGGCGCGGGCAACGACCTCATACACGGCGGCGAAGGTGCCGACCGGATCAGCCAGAATGCCCAAAGCGGCGGCCGGGATCGGGTCGACGGCGGGTCCGGCGAGGACATCTATCAGCTACTGGGCGGCAGCGGCGCCGAAACCTTCCGCATCTACTCGCGCGACGCGGCGCAAGCGGCGGGTCTGACCGGGCTGAGCGCCGACACCGAGATCGTGGTCACCCGCAACGGCACCAGCAATGCCGCGATCATCGCCGAGCTCGACGACATCGAGCAGCTCCTGATCAACGCGACACGCGTGCTGGCGAATGGAAGCAGCGGCCGCGACACGTTCCAGCTCATCGGCGACTTCGGCGGGACCAGCCTGCGACTGGACTCAACTGCCAGCGCAAGCGCCACACCCGCTGCTGCGAGAAGCTTCATCGACTTCTCCGACCGGATCTCCATGTCTCCGTTCGACGAAGCGATGCAGGTGCTGCTCCAGCGGTCGTGGCAAGGGGACTACCTCACCTAGGACAAGTCCGCTTATTTCTGGGGAGACCTTGGCGGTGCCGCGCAATCCGGCCTTTGCTCCAGTCCACCGATAGGGCATCAGCCCTTCCGATGGTAAATGGAATTGCTGCCTGGATCGCCCTTGCCCTAGCGCTGGCGCTCCAACCCAAGCCGGCCGGTGAGTTGCGCTCGGACAACGGCTCGATCGAACGGTCTGCCCCGGAGCTCGACGACCTCGTTCCGTCGAAGGCCAGGATCGAGGTGCTGGCCACGGGGTTCGGCTGGAGCGAAGGGCCGGTCTGGATCGGGCAGGGCGGCGGCTACCTCCTCTTCAGCGACGTCCCGGCAAACCGGATCCACCGGTGGACCGCCACGGAAGGTGCGAGCCTGTTCCTCCATCCCTCGGGCGGGACGGTGAGGGCAGGTTTCCGCGAGCCCGGGGCCAACGGGCTAAAGCCGGGCGGTTCCACTTCCATCTTGGTCGCGGACCAGGGTAACAGAGCGATCGCCCGTCTCGACCTCAGAACCAAAGCGAAGCGGTTCCTGGCGCGCCGGTTCAAGGGCAAGAAATTCAACTCGCCCAACGATCTCGCGGTCGGACCGGACGGCTCCATCTGGTTCACCGATCCTCCCTATGGGCTCGAGGGCATCAATGCCTCGCCCCTAAAGGAACAGCCCGTCAACGGCGTGTACCGGCTTGCGCCGGACGGGCAGGTCGCGTTGGTCGAGTCGGGTTTGCGCTTTCCCAACGGCATCGCCTTCTCGCGGGACGGAGCCACCCTGTACGTTTCGAACTCCGACCCTGCGCGGGCCGTGATCCTCTCCTACCAAGTCGCCGCCGACGGCGCCTTGTCCCGCCGGCGTGTCTTCTCCGACATGACGGCGCTTGCCTGGAAAGGGCTGCCGGGTCTGCCCGATGGAATGACCGTGGATGAACGCGGCAATCTATGGGCGACAGGTCCCGGCGGAGTTCACGTCTTCAGGCCCGACGGTCGCGAACTGGGCCTGATCTCGACAGGAGCAGCGATCTCGAATTGCGCGTTCGGCGGCAGTGACGGGCGCACGCTATTCATGACGTCCGGGAACAAGGTTGCGGCGGTCCAAACGAAGGTCCGCGGCGCTCCACATCGGCTTCCGCCGGTAACGCCGCGAGCGCCTAGCTCCTGATCGTTGCGTCCGGGTTCAGTCTCACCGTCCGACCGGCCGCGGCGGACGCGTAGATCGCCTCGATCAGGCGCAGGTCTCGCAGCCCCATCTCACCGGGCGTCCTGATGCGAACACCCTCGCGTATCGCGTCGACGAAGTGGTCGAGCTGGCGCGCGAACTGGACCGTCGGGTCGCCCGACTGGAACTCGCGGCCGCCGCCGGCCTCCAAGGTCATCTTCTGGCCCGAATAGTTGGTTGCCGGGTCCATGATCAGCGCTCCGGTGGTGCCCCGCGCGTGCACGAAGTTCGCACCCGAAGAGTCATACGAGGTGGCAAGCTGCGCCACCGCGCCCGACGGAAACCGCCATTGCGAAGAGACCTGGGCGAAGATCTCGGAAAAGCGAGGATCGCCGGCGGGCCTGAAGGTCGTGGCGCTGATGCTCTCCGGCATCTCGCGGGTGAGGTAGAGCGCAGCCTGGAGCCCATAGATCCCCAGATCCTCCAGCGCCCCCCCACCCGTGAGCGCGCGATTGACCCGCCAGTTCTCGCTCGGACTGGTCGGGCTCATGCGGTAGGACTGCTCGGTCCGGAGGAGCCGCAGCTGTCCGGCGGCACCCCGGGCCATCAGCTCCATCGCTTGCAGATTGTGCGGCTCGAAATGCGAGCGGTAGGCGATCATCAGCTTGCGGTTCGCCCGGCGGCCGGCCGCAATCATGCGTTCGCACTCCGCACTTGAGAGCGCCATCGGCTTCTCGCACAGGACGTGCTTGCCGGCCGCAAAGGCGCGGGTTGTCCACTCCGCATGCAGGCCGCTGGGCAGGACGATGTAAACCGCTTCCACCTGCTTGTCGGGGGCGATGTTCGCGAACGTCTCATAGGAATAGCGCGCGTTCCGCGGGATGCCGTAGGCGTCTCCGACGCGGTTCAACTTCTCGGGATTGCCGGAAACAAGAGCCGCAACATGTGCCCGTTCGGCTTGCACGAACCGCGGCATCATCTGCTTGAGCGCATAATCGCCAAGACCGACGATTGCGAAGCCGACGCTGTCAGCCCGCTTCTTCCGCGGCGGCGCGGCGGGGAGTTCTACGTCGTTCGGCATCTCCTGGCCGAGCGCCCGGACTGCGGCCCCCGACTGCACCAGCGCCGCCGCGGAGCCCGTCGTCAGCGCCAGAGACGCAGCCGTCACCCCTCCGCCGACCTCCAGGAACCCCCGCCGGCTCACGCCATCCCCGATCATCCACTGCCTCCTGTTCGGTGCTCGATCATTTTTGAACCCGCCCTCGCCCAACGCCTGAAGCGGGTCAGGGGTGCGCTCATAGCCGCAGCCGATCCACAGCGCCCAAGCTGCTGCCGATCTTCCCTGAACCGGGCGGTCCCGCTAGACGCTTGGAGGAGGCTGCGGGAAGGATCCGATGAAGTCACTGTTGCTTGGGCTAGCCGCACTTGTCCTCGCCGTTATCCCTGCCGCGCAGGCTGCCGCTCCGAAGCGTCCGGCAGCGGCCGCCGGGTCGGTTCAGATCGACAAGGCAAGGATCGACCGCACACTCGCCGAGATGGTCTCCACCGGCCGCGTCGCCGGGGCTTCCGCGCTCCTGTGGAAGAACGGCCGCGAGGCCTATTTCGGTACTGCGGGCCATGCCGATCGCGAGGCCGGAAAGCCGATGCGGCGGGACACGCTGGCCCAGATCTACTCCATGACCAAGCCGGTGACCGGCGTCGCCCTGATGCAACTATGGGAACAGGGCAGGTTCGGCCTCGACGATCCGCTCGCGCGTTACCTGCCCGAGTTCGGGGCGACCAAGGTGTTCGCGGGACTGGACTCCGCCGGCAAGCCGATCCTGCGGGCACCCGAGCGTTCGATCCTCGTGCGGGACATTCTCCGCCACACTGCCGGTTTCGGCTACGGACCCGGCGACAGCTATCCCGAGATGGAATGGGCTCGGCTCGACCCGCTCAAGCGTGATCACGACCTGGCCGAGTTCGGCCGCCGGCTGGCGCGCGTTCCCTTGTTCTTCGATCCGGGCCGGCAATGGCGGTACAGCGCCGCGGTCGACGTGCAGGCTCTGCTGGTCGAGAAGCTTACGGGAGTTCCGTTCGAGACCTACGTCCGTCGGCATATCTTCGAACCGCTAGGCATGAAGGACAGCGCCTGGACGCAGCCGGAGGAGCGCTTTTCCCGGCTTGCCGCCATGTATGAGAAAGGTGCCGACGGAAAGCTCCAGCGTGCCTCCGAGCAGGAGCAGCGCGGTCTCAACTTCGACCCCGCTCGAAAGCTCACCATGGGCGGCGCGGGCATCGCCTCGACCGCGGACGACTACATGCGCTTCGCCCGAATGCTGCTCAATCAGGGCAGCCTCGACGGCGTTCGCATCCTCAAGCCGACGACCGTGAAGCTGATGGCGACGGATCAGCTCGATCCACGCGTGACCGAGCGGTCCTGGCTCCCCGGCAAGGGCCAGGGCGGTTTCGGCTTCAACTTCTTTGTTCGCACCGGCCAGCCCAAGGACGCCAGCGAAAACCGCGGCGCCGCGGGCGAGTTCTTCTGGGATGGACGAGCCTCGACGCTCTTCTGGGTCGATCCCGCCAACAAGCTCGCAGCGGTCTTTCTGGTGCAGGTCATCCCATACGACGGCACCCTTCACCGCGACTTCCGGCGTGCCGTGTACGGTGACGATTACCTGGGGCCGAAGGGCGACTGACCGCGAACGCTGCCTCAGACCTGCGCGCGTAGATCCTGGATCGCGGCGATTGCTCGCTCGCCGCCGCGGCGGTCGAGCTGGACGATGACGTCGATCACCGATCGCGCATAGGCCAGCGTGTCCGCGCGGGTGAGGCCGAGACCGGCCTGCATGACCATCAGCCCGAGCTGCTCCAGCGCGCCTTGCGGATTGTTGGCGTGGATCGTGCTGAACGAGCCCGGGTGCCCGGTGTTGATGGCGCGGAGGAAGCTGACGGCCTCCGTGCCCCGGAGCTCGCCCAGGACGATGCGGTCCGGGCGGAGGCGCAGGGAGGCCTGCAGCAGGTCGTCCGTGCTCACCCGCGCTTCGCCCAGTTCGCCTTTGACGGCGACCAGCCCCAATCCCGCGGGACTGTTCAGCCGGATTTCGGGCGTATCCTCGATCAGAATGACCCGCTCGGCCGGCGGCACTTCGCGCAGCAGCGCATTAAGGAAAGTGGTCTTGCCCGACGATGTGCCGCCGCTCACCAGGATCGTGCGGCGCTCGGCTACGGCTTGCCGGAGGTAACCGATTGGGTCCTCGTCCGGGTCGAACGCCGCAAGGTCCGGCGCGGCATCGCCCCGGCGGCTGGCGTAGGCCGACAAGGGCAGATCGACCAGCCGGTGGCGGCGGATCGCCATTGCCCAGCCGCTGCGGGTCGCCGGCGGGGAGATGAACTGGACGCGGGCGCCGTCGGGCAGCGTCGCGGCGAGCAGCGGGCGCTCGCGGCTGATGCCCTGGTGCGTGGCCCGCGCGACCTGCTCGGCGAGGCGGCGAATGAGCAGGTCGTCGACCTGCGGCGCCTCGACGCGTTGCAGGTGCTGAGTTCCGGCCGCCTCGATCCACAGCTCGCCCGCCCGGTTGAAGATGATCTCGGAGACATCCTCGCGCTCAAGCCAGGTGCGGAACGGACGGAGGTAGGCCGAGAGGTAGACGCCCGCAGTCTCCGCCAGGTCGACGACCTCCGCCGGCGGCTGCGCGGGACCCGCCGCGTTCACGGCCGCGGCGCCGTGCTCACTTGCGAGAAGTTGAGGTCCCGGGCGGTGAACACTCGTACCGGATGGCCTTGCTGCACCCGAACGGTCGGCGGGATGGCGCCGTTCTGCTGCGCCGCCACCCCTGCGGCACCGCCCCCTCCCGATACCAGCAGCGACGCACCGCCGGTGCCGATCGCGCTGGCGGCGCCGACGACCGACAGCAGCATCGCCGAGCCGAAGCGCTTGAAGAAGTGGCTCTTGACGTCCCCCGTCAAACCGCTGGTCCCGGCTTCGTCGGTGCCGGGCGAGGCGATCGCGACCGACACGCCGTCCGGGCGGATCAGCCGCGACCAGAGCACGTAAACGCGCGTCTGGCCGGCGGCGAGGCCGCTGCGGTACTGGCCGATCAGACGCGACGAACGGGGGATCAGCACGCGGCTGCCGTCGAAACTCCGCACGTCCTGGCTGACGACCGCGCGCGCGAAGCCGGGAAGGTCGCTGTTGATGGTTGTTTCCAGCACTGCGGGGATCAAGGTTCCCTGGCTGACCGTGCTCGCCGGATCGGCCATGCGGGTGGCGGTGGCAGAGTCCGAAGCTGATGCGTCCGCCTTGGCCGCGAACTCGTCCTGGCCTGCGGCCGGTTTCGCCGGAGCCGGCGCGCCCGCCGCTGCTGTTGCTGCCGGCGAGGGATCGGCCGCCACGGGCCCGGATGAGTCGAACAGCAGGGTGGGCGAGCGCAGGCGGTCGGCCGCGGTCGGGCCGGCCGGAGCGGCCGGTTGAGCAACGGGAAGCCCGAGCTGCGGATAAGTCGGCGCGGGCGAGCTGAAGACCAGCGAGGACTGCGGGGCCGCCGCGCCCGCCGGGTCCATGGCGCTGAGCTGCTCGGGCGTCGGCGGCGGGATCAGCGGAAGCGCCTGCTCGGTCGTTGCTGCCGCGGGCGGAGGCGCCACGGCCCGCTGCGCGTCGCGCCCGCTGCTCAGGCCCCAGAAGGTCGCCAGGCCGAGCACCACCGCGGCCGAACCTCCTGCGATCAGCCCGGCCTTGTCCTTACCGGCCGATCTGGCGGCGACCGCCGGATAGGCCATCCGGCTTGCCTCGACCAGCGCATGGTCGTCCATGTCGCCGCGCGGGTCGTAGGGCACCAGCGGACCGTGCGTGCGGCTCGCCGGGCTGACGATGTCGTCCGCGCGCGGGGCAAAGCTCGTCTTAGCGGCGTCCATCGCGGCTCTCCGTGTTGGCGGTGCGGACCGGGCGACCGGGCCGCGGTGCCGCGGTGATCGTTGCGCTGTGCTTGCCGCGGCGCAGGATCAGCTGCGGCGCGACGCCTTCGACGATGATGTAGCCCTTCTCCATCCGGTAGTTGGACGGGCTTTCCGTGCCATCGGGCGCGGGCACCAGGACCGCCGGCAGGGGGACCTTCTCCGGCCAGCTCAGGTAGGTCGACTGCCCGTCGTCGAACACGCGCGCGGGCCGCAGCGCCTTGGCGCCGCGCGCGGTCCAGCCGAAGTGCAGCTGCGGCAAGGGCGCGGGCGGCAGCGCATTCTGCGCCAGGCTCGTGCTGGCCGGAGCGGGCTCGGGCGGCGGCGGGACCGAACCCGGCGCGGGATAGTCCGGATACTCGAAGCTGAGCGCATAAACGGGCTGCGCACCGCGCCCGGCTTCCAGGTCGAACAGGTAGGTGCGCTTGTCGGTCACCACCATCAGGTTGCTGCGCGCGCCGGCCGCCAGCGGCTTCACGAACAGGTGGTCGCCGCGCTTGTTGGGCGTGACCTGCCACGATACGCTGTCGCCCACCGCGACATTCTCGATCCGCTCGTCGGGACCGAAGCGGATCGCGCTCTGGTAGCCGGGCTTGCCGACGAAGCGCACCACCGTCTCGGGCTTGAACAGCACCGTCCGCACCCGCGTGTCGGCAGCCGCGACCGGAAGGGCGGGCGCGGCGAACAGCAGCAGGGCGAGCGGGAGTGCCAGATTCTTCATGTTTTGGGCCTTCCGGCGTGGGGCGAGGTGGGCGGCGGGCGGAAACGGGTGCCGATCCCCTGGACGCGGCGGTCCACGGCCGTGGCGGGGGAGTTCGGGCGATCGCCTGGGCTGACCCCGACGGACCTCAGCCCCGTTACCCGGACGTCGCGGACCGGTGCGTCCGCCACATCGTTGGCGGGAACGCGGGTACCTGCAACGATGGCGCGAACGCGGTCGGACGCGGGGGGCGCCGACGCAGCGGCGCTGGCGCTTGCGGGGCCTAGCTGGGCAGCCGGCTGGTTGTTGCTCGCAGCAGCCGCGGCAGCGGGCGCAGAGGCGCTGGCGGCGGCCGCAGCGGACTCGGCGCGGCCGTGCGTGCCGATGGTCCAGCCCGACACCATCGCCCCGCTGACCTTCAGGACGATGACCATCAGCGCGACGTAGACCGCGGCACCGAGGAACATGGTCACCGCCCCCTGCATGCTGACCGGCCCGCCGCTCAGCGAGGCGACGATCGGCGCAAGCAGCGCCAGCGCCGCGCCGCCGATCAGCACGGTGAACAGCGGCACCAGCGCGAACATCACCGCGCCCTTGAGCCAACCGACAAACAGGCCGTGGGTGCCGCGGAACAAGGCCATGACGATGAACACCGGCCCTAGCGCGAGCAGCGCCGCCAGCGCGATGCGCGCGACCAGCAGCACGCCGACCGTGCCGAGCAGCAGCAGCATCGCCGCCATCCACAGCACGTCCGCGGCGGTCCAGCCGGCGGCTTGCGGCGGAGCAGGAGTGATGCCCGTGTCGGTCAGCGGCAGCGGCTCCTTGGCCGCCTCCGCCGCTTGGGCTACTGCGGCGAACAGGGTATCGAGCTGCCCCGCGAAGGCGGCGGTCGCGGAGCCCTGCTGGCCGGTCACGACGGACGCAACCTGGTCGGGCGCGCCGGTCAGCAAGGTCCAGACGACGCTCTGGTAAGCGATCCAGCTCGTCGCGAAGGTCAGCACCAGCCCAAGGCCGAGCATGCGCGGGGTGAGCATGTTGAGGCCGAGCTTCGACCGCCCGGTCAGCAGGTTCACCGCGAGCAGCCCGATGTACAGCGTGAGCAGCAGCGTCAGCGCGCTGATCAGCGAGCCGTCCGCGCCGAACAGCCGGCCGAACGCCTTGGCGGTTCCTTCGGCGCTGACGCAGTCGACGACGCGCAGCGCTTCGGCGATCCCGGCTTCGCCCTCGACCGACAGGGTCGGGCAGCTGCTCACTCCGCTGCCTGCAAAAAGCCGGCGCCGCTATCCTCGCTACCCGGCCAGGGCGCTCCGACCAGGATCGGGTACCAGCGCGCCGGATCGTCACCGTGGATCGCCCGCAGCGCATCGAGCCGCCGCACGCTGGCTTCACGCCCGGACAGCACGGTCAGCACCTCCGGCATCCCGCCAAGGTCAAGCCGCACGACGACCGAATGGTTGGCGTGGCGGACCAGGAAGCAGCGGCTGTGCACCGGCAGGCTGCGGATCAGCTCCAGCTCATGCTCCGATAGGCCGAAGCCGCCGCAATAGTCCTCCGCGCGCGCCTTCGGATTGGGCATGAAGATGCCGGTCGCGGTCTGCTCGACGATGGCGCTGCTGATGCGGCTCTCCAGCGCGTCGCGCGCCGATTGCGTGCCGAACCCGACCAGCGCGTTGCGCTTGCGCAGCGTCTTCATCCAGTCGCGGATGCGGCCGGTGAACACCGGATCGTCCAGCGCCTTCCAGCCCTCGTCGATCAGGATCATCGCCGGCTCGCCGTTCAACCGCTCGTCGATGCGGTGGAACAGGTAGAGCATGGTCGGCGCGCGCAGCCGCGGGCTGTCGAGCAGCGCGGTCATGTCGAAGCCGACCAGCTTGCGGTCGAGGTCGAGCTCGTCCTCCAGATTGTCGAACAGCCAGGCGTTCTCGCCCGCACCGACCCACGGTGCGAGCCGCGAGACGAGGTCGCCTTCCGTCGGCCGCTGGTTGCCCGCCAGCAGCTCGCGGAAGTGGCGCAGGCGGCGAAAACCGGGATCATGCTCGAAGCAGGCATCCACCGCTTCGGCCACGACCCGCAGCTCTTCGGGACCATCCACCTCCAGCAGCGTTCCGACCCAGTCGCGCAGAAAGGCGCGGTTGGCGGCGGTCTCGGGCAGCCGCAGCGGGTTGAAGCCGGTCGGCTGGCCGGGCGACAGGCGGGCGTAGTGCCCTTCCATCGCGCGGACGAAGATCTCGGCACCGCGGTCCTTGTCGAACACGACGGTGCGTGGGCCAAACCGCTGGGCCTGCGCCGCCAGGAAGTTCAGCACCACCGTCTTGCCCGAGCCCGACGGTCCGATCACCGTGAAGTTGCCGAGGTCGCCCTCGTGGAAGTTGAAGTGATAGGGCGTCGCGCTGGTGGTCTCGAACAGCGCGGTCGCCTCGCCCCACTGATTGCCGTCCCTCCGGCCGAGCGGAAAGCCGTGCAGCGACAGGAACCCCGCGGCGTTGGCGCTGGAGATCATCGCGCGGCGCACGGCATAGGTCTCGTTGCCCGGGAACTGGCCCCAGAAGGCGGGCTCCAGGTTGACGTCCTCGCGCACTGCGACCGCGCCGAGATCTGCCAGCGCCGCGCCGGCTTCGGCCATCGCGTCGTCCAGCTGGTCGAGGTCCGGCACTTGCACGGACAAGGACAGGTGGTGATCGCCAAACCCGACCTGGCCGGCGGCAAGCGCATCCTTGGCGCCAAGCATCTCGCGCCGCTCCGTCGTGGCTTCCTCGTCCGTGGCGCGCAACCGGCGGATTGCCAGGTCCATCCGCTCCTTGGCGATCTGCCGGTCGGCGGGCGCGAAGCTTTCGGTCAGCACCAGCGCATGCGGCAGGCGCAGCAGCCCGTCGATCAGGCCCGGGCGGGTGGTCGCGGGATATTCCTTGAGCGACAGGGTGCCGGTGAAGCTCCGCCGCGTCGGGCCGCGCGTCTCGATCGCGTCCAGGCCAAAGCTGACCCGCGAATAAGGCAGGTGGTGGCCGAGGTCGACATCCGGCTCGGGCGCGAGCACCGGACGCAGCTCGCCGTTGAACAGGGCCGACAGCAGCTCCAGCGGCTCCGAGCAACGTCCGCCCGGGCCGTCGTAACCGCCCAGCGGACGCGCGCCGTAATCGTGCAGCCCGGCAATCAGCGCGGTCATCGCGGCATCCAGGTCGCGCAGCGTCCTTGGGTCGTGCTCGTCGCTGCCGGACTTGCCGAGCCGGCGGGCAAGCCGCTCGGGCCAGCCCGTCTTCCCGCGCGCAGGACGCCGCACCAGCGTCAGGAACTGGTCGTTGACGAACAGGCGGCGCTTGCCGAGTCGACTGCGCCACAGCTCGTCCATGCGCCGCGCGAACCCAGGTCCCTCGACCGCGGACAGGCCGACCGCAACCGGGCTGCGGATGATGTGGCGGTAGAGCACGAAGCGCGCGTCGAGCGTGCTCCGCAGCAGCATCTCCCGCACGCCCTGCGCATGGTTGAGCTCGTCTGCGTCCGCGGTCTCGAACGCCATGCCCGGCACATGGATCGAGCGCATCAGCGAGCCGTCGCGCAGCTCCACCGTGCTCTCGTCGAGCAGCCGGCGATACGGCAGCCGGTCGCCGGCGCGATGCTCGCGCTTGGCCCAGCTGGCGGCGCCTTTCCAGGGGTTGCTGCCGGTCATGGTGCGTAGCTGTTGCAACCCCAGCGCTTCCAGTTGCGGACGCGCGGGCAGCGGCTCACCTTGGTGAGCCACAGGTCGAACACCCGCGGTTCGCGCAGGCAGGCGAGGTAGCCGATGCCGTGGACGGCAAGCGCCACCGGCAGCGCCAGGAACGAGCGGGTAATCAGAAAGGCTTCGGTGGTGATCGCTGCGTTCAGGACGAAATAGCTGTAGGTCACCCCGCCGAACATCTGCGGCCGGGTCAAAGCCCGGAACACCGGTTCATTGTGGAGCCCGGCCACCGTCTATCTCGCCGCCGACGCGGTGGCCTGGATGCCCGACACGATCGCGGTCGATCCGAACAGCACAAAGCAGCCGATGATCACCGTCGCCCCGAACCGCCAGTTCATCCGGCCGGTCAGCATCATAAAGCCGACCATCGCCACTGCGATCACCGCGACGGCGGTCGCGACGTTGCCGAGCAGGGTGCCCTGCAGCCAGCTCAGCGCGGAGACGATCGGGCCGGAGCCCTGCGGATCGGTGGTCTGGGCCGCGGCAGGAGCGGCAACGGTGGCGAGGCTCAAGGCCAGCAGCGCCGAGAAACGGGTCATGGACGGGTTCCCTGCAGGTTTGACATCTTGAACAAGCGGTCGACGACCGCGCGGACATAGAGTTGGGTTTCGCGGATCGCGGGAACCCCGCGCGCCCGCTGCACCCGGCCGGGTCCTGCGTTGTAGGCGGCCAGCGCGAGCTCAACGTCGCCGTTGAAGCGGTCGAGCTGCTGGCGCAGGTAGCGCGCGCCGCCCGCCAAGTTGGCATGCGGATCGTGCGGGTTGACCTGCAGGTCGCGCGCGGTGCCGGGCATCAGCTGCGCCAGCCCGATGGCGCCCACCGGCGAACGCGCACCGGCGCGCCAGCGGCTCTCCTGCCAGACCAACGCTTCCAGCAGAGCAGGGCTGATCCCGTTGAGGTCGGCAAGGTAGTCGACGGCCGCGGTATAAGCGGGCGGCGCTGCCGAGCCGGTCACCTGCGTCAGCGCCTCGGGCGAGATCTCAACTTCGCCGATCGTCTCGGGTGCAACATCCGAGTCGGCGACCGATGGCTGGTCGACGGCGCGAACGACGACCTTGCCGTCCGCGCTCAATTCAATCACGTCCGCCGATACTGGCACTGCAAGCACGCATGCCAATACCGCAAGACAAGGACCGAAGGCGCTGCCCGCCGCCCGTGCGACGAACCGCCCAACCCTCCGTCTTGTCTTGCTCATCACCACCTCTGCGCTGCCGCGGTAAACCCCTTGCGGGGTTCCCCGATCAGCCTGCTGTACTCGTGTTGATAGGCCCATTCACGCCGTTCGGGAAGAAGCCTCCCTGCGGCACCGCGCCCGGGTTGAGATAGACGATGTTGAGAACGTCGCCCGCGGAGCGGCTGAAGGCGAGACCGTTGGCGTCGGTCGGAACGATGTTCGACGCGCCATTCATAGCGCGCACACCCTGATCGACATCCGCCGGGTTATCAAGGCTGTCACGCGCGTCCGAAATGGCCTCAGTCGCATCGATCAGCGCCGGTGTTGCGATCCCCTTGCCGTAGAGCACGGTCCGGATAAGGCCGGCATGGTAGGCCTCCGCGCCGAGGATACCAGCCGCGGCCGACAGGAATGTCGGGCTCTGAATAAGCGGTGAGGCACCCTTGTAAGCGGTTACCCCGACATCCTCGAAGATGTAGGCCCCGAGCAGGAAGTTCTCGTCGCTTGCGTAAGGATCGAACGCTTGGCCCTGGGTGATCAGACCCGCGGCAACGGCAGCCTGGGAAAACGGCCCGGTCGCGGTTGCACTGATGTCGATGGCTGGCTGAGCAACCGCCGCCGATCCGAGGGCCGAGCGCAGGAAAGCGACGTGCGCGACCTCATCGGCGGCAATCTCGTTCGCATACAACCGGACCACCTGATCGGTGAAATTGACCTGCCGCCCACCGGTCACCTCGCCCTGTGTGCCGGTGCCGGTGAGGAGGTTTGCCGCAAGGCCTGCTCCCGTCGCCGCGAAGCTGTAGAACTGGGCTTCCAGATACTCGAGATTGAGTGCGAAGTTGAGGATGTCGGCATCCGACAGCCCGGTTTGCGGAGGTGGCGTGTTGACGTTCTCGTCGACCCCGAGGCCGTCACCTCCGCCTCCGCCGCCGCAGGCACTGACCGCCGCGGCGCCGGCAACTGCCGTCGACATGCCGGCAAACTTGAGAAAGGCCCTGCGTTCGACGCGGCGCTTGGCCTGGCGCTCGAACACTTCTGCAATGAGTTCATGCTGGTTCATGGCGACCGCTTTCCTATCTGGGGCTTAGCCCGCGCTGCTCACTCGGATGGTGCCGTTCACGCCGGCGGGGAAGAATCCTCCCGCCTGAACTGAGCCGGCATTCAGGTAGGCGATGTTGAGCACGTCGCCGGTGGTGCGGGCGAAGACCAGACCATTTTGATCGACCGGAACGATGTTGCTTTGATTGCCGATCGGCCGGATGCCTTGATCGTCGTCGATCGGATTGTCGATCGTGTCACGTGCGTCCGAGATCGCCTCCGTTGCGTCGATCAGCGCCGGCGTCTGGATGCCCTTTCGGAATAGCGTCGTCCGAACAATGGCGGCATGGTAGGCTTCAACCGCCAACAGGCCCGCGGACGCTTCCAGGAAGGCTTTGTTGGCGAGCAACGGGGCCGCGCCGCGGTATGCGGTAACGCCCACATCTTCGAAAATAAAGGCGCCCAAGAGGAAGTTCTCGTCATTCGCATAGGGGTCGAACGATTGGCCCTCGCCGATCAGCCCCGCCGCCCGGGCGGCACTCGAAAAGGCTCCAGCCGGATCGGTGCCGATATCGATCGCCGGTTGCGCGACCGCCGCAGCGCCAAGC
>NZ_CADCVZ010000012.1 GCF_902806265.1 uncultured Sphingomonas sp. | reverse complement strand
TCAACCGGCGGATCGCGGCCGCAACCGGCACCACCTACGAGCAGGGCGAGCCCATGCAGGTGCTCAGCTATGCGCCTGGCCAGCAGTACAAGCTGCACAGCGACGCGTTGACAGGCGACGTGAACCAACGGGTCGTCACCTTCCTGGTCTACCTCAACGATGACTATGACGGCGGCGCAACGGTCTTCCCCGACCTCCATCTGATGGTCCGGGGCAGCCGGGGTGAAGGTCTACTGTTCCGCAACGTCACTGCCGAGGGAGCCCCTCACCCGCTCGCCCGTCACGCTGGGCAGCCGGTCACTAGCGGTCGCAAGATGCTCCTGTCCAAGTGGATCCGAATGAGCCCACTGGATCTCAGCGGACCGCCCGGCCGTCCCTTGTAAGCAGGACCGACCGGGCACCTTGGCCCAGTGCCCTCGCTCAGTACCGATAATGCTCGGGCTTGAACGGGCCCTGCGGCTTGACCCCGATGTAGGCGGCCTGCTTGTCGCTGAGCGTCGTCAGTTTCACGCCGAGCTTGTCGAGGTGCAGCGCGGCGACCTTTTCGTCGAGGTGCTTGGGCAGGACGTAGACGTCGTTCCCGTACCGGTCCGCTCCGCTCCATAGCTCGATCTGCGCCAGCACCTGGTTGGTGAAGCTGCTGCTCATCACGAAGCTCGGGTGGCCGGTGGCGTTGCCCAGGTTCACCAGCCGGCCCTTGGACAGCACGATGATCTTCTTGCCATCGGGGAACTGGACCTCGTCGACCTGCGGCTTGATCTCGGTCCACTTCATGTTGCTGAGCGCGCCGATCTGGATCTCGCTGTCGAAGTGGCCGATGTTGCAGACGATGGCCATGTTCTTCATCGCCCGCATGTGGTCGAGCGTGATGACGTCCATGTTGCCCGTCGCGGTGACGAAGATGTCGGCGCGGGTGGCCGCCTCCTCCATCGTCACGACCTCATAGCCTTCCATCGCCGCCTGCAGCGCGCAGATCGGGTCGACCTCGGTCACCAGCACGCGCGCCCCGCCGTTGCGGAGCGACGCGGCCGAGCCCTTGCCGACATCGCCGAAGCCCGCGACAACCGCAACCTTGCCGGCCAGCATCACGTCCGTCCCGCGGCGGATGGCGTCGACCAGCGATTCCTTGCAGCCGTACAGGTTGTCGAACTTCGACTTGGTGACGCTGTCGTTGACGTTGATCGCGGGAAACGGGAGCTTGCCTTGCTTGGCGAGCTCGTACAGCCGGTGGACGCCGGTGGTGGTCTCTTCCGATACGCCCTTGGTGGCCTCCACCGTCTTGGTAAGGTAGCCCGGACGCTCCTTGAGGAAGCGCTGCAGGGTGGCAGCGAAGATCTCCTCCTCCTCGTTCGACGGCTCGAACAGCTGCTCGCCCGCCTCGACCCGCGCGCCCCACAAGGCGAACATGGTCGCGTCGCCGCCGTCGTCGAGGATCATGTTGCAGGTGGTCTCGCGGCCCCAGTCGAAGATGCGCGCGACGTAGTCCCAATATTCATCGAGCGTCTCGCCCTTGACCGCGAACACCGGAACGCCCGTGGCGGCGATGGCCGCGGCCGCGTGGTCCTGGGTCGAGAAGATGTTGCAGCTGGCCCAGCGCACGTCCGCACCAAGCGCAGTCAGCGTTTCGATCAGCACGGCGGTCTGGATGGTCATGTGGAGCGAGCCGGTGATGCGCGCGCCGGTGAGCGGCTTGGACGCGCCATATTCCTCGCGCAGGGCCATCAGGCCTGGCATCTCGGTCTCGGCAATCTCGATTTCCTTGCGGCCGAAGTCGGCCAGGGCGATGTCCTTGACGAGGTAATCGCGCTCGATCGTCTGGGTCTGCGTAGCCACGGGAGGTCTCCGAAAGTGAAAAGGACCGCGCTCTCTCCGAGCGGCGGCCAGTTGCGCCCGCGCCTAGCGGAACAAGGGATATAAAGAAAGCTTTATATGTGCCCGCGGCTAAGCGACGCCAGTCTCGCTGCTGAGCAGGCGCGGGTCGATCCCCTCGCCGCGGAAGGCAGTCGCCCAGCGCTCGTCGGTGGGCGTGTCCCATAGGACAGCAGGGTCGCCTGCCGCCGCCAGCCAGCCATGCCCCCTCAGTTCCTGCTCGAGCTGCCCGGCGCCCCAGCCGGCGTAACCGAGCGCGACCAGCCACTTGGACGGGCCCCGCCCTTCGGCGATCGCGCGCAGCACATCGATAGTGCCGGTCATGGTCCACAGCCTGCCCGAAGGCCCGACCACCTCCATCGAGTCCTCGCCGCCCCAATCATTGGAGTGGAGCACGAAGCCCCGGCCGGGCTCCACCGGGCCACCATGGTGGATCGCGCAGTCGGGCGCTTGCCCCGGATTGAGGTCGAGCTGCTTGAGCAGCCCGCGCAACCGCAGCCCCGAGCGCTTGTGACTGATGCCGATCCCAACCGCGCCGTTCTCGTCATGGACGCAGATGGCGACCACCGCCCGCTCGAAGCGCGGATCGGCCATGCCGGGCATCGCCAGCAGCATCTGGCCAGACAGATATGGCGGCTGGTCCATCCTTCCCGTCATGCGAAACTGGGACGCTTCGGGCAAGCCCCCGCCATCGCCGCCTGCCTTGTCGTGCTTCGGGCCGGCAACTATGGCCGGGCAGCACGCAGATAGGAGATCAAGCATGAGCATCCAGGTTGGCGAACGCCTGCCCGACCTTCCGCTGACCATCGCCACCGGCGAAGGGCCGCGGCCGACCACCACTACCGACTTTTTCGGCGGCCGGAAGGTCGCCCTGTTCGCGGTGCCGGGAGCGTACACGCCGACCTGCTCCGCCAAGCACCTGCCTTCGTTCGTCGAGAAGGGCGAGGAGCTCAAAGGGAAGGGCGTCCAGGAGATCGCCTGCACGAGCGTCAACGACGCCTTCGTTATGAGCGCCTGGAACCGCGACCAAGGCAGCGAGAGCATCACCATGCTGGCCGACGGCAACGGCCAGTTCGCCGAAGCGATCGGCCTCACGATGGATGGTTCCAAGTTCGGCATGGGCAAGCGATCGCAGCGCTATTCCATGATCGTCAACGATGGGGTCGTGGAGCAGCTCAACGTGGAGGCGCCGGGTGAATACCAGGTCTCGGGCGCAGACACCTTGCTGGGGCAGCTCTAGCCAGCGACCGGTCGCTGCGCCGCCTCCCTCTGGCGACAAGCGGCGCAACATTGCCGGCGGCTCGCGCGTTGGCCGCGCACATTTCGATCAATGAGGAGAATGACGTGGCCAGGTACGAAGATCGCAACCAGGATCGCAACCAGACCAACAGCCAACAGCGGAATTCCTATAGCGGGCTGAAGCTCCGCGAATCCGCCCGCTCGCGGCCCATTGCAGCCGCCGCCCTGGCGACCGCAGCTGCCGCGGCCGGCGCCTTTCTCTGGTCGCGCCGCAGCAGCAGCAGCAGCAGCAGCGGCAGCTCGGGATCGCTGATGAAGTGGGGTCAGCAGAACGACAGCAGCAGCCAGGGCTCAACGGACTTCGGTTCGAGCAGCCAGGGTTCGACCAGCCAGGACTCCTTGCTCGAGACCGCCGGCACCACGCCCAGCGCGGCCGCCGGAACGGGCGCGACTGGGACCGGCGGCACTTCGCCATCGTCCGGCGGCATCGGCGGCGCGAGCACCGGCGGCTCGGGCAGCAGCGCGGGTTCGACCCAACCGGCGAGCGGCACCAGCTCGGCCTCGACCGGCGGCACTCCGACCGGCATGGGCGGTGGCAGCAACAGCAGCAGCACCGGAAGCAGCATCGGCGGTGGCGCTGGCAGCAGCAGCCTCGGTGGCGGCGGCAGCATCGGCGGCGGCAGCAGCGGCACTTCCGGTAGTTCGAGCACCAGCAAAGGCAGCTCGAGCAAGTCGGCCAAGTCCAGCGACACGGGCAGCCAGACCTCGTCGGCCAAGGGCAATACCGGGCTGGACGAGACCAGCAAGGACCAGACCAAGACCGGCGCGATTTCCTACGGCGCGTAAGCGAGCCGGGGAGCGTTGGTAAGGGAGGGGCGCTTCGGCGCCCCTCTTCGTAAGTAGCAGGAGAGAAGAATGGCCGAGCCGCTGAAGCCCTTGTCCGAGCAGGTGATGGTGATCACCGGTGCCTCCAGCGGGATCGGCCTCGCGACCGCGCGCCGCGCCGCTGCAGAGGGCGCCAGGGTAGTGCTCGCCGCCCGGAACAGCGAAGCGCTTGACGAAGCGGTTGTAGCGATCCGCAACAAGGGCGGCCAGGCCACCGCGTTGGCGGTAGACGTCGCCGACGAAGGCGCGGCCGACCAGCTCGCCGCTAAGGCGCTGGAAGAGTTCGGATCCATCGACAGCTGGGTCAACGACGCCGCGGTCGCGCTTTATGCCCGGCTGGAGGAGGTCACGCTGCAGGAACACCGCCGCGTGTTCGACGTGGGCTACTTCGGGCTGGTGCAGGGCAGCATGGCCGCGGTGCGCCACATGAAGGAGCGCGGCGGGGCGCTGATCAACGTCGGCTCCGTCCTGTCCAATCGCGCCATCCCGCTCCAGGGACCCTATTGCGCGATGAAGGCCGCGGTGATGCAGTTCACCGACGCGCTCAGGATGGAGGTGGAGGACGAAGGCTCGCCCATGGCGGTGACGCTGATCAAGCCGGCCGGCATCGACACGCCCTATCCCGAGCACGCCCGGAACAAGATGAACAAGCCCGCTCGCCTGCCGCAGCCGCTCTACGACGTGGAGCTGGTCGCCAAGGCGATCTGCTTCGCCGCGGCGCATCGCCGGCGCGAGCTGGTAGTCGGCGGCGGCGGCGTCATGCTGACCTCCGTCGCCCCTGCCCTGTCGCGGCTGAGCGATCTCGGCATGGAGCTGCTCGGCGACGAGGTGGCGCAGACCACCACCGTGCCGCCCACGCCCGGGACCAACGACAATCTGTTCGAACCCCGCGCCGACGGCCGCACGGAAAGCAACCAGCAGCCTTTCACCCGCCAGACGTCGCTTTACTTGGAAGCGCAAATGCACCCGGTTGCGGCAACGGCCATCGTCAGCGGGGTGGCGGCAGCGATTGGCGGCGCGGCCTGGGCGCTCGGCCAGCGCGGTCGCCGTGATGTCGGGACGCGGGATGCGGAGCGGCGGTTGAAGGCGGCGCGGCTGGCGGCGGAGTAGGCACACTCTCTCCCCGCGAGAGAGGGTCGACTCGCGCGTAAGCGCATGCGGGGTGAGGCCAGTTTCGATCAGCCTCCACGCGGGCAGTCATGGGAGCAAGTCCACTAACGTCGGTCCTGTCGGCTGCGCCGCAGGCCGGCCGGCCTTGCGCGTCTCTCGGCTAAGCTGACCTTCGCTCCGCGAAGGCCTGCTTAGCGTCGGCGCTTCAGGCTACCACCCACAAGTCTTGCCCCGGTTCTGCTCCTGCAGCCACACCTGCAGCGGCGCGAAATATTCGAGCATCGGCTTGCCCGACATCTCGCGGGTGCCGGTGAACGCCTGCAACGCTTCCGGCCAGGGCTTGCTTGCGCCCAGCTCCAGCATCGCGTTCAGGCGCTGCCCGACCTCCTTGTTGCCGTAAAAGGAGCAGCGATGCAGTGGGCCCTTCCAGCCGGCCATGTCGCAGGCGGCCTTGTAGAACTGGAACTGCAGGATGCGCGCCAGGAAGTAGCGGGCGTAGGGCGTGTTGCCCGGGATGTGGTACTTGGCGCCCGGGTCGAAGTCGCTCTCGCTGCGCTGCACGGGCGGCGTGATGCCCTGATACTGCTGGCGCAGCTGGTTCCAGCCGGAATTGTACTGCATCGGTGAGATCGAGCCGTCGAACACACCCCAGCGCCACTTGTCGACCAGCAGGCCGAACGGCAGGAACGCCACCTTGTCCATGGCCTGCCTGAGCAGCAGGCCCGTGTCCTTGCTGGCATCCGGCACCTTTGACCGATCGAGCAGGCCGATCTGGACGAGGTACTCGGGCGTCACCGACAGGGCGATAAAGTCCCCGATCGCCTCGTGAAAACCGTCGTTGGCGCCGTTGAGGTACAGGTATGGCTGCTGGTTGTACGCGCGCTGGTAGTAGTTGTGCCCAAGCTCATGGTGGATGGTGACGAAGTCGTCGCCGTTGACCTTGGTGCACATCTTGATGCGCAGGTCGTCCTTGTTGTCGAGGTCCCAAGCGGACGCATGGCACACGACCTCGCGGCCTTCCGGACGGACGATCTGCGAGCGCTGGTAGAAGCTAGCGGGTAGCGGCTGGAGGCCGAGCGAGGTGTAGAAGCCCTCGCCGATACGGACCATGTCGGTCGGCGTCTTCTTCTTGGCCTTGAGCAGCTCGGTCACGTCATAGCCGACGTCGCCCGCACCCTCCGGCGCGACCACGTCGTAGATGTTGCCCCATTCCTGGGCCCACATGTTGCCGAGCAGGTCGGCGCGGATCGGCCCGGTCTCGGGCTGGATGGCGTCGCCGTACTTCGCGTTGAGCTTGGTTCGCGTATAGCAATGCAACTGGTCGTAGAGCGGCTTCACCTCCGCCCACAAGCGGTCGTACATGGCCGAGAACTCCTGCGGACTCATGTCGTAGTTCGACCGCCACATGGCACCCGCGTCCGGGTAGCCGAGCTCCTTGGCGCCGGCGTTGGCGATCTCCACCATGCGGGCGTAGTCGCCTCGCATCGGCCGCCCGACGTTGCTGTGCCAGCTGGTCCAGACCTCCTGCGTCTTGCGCGGGTCGCGCAGCGTGCCCATCGCCTCTTCGGCGTCGTCGCCGGTAATCTGCTTGCCGTTCAGCGCCGCCCGGCCCTTGCCGTAGGTGGACTGCAGCTTGGTGGTGATGGTGTTGAGCTCCGCCGCCGCGCCGGGCGTGGTCGGTGCCGCCAGCACCAGCGCGCCGCGCAAGATGTTGAGCTTGCGCGCGGTGTCGGGGTCGAGGCCCTGCACCTGCGCATAGCGCGCCGCGTCCTTGGCGTAGCGGACGCCCTTCTCCGTCCCGATCGTGCCGAAATACGCCGCCAGGGCGTCAGTATCGTCGGTGATATAGGTGGCGTTCACCCAGGCGGCGCGGCCGCCGATCACGCTGAGGTCGAACAGGTCCTTCTCGACCGCCGCGATGAACTGCCGGGCGCCTTCCGGGGTGCCAGGATAGTCACCGGCCGGCGGAGCGTCGCTGGTGCCGGGCGTGTCGTTCTGCGTCAGCGCAGCCGACGCAGGCGCGGTCGTGTCGGTCGCAGTGGTGGTCGCGCAGCCGGCAAGCGCCAGTGCAAAAAAGGATACGGAAGCTGCCAATTTCATGGACTTAGGACCTCATCGGGCATGTTGGATGGAAGCGGAGTGGAGCTTCGTCACGGAGCCGTCAAGATGCCAGGAAGCGGGCGATCGCCTCTCCCAGCTCGAGCTGCGTAACCGAGCTCATGTGCGTTCCGGGTACCCACTCCAGCCTGGCGTCCGGCAGCCCCGCGGCGAGCTCTTCCGGCGAGCCGTTGTCGCGGTCCTCGCGTCCGCACGCCACCAGGGTCGGCATTGCGAACGCCGCGAGCCAATCGGGCGAGGCGTCTTCGAAGCTTTCCAATAGGAGCCGCGCGGCTTCACGGTCGACCTTCTGGCTCTTCATAAACTGGATCGCCAACCAGTGCGGATCGCCCCGCGGCGCGGTGTCGAACATGGCGATGCACTCGAGAAAGAAGGTCTTGCGCCGTGCCCAGCCCTGCAACCCTTGCAGCCCCATGCCGGCCAGCACCGCCCGCCGCGGCCGCAGCCCCTCGCCCACCGCCTGCACCGTGGTCCGCGCGCCGAGTGAGAAGCCGCCAAGGTCGAACTCGGGCAGCGCCAGGTGCTTAAGCAGCTCACGCACATCGCGCGCCAGCACGCCCTTGCCGTAGCAGGCCGGGTCGTGCGGCTTCGCGCTCGCCCCGTGCGCGCGGAGGTCCGGCATAATCACCCGGAAGCCCTCCGCCGCAATCCGCTCGGCATGGCCGAACTTGAGCCAATTCATGTCACTGTCCGAAAACAGCCCATGCAGCAGGATGACCGCGCGGCCCTCCCCGATCTCACGCCAAGCCAATTGGACGCCGTCAGAGGCGGTCCAGCTATGGGTAGTGGCTTGAGTCATGTCGGCCTTGTACCCCCGCGAAGGCAGGGGTCCAGTTCTCTTCCACGCCGCCGCAACTAGCATTCGCCTCCTGCCTTTGCAGGAGCACGGCACCTAGCTCGGCGGCCCCGCCCCCGCCCGCTCCCAGCGCTCATTCAGCCGCTGGTATTCGTCGCTGCGGGTCTCCGGAAGGCCTTCGGTGTTCAGCCACTCCCGGTGCATGCTCTCCGCACCGAAATGGCTGGTCGGGCGGAAGCGCGAGGGGTCGTCGAACGCCGCGACCGTCAAGTCCATCTTGTCGGTGTCCTCGAGGTAGCGGAAGCCGAGCGAGGTCCCGCAAGCCGAACAGAACGGCCGCTCGGCGATCGGCGAGCTCCGGTACCAGTCGGGCTCGCCGGTCCAACGAACATTCGCCTGGGGCAGGTTGAACATCGCCAGCGACACATTGCCGCTCGCCCGCTGGCACATGCGGCAATGACAGAGGTAAGCGCCGACGGATTCTACCTCCGCCTCGAAGCGAATCCGACCGCAGGCGCAACCGCCGGCCATCCGCTGCTCAGCCATCATGCGGCCTTCTGCAGGTGCTTCCTGCCCAGCATCTCCGCGATCTGCACGGCGTTCAGCGCCGCGCCCTTGCGCAGGTTGTCGCTGACCACCCACAGGTTGAGGCCGTTCTCCACCGTCGGGTCCTCGCGGACGCGGGAGACGAAGGTGGCATAATCGCCGACGCACTCAACGGGCGTGACGTAGCCGCCGTCCTCGCGCTTATCGACCAGCATGACCCCGGGCGACTGGCGCAGGATGTCCTGGGCCTCCTTAGCGCTGATCTCGCGCTCGAACTCCACGTTCACCGCTTCCGAATGGCCGACGAATACCGGCACCCGGACGCAGGTCGCGGTGACCTTGATCTTGGGATCGAGGATTTTCTTGGTCTCGACCACCATCTTCCATTCTTCCTTGGTCGAGCCGTCGTCCAGGAAGCTGTCGATATGCGGGATAACGTTGAAGGCGATCTGCTTGCTGAACTTCTGAGGCTCGACGGAGTCGCCGACGAAGATGTTGCGCGACTGGTTGAACAGCTCGTCCATGCCCGCCTTGCCGGCGCCGGATACCGACTGGTAGGTCGCCACGACCACCCGCTTGATGGTCGCGGCATCGTGCAGCGGCTTCAAGGCCACCACCATCTGCGCGGTGGAGCAGTTGGGGTTGGCGACGATGCCCTTGCGCGGGCGGGTGGCGAGCACCTCGCCGTTCACCTCCGGCACCACCAGCGGCACATCGGGGTCCATCCGGTAGAGCGAGCTGTTATCGATCACGATGCAGCCGGCCTGGGCAGCGCGCGGGGCATGCAGCCTGCTGGTCTCCGAGCCTGCGGCGAACAGCGCCATATCCCAGCCCGCGAAGTCGAAATGCTCGAGGTTCTTGACCTTGAGCGTCTCGCCGCTGTCGCCGAAGTCGATGACGTCCCCGGTCGAGCGGGAACTGGCGAGCGCCGCCACCTCGTCCAGTGGAAACTGCCGCTCGGCCAGGATCTGCAGCATCTCGCGTCCGACATTGCCGGTCGCTCCAACGACCGCGATCCGGTAACCCATCAGTGTCTCCAGCCAGCCCGCCGTGTACGTCGGCGGTGGTGCCCCCGGTCCGACTCGAACGGACACGTCTTGCGACAATCGATTTTGAGTCGATCGCGTCTACCATTCCGCCACGGGGGCTTCCCGCGCCTGCTAGCTGCCTCGCTCTCTTACCGCAATGGTCGGGTCAGGCGAACACCCGCTCTAGATCGTCTTGGCTATACGGATCCGGCCCGTAGCTGTTGCTCCCCTGGTTTCCCGGCAGCAGCATGAAGACGAACAACGCGATGGCTGAAACGCCGAGGAGGGCCAGCATGATGATCGCCGGTACGCCAAGGCCCTCGCCCCCGTCAGCCGTGAACGCACCCGAACCAAGAGCAATTGCAACAAGGACGATAAGCAAGACTAGTGGAAGGGCTAGCCACCAGCCCGAGCGATTGGTGTCATGTAGCCGGCGAACGGTCACTGCTATGCTCGGCACAATCAGAGCCAAGGAAGCGAGGCCATTGATCGGGCCGCCCTCGCTCATGCTTGTGGCGAGACCAAACATGCCATCCAGGAGGCTCGTCACGAACCCGACAACGACGCTCAGCAGCAGCGTGAACCACCAGTACTCTGCGCGCGGCGCTCGGCGGCAAAAACGAAATATTTCTTAAGCGGCAGCACCGCCCATCCAGTCGGTGTCACTTCAAGCCCCCTTCTTGTGAGTCCCTAGACCTTACAGCTGGCTGCCGGCACTGCAATCAGTTGCGCGGTGCCTGCCTTCGATAACTCAGCGCCTCCGCGACATGAATGCGGCCGACCTGATGCGCTCCGGCCAGGTCGGCGATCGTGCGGGACACGCGCAACACACGGTGGACCCCTCGGGCGCTGAGACGCATGGCAGCCGCGGCATCCGCCAGCAGCTTGCGGCCGGGCTCGTCGGGAGTCGCCACCTCGTCGAGCAGCTCGCCATCCGCCTCGGCGTTGGTGCGGGGGCCATGACCATTATAGCGTTCGGACTGCACCCGGCGCGCTGCGGCAACCCGCTGAGCCACATCGGTGCTCCCCTCGGCAGGTGGCGGCAAGGTTAGGTCGGCCGCGCTCACCCCCTGCACTTCGACATGCAGGTCGATGCGGTCTAGCAGCGGTTCAGAGACCCGCGCCTGGTAATCGGCCGCGCAGCGCGGCGCCCGGCTACAGGCCAGCGCCGGATCACCGAGGTGCCCGCAGCGGCACGGGTTCATCGCCGCAATCAGCTGCACTCGCGCCGGGAAAGTGACGTGACTATTGGCTCGCGCGACGCTGACCGTGCCGGTCTCCAGCGGTTGTCGCAAGGAGTCGAGTACCGCCCGCTGGAACTCGGGCAGCTCGTCCAGGAATAGCACGCCGAGGTGCGCCATGCTGATCTCGCCCGGCCGCACCTTGAGCCCGCCCCCGACCAGTGCAGGCATGGAAGCGCTGTGGTGGGGCGAGCGAAACGGCCGGGTGCGGGTCATCTTGCCACCGTCGAGCTCGCCGGCCACGGAGGCGACCATCGACACCTCCAGCGCCTCGCTTGGCGTCAGCGGGGGCAGGATGCCCGGCAGGCACGCGGCCAGCAGCGACTTGCCCGCGCCCGGTGGTCCGCTCATCAGCAGGTTGTGTCCGCCGGCCGCCGCGATCTCCAGCGCACGCTTGGCCGTCTCCTGCCCCTTCACCTGCCGGAGGTCGGGGCCGCGCCCGACCACCTCCGCCTCCCCCGGCTGCGGCGTCGAGAGCAGGGCGGTGCCCTTGAGGTGCGCCAGCAGCGCCAATAGGTCGGGCGCGGCGAGCACCTCGACGCTGCCGGCCCACGCCGCCTCGGCGCCTTGCGCAGCCGGGCAGATCAGCCCCTTGCCCTCCCCGCCAGCATGCAGCGCGGCCAGCAGCACGCCCGGGCTCGGCGCGATCCGCCCGTCCAGCCCGAGCTCGCCAACTGCCACATAATGCGCCAGCGCCTCGGCATCGCATGCGCCCATGGCCGCCAGCAACCCCAGCGCGATCGGCAGGTCGAAGTGGCTGCCTTCCTGGGCAGATCGGCTGGCGAAAGGTTCACCGTGATCCGTTTGGGCGGCAGCGCCAACCCGATCGCCGACAGCGCCGCCCGCACCCGCTCGCGGCTTTCCGCGACCGCCTTGTCCGGCAGCCCGACAATGACGAACGCGGGCACGTTGGTGGAGAGCTGGACCTGGACCTCGACCGCCCGTGCCTCAAGCCCGAGGTAAGCCACCGTAGAGACCGTCGCGACCATCAGCCGCGCGCTCCATGAAGCACACAGAAAAACACGGGTCCCCCTAGCTCGGCCGGGGGTGAGTAAGCGGCGGCGGGACGGACCGCAATCGGCCCGCCGCTTGTTGGCTCCGTGTTGCCCGCCTACATCACTGCACGATGATCAATCGTGAGCAGGTGCGGGTCTTCTTTGCCTGGCGGTCCGTTCGAACGGCGCTGTTTGTGCTCGGCCTACTGATGATGGCCATAATAACTCCGATGATCGCCGTGTTTCCTGGCCCTGGCGGGATTTTTGTGTTTGGTGCCGGGCTGACACTGGTGCTCAAGAACAGCGAGTGGGCCAAGCGCAAATATGTCGCGTTCAAGCGCTGGCAGCCCAAGGCGGGGCGCTGGACCGACTGGGGCCTCCGCCGCCAGAGCACCCGCCGGCGCGAAGCGCTCGCCAAGGAAAAAGAGCGCCGGGAATCACCGCCGCCCCATTGCGTTCCGCGGATGGACGATCCCCTGCCATCGGCGGGGGTCGAAGTGGCACGAACCGACCCGAGCCCGACCGAGACTGCCCCCGCGCCGCCAATCGGCCAAGCGCTGAAACGTTGACTTGGCGACGCCCTTCGCTTAACGGCCCGCCGCAACGAGCGGCTGCCCCATGGCAGCCCTTTTTCTTTCAGTTCGAGGCAATGAGCGATGAAGCGCACCTTTCAGCCGAGCAATCTGGTCCGCAAGCGGCGGCACGGGTTCCGCAGCCGGTCGGCGACGGTCGGCGGACGCAAGGTGCTTGCAGCCCGGCGCGCCCGCGGCCGCAAGAAGCTCAGCGCCTAATCACCCTAACCAGGCGCGCGGACTTCCTCGCCGCAAACGCCGGCAAGCGCGCGCCGATGCCCGGCTTCGTCCTGCTGGTCCGCCCACGTGACGACGGCTCGCCCGACAAGCGGATCGGCTACACCGTCAGCCGGAAGGTCGGCAATGCCGTGACCCGCAACCGCATGAAGCGCCGCTTCCGCGCCCTCGCCCGCGAGCTGCTCCCGACTTACGGTCTGGCCGGCGCGGACCACGTGCTGATCGGACGGCAGAGCGGGATCGAGCGGCCTCTCGCTTCCCTGCAAGACGAGCTGGTCAAGGCGCTCCGCAAGGTCGCGCGATGATCGCCCGCGCGCTTATCCTGGTCGCCAAGGGATGGCAGAAGGGTCCGTCCCGCGTACTTCCGGACGACTGCCGATTTCAGCCAAGCTGCTCGACCTATGCGATCACCGCCTGGACGCGCTATGGCGCGCTTAAGGGCAGCTGGCTGGCTACCCGGCGCATCCTGCGCTGCCATCCCTGGGGCGGCCAGGGCTACGACCCTGTCCCCTGACCGTTTGAGGATCACGAGCTCAAGTGAACGAAACGCGTAACATGATCCTGGCGGTGGTGCTGTCCGCGCTGGTGCTGCTCGGCTGGAGCGCGCTTAGCGACCGTTTCCTGCCCACCGCCACGCCGCCCAAGACCACCGTCGAGAACGGGCAGGTCAAGCCGGTGCCGCGACCGGAGGCGGATCCCACCGCCGACTCCCCTCCGGCGCTACGCAGCCGCGCTGCCGTGCTCGGCGCCACCCCGCGGGTGCGGATCGAGACGCCTTCGCTCCGCGGCTCGCTGAACCTCCGGGGCGCACGGATCGACGACCTCATGCTGGTCCGGCACAGCCAGGATCTCCGCCGCAGTTCGCCGCCGATCCGCCTGCTGTCGCCAGCGGGAGCGCCGGGCGCCTACTTCGCCAGCTTCGGCTGGCTTGGCGAAGGTGTGCAGGCGCCAGACGCCAATACCGTGTGGCAGGCGAACTCGGACGTGCTCGCGCCCGGCCGCCCGGTGACGCTCGGCTGGACCAACCCCACGGGGCAGCGCTTCGAACTGATCGTCTCGGTCGACGGCGGCTACCTGTTCAAGGTCCGCGGCCGGGTGGCGAACGGCGGTGCCGGCCCGATCGCGATCCGGCCCTATGCCCTCGTCAGCCGTGCCCAGAAAGCTGCCGATCCCGATGCCTGGACCCACCATGTCGGACCCATCGCGTTTCTGGGCGGCGCGGCCAACTACGACGTGAACTACGGTACGCTCGACGAGGCCGGCGCTGCGGGCACCAGCTTCACCAGCAATGGCGGCTGGCTGGGCTTCACCGACAAATACTGGCTGACTGCTCTCGCTCCGGTCGGAGATGCCGGGCTGAACGCCAGCTTCCGTCGCTCCGCCACCGGCGGCTATCAGGCCGACTATGCCCGCCAGCCGACGATCGTCGCGCCCGGCCAGATGCTTGCCACCGAGACCCGCCTGTTCGCCGGCGCCAAGGAGAAGGAGCTGCTCGACGGCTATGAGGAGCAGGGCATTCCCAAGCTCTCGAAGTCGATCGACTGGGGCTGGTTCGAGTGGTTCATGCGCCCTATCTTCCAGGGGCTGCTGTGGTTGTTCCATGCGCTCGGCAACTTTGGCCTGGCGATCGTCGCACTGACCTTCATCGTCCGCCTGGTCATGTATCCGATCTTCGACCGGCAGTTCCGCGGCATGGCCGCCATGCGCGTTCTGCAGCCCAAGATGAAAGAGCTGCAGGAGCGCTACAAGGACGACCGCGAGCGGATGCAGCGTGAAACCATCGAGCTGTACAAGCGTGAGAAGGTGAATCCGGCCGCGGGCTGCCTGCCGATCTTCTTGCAGATTCCGGTGTTCTACGCGCTCTACAAGGTGCTGACTGTCAGCGTGGAGATGCGGCACCAGCCCTTCTACGGCTGGATCCGCGACCTGTCGGCGCCCGATCCGCTGACGCCGGTCAATCTGTTTGGGCTGCTGCCCTTCATACCGCCCGGGTTCCTGGCGATCGGCGTTCTGCCGATCCTGCTCGGCATCACCATGTGGCTGCAATTCAAGCTCAACCCGGCGCCGCTGGACCCGATCCAGAAGCAGGTCTTTTCGATCATGCCATGGGTGATGATGTTCGTCATGGCGCCGTTCGCGGCCGGGCTGCAGCTTTATTGGGTAGTCTCTAACATCCTTGGCATCGCCCAGCAGAAATGGCTGTACCACAAGTACGACACCGAACGGGTGACGGCGCGAGCCGCGGCGGCCGGCTAAGGCGTGGACGAGGCGGACACAGCCGAACAGGCCCGCAAACTGTTTGCGGGGGCTATCGACTTCCTGAAGTCTGCCCCCTCGCTGCAGTTCCTGCCTGAGCCCGACATTCCGGAAATCGCTTTCGCCGGCCGCTCCAACGTCGGCAAGTCCTCTCTGCTGAACGCGCTCACCAACCGCAAAAGCCTCGCGCGCACCTCAAACACGCCGGGCCGGACGCAGGAGCTCAACCTTTTCGACGTCGGCCGCCCTCCGGTGCTGCGACTGGTCGACATGCCCGGCTACGGCTTTGCCGAGGCGCCCAAGGACCTGGTCAAGCGCTGGCGCTTCCTAGTGAACGACTATCTCCGCGGCCGCCCGGTATTAAAGCGCGCGCTGGTCCTGATTGACTCTCGGCACGGCATCAAGCCGGTGGACCGGGAGGTCATGGACATGCTCGACGCGGCCGCGGTCGGCTACCACCTGGTGCTGACCAAGGCCGACAAGATCAAGCCGAGCGAGCTCGACGCCACGGTCGCCCGCACTGCGGACGAAGCGCTCAAGCGTCCTGCCGCCCATCCGCTGCTGGTGGCGACCTCCAGTGAAACCGGGAGCGGCATCGCCGAGTTACGAACGGCGGTGCTGGAGGCGGCTCTTCAATAATGCCGTCATGCCAGCGAAGGCTGGCATCCAGACGAACTGGCGTAAGGAACGAGGCGGCGTAGTCTGGACCCAGCCTTCGCTGGGGTGACGAAAAGGACAGGCATGCTCAAGCTCATCATCGGCAACCGCGCCTATTCCAGCTGGTCCATGCGCGGCTGGCTGGCGCTCAAGGCCAGCGAACTCGAGTTCGAAGAACTGGTCGTGCCGCTGTTCGACGAGGCTTGGGACAAGCGCCGCGAGGGAGGCGAGTTCGCGCCTTCGCTCGGCAAGGTGCCGGTGCTGTGGCATGGGGAGACGGTCGTCTGGGACAGCCTGGCGATCATCGAGTATTGCGTCGACCTGACCGAGCGCGCCCGCTTCTGGCCGGAGGACGATCCGGCCCGCGGTATGGCGCGCTCGATGGCGGCGGAGATGCACTCGGGCTTCGCCAACCTGCGCCGCGACCTGCCGATGAACGTCCGCAAGATCCTCGGCCCCTGTCAGCTGTCGAAGGAGGTCACGGCCGAAATCAACCGCATCCTGACCCTGTGGGCGCAGGCGCGTGCGCGCTTCGGCGGGACCGGCGACTTTCTGTTCGGCGAGTGGTGCGCGACTGACATGATGTTCGCGCCGGTAGTGACCCGTTTCGTCACCTATGCCGTGCCCGTGCCGCCCTTCGCCGCTGCCTATATGGAGGCGGTGCTCGCCCACCCGCACGTCGCCGGCTGGATCGACCAGGCGCAGGACGAGCCCTGGGTGATCGAACGCTATGAGGAGGTGGCCGCCAAGGCCTGACGGAACCCGTTGGCATAGCGGTGCTTTTCACCTTTATGCGCAGATACCTTCCCCTTTCCGCCGCCCTTGGCCTGGCTGCCTGCGCCACGCCGTCCGACCGCATCGCGGACGCCTTGGTCGGATACGGCATCGCGCCTGCTCAGGCCGAATGCGTCGGCACCCGGCTGGAACAGCGCTTGTCGATCGGCCAGCTACGCGAACTCGCCCGCCTGGCCCGCGCCTACCGAGAGAACGACCCCAATCCCGGCGCGCTTACCGTCACCGACCTCGTCCGCGTCACCGGCCAGGTAAACGACCCGCGCGTTCCGATTGAGGTCGGCCGCGCGGCCGGCCAATGCGGTTTGATCCGCGCCGGTCCATTGGGCATGCTGGAGGCGTTCACCGGTCCCTGAAGCCCGAGCCTAGACCCGATCGGCCTCATATGGCGTGCCGTCCTTGCGCGTGTAGTGGCCGTACTCGGTGAACAGCATGTCGATGTCGCTGTATCCGCCGCCTTTAGAAGTGCCCGCGCCCACCACCACGAACACAGACTCGCTTTCGCTTTCGTTGCGCAGGTGATGGCCGTTTCCGGTGCCTTTGGGAAAGGCGACGCAATCGCCCGCCCGAAGCAGCATCGCTCCCTCATCCTCGACAAGCACCGCTTCGCCCGACAGCATTACCAGGAACTCGTCCTCCCCGTCGTGCCAGTGGCGCTGCGACGACCAAGCGCCGGGCTTGAGCACAACATGGCTGGCCGCGAAGTCGGTCAGGCCGCCGGCTGGGGCGAGCCGCCGATACCAGCGCCCCTGCACTTGCTGATCGAAAGGTGGAGGGTAGCCGGTCCGGTTGACTTGCTCGATCGCGTTAAGGTCCAGTTTCGGCATCTCGTCTCCCCTGCTAGGCCGCCGCCATGCACCCTATCGAACCGGTTGACCTCGCCGCCAAGCTGATTTCCGTTCCGTCCATCACTCCCGCGCGTGGCGCGGTGTTCGACGTGCTGGAGCAGGCGCTTGCTCCGCTTGGCTTCACCGTTCACCGCTTCATACTGGGCGAGGCGCCAGACGGGCCCACCGAGAACATGGTCGCGTTCCGCTCGCTGGGCGAGGGCCCGCACTTTGCCTTCGCCGGCCACCTCGACGTGGTGCCGCCCGGCGATGGCTGGAGCGGGGACGCGTTCACCGCGCGGATCGAGGACGGACGGCTGATCGGCCGCGGCGCCAACGACATGAAGGGCGCGATCGCTGCTTTCGCCGCCGCCGCCTCACAGTTCGATCAGCGGCGTGGCACCCTGTCGTTCCTGATAACCGGGGACGAGGAGGGTTTCGCCACCTACGGCACGCCGCGAATCATCGACTGGCTGAAGCAACGCAGGATACGCCCCGACATGATCCTGATCGGCGAGCCAACCAGCGAGCAGCGGCTCGGCGACACGGTGAAGATCGGCCGTCGGGGCTCGGTCAACATGGTGGTGGAGATGCCCGGTACGCAGGGCCACGTCGCGTACCCGCACAAAGCCGATAACCCGGTCGGCAAGCTCGCCCGCATCGTCGCCGCGCTCGACTCCATGCACCTCGATGACGGCACCGATGCCTTCCCGCCATCGAACTTGGAGTTCACGGGGCTGGCAACGCCGACCCAGGCCAACAACGTCATCCCCGCCTCCGCTACAGCTCAGCTCAACATCCGCTTCAACAATCTCCAGCGCGGGGCGGAGCTGGTCGAGCGGGTGACGGGCATTGCGCGGGAGGTCGAACCGCGAGCCCAAGTGCACTCCCGCATTTCGGGCGAGGCTTTCCTGACTCCGCCCGGCGAGCTCTACGACCTCGTGGTCGGGGCGATCGAAGACGAAACCGGCATTGCCCCCGTCTTGTCGACCGGCGGCGGCACCTCGGACGGCCGCTTTCTGATCCAGCTCTGCCCAGTGGTCGATTTCGGGCTGCCTAACGCCACCATGCACAAGCTCGATGAAAGCGCGTCGGTTGCGGACATCGGGCAGCTTGCCCGCATCTACCGCCACATCGTCGAGCGAGTACTCGGCTAGGCCACCACGCGCCGGGCGCCCCGGTCGGCATTGCTGGTCCAGGCGACGTACTCGGTTTCGAACATCGGCTGGGCGAAGACGAAGCCCTGCACTGTATCGCAGCCCATCGCCCGCAGGATGTCCGCGCCGTCCACGCTTTCGACAGCTTCCGCCACCACTTCGCAGCCGACCCCCTTGATCAGATGGATGACCGCCTGCACCATCACCCGCGCCTGCTCGTTGGTGGCGATGTCCGCGATCAGCGAAGGGTCGAGCTTAACCCGGTCGATCGGCATGCTCCGCAGCCGCGCCAGGTTCGAGTAGCCGGTCCCGAAATCGTCGATGGCGACGCTTGCGCCATCCGCCCGCAGCGCCGCGATCGCCTCCAGCACCGCGCCCGAGCATTCCATTGCGGCGGTCTCGGTGAACTCGAGCTCCACCTGCGACAGCGGCACGCCCGCATCGGCGAAACTCTGCCGCATGCGGTTGAAGAAGTCGGGCCGGTCGAGCTGCCGCGGAGACACGTTAAAGGCTAGGCGGCGCGGCGGCGCCCCGGCCTCGTGCCATGACGCCAGCAGCGACGCGCATTCAGCGATGACCCAATCGCCGATCTCGGTGATCAGCCCGGTCTGCTCGGCAATCGGTATGAAGGTAGCGGGCGGCCGCATGCCGTCACGCGGGTGGTTCCAGCGCAGCAGGGCCTCGGCCCCTGTGATCTCGCCGGTGGCCAGGCTGAGCTGCGGCTGCAGAGCAAGCAGGAACTCGCCCCGCTCAACCGCGTCGGTAAGGGCCGATTCGGTCTCAATCTTGCGGCTGTGCTCGGCCGCCAGCTCGTCGCTGAACAGGCAAAGCTGACCGCCCCCGCGGCCCTTGGCACGGTACATGGCGATGTCGGCGGCCCGCATCAGCCCCTCGATGCTGCGACCGTGGCGGGGAAGCAGCGCGATGCCGACCGAAGCGCCGACATGGATGCTGTGCCCGTGCAGCTCAAAGGCTTCGCCGACCGCCGACACTACGCGCCGGGCGAGCCGTTCGGCCTCGGCGACATCGCCGACCTGCGGCAAGAACAAGGTAAATTCGTCGCCGGCCAGCCGCGCCAGCAGCGGCCGCGGCGCCTGGGGCGACGTCTCGCCGTTCACGACGACCCGCAGCCGGTTGGCCACCATGACCAGCAGTTGGTCGCCGCGCGCGTGGCCCAGGCTGTCGTTGACCGATTTGAACCGATCGAGATCGATGAACAGTAGCGCCCCAAGCTGCTCCTGCCCGTTGCCGAGCAGCAGCCGCTCCGCTTCGACCCGAAAGTAGGTCCGGTTGGGAAGCGAGGTCACCGGATCGTACATGCCCAGCGCTTGGGCGTTTTCGATCGACGAGCGCACTTCCGCGAACAGGCTGTCCACCGCCGCGGCCAGCTTGGGATGGTTGCGCTTGACGATCGCCGGCGCCGGGCTGGTGAGGTCCCCGCCTTCCACCGCCAGCAGGCGCTCGCCAAGTGCGGACAAGGCCCGCGCGCCCTCGCTGTTCGGCCGTTCGGCGGCGACAAAGCAGACCAGCACGCAGAAGAAGCCGGCAATCATAGAAGCGGCAATCTGCTGGGGAAGCTGGGTGAGCGTCAGGAAGGCGCCCAGCGAGAAGACGAACGACGCCAAGCCTGCCAGGAACGACAGGACCGCGTTGCTGATCTTCTGGGCAGTCCCGTCCTTCATCACCCGGCGCATATCCCCGGCGCGGGGCAGGGCCGCGCACTCACCGGGATTAAAGCTCCACGGTTAAGAAAGCGTTCGGGAGTGAAAGGATCTGCAGGTTCAGCGGCGCAGCACCAGGTACAGGCTCCCGCCTCCGCCGTGGCGGCGATGGGCATTGCGGACGGCCGCGATCCGCCCGGCGTGCCGCGACACGGCCAGCCAGTCGTGAATGGCCGCCCGGATGCGGCCACGCTCCACCGGCGGCTCGCCCGCGCGGTGATGCCCGGTGATCAGCAGCAAGACCCGGTCTCCCGCCGCGATCGCCTGCTCCAGCGCCCGGTCTATGGCGGTCCAGGCACCATCAAGGTCGTGGCCATGTAGGTCTAGCACCCGATCCGGCTCGACCGTTCCCGAGCGAAGCCGACGATCCCAATGACCGTCCAGCGTCGTGCCGGGCCGGACAGGTTGCGGCAACGCCGGA
The DNA here is from genome assembly GCF_902806265.1 of uncultured Sphingomonas sp. Taxonomy (GTDB): domain Bacteria; phylum Pseudomonadota; class Alphaproteobacteria; order Sphingomonadales; family Sphingomonadaceae; genus Sphingomicrobium. The sequence goes on along the minus strand of NZ_CADCVZ010000012.1, from coordinate 36,445 downwards.
GCCACACGCGGAGGCGGCCCCTTGAGTTTCCGGGTTATCGGCGGTGGTATCGGGACCTCGGGCTGCGACGCTGGCGGCGGCCGAACGTCGGCACGGCGACCGACGGGTGGATCACGAGACAGCGGCTGGATGGTCACGGTCACCCGCTCCCACAGCGCCTGCTCCTCAGGGCTGAGCTGGCGCACCGGTCGCTGGCGTAACCCGGGCGCGCGCTACCGTTCCGCGCGGGAGGAGCAACAGCGCTTGGCCCTTTGCGGCCATGCCGCCAGCGATCTGCGTGGCGAGCGGACCCGCGCCCCAGAAGGTATCGAACCGGTTCGCGCCCTTGATCGCTCCGCCCGTATCCTGCGCCACCCACAGGCCGTCGGCTTCCGGCCGCTCCATGTCGAGCCACACGGGCGCACCGAGCGGCACGAACAGCGGGTCGGCGGCAACCGTCGCCTGCGGCGTGACGGGCACGTTCAACGCGCCGAGCGGCCCCGGCCCCGTCAGCTCGCGAAAGAAGATGTTGCTCAGGTTCTCGCGCATCAGCGCGCGGCCGCCGTCCGGCTGCGCGCGCATCCATGCCTTGATCGCGTCCATGCCCGCGCCGCCTTGCGGCAGCAGGCCCCGCTGGCGCAGCAGCCGGCCAACCGCGACATACTCACGGCCGTTCTGGTTGTCGTAACCCACCCGCATCACCGACCCGTCCGGCAGCCGCAGCCGGCCCGAGCCCTGAATTTCCAGAAAGAACAGCTCCACCGGGTCGGCCGCCCAGGCGAGCTCCAGGCCCTTGCCGGCCAGCGCCCCGCGCTGGATCTCGCCGCGGGTATGGTATAGGACGCAGGCGCCCGTTCCGTCGTAGCGGCCGCGGCCGGTCTGCCCGTCGGCCCGCGTGCAGCGGACGAGATCGGGCGGCGTGCGATAGATGGGCGTGGCGTAGCCGGGCCCGGACACGCGGGAGCCGGCAATCTCCGGCTCGTAATAGCCAGTGGCGAAAGCGGCCTCGGCACCTACCCGCACCCACTCGAAGCGGTTGGCGAAAAAGGCGGTGGCGCTGCCCGGCGCGAGCGTCGCGGCTTCGGCGCAGAGCGGCTGCCAGTCGCCGGGCCGGGTCAGTCCGCTGCCGTCCGTACGCCGCGTCAGCACCGGGCAGCTTAGCTTGAAAGCAGTTAGCGCTGCCTCCGCCTTAGTCGGATCGAACTGGCGCGGCGCCGCCAAAGTCACGCCGGCCTCAATCGCGCTCCTGGGCTTAGCGGGCTCGGCTACGGGAGCGCTCGGCTTGGTCACGCAGGAGGATAGAAGCATCGCCCCCGAAAGGGCGAGCAGGCCGGACCAAAGCCTCACTCTTCTTCGTCGGTCTCGATGAGGATCCAGTTTGGATCGCGGCTGGCGAGGTCGCGGCGGAAGGTCCAGCGGTCGCGGGTCTGTACTGCGTCGCTCAGCGAGCCCGCGATCACCTCGCCGTCCGCGTTGCGCGTCACCGCCGCAATGTCGGCCTCGAAGCGCACGGCGACCGTCGCCACCGAGCGCTCGAGTGAAGCCTCGGTGATGGTCGCCTGCTCGATCGCCACCAAGCGGTTGTCGAGCCTGTGACCGGCGGTCTGGCGCTCGGCCATTGCCCGGTCGAACGCAGCATAGATCTCCGGATCAACGAAACCGCGGACCTCGTCCAGCCGACCGGCCCAGAACGCTTCCAGGATCATCCGGTATGCCGCCTGGGCGCCCTCCAGAAAGCGCGCCACGTCGAACGTCGGATCGGCCGCGAGGATGGAGCGGACCCCCGGACCGGCCGTGGGCAAATAAGCGTTGTCTTGAACCTCGGTAGCCCCGGCCGGCGCCAGCGGGGACGCCGCGGTGCGCGGCTGCAGCCGCGCGTCCGGCTCGGCCGGCTTAAGGATCGGCTGCTGCTCATGACCAGTCCGCTCGCCCAGCACGCTATACAGCCGCAGACCGACGAACAAGGCCACAAGGGCGAGGATGATGATGGAGACCAACGCTTGTCCTGTTCTTGATCGTTCAACGCCTAACATAGGCTCACGGATGCACGGCTCCAAGCCCTCACATCGCCCAGCAACGCACCCCGGCGCGCCATTGCGCCGCTTGGACCCGGCTGCTAGGCGCCCTGCCGCGTGCGTGCAGGCGCTTCAACCCTCCATCTAGAACTCCAAAAGGTTTCGCAACCATGGCCGAGCAGGACCTCACTACCCCGACCAACGGCGAAGGCGGCCAGCCCGCTCTGCCCGGCGCCGACGCGCCCCAAGTTGCGGCCCTGGCCCAGTATGTAAAGGACTTGTCGGTCGAGAACCCGTCGGCGCCGGCCGTCTACCAGTGGAGCGAGCAGCCGCAGCTGGACGTGCAGTTCAACATCAACGTCAACAAGGTCGCGGACGAGGTCCATGAGGTGATCCTCAAGATCGACGCTTCCGCCCGCTCGGCCAGCGGCGTCCATTTCGTCATCGACCTCAGTTACGGCGGCATCTTCGCGCTGCGCAACCTGCCCGAAGAGGCGATCCCGCCCTTCCTGCTGGTGGAAGCGCCGCGCCTGCTGTTCCCCTTTGCCCGGCAGGTGATCGCGGCCGCCACCTCCGACGCCGGCTTCCCGCCGCTGATGCTCGACCCCATCGACTTCGCCGGTATCTACATGGCGCAGGCTCAAGCCGCGCAGGGCGGCGGCGACCTAGGCGGGGAAGCTGGCGGGGCGCCGACCGTCCAGTAAGCATCGGCCGGCGGGGGAAACGGGGTGAACCTACTCAAAGCCACCGGCACCATCGGCGGGCTGACCATGGTCAGCCGCGTGCTGGGCTTCGCGCGCGACATGATCGCGGCTCGGCTCCTTGGCGCGAGCCATGCCAACGATGCCTTCAACCTGGCTTTTCTGTTACCGAACATCTTCCGCCGGCTGTTCGCGGAAGGGGCGTTCTCAGCTGGCTTCGTTCCGCTGTTCAGTCGCCGCCTGGCCAGCGGCGGGATGGAGGAAGCCCAGCGCTTCTCCAACGAGATCCTGGCCGTTTTCATGCCCGCGCTCCTGCTGGTCACAGCCGTGTTCGTGATCTTCATGCCCGGCGTGCTGCTGCTGGTTGTTCCGGAATATGCGAGCACGCCCGGCAAGCTCCCCCTGGCGACCGAGCTGTCGCGCTGGACCTTTCCTTATCTGCTGTTCATCAGCCTCGTCGCCCTGCTCTCGGGCGTGCTCAACAGCCTTACCCGCTTCGCGGTGGCAGCCTTCACCCCGGCCCTGCTCAACCTTGCGCTGATCGTCGCGCTGCTGCTTGCCCCCGAACAGAACAACAGCCAAACCGTCCGCTTCATGGCGGTCGCGGTCCTGGTCGGCGGTCTTGCCCAGTTCGCATTCTGCTGGTTCGCGGTCCGCCGGGCTGGGGTCAAGCTGCGCTTCGGCCGTCCCCGCCTCACCCCTGCCGTGCGCGAGCTGGTGATCCTTATCCTTCCGGCGACCGCCGCTGCCGGCCTGTATCAGCTCAGTCAGCTGTTCTACGCTTATTTCTCTTCCCGCCTGGGTGAAGGCGCGCTCACCATGTTGAGCTATGCGGACCGCCTCAACCAGCTGCCGCTGTCGATCATCGGCACCGCACTGGGCGTCGCCATTCTCCCCGCCATCAGCCAGGCCATCGCCCGCAACGAAGAGGCGGCAGCCGCGGACGTCCAGGCCCGTGCCTTCGACCTGTCGATGCTGCTCACCCTGCCGGCTACGCTGGCGTTGATGGTCGCCGCTTTTCCGATCATCGGCGCCCTGTACCGCGGCGGCGAATATTCGCTTGAAGCCGCGCAGACGACCGCCAACATCCTTGCCATATTGGTGACCGGCCTGCCCGCCTATGTGCTGGTAAAGGTACTCACCCCTGCCTTCTACGCCCGCAAGGACGTGAAGACGCCAGTGTACATTGCCATGTCGATCCTGGCGCTCAGCATTCCGGCGAACTTCCTGCTGATTCCGCTGATCGGCATCTACAGCCTAGCGACCGTCACTTCGGCGGGTGCGTGGATCAACTTCGTACTGCTGTTCGCCATTCTTTATCACCGCGGCCACTTCCGCATGCCGGCGTGGCTGGTCAACCGCGTGGCCCGGCAGCTGCTTGCGGCGCTGGCCATGGCCGCTGCGCTGTTCGGCCTGCGCACCCTCCTTGCCGACTGGTTTCTCGGCAACGTCCTCGAGCGGGCGATCGGCCTGGCCCTGCTGGTCGGCATCGGGGGGCTCACCTATTTCGGCGTGGCCTTTCTGATCGGCGGCGTCGACCGGGAAGCGATCGCCTCGCTGCGCCGCCGCCGGGCACTCGCCGAATGAGGGTCGTGTCGGGCATCCAGCCGACCGGCAACCTCCACCTCGGCAACCTGCTCGGCGCCATTCTCCGCTGGGTGGAGATGCAGGACCGGGCCGAGTGCCTGTTTTTCCTGGCCGACCTCCATGCGCTGACGGTGGACGTCGAGCCCGCCCAGCTCCGCGCCAACGTCCGGGAGATGGCGGCGGCGCTGATCGCCAGCGGCATCGATCCCGCCCGCTCGACCCTGTTCGCCCAAAGCGCGGTCCCCGCTCATTCGGAGCTTGCTTGGCTGCTGCAGTGCGTGGCCCGGGTCGGCTGGCTCAACCGGATGACCCAGTTCAAGGAGAAGTCGGGCAAGAACCGCGAAGGCGCCAGCGTCGGCCTCTACAGCTACCCGGTGCTGCAGGCCGCCGATATCCTTCTCTACCGTCCCACGCACGTGCCGGTCGGCGAGGACCAGAAGCAGCACATCGAGCTCGCTCGCGACATCGCGATCAAGTTCAACACCGACTACGATACCGAGCTGCTGGTTCCGCCCGAGCCCTATATTGGCGGCGGCACCTCGGCGCGCGTCATGTCCCTGCGTGACGGCAGCGCCAAGATGAGCAAGTCCGATCCGTCCGACATGAGCCGGATCAACCTGTCGGACCCTGACGACCTCATCAGCAGCAAGATCCGCAAGGCTCGGACCGACCCGGAGCCGCTGCCCGACGATCCCGCATTGCTCGACCGCAGGCCGGAGGCCCGCAACCTTGTCGGAATCATGGCCGCGGTCACCGGCGAAAGCATCGAGGGGGTGCTCGGGCGCTTCGCCGGCCAGGGCTTCGGTACGTTCAAGCCGGCTCTGGCAGACGCGATCATCGCCCTGCTGACGCCAATCCGGCGACGGTTCGCGGAGCTGTGCGCCGATCCGGCAACCCTCGATGGCCAGCTCGTCGCTGGGGCAGAACGGGCCCGCGCCTTGGGCGCGCCCACCCTCCGCGCCGCACAGGAGGCGATGGGGCTGCTCTGAGCGGCTTGCCGCATCTCCAGCTCACTTCATCGACGGTTCAGCAGGAATAGCGTGAAAAGCACACACATAACGCGTCTTCTCCTGACTCGAGGTTTTATGTTCAGCAACATTCGGAAGCTGACCGCCGCAGCGATGCTGGGCGCGGCAGCAGTGGCGGTTAGCGGTTGTGCCGCGACCCTGCCGACCAAGGTTACCCGCTACCAGGCCCTTCCCGCAGCCCAGGGCCAAACCTTCTACGTCGTTCCGGGCACCGGCCTGGCGCAGAGCGGCGGTCTTGAATTCCAGCGCTTCGCCGGCTTGGTCGCGCAGCAAATGGCAGCGCGCGGCTACCGTCCGGCCGCCAGCCCGCAGGCGGCGGATTTCGTCGTTCAGCTCGGCTATTCGGTCGATGACGGCCGAGAAGTGGTTACGGAAGATCCCTTCTCCCGCGGATATGGCGGCGGGTTCGGCAGCCGCTATGGCGGGTTCGGCAGCCACTATGGTGGGTTCGGCTACGGCGGGTTCGGCTACGATCCCTTCTGGGGCGTGTACCGCGGCCGGCCTTATTACAGCCGCTTCGGCTACTCCGGCTATCGTTCGCCTTACTACTACGGGTGGGACGATCCCTTCTGGTACGGCGGTGGCCGTGGTATCCGCAGCTACACCGAGTATCGCAGCGAGCTCGAACTCGACATCCGCGACCGGCGCACCAACCAGCCGCTCTTCGACGGCCGGGCCCAGGCCCGCTCGCAGACCGACGAGCTCGGCACGCTGGTCCCGAACCTGGTGGAAGCCATGTTCACCGGCTTCCCCGGCCGTAGCGGCGAGACGGTGAAGATTACGGTGCCCGCCAAGCGCCGGGGCTAAGCTCACCGGCTGAAGTCGTGAAGGCCCGTCCGGAGCAGATCCAGGCGGGCCTTTTAATTTGAGTTGCCGCTTGCAACTAGCCAAGCGGAGCATGACCCCTACATTGGCGCGGTGCACAAGGTCACGGTCTGGTTCGATGGCGCTTGCCCGCTCTGCCTGCGGGAGATCGCGATCATGCGACGGCTCGACCGCAGGCGCCGCATCCACTTCATCGATGTCGCTGATCCCGCCAGCAGCTGCCCGATCGACCGGGCTTCGCTCCTGGCGCGCTTCCATGCTGCCCAAGATGGGCAGCTGTACAGCGGCGCAGCAGCCTTCGCGGCGATGTGGCGGGCCATTCCGATGCTTCGGCCACTGGGTCTCGCGGCCAGGAACAGGATGGTACTCGGCATCCTCGAGCGGATGTACGGCCGCTTTCTGCGGGTGCGTCCCCGGCTGCAGCGGCTGCTCACGCGATGACCTGGGCCCGGGCGGTCGTAGTCGGATCGTCAGGCGGGATCGGGGGAGCGTTGGCGGACGCCCTGGCCAGGGACGGCGCCGAGGTGATCAGCCTGGCTCGAAGCGCTGCTTTTCCGGCCGATCGGATCGACCTCCTCGACGAGGACAGCATTGCCGCCGCTGCCGCGCGGATCGGCGCTGGCGGACCCGTCGACCTGGTGCTTGTCGCATCCGGCGTCCTCCACGGGGACGGGCGCGGGCCGGAGCGGAGCTCGCGCGAGCTGTCCGCCGATGCCCTCACACGAGCGTTCGCGGTTAACGCCACTGGCCCGGCGCTGGTGGCCAAGCACTTCCTTCCTTTGCTTCCGCGCAGGGGCCGCGCCACCTTCGCCGCCCTATCCGCGCGGGTCGGCAGCATCAGCGATAACCAGCTCGGCGGCTGGTACGGCTATCGCGCCTCCAAGGCCGCGCTCAACATGCTGCTCCGCACGCTTGCGCTGGAACTGGTCAGGACCCGGCCCGACGCGCTGTGCGTCGGCCTGCACCCTGGGACGGTCGACACCGGCCTGAGCAAGCCCTTTCAGCGCGGCGTTGCGCCGGACAAGCTGTTCGAACCGCGCTATGCAGCGGAGCAACTGCTGTCCGTGTTGGCTGCGCTCGGGCCCGAGGACAATGGCGGCTGCTTCGCGTGGGACGGAGAGCGCGTCCCGGCCTGATCGGGCGGGCTTTTCTATGCTCCCGGCCTGCCTGTCGCGCCAAGGATCGCGGCCGTGGTTGCTTCCGGCTCGTCTAACATCGGAAAGTGTCCGCTGTGGTCGAACCAGACCAGCTTCGAGCCGGGAAACGCCTGCTGGGCCCGCAATGCTTGCGCCGGGAAGCACAGACGATCTTGGCGGCCCCAACCGATTGTGACCGGTCCTGATCCCTCCGCCGCAGGTCCGGTCTGAGCGGGGCCATGAGTCAGGTCCTTGACCAGAGAGTCGAAGGTCGGTGTGGCGGCGAAGCTGTCCAACTCGGCTGCAACCAGCGCTCCGTTCAACGCCCACGGCCTCGCCGACAGCTGCGCTAGGAGCGCGCTCCGGCTCAGCGGGCTGCGGGCGAGCGTCGGCAGCAATGGACGCAGCTGGCGAAGGAGTAGGACCGAAGCGGTCAGCGAGGTGTTGACATAGCCGCGCTCCCAGCCCTGCCAGAAGCCGCCGGGATCGAGCGCCACGGTTGCACCGGCGCGCCCTTGCCGAGCCATCTCCAGGACAAGGCGACCCCCGAGCGAGCTGCCGACCATGTCGACGCCGGTGAGCTTTTCCGCCTCCAGCCATTCGGCCAAGCTTCGCGCCAGACCCGCAAAGGTGCCGCTATCCGGCTCAGCCGCACTTTCGCCGTGACCGGGGAGATCGAGCACGATCACCTCGCGGTGCGCGGCCAGTCCAAGGCGGACCATGCTCCACGCCCGGTGAGTGCTGCCGAGACCGTGAACGAGAAGGAGGGGCTTGCCGCTGCCTGTACGTGCGTGCTGGATCGTCATGAGCCGACAACGACCGGAACGACAAACTGAGCCCCGCGTGGATAGGCGCTGGCGTTCAGCCCTCCAGCTGACGCGTGAGCAACCGGATCGCGGCGTCGATCTCGGGATCGCTCGCGCGCAGCTTCTCAATCTGGCGGACGGCGTGGATCACCGTCGTATGGTCGCGCCCGCCGAAGCGGCGGCCGATGTCGGGCAGCGACTTGGGGGTGAGCTGCTTGGACAGGTACATCGCGACTTGGCGCGGGCGCGCGACCTCTCGAGCACGGCGGGCGCTGGTCATCTCCGCCTTGCGGATGCGGTAGTGCTCGGCGACTTGGGTCTGGATCTCATCGATGGAGATGCGCCGCTGGTTTGCGCGCAGCACATTGGCCAGCACTTCTTCGACGAACGGCACGTCGATGGGCCGCCCGGTCATCATTGCATAGGCGGCGATGCGGTTGAGCGCCCCCTCCAACTCGCGGATGGACGCGGTCAGCCGCTTGGCCAGGAAGTCGACGACGTTGCCCGGCATCTGCACCGTCGGCAGCAGCGCCAGCTTGGCGAGGATGATGTTGTAGCGGAGCTCCAGGTCGGCCTGGTTGATGTCTGCCACCAGCCCCCAGCTCAATCGCGACAGGATGCGCGGGGCGATCCCGTCCAGGTCCTGCGGCGCGCGGTCGGAGGTGATCACCAGCCGCCGGCCAGCGGTGATGATCTCGTTCATGGTATGGAAGAATTCTTCCTGGGTCGACTCCTTGCCCGCGATAAACTGGACGTCGTCAATCAGCAGGAGGTCGGCCGAGCGCAGCCGCCCCTTGAAGCCGATGGTGTCGTTCTCGCGAATGGCACGCACGAACTCCACCATGAACTTCTCGGCCGACATAGAGACGACCAGGGCGTCCGGGTGCTTCTCCAGAAAGCGCTGGCCGATGGCGTGGAGCAGGTGAGTCTTGCCGCGGCCGGTGCTGCCGTGAATGAAGAGCGGGTTGAAGGTGACGTTGTCGGCCTCCGCCAGCGTCCGCGCGGCGGTGGCGGCGACCTCGTTGGCCTTGCCGACCACAAAGGTGGCAAAGCTGTAACGCGGGTCGAACGCCGGGCGCGGGTGCTTGGCCGCGGTGCTGGCCCGGGCGGCGGGCGCGGGTTCATCGTCCAGGATCAGCAGCGGAGCCGGCTTGGGTCCACCGTCGCACGCGATCACCCGGACGTCGCGCACCACCGGCAGGGTCGTCTTCCACGCCAGCTGCAGCCGCTCGCCAAAATGGGAGCGGACCCAGTCGGCCATGAACTGGCTTGGCATCAGCAGTTCGAGCGAGCCGGTCTCCGGATCGAAGTTGCCGAGCTCCGCCGGCTTCAGCCAACCGTCGAAAGTGCGCGCGCCGCAATCGCGTCGAAGGCCGCCGCGGATCGTCTCCCAGGCTGCAACGAGCGGACTGGCGAGCCCCTGAGGAGTGCCATGTTCCTCGTCCGAAACCAAACACGCCTGCCGCTCTGCCACCCTTCCGAGCCTCCTCTACCCCGTCGCGCGAAGGGCAAAGCGGCTCCGTTACGCCCGACCCGAGTCGCGGCGTCCTGCCTCTTGCCCTGCGTGCGTCCCCCCAGTGGAATCACTGCCGGAGCGGGCGGTTCTGCTAGCCTCGCCGCCCCCCGGCAAGCCTCCAAATTTCACAGGATTGAAATAAAGCGGCTTGACAGCCCGTTCCCGAGAGAAGGCGTTATTAACCTCTGAAAACCGCCCTTTTCGCTACGCTGCAAGCGAGCCGTACAGCGCGAATCGCGGGAAAAGCTGGCTTTTCGCGTAGGGCATGCAAAAAGGCCGCCGGAACGCTCCGGCGGCCTTGCTGGGAATAGGCGTGGTCGGTGCCGGTTCAGCCCAAGGAAGCGACCCGTTTGGTCAGCCGGGAGAACTTCCGCGACGCCGTGTTCTTGTGGATGACTCCGCGCGCAACCCCGCGGGCGAGCTCCGGCTGTGCCTTCTTCAGCGCCTCGGCCGCTACCGTCTTGTCCCCGGCCAACAGAGCGTTCTCCACCGCCTTGATGAAGGTCCGGATGCGGCCCACGCGCGCGCCGTTGACCTCGGTGCGGCGGGCGTTGCGACGGATGCGCTTCTTGGCTTGCGGCGTGTTCGCCATGCGACTTCGGTTCCCTATGCTTTCAGACGAAAAGCGGCGCGAAGCCATGGGCTCGCACCGGCGTGGCGGTCCCATAGGGAAGCAGCGGGTTCGGGTCAACCGCCTAGCGCTGGCACCCCGGACAGTACCAGGTCGAGCGCCCACCTTGCGCGAACCGCCTGACGGCGCCTCCGCAGCCACATGGCGCCCCTTCCCGATCGTACACGGCGAAACTCTTGGAGAAGTAGCCAAGGGCACCGTCCGGCTGGGCATAGTCGCGCAGGGTCGAGCCGCCCGCTTCGATTGCCTCGGCCAACACCGCCTTGATCGCCGGCACCAGCCGCCGCAGGCGCTCGAGCGACACCGTTCCGCCCGCCCGCTTGGGGTTGATGCCGGCCCGGAACAGCGCCTCGCACACGTAGATGTTGCCCAGCCCCGCGACGATCCGCTGGTCGAGCAGCAACAGCTTGATGGCCGCCTCCCGCCCCGCCAGCCGCCGCTTCAACTCCTCTGGCGTCAGATCGAACGGCTCCGGCCCGAGCGGCGCAAAGCCACTCCACCGGTCCACCTCACCGGTTCGCAGGAGGTCCACCGACCCGAACCGCCGCGGATCGTTCAGCGCGAGGGTGCGGCCCTCGTCGGTCTCGATCAGCAGGTGGTCGTGCTTGTCGAGCTCGGACGGATCGATCCGCCAACGCCCCGACATGCCGAGGTGAAATACCAGCGTGTCGTCCCGGTCTGTATGGACCAGCCCGTATTTGGCTCGCCGCCCCAGCCCGGTGACTGTTGCGCCAATCAGCCGCTGCCCGAGATCCTCGGGCAAGGCGCGCCGGAGGTCGGGCCGGCGAGCCTCGACCCCCGTCAGCCGACGGCCATCAAGCACGGTGCGGAGCCCGCGGACGGTTGTTTCGACTTCCGGAAGCTCGGGCACTCGCGATCATATGGCGCGCCCCGCCCTTCCCCGCTAGAGCCGCCCGCATGCCCGACCAGGTGAACTTCGGCGACGAGCTCGTCACGCCCGAGGAGAAGACCCGCCGCGTGGGCGCCGTCTTCACCTCCGTGGCCCGCCGCTACGACCTGATGAACGACCTCATGTCGGGCGGCATGCACCGGTTGTGGAAAGACCGCTTCGTCACCCGGGCAAAGCCGCAGCGGCACGAGCAGATCCTCGACATGGCCGGCGGCACCGGCGACATCGCCTTCCGCATGGCGGAGCGGGGCGCGCGGGTGACGGTGGCGGACATCAACCCCGACATGCTGGAAGTGGGCGAAGAACGCGCCGCCAAACACGGGATCGAGGGGCTAAGCTGGTCGGTCCAGAATGCCGAGACCCTCACCTTTCCCGACCGCAGCTTCGACGCCTACACCATCGCCTTCGGCATCCGGAACGTCACCGACATACCGGCCGCCCTCAAGGAAGCGCACCGCGTGCTCCGCTACGGCGGGCGCATCTTCGTGCTGGAGTTCTCGACCACCGAATGGCCGGGCTTCGGCGAGGCTTACGAACTCTATTCCGACAAGGTGATCCCTCGGATCGGCAAGGCCGTCGCCGGTGACGAGGAAAGCTATCGCTACTTGGTCGAGTCAATCCGCCGCTTCCCCAAGCCCGAACAGTTCCGCGGCATGCTTGCCGAGGCTAGCTTCGTCCGCACTCATGTCGAGACGCTGATGGGCGGCCTGGTTTGCATTTGGAGCGGTTGGCGCGTTTGACCACCGCCGTCACCCACCTTTGGCGCCTGCTGAAATGGGGCCGCACGCTCGCGCGGCATGGCGCGCTTGGCGGTATCGAGCGCGACCCGCTGACCCCGCCGGGCGTGCGGCGCCTCGTCAAGCTCGCCCGCTTCGGCACCCGCCAGCCCGCCGAGCCTGACTACGCCCATGCGCTGCAGGCGATCGGCCCTGCTGCGATCAAACTCGGCCAGGCGCTCGCCACCCGCCCCGACCTGGTCGGGGAGAAAGCCGCGCACAACCTGCTGCGCCTCCAGGACTCGCTCCCGCCCGCGCCTTTCCCGCTGATCCGACACGCGATCGAGCAGGCGCTCGAAGCCCCGCTTGAACGGCTCTTCGCCGAGTTCGACGAGGTGGCGATCGGTGCGGCCTCCATCGCCCAGGTGCACCGCGCGGTCACCACCGAGGGCCGGCAGGTCGCGGTGAAGGTGCTCCGTCCCGGCATCGAGGATGAGTTCACCCGCGCGCTGGAAACCTACGAGTGGGCCGCGGCCCAGGCCGAGAAGTTCGGCGGCGAGTTCCAGCGCCTGCGCCCGCAGTCGGTCATCGCCCAGTTTCGCCAGTGGACCCGGCGCGAGCTCGATCTCAACCGCGAGGCCGCCTCCGCCTCCGAACTCAAGCAGAACATGGTCGCCGAGCCCGGTTTCTACGTGCCCGAGATCGATTGGCGGCGCAGCGCCCGGCGGGTGATGACGCTGGAATGGCTCGACGGGATCAAGCTCAGCAAGCGCGACCAGCTCATCGCCGCCGGCCACGACCTTACCCAGCTCGCCGCTACCCTGGTCCGCGCTTTTCTCCGCCAGGCGGTGATCGACGGCTTCTTCCATGCCGACCTTCACCAGGGCAATCTATTCGCCCTGCCCGACGGCCGCATCGCCGCCATCGACTTCGGCATCATGGGCCGGGTCGACCGCCGCGCGCGGCGCTGGTTGGCGGAGATCCTCTACGGACTGATCACCGGTAATTACGAGCGGGTGGCCGAGATTCACTTCGAGGCGCAGTACGTCCCCGCCCACCACAACATCGCCGAATTCACCACTGCCCTGCGCGCGGTTGGCGAGCCGATCCGCGGCCTGGCGGTCAAGGAGATCAGCGTCGGGCGGATGCTGGAAGGCCTGTTCACCATCACCCGCGATTTCGAGATGCCGACCCAGCCGCACCTGCTGCTGCTGCAGAAGACCATGGTGATGGAGGAAGGCGTCGCCACCTTTCTCGATCCCGAGATCAACATGTGGGAGACCGCCGAGCCGTTCCTGCGCGAATGGATCCGCGACGAGCTCGGGCCCGAGGCCTATGCCGCCGACCGGCTCATTCACTGGGTGCGGACCTTCAAGAAGCTCCCCGACCTGGTCGACCGCATCGACCACTACTTCCCCGCGCCGGGCGCCGCGCCGCCACCCTTGCCTCAGGCCCAGGTCGAGGTCGTCGGCCTTCCCGGGCTCCGCTTCAAGGATGTGGCGCTCGCGGCGCTCGGCGCTGCGGGCGGTGCGCTTGCGGTGTTCCTGCTGAGCTGATCGTTAAGCCACCGTTCAACGGGTGGAACCATACTGGTGACAGTCGGGGGCGGCTTGTGTCTGGAGAGGTACGCCCATGTTTTCTCCCCGCGTTCGCGCTGCCGCACTGGCGGCGTTTGGCTCCATCGCCCTGACGGGCTGCGCCACTTACTACGATCCTTATGGCGGTGGCTACGGCGGTGGCGTGTCCGTCGGCTATGGCAATCCTTATTACGGCGACCCGTACTATGGTTCGCGCTACGGCTACGGCTACGGCCAGCCCGGCTATGGCTATGGCTATGGCCAGCCGCGTCATGGGTACGGTTATGGCTACGGCCAGCCTTACTCCGGCTGGTACAACAACTATTATTACCCGGGCTCCGGCGTCTACGTCTACGACCGAAACCGTCGCGCCTACCGGATGAGCAATGCCCAGCGTCGCTATTGGGAGCGCCAACGCGACCTGCGCCAGGATCGCCGCGAAGTGCGGGACAACCGCCGCGGCTACCGCGTCGAGCGCCGCGACGATCGCCGCGCGTTTGAGGACCGGCGCCAGTCGGTTCGCGAGAGGGTGCGGCAGGGCGTAATCAATCGCGAGCAAGCCCGCCAGGAGCGCCAACAGAATCGCCGCGAGTACCGGCAAGATCGGCGGCAGGACCGCCGCGAACTCCGGCGTGAGAACCGTCGAGACCGCCGCGATGGCCGCCGCGGCGACGATTGATTGATTGAGTAACCTGAGCGGGTGTGAAGGGGTGCGGAGCGGACGGGAGCCGCTCCGCACCTGCTTGTTCATGCCGCCGCTTCGGTCTCCTCCGACACGGCATGCGCGTGGAAGTCGCCAGCGTCGTGCCGCTCGCGCAGCTGCTCTTCCTCAGGGCCGTAGGTGCGGTTCACGCGCCAGCCCCGCTGCACTGCGGGCCGTTCGGCCAGCTGGTCCGCCCACCGCTTCACATGAACATACTCGTGGGCCGAGAGGAACGTCGCGGCATCGTCGTAGATGCGGCCACGCACCACCGACCCGTACCAGGGCCAGATCGCCATGTCGGCAATCGTATACTCCGGCCCGGCCACATACTCGCTCTCGGCCAGCCGGCGGTTGAGCACGTCCAGCTGGCGCTTGGCCTCCATCGCATAGCGGTTGATCGCATATTCGATCTTCACCGGCGCGTAGGCATAGAAGTGCCCGAACCCGCCGCCCAGGAACGGCGCGGAGCCCATCTGCCACATCAGCCAGCTCAGCGTCTCCGCCCGCTCCTTGCCGGCGGCCGGCAGGAAGGCGCCGAACTTCTCCGCCAGGTACAAGAGAATGGCTCCGCTTTCGAACACGTTGACGGGCTCAGGCCCTGAACGGTCGACAAGTGCCGGGATCTTGCTGTTGGGATTTACCGCGACAAAGCCGCTGCCGAACTGGTCGCCTTCCATTATGCTGATCAGCCAGGCGTCGTACTCAGCGCCACCGTGCCCCGCCGCGAGCAGTTCCTCCAGCAGGATCGTGACCTTCTGCCCATTAGGCGTGCCCTGGCTGTAGAGCTGCAAGGGATGCTTGCCGACCGGCAGCTCCTTGTTGTGAGTCGGCCCGGCAACCGGGCGATTGATGCCCGCGAAGCGGCCGCCATTCTCGCCCACCCAAGTCCAGACTTTGGGGGGCGTGTAGTCGGTGTCGGCCATGGCTGTTCTCCTTTCGCCCAAGCTGGGGAAGCTCATCTCCGCTTTCCAGCGGCGCCGGCGAACGTTTCGACGGAGTATCCTTTGTTTCCGAGTACGGGCTCGGGCGTTCGGCAATCAGGAGGCAAGACCATGAGCAGCAGCAAGCACGACAAGGGGCCAAGCCCCTTTACCGACGACCTCGAGCGCAATCCCGGGATCGGCCAGTCCAAGGGCGGCACCACCGCCGACGACCTGGACGGCGACAACACCATCGACGGAGATGTCGAGAACGACGCCGACCCGCGCACGAACGCTGTCCGCGAGGACCAGCTCGGCCACACCAACAGCTAAAAGGACCACACATGCGCACCAACAGCGGCGCCGGCGAGGCGAAGAACAACAATCATGACCCGATCCTGCGCGACCGCGAGGGCAAGAAGGGTCCGGCGCAGAAGAGCGCACTGCTCGACATCCAGGAAGACCAGGCCGGGGCCAAGCCGCGGTCCGACAGCCGGGGAGCGGCCAAATGACCGACCACAAGAAGAAGGGCGACTTCGACCAAGCCCGCAAGCACGACGTCGGCGGGAACAAGAAGGCGCACGACAAGGGCGAAAGCAACAGCCGCACTGGCGACAAGCAGAACAGCGGTCACGGCGGGCACAAGTAGCTTGGCCAGTCTCGACCCGGACGGGCCTAGCGGCTAGGCCCGTCCGGCTATGGCTCGGGTGCTGCTCATCGTCGGCGGAGGGATTGCCGCCTTCAAGGCGGCCGAGCTTATCCGGCTGCTGCGCCGCAACGGCCACCAGGTCACGCCGGTCCTGACCGCGGGCGGTGCGCACTTCGTTACGCCTATGACCTTGGCGGCGCTCGCTGAGAGCCCGGTTTATACGTCCCTGTGGGATCTCAAGGACGAGACGGAGATGGGGCACATTCAGCTGTCCCGGGCGGCCGACCTCGTCCTGGTCTGCCCGGCCACCGCCGATCTCCTCGCCAAGATGGGGGCCGGCATCGCCGACGACCTCGCGACCACCCTGCTACTGGCCACTGACAAGCCGGTTGCGGTTGCCCCGGCGATGAACGTTCGCATGTGGCTCCACCCGGCGACGCAGGCCAATGTGGCGACGCTCCACCAGCGCGGCGTGCAGATGATCGAGCCGGTTAAGGGCGAAATGGCATGCGGCGAGTATGGACCCGGCCGGCTGCCGGAGCCGGCGGAGATCATAGCGCAACTCAGCCTTGTGAACCCCGGCTCTGAGCCTGTCGAAGAGCCGTCCTTGCCCTCCGAGGCGGTGCTCCAGAAAGGCAGCCGCCCGACAAGCTCAAGGCCGACGACGTCGCTGGCGGGCAAACACCTTCTCGTCACCGCCGGCCCCACCCACGAGCCGATCGACCCCGTCCGCGTGATCGCCAACCGCTCGTCGGGCAAGCAGGGCTTCGCGGTCGCCGTGGCCGCTGCCCAGGCCGGCGCGCGCGTTACCCTCATCGCCGGTCCGGTCAGCCTGCCCACCCCCTGCGGCGTCGCCCGCATCGATGTGGAAACCGCCGAACAGATGCAGGCCGCAGTCGAGGCCGCCCTGCCCTGCGATGCCGCAATCCTGGTCGCCGCGGTCGCCGACTGGAAAGTCGCGCCCTCTACAACCAAGCTCAAGAAGGGCGATGGTCCGCCGACGCTGGAGTTCTCACCAAATCCTGACATTCTGGCCACGCTCGCGCGGCATCCGCTCCGCCCGCAGCTGCTGGTCGGCTTCGCGGCGGAGACCGACGACCTGCTGGCCAACGCCGCCGCCAAGCGCGAGCGCAAGGGCGTCGACTGGATCGTCGCCAATGAGGTCTCCGGCGACGTGATGGGCGGGAGCCACAACCATGTCCACCTGATAACCGCGGACGGCGCCGAGAACTGGGACAGCATGCCCAAGGAGGACGTCGCGCGGCAGCTGATCGCCCGCATCGCACAGGAACTCGTTCGAGTATGATCCGCGCGCCCGGATCGCCCGCCTGCCCCCCGGTCGAAATGATGAAGGAGAATAAGTGCAGACTTCAAGCATCGAACTCAAGGTACTTGATGAGCGTCTAAACTCGTGGGGCCTGCCGAGATACCAGACTGCTATGTCTGCTGGCATCGACCTACATGCGTGCATTCCAGAGCCGCTGAGGATCGAGCCGCAAGCTCCTGCGGTGCTCGTTCCATCAGGGATCGCCGTCCTGATGAACAACCCGTTCATGGTTGGGTTCGTTTTAGCCCGCTCTGGGCTCGGGCATAAGAAGGGTCTCATCCTTGGTCAGTCGGTCGGCACGATAGACGCCGACTATGCGAACGAGATCTTCATTAGCGCTTGGCTGCGCACCACTCCAGGGTCTGAGCCGCTGACGATCCAACCTGGAGACCGTATCGCGCAACTTGTATTTGTTCCCATTCTGCGGCCAAGCTTCGAGGTAGTTACGGAATTCTCAGCGGAAACCGAGCGAGGGTTAGGTGGTTTTGGCTCAACTGGTATCTAGCTCAGCACTTCAGCTTCGAGCGCCTCTTTCCGCCTTCACTTGGAAAGCTCGCAAGCGATGACTGATCCGTTGAGGCACCCTTCCCGACATATATGTATTGCGAGCTCAAGGTGATCGTGATCAATCACGGCGCCGAGCCCTTCCCCATTTGCCGCGGCGAGCGCGGGTTTGAGTCCACAGGGCGGTGAGCCTCACCGACGAAGAACTCACCCGCTACAGTCGCCAGCTCGTCCTCCCGCAGATCGGCGGGCAAGGGCAGCAGCGACTCAAGGCAGCCAGCGTCTGCGTGGTGGGCGCGGGCGGCATCGGCTGCGCAGTTATTCCGGCGCTGGCGGGCGCGGGCATCGGCCGCCTGACGATCATCGACGGCGATGCGGTCGACCTCTCCAACCTCCATCGCCAGCCGCTGTACCGCTCGCGGGAGATCGGCGAACCCAAGGCCGCGCTGGCCGCGCAGTTCGTCCGCCGCTTCAACCCGTTCGTGGAGCTCCGTCCGGTCGAGCAGCGCGTCGAGCCGGGCAAAGCGGATGCGCTGCTGTCCGGCCACGACCTGATCCTGGACGGAACCGACAACTTCGCCACGCGCCTACTCGTCAGTGATACCGCCATTCACCTCGGCATCCCACTCCTGTCCGCCGCGGCGGCGCAGTTCCAGGGCCAGGTAGCCCTATGGCGCGGGCGACCGTGCTATCGCTGCTTCGTCGGGGAGGCATTCGACGCCGACGACTGCGACAACTGCGCGGAGCTCGGCGTGCTCGGCGCGCTCACCGGCACGGTCGGCAACTTCGCAGCCCTACTTGCCATCCGTGTGCTGGCGGGCGCCGGGGACGACCCTGCGGGCAAGCTCCACCTATTCGACGGACTCAGGGGCGAGTGGCGAACCATCCGGCTCCCGGCTGATCCACGATGCAAGGCGTGCGGCAGCGAGTCTTAGGCTTTCTTCTTCCGGGCCGGCGCCTTCTTGCCCTTGCCCTTAGCAGGCCCCTGCGCCGCCTTGGCATCGATCAGCGGCACCGCCTCCTCCAGCGTCACAGCCTTCGGATCGGCGCTTTTGGGCAGGGTGGCATGGGTGGTGCCGTCGGTCACGTAGGGCCCGAAGCGCCCCTCCATGACTTTCAGCTCCTTGCCCGTTTCCGGATGCGCGCCGAGCACCGCCAGCGGCTCCCGCGCCCCACCCCGCTGCCGCCCGCCGTTGTTTGCCGCATCCGCCAGCTTGGCGACCGCCGCGTTCATGCCGGTCTCGAACACCTCCGCGGTGCTCGTCAGCCGGGCGTACTTGCCCTGGTGCTGCAGGTAAGGGCCGTAACGGCCGATGCTCGCCACGATCGGCTCGCCCGTCTCCGGGTGGTTGCCGATCGGTCGCGGCAAGGTCAGCAGCTTCTCCGCCATGGTAAGATCCAGATCGCCTAGCGGCACATCCTTGGGGATCGAGGCTCGTTTGTCGCCCTGTTCGACGTACGGGCCGAACCGGCCCGACTTGAGCACGATGCCGTTGCCCAGTTCCTGCGGTCCGTCGTTGGCCGCTTCCTCGGCCCCGCCCTGCCCGAACTTCCGCGTGTACTTGCAATCGGGATAGTTGGAGCAGGCGACGAACGCGCCGAACTTGCCGCCGCGCAGCGCTAGCCGTCCGTTGCCGCAGTTCGGGCACAGCCGCGGGTCGCTGCCGTCGTCCTTGTCGGGGAAGAGGAAGGGCGACAGGAACTCGTCTAGCGCGGCGGTCACCTCCGAGGGCTTCTGCTCCATGACCTCGCCCGCCTTGGGCTTAAAGTCGCGCCAGAACGCCTCGAGCAGCTTTTGCCAGTCGAGCCGACCGCCCGACACATCGTCGAGCTCTTCTTCGAGCTCGGCGGTGTAGTCGTAGCTGACGTACTTGGGGAAGAAGCGCTCCAGGAAGGCGGTCACCAGCCGGCCGCTCTCCTCGGGGATGAAGCGGTTCTTCTCCAGCCGGACATACTCGCGGTCCTTGAGCGTCTGCAGCGTCGCTGCGTAAGTCGATGGCCGGCCGATGCCGAGCTCTTCCAGCCGCTTGACCAGGCTCGCCTCCGAGTAGCGCGGTGGCGGCTGGGTGAAGCTCTGCACCGCGTCGACGCCGAGCTTGGCCGGCGCGTCGCCGCGGGTGAGGTGGGGCATGCGCGCGCCCTCCTCATCCTCCGCCTTCTCGTCGCGGCCCTCCTCATAGAGCGCGAGGTAGCCGGGGAAGAGCACCACCTGTCCGGTCGCCCGCAGCGTCGCCCGGCCCGCCCCGTCCGTCAGCTCGACGGTGGTCCGCTCCAACCGCGCCGAAGCCATCTGGCTGGCGAGCGCGCGGTTGTAGACCAGCTCGTACAGCCGCGCATGGTCACCGCTCGCCGCCCTCGCCTTGGAGAAGTCGGTCGGCCGGATCGCTTCATGCGCTTCCTGCGCGTTCTTGGCCTTGGTCGCATAATGCCGCGGCTTGTCCGGCAGATAGCCGGCGTCGTAGCGGCTGGCGACCGCCTTGCGCGCGGCCGAGATCGCCTCGTCGGCCATCTGTACGCCGTCCGTCCGCATGTACGTGATCAGCCCGTCTTCATAGAGCTGCTGCGCCACCCGCATGGTGTGGCTGGCGGCAAAGCCCAGCTTGCGCGCGGCCTCCTGTTGCAGGGTCGAGGTGGTAAACGGCGGCGGCGGGTTCTTGCCAAGCGGCTTGGTCTCGACCGACGGCACGGTGAAGCGCCCGGCTTCTACCGCAGCCCTCGCCGTGTCCGCCGCGCCCTTGTCACCGATGCTCAGCCGGTCGATCTTCTGGCCGTCGAGCCCGACTAGCCGCGCAACGAAGCGCTGGCCGTCCTGCTCGAACTGCGCGCTGACCGTCCAATATTCCTGAGGTTTGAAGACCTCGATCTCGCGCTCTCGACCAACGATCAGCCGCAACGCCACCGACTGCACCCGCCCGGCCGACTTGGCGCCTGGCAGCTTGCGCCACAGGATCGGCGATAGAGTGAAGCCGACCAGATAGTCGAGCGCCCGTCGCGCGCGGTAGGCGTCGATGAGATCCTCGTCGAGCTGCCGCGGCCGGGCCATGGCTTCGGTCACCGCCGACTTGGTGATGGCGTTGAACGTCACCCGTTCGACCTGTTTAGGCAGGACCTTGCGTTTCCGCAGCACTTCCTGGACGTGCCAGCTGATCGCCTCCCCTTCCCGGTCCGGGTCGGTCGCCAGGATCAGTGCATCGGCCGTCTTGGCCTCGTCCGAGATCGCCTTCAGCTGCTTGGCCTTGTCCGGATAGGTTTCCCACTCCATCGCAAAACCCTGGTCGGGATCGACCGACCCGTCCTTGGGCGGCAGGTCGCGAACATGGCCATAGCTCGCCAGCACGCGGTGCCCGGCGCCCAGATATTTCTCGATGGTCTTCGCCTTGGCCGGCGACTCAACAACTACAAGCTTCACGATTGCCCCTCACGCATGCGTACGAGGGTGGGGATGGGCGGCGGCCGCCGTCAAGCGGGCTGAAGACTGACCTTGCCGCCGGCGTGCCGATCGATGCGGCCGGCGAGGTCGAGTTCGAGCAGCACCAGCTGCGCCGCACCGGCGGGTAGGCCCGACAGGCGGACGATCTCGTCGACCGGCGAGGGCGTGGGGCCGAGTAGCTCTTCGACCCGGCGGCGCTCAGAATCGCCCGGCTCGGTTGCAAGCTCCGGCGTGGCATGGGCGAATGGCGCTCGGGGCGAAGCTACACCGCCGCCGATCGGCCGGATGACCTCCAGCACGTCCGCGGCGTTCTGGACCAGCGTAGCGCCTTCGCGGATCAGCCCGTTGCAGCCCTGCGCCCGCGGATCGAGCGGGGAGCCGGGGACCGCCATCACCCCCCGCCCCATCTCGCCCGCCAGCCGCGCAGTGATCAGCGAGCCCGAGCGCGGCGCGGCCTCGACCACCACCGTGCCGGCGGAGAGGCCCGCGATGATCCGGTTGCGGTAAGGGAAGTGCCGCGCCCGCGGCTCGGTTCCCGGCGGCATCTCGGCGACCACCAGCCCGCGCTTGAACAAGCCCGCTGCCGTGGCTCGTTCTCGGGCGGGTAGAAGACGTCGATGCCGCCGGCGATCACGCCCACGGTACCGCTGTCGATCGCCCCACCATGCGCCGCCGAGTCGATGCCTCGCGCCAGGCCGGAGACCACCACCGCATCCTCGCGCCCCAGGTCGTAGGCGAGCTGGCGGGCGAAACGGCACGCTGCAGCGCTGGCATTGCGGGCGCCGACGATCGCCACCAACGGCCGGTCCAGCAACCGCGTATCGCCCGCGACGATCAGCAGCGGCGGCGCATCGTCGAGCTCGGCCAGCGCCCGCGGGTAGAGGCCTTGGCCGAGCACCAGCTAGCGCGCGCCGAGCCGCTCCACCTTGTCGACCTCGCGCCGGGCCTGGTCCTCGGAGAACAGCACGGGCGCTCGTCCCCGCCCACGGGCGGCGAGGTCCGGCACCGCGGCCAGCGCCGCTTCCGGACTGCCGAAGCGGGCGAGCAGCTAGCGAAAGGTGACGGGCCCGATGCTCTGACTGCGGATCAGCCGGATGCGGGCAAGCAGACCGCCTTCGTTCACTCCCTGGCGGCTCCTACGCGCGGCTCCGTGCCGGTGCGCAGCCGGGCGATGTTCGCCTTGTGCTTCCAGATGATGAGCAGGGCAAAGGCGGCCAGCAACGGTAGCAAGTCGGTGCGCCCGAGCACCGCTGCGCTGAGCGGGGCGCTCGCCGCGGCCGCGATGCCAGCCACCGAGCTGATGCGCAGGAGCAGAAGGGCAGCGATCCACACGGCCGCATAGATTGCACCCGCTGGCCAGAAGAGCGGGAGCAGCACACCCAGAAAGGTGGCAACGCCCTTCCCGCCCCGCATCCGCAGCCACACCGGGTAGAGGTGCCCGATCAGCGCTCCGGCGGCGGCGAAGTTTTCCATTCCGGGCAGCCAGCGCTGCGCGATCAGCACCGCCGCCGTCCCCTTGAGCGCGTCTAGCAGGAGCGTCACGGCCGCCAGCCCCTTGGATCCGGTCCGGAGCACGTTGGTGGCGCCGATGTTGCCGGAACCGACCGCGCGCAGGTCGCCCTTGCCCGCCAGCCGGGTCAGCAGCAGGCCGAACGGGATTGCGCCAAGGAAATAACCGATTGCCAACGCGATCAGCGCCGGCTGGGAGAGCGGGGACATGGCGCGGGGTGGTAGCAGATGGGTCAAGCGAGGCAATGTTGCTTCACGTGCCGGCAGCGGCCACAGCAATGTGGTGAACGCCGCCGCTCCCCTGCTGTTCTTCGATTCCGGTGTCGGCGGCCTGTCGGTGCTGGAGCCGACCCGGGTGCTGCTGCCGCAGGCGTCGATCGTCTATGTCGCGGACAGCGCGGCCTTCCCCTACGGCACCCGGACCGAGGGGGAGATCGCGGCCCGAGTGCCGGCGCTGCTCGGGCGTCTGGTCGAGCGCTACCATCCGCGCCTGGTGGTGATCGCCTGCAACACGGCGTCGACCATCGCACTGGAGCATGTCCGGGCGGCGCTGGAGATCCCGGTGGTGGGAACCGTTCCCGCGATCAAGCCGGCCGCCGAACTCTCCCGGAGCCGCGTCATCGGCGTGCTCGGCACGGAGGCAACCGTCCGGCAACCCTATGTCGACGACCTCGCCGCCCGGTTCGCGGCAGACTGCACCGTCATCCGTCACGGCTCGGCCGAGCTGGTGGCGCTGGCGGAGGACCGGCTGGCGGGCCGGCCGGTGTCCGGCGCGGCAGTGGCGGCCGCGGTCGAGCCGCTGGCGGCACGCGCCGACCTCGACGTGGTGGTGCTTGCCTGCACCCACTTCCCGCTGCTGGCGGCTGAGCTGGCCGCAGCCATGCCCAATGCGCGCCAGGTCGACGGCGGCGCCGGGATCGCGCGCCGGATCGCCTTCCTGACGCGGGGCCAACCCTGGTCCGACGACGCTCACGCCGACGTCGCCGTGTTCACCGGCGGCGCCCCGTCCGCTGGCCTCGTAACGGCCTTGTCGCACCACGGCCTGGAACGGGTGACGAGCCTGTGAAGAAATGCGAGTCGTTTGCAATGGCATTCGCGGGCCGCAATCGCTAAATGCGCCGCGAGCACGGGACTTCCTTGGATTACAACCGCATCTTCCAGGCAGCGATTGACAGGCTGCACAACGAGGGACGCTACCGCGTCTTCATCGATATCCTGCGTGAGCGCGGGCGGTACCCGAATGCCAAGTGCTTCGCCGGGCATAACGGTCCCAAGCCGATCACCGTGTGGTGCTCCAACGACTATCTCGGCATGGGCCAGCACCCGGCGGTGATCGCGGCCATGGAAGAAGCGCTGCACGATGTCGGCGCTGGGTCGGGCGGAACGCGCAACATCGGCGGCAACACCCACTACCATGTCCAGCTGGAGGGCGAACTCGCCGACCTCCACGGCAAGGAAGCGGCGCTGCTGTTCACCAGCGGCTACGTCTCGAACGAAGCTGCGCTGTCGACGCTGGGCAAGCTACTCCCGGGCTGCGTGATCTTCTCCGACGAGCTCAACCATGCGTCGATGATCGCCGGCATCCGGACCAGCGGCTGCGAGAAGCGGGTGTTCCGGCACAACGATCTCGAGCACCTTGAGGAGCTGCTGGCGGCCGAGGACGCCGACACCCCGAAGCTGATCGCGTTCGAGAGCGTCTACTCGATGGATGGCGACGTCGCCCCGATCGCCGCGATATGCGACCTCGCCGATCGCTACGGCGCGCTGACCTACCTCGACGAGGTGCATGCGGTCGGCATGTATGGCGAGCGCGGCGGCGGCATCTCGGAACGGGACGCAGTGGCCGGTCGGGTCACCATCATCGAAGGCACGCTCGGCAAGGCGTTCGGCGTGATGGGCGGTTACGTCGCGGCCGACCGCAACATAGTCGACTGCATCCGCAGCTACGCGCCGGGCTTCATCTTCACGACGTCGCTGTCCCCCGTGCTGGTCGCCGGCGCCCTTGCCTCCGTCCGCCACCTCAAGGCCTCGAACGAGGAGCGCCGGGCGCAGCAGGCCGCCGCCGCGATGCTCAAGGCCAAGTTCGCCGACGCCCGCCTGCCCGTGATGGACAGCTCCACCCACATCGTTCCGCTGCTGGTCGGCTGCCCGCTCAAGGCCAAGCGCATCAGCGACATCCTGCTCGCCGAGTACGGGCTCTACGTGCAGCCGATCAACTACCCCACCGTCCCCCGCGGCACCGAGCGCCTGCGCTTCACCCCGGGACCGTGGCACGACGAGGCCATGCAGGACGAGCTGACCGGCGCGCTGGTCGAGGTCTGGGACCGGCTGGAGCTCAAGGTGGCCGCCTGAGGTTCACATTCGGCACCTGCCAAAAGCGGTAAAGGGTGGTAAACAGCCTTCAGCGTAAGTTGAAGGGGGCCTTCTTGAGCGCATCCGTCACGGCATTGTTCAAGCCGCCAACCCGCCTCCGGCCGATCCCGGATAGCCCGGCGCGCTTGCTTCGGCCCCTCTGGATCTTGTGCTTCGGCCTAGCCGTGCTGACTGTCGTAGTGAGCACGATGTATGCGGTCCGCGCGAGCTACGCGATGGCACCGGTGATCACGGAGCACGGGCTGGAGACTCATGTAACGCCGGATGGCGAACTGTTCGTCAGAACGCTTCCCACGGCCGCGGCCCGACCTGCCGTGACCGTTGGCTCCAAGGTCCTTGCTTTCAACGGAAGACCTGTCTCGGGCGATCTCGTGGTCGACGATCTCGCCGATCTCCTCGGCAAATCGAAGAAGACCCAGCCGATCCTTACCCTTCGGCAGCCCGATGGGCGCCAAGTCCTTGTGTCGCTCCGACCGACCAAAGTCGAACGATCCGCTGCGGATGAGCAGAACCGCAACCTGCGGATCTGGACGCGGCTCGGGGCCGCGCTGCTGGCCTGCACGGCACTGCTGGCCTGCAGCCTGCTGCTTGCGCTGCGGCGGCCCAACGATCCGGTCGCCATGTTGCTGGCATTCGCGTTCGTCGGAATGGCCGCGTCGATCGACCCTGCCCTGCAGTTCTGGCTATGGACAAACAAGGCGCTCATGGTCGACCTGCTGGGCGGCATCTTCTTCTACCTGCTGCTGGTCGCACTTGCAGCGTTCCCCGACGGCGTCTTCGTTCCTCGCCTGCTGCGCTGGCTCATCCCGCTTGGGGTACCCTTGGCGGTTTTCGTCTCGGTGCCAGGCATCGATGAGGACCTGCAAGGCATCGTCGGGATCAGTCTCCTGCTGGCAGTATTGCTCAGCCAGATCGTCCGGTTCCGCAGGCAGGGTGCCGGGATCGCCCGCCAGCAGATCAAGTGGGCAGGCTTCGGCTTCGCTTCGGGCCTCTTGCTGATCTTCGCGGCCATGATCATGGCCGCTGCGATGGGTGACGATCCCAGCACCTACACGCCGTTCCGGAGCCTGTTGATCCTGGTGCTGTTCAGCACCGGCATGGCGGTCAAGGCCATCGGGCTGCTGGTCGCCCTGGTCCGCTTCCGGCTTTGGGAAGCGGACACGGTAATCACGCGCTCCGCGGCCTATGCCGTTGTGACGCTGATCGTCGGAGTGGTTTGGGCAGCCAGCTCCGACCTAGTTAAGCTCGTTATCACCGAAGTAATCGGGCGCGACAGCGAAGCCGGGGCGACGACTGTTGGCGCGATAATCGCCGCCGGCATCTTCGCGCCGACACAATCCGCGGTACTCGGCTGGACCCGCAAGCGGTTCGGCGGACCCATGGACCGGATCGAAGGCGCGGCGCAGAGGCTCAAGAGCTGGGGGCTGACCGAAACTCCGGCGGAGGTCGCCACCCGCGCGCTCAGCATCATCGAGGAAGCGGTTCATCCCGCGCAGGCGGCCGTGCTTCTCAACCTACCTGAAGGAACCGAGCTGGTGGCCGCCCGCAACGTCGAGTCCAAGGACGACCGCAGGCTATTGGAGCGGCTGACCCTTGCCGACGAGGCTGGGCCTGTGGGCGAGCTCCGTCTCGGTCGCCGCTCGGACGGCAACCGCTACAACCGCCAGGAGCTTGAGGCCGTTCGCCAGCTTGTCCCCCATCTGGCCGATGCCTTGCGGGTCGCCCGCGGTCGCCACTCGCGCGAAGCCATGCTCCAGCACCAGATCGAGTCCATGGCTGCCCGGCTTGCGCAACTGGAAGGCGGCACGCCCAAGCCAGCATGACCACCCATGCGGCTCTGGCGGAACCGGGCCGCTTGGACTAGGGCATTGCCATGCGCATCGCCCTTGCCGCCGACCATGCCGGGTTCGCCCTGAAGGACGAGCTTGTTCGCTGGTTGCGCGAGGACGGGCATGAGGTGAGCGACTTCGGCACCAATGGGCCGGACAGCGTCGACTATCCCCAGTTCGGCAGCCGCCTGGCCGAGGCGGTCGCTGCTGGCGCGGCGGACCGCGGCATCGCGGTGTGCGGCTCGGGCATCGGCATCTCCATCGCCGTCAACCGCAATCCGGCCTGCCGTTGCGCTCGGGTGGACGATCCCTTGTCAGCAGCTCTTGCCCGCGAGCACAACGATGCCAATGTCATCGCCATCGGGGCGAGGCTCGTCGGCGGCGACATGGCGCGGGCCATCGTTGCGGCCTTTCTCGGCACCGATTTCGCCGGCGGGCGCCACCAGCGCCGAGTCGATATGCTTTCACTTGACCTGCAGGACAGCGACTGATGGCCACCGTTGCCAAGCTCCACGACGCCCAGCCCGATGGCTTCTTCACCCGCACGCTCGCCGATGCCGATCCGGCGATCGCGGACGCAATCGGCTCCGAGCTCACCCGCGAGCAAACGCAGATCGAGCTGATCGCGTCGGAGAACATCGTTTCGCGCGCCGTGCTGGAGGCGCAGGGCTCCGTCCTCACCAACAAATATGCGGAAGGCTATCCCGGCCGCCGCTACTACCAGGGCTGTGGCCCGTCGGACGCGGTGGAGCAGCTGGCCATCGACCGGGCCAAGCAGCTGTTCGGGTGCCGCTTCGCCAACGTCCAGCCTCATTCGGGCGCCCAGGCCAACGGCGCCGTCATGCTGGCGCTGGCCAAGCCGGGCGACACCATCCTGGGCATGAGCCTGGCCGCCGGCGGGCACCTCACCCACGGCGCGCCGCCCGCCCAGTCGGGCAAGTGGTTCAACGCGGTGCAATACGGTGTCCGCCCCGACGATCACCTGGTCGACTTCGACGAAGTCGAGCGGCTCGCTGCGGAGCACAAGCCTCGCATCCTGATCGCCGGCGGCTCGGCCTACCCGCGCCACCTCGACTTCGCCCGCTTTCGCGCGATCGCCGACAGCGTCGGCGCGACCTTCATGGTCGACATGGCGCATTTCGCCGGCCTGGTCGCGGCGGGCGAGCACCCCTCGCCCTTCGGGCACGCCCATGTGGTCACCACCACCACCCACAAGACGCTGCGGGGGCCACGCGGAGGCATGGTGCTGACCGACGACGAGGCGATCGCCAAGAAGATCAACTCGGCGGTCTTCCCTGGCCTTCAGGGCGGTCCGCTGATGCACGTCATCGCGGCCAAGGCCGTGGCCTTCGGCGAAGCGCTGCGGCCCGACTTCAAGCTCTACTCCAAGGCGGTGGTTGCCAACGCCCGGACGCTCGCCAACCGTCTCGGGGAGCGCGGTGCCGACCTGGTCGCGGGCGGCACCGACACGCACTTGGCGCTGGTCGATCTCCGTCCACTGGGGCTGACCGGCCGTGACGCCGACGAAAGCCTCGAGCGCGCGGGCATCACCTGCAACAAGAACGGCGTTCCATTTGACCCGCTGCCGCCCATGAAGACCAGCGGCATCCGCGTCGGCTCCCCCGCCGGCACTACGCGCGGCTTCGGCGAAGCGGAGTTCCGCGACATCGCCGACATGGTGGCCGACGTGCTGGACGGCCTGAAGGCGAATGGCTTGGAGGGCAACGCGGAGATCGAGCGCCAGGTCAACGGCCGGGTCCGTGAGCTGTGCGCGCGCTTCCCCATCTATAGCTGATGCGCTGCCCCTTTTGCGCCCATGAGGACAGCCAGGTGAAGGACAGCCGCTCGTCGGAGGACGGGGCGGCGATCCGGCGGCGGCGCCAATGCGAAGGCTGCGGCGCCCGTTTCACCACCTTTGAGCGCGTTCAGTTGCGCGACCTTGTGGTCGTCAAGAAGGACGGCAAGCGCGAGGCCTTCGACCGCCGCAAGCTGGAACGCGCCGTTGCCCTCGCCTGCCGCAAGCGCGATATCGCGCCTGACCGGATCGAGCGACTGGTCAGCGGCATCCAGCGCCAGCTCGAAACCCGCGGCGACGAGGTCCGCACGGAGGCGATCGGCGAGGCGGTGATGGCCGGCCTCAAGGCCCTGGACCATGTCGCCTACATTCGCTTCGCCAGCATCTACAAGGACTTCAGCGAGGCAAGCGACTTCGCGGAGATCGCGGGCGAGGTCGGGGAAGCAGGCGAACAGCTCGTGTCCGCGCCGCCGCCTGATCGCTCCGACAAGCTGCTCTGATGGAGCCGCCGCCTCCCGTCATCGTCCTCGTGCGTCCCCAGCTCGGCCAGAACATCGGCAAGGCGGCGCGGGCCATGCTGAACTTCGGCCTGACCGAACTCAGGCTGGTCGCGCCCCGCGATGGCTGGCCCAACCCAGAGGCGGGACCGGCTGCGAGCGGGGCGGATATCGTCCTTGAACGGGCGCAGCTGTTCGACACGGTGGCGGAGGCGGTAGCGGATTGCAGCCTGGTCCTCGCGTCCACCGTCCGCCGCCGCGAGCTGGTCATTCCGGTTGTCGGGCCGGAAGAGATGGCGGTGCGCATCGGCAGCAACCCGGGGCGGTCGGCGATCTTGTTCGGGCCCGAGCGCTCGGGCCTGGCAACCGAGGAAGCGGCGCAGGCCCATGCGATCGTTACCGTACCCATCAATCCGGAGTTTGGTTCCGTGAACCTAGCGCAGGCGGTAATTCTCCTTGCCTACGAATGGTCGCGGTCGCAAAGGTTGGCTCAGCCCACAGCGCGAGAAGCGGAGCCGCCTGCGGCTCACGGCGAAGTCGACGGCCTGATCGGGCAACTCGAAGGGGCCCTGAACTCGGCCGGCTACTTCCATCCGCCCGAGCGAACGCAGGCGACGCGGAACACCATCCGGACGATCTTCACCAAGACCGGTTGGTCCAGTCGGGAGATCAAGGCGGTACGCGGGATACTGCGCGCCTTGTCGTCGCCCCGAATTCGGCCGGATGGTTGCGAGTAGCTGAGGTTCGATAGAGCGCCGTACGGTTCGGCAAACGGCCGCTAGCATGTTGCTATTTCACGGCCTCAGGATAAGCTTTCCAGGCAAACTTGGAAGGTCCGCGACATGCTCTTTGTCTCATTGCTGTTTGCCGCCCAGTCCGTGCAGGGACAAG
Source organism: uncultured Sphingomonas sp. (assembly GCF_902806265.1). Classification (GTDB taxonomy): domain Bacteria; phylum Pseudomonadota; class Alphaproteobacteria; order Sphingomonadales; family Sphingomonadaceae; genus Sphingomicrobium. The sequence goes on along the minus strand of NZ_CADCVZ010000012.1, from coordinate 6,591 downwards.
CAACTGCAGCGGCCAAGCCATCCGCCTCGCCTGACAAGGTAGTTTGCAAGCGTGATGCTGACGTTGATACACGCATTGCACGCCGAGTATGTCGAACGCAGGCCGAATGGGACGAAATAGCCAGGGAGACGCGGGCCGACCTGCAGAGCTCACGGAACGATCGTCAGGTCGCTCCAAATTGAGACCTTCGCGGGAAGGTTCAACTAGCGCCGGCTAGCGCGGTCGAACACGCCAAGTTCATAGGCGATCGAAGTTTCGATCAGATCTTCATACAGGCGCGCTGCCAATTTGTGGTCAATCCCGGCCTCTCGCGCGGAGGCATCCACGTTGGCGAGCACGTCGGCCTTGCGTTTTTCGTCGCGCACCGCGCTCCGCTCCGGTTTGATCCGCGCCGCAGCGTCCATGTAGCCGAAGCGACGGGCGATCAGGGCGACGATGCGGCGATCGACCTCATCCACCCCTGCGCGAACCTCGATCATGGTGGTGCAATCGGCAGGGTCCCGGACGTCCGTCATGCCTCGTCTCTGCCCGCCCGACCTTGACCTTCGCAAGTGCGAAAGCTATCGGCGCGTCATCGCAATTGACCCCGCACCCTCGGTGAAGCGGTGGTCCTGCCCGGTCTCCCGATCGACGTAGCGCGGCTCCGAGGACGCAAAGCTCTTCCCGAAAAGTGGGAACCGGTTTTCGGACAAGAAGAGCGACAACAGAGACTCGAACGCAATTGGAGTTAACAGATGTCGAAGCGCACCAGCGCCAAGTATAAGCTCGACCGCCGCATGGGCGAGAACGTCTTCGGTCGTCCGAAGAGCCCGGTCAACCGCCGCGAGTACGGCCCCGGACAGCACGGCCAGCGCCGCAAGAGCAAGATGTCCGACTTCGGCATCCAGCTCCGTGCCAAGCAGAAGCTCAAGGGCTACTATGGCGACGTTACCGAGAAGCAGTTCAAGAAGACCTTCTTCGAGGCCAGCCGGATGAAGGGCGACGCTTCGCAGAACCTCATCGGCCTGCTCGAGCGGCGGCTGGACATGATCGTCTACCGCGCCAAGTTCGCCCCGACGATCTGGGCTGCGCGCCAGCTGGTCAGCCACGGCCACGTCCGCGTGAACGGGGTCAAGTGCAACATCGCCTCGCGGCGGGTGAACGTCGGCGAGGTGATCGAGCTCGGCCCCAAGGCGCAGGAAATGGCGCTGGTGATGGAAGCGCAGAGCCTCGCTGAGCGCGACATCCCCGAGTACGTCGTTGCCGACGGCACGGCCAAGGTAACCTTCAATCGCGTGCCCACGCTAGACGAGGTGCCCTACCCTGTCCGGATGGAACCGAACCTGGTTGTCGAGTTCTACAGCCGGTAAGCGGCAACCGCACCGCTGGAGTATGGAGGGGCGGCTTCGTGAGAGGTCGCCCTTTCTCGTGTCGCAGTAGCCCGACGCTTGTAGTTGGGCTGTCACTCTCCTGATGCCACAAGGGAAAAACAGTGCTTCGACATACTCGGCACATGCGGGGCTTTGGGGCTCAGCGATGATCGTTCGACTTCCCCCGCCCGAGTGGGCGCCGCACCAGGCGATGTGGATCGGCTTCCCGAGCGATCCCGAACTCTGGCTGGACGATCTCGGGCCGGCCCAAGCCGAAGTGGCGGAGCTCGCCCGGGCGTTGCACGCGAACGGTCGTGGCGAAGAGATCCGGCTGGTGGCGGCGAACGAGAGCGCGGCGGAGGTCGCCAGCCAGCTCGCGCCGTTCGCCAGCGTGCTGCCAGAGCCGTTCGGGGACGTCTGGCTGCGCGACACCGGACCGATCGTCACGGGCTCGCGCGCCGAGCGGTGGGCCCAGGGCTTCGGCTTCAACGGCTGGGGCGGCAAGTACGACCTGCCCGGCGACGACAGCATCGGCGAGCGACTCGCCACTACCGCCGAGCTGCCCTATGCCAAGGCCGGCTGGGTGCTTGAAGGCGGCGCGATCGAGGGCGACGGAACGGGCACGGTGCTCACCACCGAGCAGTGCCTGCTCAATCCCAACCGCAATCCCGATCTCGGACGCCAGGAGATCGGGGAACTGCTCGCCCGCGACCTTGGCTTTGAGCGGGTCGTCTGGCTCGGCGACGGATTGCTCAACGACCATACGGACGGCCACGTCGACAATCTCGCCCGCTTCGTTGCGCCCGGACGTGTCGCGTTGCCGGTGGCCGGGGCTGATGATCCTAATGCCGCCGTGTACGCCGATGCCGCGGCGCGGCTGCGGGCGGCCGGGCTTGAGGTCGTGCCCCTGCCCTCCCCCGGCCGGGTCGAGCGCGGGGGCGAGATCATCCCGGCAAGCTATATGAACTTCCTGATTGGCAACGCCGCCGTGGTCGTGCCGATCTACGGTGCAACGAACGACGAGGCGGCCGTCCGCGTGGTGCAGCAGCTCTTCCCCGACCGGCTGGCAATCGGCCTGAGCGCCGACCATATCCTCACCGGCGGGGGCAGCTTCCACTGCATCAGCCAGCAAATCCCGGCCTGAGGACGCCATGACCAAGATCACCGTCGCTGCCCTGCAGCTCGCGTTTAGCGAGGACACGGCGGCCAACATCCGCAACGTGTCCGACTTGGTTCGCGAGGCGGCTGGCAAAGGCGCCGACGTGGTGCTGCCGCCCGAGCTGTTCGAAGGTCCCTATTTTTGCCGGGTGGAGGACGAAGGCCTGTTCGCGACCGCCAAGCCCACGGCCGAGCACCTGTCCGTGCTCGCAATGCAGCAGCTCGCGGCCGAGCTGAACATCTGGATCCCGACCAGCTTCTTCGAGGCGGACGGGCCGCACCATTACAACTCGCTGGCGATGGTCGGTCCGGACGGCAAGGTCGCAGGCGTTTACCGCAAGAGCCACATCCCCGACGGCCCGGGGTATGAGGAGAAGTTCTACTTCCGCCCGGGCAACACCGGCTTCAAGGTGTGGAAGGCGGCACAGACCACGCTGGGCGTCGGCGTCTGCTGGGACCAATGGTACCCGGAGACCGCTCGCGCAATGATGTTGATGGGCGCGGAGATCCTCTTCTACCCGACCGCGATCGGCTCCGAGCCGCACGATCCCGACCTCGACACCTCGCGGCTGTGGCGCCGCGCGATGGTCGGCCATGCGGTCAGCAACGTTGTTCCGGTGGTAGCGGCCAATCGCATCGGCACCGAGTGCGGCCAGCGCTTCTATGGGCACAGCTTCATCTGCGACGAACGCGGCGACATGGCTGCGGAGTTCGGCGCGGATGAGACGGGCGTGCTGGTGGCGGAGCTCGACATCGCCCAGGCCCGCCGCCACCGCGCCGCCTTCGGCTTCTTCCGCGACCGGAGGCCGGAGCTGTATGGGCGGCTCGTGGAAGACGTTTGATGCGGACCGCCGCTGCGCTCCTTGCTGCCATGGCACTGACCGCTTCCATGCCGGCCGGCGCGCAACCGCAGCAAACCGTGGCTGCCGAGGAGGCAGAGAAGCAGGCGATCCGGCAGGTGATCGCGCGCATGCAGGCGGCGTGGAACCGCGGCGACTTTCGGGGCTACATGGAAGGGTTCGCCAATCCGGACGTGATCTTCGTATCCAAGGGCCGGTTTCAGCGTGACTGGCAGGGCACGCTCGACCACTACGTCCGCGACTATGGCGGCTCGCCAGAGCGCCGCGGGCAACTCCGCTTCTTTGACATCCGGGTCGAGATGCTGGCTCCGGACGCGGCGCAACTGATCAGCCGCTACCGGCTCGACCGGCCGGAGGACCCGCAGGACGGCGTCAACACCCGGCTGATGCGCAAGCGCGGCGGTCGCTGGGTCATCTGGCTGAACCACGTCTCCTCGGCGGAGCCGCCGCGCGAGAAGACTCGGTCCGTCGGAGCAGGTCGGCGAGTTCGTTCTTCCAGAACCTCGCCCAGGTATGGGTCGAGTGTCCTCGCGTCTCGTCAGTCGCCTTGATCAGCACGTAACGCGCGTTCGGCAGCCGCGCTGCCGCCTTCTCGGCGATGCCATAATCCGAAGGATTAATGAAATCGTCGCTGCTGTTCACCCAAGTGGTGGGCACGCGGATGCGCTCCAGCGCGCCCGAAGGATCATAGTCGTAGGAAGCGGCGAGCTGGTAGATGAGGTCGTTGGCGTCGCGCGTCGGAATGTCCTTCGCAATCCGCTCGGCGATGTAGGCGTCGGCCGCTTCCGGAGTAGCGTAGGCTTTCTGCAGGTAGAGCGGCGCGAAGCCCGCGACCTGCAGCAGGCTGACCGCGGTGCGCAGTCCCTGGACGGGCTGGGTGCGGTACTCCCCGCCTTGCCAGGCCGGGTCGGCCTTGATCCCGTCGATCGCTGCACGACGCCACATGCGGTTGTGCCCGGCGATCCGCACCGGCAGACAGGCCATCGGCATCATCGCCCGAAGCCGCTCAGGGTAGCGCGCACCCCAGACGAAGCCGTGCATGCAGCCCATGGAGGTGCCCATTAGCAGGCGCAGCCGACCGACGCCCAGGCGATCAAGCAGCCCACGCTGCGCCTCGACCATGTCGGCATAGTTGTACGACGGGAAGCGCATCCTCGGCCCGTCGCTCGGCTTGGCGGAGCCGTCATGGCCGATGTTGTCGGGCAGAATCAAATAATAGCGGCGCAGGTCCAGCGGCTGGCCGGGGCCGAACAGCTCGTCCGCGAATTGCGGCTGGAGGAACTGCTTGCCGCTTCCGCCCGTGCCGTGAAGCACCATGACGGCGTTAGCGATCCGCCCGATCCGGTCGCGCCGCGGCGTGCCAAGCGTCAGGTGGCGAAGCTTCAGCTCTGGCAGGACCTTGCCGTCGTTGAACCGGAAGTTGCGGAGGATGACGGTGCCTTCCTTCGCCTGTCCCGTGTAGTCCGCCGCGAGAACGGGCGCCGCAAGAAACAGGGCGAAGAAGGCGCAAAGCAGTCGCATCAGGCAAACTCCTCAGGCCGCCGACCAGCCACAGCCAGCGCCCGCTCGAACACGCGTTCGAACATCGGGGCGTCGAGCTTGCCCGTGTTCTGGTTGTAGCGCGAGCTATGATAGCTCGACAGCAGCACGCGGCCGTCCGGCGCGACAACCTCAGCCGCGTGCCCGAACTTGGCGGCGCTCGGCTTCATCCCCAGCGCACGCACCGCGGCGACGTGCGCGATCTGGCCCAGCGCGACCAGCACCCGCACCGTCGGCAGCTCGGTCAACGCGGCCTCGAAGTAAGTTCGGCAGGTGGCGATCTCGCTCGGCTCCGGCTTGTTGGCGGGCGGCAGGCACTTGACCGAGTTCAGGATCACGGCGCCTTTGAGCTGCAGGCTGTCAGCGGGATCGGCGCGGTATTCCCCTTCGGCCAGCCCGTACTTCAGCAAAGTCGCGTAAAGCAGCTCGCCCGCATAGTCGCCGGTGAACGGCCGGCCGGTGCGATTTGCGCCATGCTTGCCAGGCGCAAGGCCCACTACCGCGAGCCACGCCTGTGGATCCCCCCATGCCGGCACCGGAGCATTCCACCAGCCTGGATGTTCGGCGCGGCATTCCTCGCGAAATCGTACCAGGCGCGGGCACAAAGGGCAGTCGCGCGGCGCTTCGGCTTGAGGGACCGGGGACAGGGTGGCGGGCGCGCAGCAAAGCATCGGCCACTCATACCCGCAGCCCTGCGCTTGTCGAAGAGCTGCCTTTCCCCTTACCGCCCTGACGGGGGAGAACCGTCCTTCGCCAAGCTCAGGACTGCGGGATTCTTGACCGAACAGGCCCATATCTATGCCATTGCGATCGGCTCCAACCGCCCGCACGGGCGGCACGGGCGGCCGGCTGAGGTCGTGCAGGCCGCCATTGCCGAGCTCGACCGGCGCTTCGGCCTGTTCGCCGCCTCCCCCATGATGCTCAACCCGGCAAGCGGTGGAGCCGGGCGCGACTTCGCCAACGCGGCCGCGGTGATCGAGACGGAGCTGGAGCCGGCGGCGCTCCTCGCTGAGCTGAAGCAGCTCGAGGGGGAGTTCGGCCGCCGCCCCGGCCGCCGCTGGGCAGCACGGGTGCTCGATCTTGACGTCCTCTTGTGGAGCGGCGGGCACTTCCGCTCCCGCCATCTCACGATCCCTCATCCCCGCCTGCCCGACCGGCGGTTCGTGCTGCAGCCACTGCTGGCGATCGCACCCAGCTGGCGAGTGGCCGGCACGCAAACGCCGCGCCATCTCGCTCATCGCCTTGCCCGCTGCCGCCCGCGGAGCTAGGGCGAGCGGCAGTGGGCCGTTAGCTCAGTCGGTAGAGCAGCTGACTTTTAATCAGCGGGTCGCTGGTTCGAACCCAGCACGGCTCACCACCTTTTCAAATACTTAGACCTACCGACACTTACTGCGAAGTTCCTTAAGGTAACGGACTAGGTAACAGATAGTGGTTTGCAGGGCTTGTTCACTAGGGTTGCTGTTGTACCCAGCCGGAGAAGCGACCCATGAACGACAACGACGAAGCCAAGCAGGACGCGCTCTTCCGATCGAGAGGGGCGGTACGAAGACGGCTGCGTGTGGCGTGCAGCAACGAGGGTCGGGAGGCCTGGTGCCGGAACTTGTGCCCTGCGGATGAAGTGGCTGTGGTGATGAGCCAGTGGCTGAAGTCAGCCGGCTACCAGGAGCGAGATCCCTGTACGCCGA